>DATHMV010000048.1:0-41271 GCA_035486715.1 Candidatus Aquilonibacter sp.
ACTGTCGGCGTGACGCTGTCCGAATAGGTCTTCTGGGTGAGGCGATTGAGTGCATCGTACGTGAAAGCGGTGGTGTCCGTCGTGCTCGGGCTGGTCTGAGTGGGCGCAGGCCGTACGCGCGAACTCATGTTGCCATCAGCATCGTAGGAATAACGGGTTGTACCCGCAGTATAGACGCCGTTGTCAGGGTTGGGACAGGCGGCGCTGCCGCTAGTTTCCGGGTTGGCCGCGCACAGAAGACGCGACAGGCTGTCGTAGACGAATGAGCGTTGCGACAAGCTACCCTCGTTCACAGTCAGGAGGTTGTCGAGAGTATCGTAGCTGTAAGTGGTGAGAAAACCGGTCCCCGAGATGTCCTGTTGGCAGGCTATAGGCGCACCTCCGGGCCCGAGCTGCGAGGAGGAGGAGGAGTTAGCCACTTCACAGACTGAAGCCACGCGTCCCAAGCCGTCCACTTGGGAGATGCGCTGAACAGGAGCGGTTCCATTACCCTCGTCGGAGGCAATCGTAGCGCGACCGATGTACGACATTGCTGCGGAAGTTCCGTCAGAATGCGCAACCTGTGTAGTGCGTCCCAGAGCATCGTAGCCGTAGGTGCTGTAGCCCCAGGTGGTCTCTCCGCAGTCGGTCGTCGGAGGGTTGCAGCGGGTCGGATTATAAACCTGAGAGATTCTGCCAAGCGCATCGTACGTAGTGGTCTGGGTGTAATCCGCGCCACTCGGATCAGAGTTGAGTTGGGTCTGAGAAATACGCCCAAGTCCGTCGTAGAGTGTAGTGGAGACTTCGCTTTGAGATGAAGAGATTGCCTTGGTCGTAACGACCTGATAGGGAGGGCCGGACTGGCTGCAAGCGGAGCCACCAACGTCGCTATAGCAATATCCTGTGGAGCCGCCGTCCGGGTAGCTCACCAGCGTCAAGCGACTCATCATGTCATAACTGTTGCTGGTTTTCTGATGATTGGCATCGGTGGAGGAGGCTAGCACTCCCGTGCAGGAATCATAGGTTTCGCTCGTGATTTGGTTGAGAGCATTTGTGATCGCAGTGACGTATGCCTTGCCTTGACCGCTGGGAGCGCAGGTAGAATTTCCCCATGCGTCAGTAAAGCTGAAAGAGGTCTTATTGCCGTTCGGGTCGATGTTTGACAGGATGTTGCCGGCATCGTCGTACTGGTTGGTAGCCGTCAGGAGTGCCCCGTTCGCGTTGTTCCATTGACTGACCGCGGTCTCGTTCCCGCGTGTCGTATAGCCGGCATTGAAGGTTGCATTGTGCTGCACCGCGTCGCTCGCTACCATGGGCTGGTTGGCGTGGCTGTAGTTATCATACTCATATGTGGTTTGAGCGACTTGAGTGCCGCCGCCGTTGTAAATGGTCTTGAGTGTCACGCGATTCACGATGTTGAGGGTCGCATAGACCGGATTGCTCTGGTGAAGATAGGAATACTTGGTCTGCCGGAGCAGGGGCGGTGTCCCGGTACTGTAATCGTATTCTCGAAATGCCGTTATGTTCAGCCGACTGGCAGTCTCCCCCGCCGGATCGGTAAACGTTTCGTAATCGGTCTGAGTCTCGGTGACTTCTCCATTGTCCAGCGTAGTTGTCACTTGAATAGGCCGCATATCTGCCAATCCGCCGAAATAGATGGGGCTGGAATCGTAAGCGTAGGTTGTTGCGACGGTTCTTAGAACGGTGCCCGAGGTAGTGCAATTAGGATTTGCAGGCGAACAGCCGGAATATCGTTGAACTTGCGTTTCCACCGCAGTCGAAACATAGCCTGCAAGCTGAACAAGAGCCTGGAACGTGTGTGCTTCATCATTTCCCACAGGGTCTGTAATAACAGCCGTTCCCCCATACCCACCCGGCGCAACATTCGAATAAGTCCACTGGCCGGTAACTCCGTTCGCCGATACCGTCCGCGACGCGACCTCGGCTCTGCACGTAAGTGACGGGTCCGGGTCTGTATCAACATAGGCTGGATGCCAACAAGAGATGGCGCCAGAGCCCGAGCCTAGATTGTATCCATACAAGATGGTGCCGCCAGTAGGCAATGTAATCTGCTGCAGCTGACCCATACCCTTTTGGACGTAAGAGAATTCATAGGCTCCCCCTGTCGGCAGAGTTAGCTTTGCAACAGCCAAATAGGCATTTTGAAAATAAATCGGCGGATTGGGTATGGGATCGCTTTCCAAGTAATATAAATCGACGGCCTCATAGTCAAAACGAAACTGCTGTTGCAGGCCGTTGGAGTCTTTATAAGTCCAGAGCGTGTACTGAGGTCCGGAAATGGTTTGTCCCGAGGGGCTCGTATAGGTCGTGGTTCCGACACTGGAAACAGTCAATTGACTCCGGTCCAGCATGTCTGAAGAAAGTGACGCCATGTTGCCATTAGTGTCCTGTAAAGTCTGAGCGCCGCTGCTTGGCACGATGGTAGTTCCGTCCTTGAGTATGAGAGTGGCAGGAGTCGTGGACGTGTTTACCCACATTCCCGATCCATCCTTCGTTGGCCCGGCTGGAATGTTCCCGTTGCAATTACTCCCAGGAGTGTGAGTGACGATGTCCAGAGGATGTGTCGACCCTTCCGGATCAATGACATCCCAATAGAAATAGCCAGCGCAAGAGTCGGTCCCTGCGAGCCGGTAAGTTAACAAATAGGAAAAAGGGCTCACGGGGAGTGAAGCGGCGGCCGCGGAGCTTCTGCCCAGGGAGCTATAGGCGTAGTGGCTGATCTGTGGCTTTGGAAGGGTGATCCATGTCCCAGTTGATATTGGTGAATCAAAAGCGAATTTGTAAGTGAAATCTCTGCCGCGCTCTTTAAGGGTCAGAACCGGAATGCTGACATGGAGATTGCCGTTCTGCAGAGAGACGATGTCTAAATCTCCTCCGGCAAAGCTTCCGAACGGCGGAAGATTCTCAGTAGCGTCGCTTATCTGAGCGTTCAATGAACTAAGGCACAGCACCAGTACGATTGTCGAAATTCCGAGCGCTCTGGAGCGCGTGCTCTGAATGAATCCGGGTTTCCGGAGGGCGTTTTTCTCAGGGTTGGTAGATGATTTCCAGGATCGGGACCATAGAAGATCAAAGCGGGCCATTTGAATGCTTCCTCCTGACGAAATGGACAGACAGACTTGACCCCCGGGGTAGACGCCAGTGTTGCCGATGGCACTATTTTCACGCCCAAGCGAGCCGCAACGACTTGGCGGGTGTAACTCGTTCAGACCTTACGGGAAATTGCGAGGCGGAAGGCTGACGAAACAGTAGAGAGTGGTCGTCGGCCCTGGAAAATCCAGCTCGGCAATTGGATGGGAATTTACAAGCGCGTCCGGGAGCTTGTCAAATGAAAACGTTTTGACTCGAATCCTCCAGAGGACAAACACGTCCTGGGCTTTCGATCATGTAATCGGCGCAACAAAGAATCGCCATCTTGATGTGGTCGATGTGCTTTGCCAATTGGCAGGGCGGAAAAACGATGGTGCGCGTCAGTCATGATCCCGGCATGCAAGTAAGCGGATTTTGGATCAGCCCGTGCAAGTGAAGCGTGTAATGTTCGGCCATTGACTTCTAACTCGATAAAAATACATTATCGCGTTTGAACAAGCACTTATCCGGGAATTCCTTGCCAATCGATGGCTGAATCCGCGCGTGGCTTGGCAAAGGACAATCCCAAGCCGCCTCTTTTAGAGGTTGTCTATGGAAAAGTCGGTTTTCCGTCCGAGCACCAGATTTTCAGTACTGGTCGGGATTATCACGCCATGCGAACATCGAAAACAATTCAAGAAGCCAAACCATACAAATTTGGCTTCATTGCTGTTCTGATGTCCGCAGTTAGGGCAGCGAGGGAAGCCTACACCATGCGCTTGCTTGCATGAATGACAGACATCGAGCCGGGAATGATCGAAACAAAAATCACAGTATGTGCAGAGTCCCCTCCGGGGCAACTGTTTTAGGTATTCGCAGCAGCGATCATCAAACAGCTGATTTACTATCGATCGCAACTGTGCATAGCGTAAGTCATAGGGCTGGCCGTCGCACATATTTACGGTTGGGTAATTGGAGATGTGTCCTTCGCCCTCTCGAAGTATGCACACGAACTGAGGCGCCCCGGAATCATTGTGGGTCAAGATCGCAGACTGAACCTCATCATAGGTTACGCCATCGTTCCAACCGATCGGAGCGTGCGGGGACCTGTAATCACGTTCCAAGAAAAAGTGCCTCATCTTCATTCCGTATGTGTCAGTGAGAACCATGAGGAACACTTTCACGCATTGTGCTAGCGCGATCGCTTCAATATCGGTTAGATCCAGGAACTGATCGAGCACAACGAACAAGCCATCCTTTTGCAGTCGCTTGCCGACGGCGCGAACCCATGCCATGTGCTGCTTCATTTTGTCGTCGCCCTTCAACGCTTCCCAAGAGTATGAGAGGAAGATGCTACGGGGATGGCTGCGAACATGATCCATCAGATCCGCGGTTGATAATCGCTCGCTCACTGTGCACCTCGGTTGTTGCGAAGTACCGTCGACAAACGCTTACGTTAAAGAGTTACCGCCCGGAGTTCTGCGGTCACATCGCGGACGCCAACCGCAGCCCACACGTCGTCGTGCAGCATAAACTTGTGACTGTTCGTATATTTCACGAAAGTTGAACGTTCCAGGGCTATCGCATAACAAATTAACGCTGCTCGCATGACAGTGTAGTCTTCATTAAGCAAAACGCCTGCTAGGAAATTGAAATATGAGCCATCCAGATTCCGAATGGCCGATAGCTGGCGGGAGTTATTGTATCGGGTGATCCGACTGTCGGTCACCGCCCCGCGGACGGGCCGGCTTCTTATCCAGGTTTGGTCCACGTATAGGTTATCCTGCTTAGGGATATGAAGAACTTGTCAAACTCCGATGAGGCGACCCTAGTAAGCGCCATAGAGAAAGCCGTCTTCAATCAGCAGGAGAGGACCCTCGATATTGACGGCCCCTTCGGTTACCCCACCACGGCTTGTTTAGCGGTGCCTCACACGTTCATACAATTGTTGGCGTTCGAGCTGGCCTCGCCCCTATCATCGGCGGCTACGAGTATGGGATGGGAGTCTTTGCAGTAGGCCCCGCTCAACACAGCGCTTCGCAAGAACTGATCAAGGAATTCACAAACAGTCATGGCATCACGTCTTACTTTCACGCTGGAAGGGTACCAACCATCAGTGAAATTCGAAATGGTGGTGCGCAAGTTATTCAACCGGACGCCACATTCACCGAGAACGTCGGCCATTACCTGGAGGATCCAAGGCCTTCGTTGTGGATTGTTTACGAAAGTCAATTGCGACCATTCGTAAAGCGTCTAGATGAGGCGTTCACGCTGTGGGGCTGGCGAGTGGAGACCGATTATAAGCATGAATCTTCCTTACTCTTTGACCAGGGTGCCGGATGGGGCTTGGTAGTTCGTGATCTGGTCCAATGTAGCGCGGCATTGGCTGTGAGGACGGAGAAAGGCCTCGGCATGGTTAGCTCAGAAGGGTGGATACAGGGACCCGGAGGGGTCTGCGGAATACAGTACGAACTTGAGACGCTCACCATTGCAGGAAAACAGTACCCATCAACTACATTCGAGGAGGGACAGTATCTCACGCAGGAGGAATTCAAAGCTGATGTTGATTGGCTCGATGGACACCTGAGACAAGGCTACCTGCATCAGAGTTGATAGGTCACTGACGGTCGGTAGGACTGTTAGAGGAAACCCGGGCACTTGGCCATGTCGAGCCGCAATTGATGAGCCCTTTTCTTTGCGATTGTTACTCCGATAAATTATGTTATCAGACAGATTGCCACATCTACTTCCAGCAGATCTTCAGGAACTCAGCCAATCCTCTTTCGTTCCTGAAATAAACTTCCACCGTCTCCCGAACGGCGTTGGCGTCATGGCCCCACAGGGCCACTTGGGGCGGACCTTGTTGATTCCTTCGGAAAAACCCGGTGCCGATTCGCGCACCTGAAACTGGTATAGCGTACGCTCCCTGCGTGGACGGAGGATTGGGTTTCCACTGATCGAATTCAGCAGTAAGTCGGTTGGTCTTGGGGCCACCGACGGCAATCACAGGGTTATTGCCGATCGCGGCGGCCTCGCTGGGTTTGTACCAGGCCTCGTCGGTGATCACGATACCTCTGCGAAACGGGTAGATTCCGCCCTGAAGGTCGATCTGGTCACGCAGCAGCTCGGCGGTGGGGCGATCAAGTAATTCCGCGATGAGGCCAGCGCCCACAACGATGATGACTGTCTCTCTATTGATCACCGCGTCTTTGTTGTAAGTGCGATCCAGTTTGAAAATGTCGTCAGCATATCTAGGATTGGACATAGTTTTGCTCAGTTGCTCCAATGAAAACGCGCCCGGTAGTGAATCCGGGCTCTTTTCTCTTGCCGGCAACCTTTTGAGTTTGCCGAGCGGGCGCTTGCTGACGAGGGGCTGGTTTGTGAGACGGCGGTAGAGTTTGTTGTAGTCCGGCTCCGTACCGACGCGATAGTGAGTGAAGCCTCTTAGCGGGAGCGGAATATAGTCGGAAGAAGCGCTCTCAAGCAGCACCGGAATAAATTTCGTACTGACCAGCTTGGCCGAGTAAAGATGATTGAAGATGGTGTTAAGTTCCCAGACGACCCCCTGGCCTTTCCGGGGCTCTTCCCGATCCTCAATCTTCCGTAGGTACGTCTCGGAACACACTACCAACACAAAATCGGCGTCGCGAATTTGATGATCCATCCAGAATGGCCAGCCTTCGGCCGGCGCACTCTCATATTGATCGAGGATGGCGTCCACTCCGTCGTCGCGGAGACGATCCGATAGTGCCAGCACGCCCGCTTCGTGTTCTGGCGAGTCATGGCTGTAACTCGTGAATACCCGTGGTGGTCGAGAACTATCCATGGATGTAGCAGTTTACGCTCAATGTGATCGAATCGGGCGGTCTGCACGCTTCAGAACTATTTTGCCCGAAATCTTCAGAGATAAATTGCCCCGTCGTTTTCCGGCATTGGCGCGCGCGCCAGGGAAGTGACTATCTCTTTATTGATGAAAATTAACGATCTCGCTGATTTGCTTGCTGGCGAATTACGAACCCATAAAAGAGGTTATGGGTCCGAGACTCCAACGGTGACTACGTAAGGCGCGGGAGGCAAGCGAGGGTCAGAGTGTACGACGCGACTATTCATGTTGGAGATAGAACCTCTCAATTAGATCGACAATAAGGTCAGAGGGGTCTTCGCCGCGTTCTTTGATGAAAAGCATCTCTTTCAAGTGGTCAACAGTCAGGAAAAGTATTACTTTTCTTTCCTCGCTGTAAACACTGTTGCGCTTAATATGAGCTGCGCCGTTAGGAAGCTTATTGCAACAGAGAATAGCAAGCCGCCCCATCGGTGCGGTTAGGTAGTTGCGAACCTGATTGGTTTCATCCTTCCCGATCTCCTCCTGATCATAGTTCTTAAACTCAACAGGAATCAGCCTTGCGTCGAGTTCCTTAAGGAGTGCGGCCCAATTGTTATAGGACACGGCGTTTCGATTGGGAAAAACGGTGTCCCTTCGATCTATTCCCGAGCGGGATCTCGGTTGGACAATGGGTTTGCTTAATGGAGGGACAAAGAGAAACGAAAGAGTGTCCGTACAAATCTCTTCGAACTCCCGCCAGCCAGCTGAGCCGGAAGGGCACTTGTCGAGTCGTTTGAGCAGGTTGCGGACTTCGTCACTCACGGCCGGTCCTTCCGTGAGAAGTGCCGACGCGCAACACCCGTTTCCCGAAGAAGGAGTTCTTTTAACTCGTTACCTTCAATTACCCGGAGCGGAACAGGGGCTTCGCTGAGCCATTCCCTGACAGGCGAGGTTAATTGCCCGTTTGTGGCAATTAGAACTCGCGCTGGCACTGGCCAGAGTTGAGCGCGACGGGCTAATTCAGAAATGGTTCGGAGATCCGCACGACCACTGTGATAGAACTTCGACTCTATCAGCCAAGTCTGGTTTTCCTCGCGACCACGAGAATCGATTTTGCGAAGAGTCGCGATCGCGTCGAATCCCGCGGGTTGATCCTCTGAGGGACGACGAAGATTCGAGAAGCCAAGGGCCGGTAGCAGGTCAAGGATTAGATCTTCAAATTGTTGTTGGTTAAACAAAGAGAAATCTAAGTCTGACAACAGCGCCAGGCGTTCCGTTAGCTGCGATGTCCTGCTCGCAACGTCCTGCCGGAGATCAATCCCACTGCGGTTGACGAGATGCTCTGGGATCTCACAGTCCTCAAGACGGACTGGAACAATTGTGACCGCGCGTGCATCCAACTCACGAGTTAGCCCGGCGGTTAGTTCGCGTCTGAACCATGCCGAAGCGATTGACTGTTTCGACAAGAGCACCAAAATGTAATCGGCGGCTTTTAGGTCTGCTTCGATTCGAGCAAGCAATGAATCCCCGACTTTGACTTCCCATTCAAAAAGCCAGACGTTGCCGTTTTCACGAATCCGGGAAGCAATCTGCTGCGCGACGGCTTTGTCACTGCTGGAGTAGCTGAGGAAGACGTGTGGGCTGGCAAGATGTCCTATTTGAGTCGTGCGCGAAGCTGTTCGCTCACTACTTCTCCCACCCCGGGAGCGTTGCTCCAAAAGATTGTCAAGACTGGTCGCGAGTGAGGTGCTTTGGCCTTTCGGCCTACCTTTCTCAAGTTTACTAAATCGGTCATCTTTTCCTTTACTTAGGTAGTTCGTTCTAATGACATGCTCGTAGAACTTCAGTCCCCTTAGAGGACGCTTCTCGCTCGATATGATCCGAACGAATAGTCGTTGCATCTGGTGCCGAAGTTTTGTGAGCTTTTTCTTCGCCAAACGACGGTTCAGATCCTTGCCATCCCACCCAGACGCTCTTTTCAGCAATTGAAGTAAATCCGCTTCGATGAGATGAGTAGTCCCACCTCCGAGCATTTCTTTCTTCGAGAATTGCTGGAATCCGTTGTGGAATGACCGAATGACCGGGTCGTCATCAAACGCAGTTCTCGGATGCTCTTCGTCCCAATGATCGGACCTTATGAGGAACTTTGCGGCGGCGGCAAAAAATTGCCGAAGCTCATCGGCCCCATAAAACTCGAGCCTAGCGTCAATCTGCCGCCAAACAGTTTTTGTGTCCCGCGCCATGATTTAGAAACGGACGTGAGATTGTAGCACTGTGCGGTGCCAGCAATTCGATTCCTCCGTGAACGTAGGATTCAATACGTCGCAAAGAAACTTGCCGACTTCTCCGGATTATATCCGCGCCGGTCGTAGAGCTTAGTGGTGCCCGGCTCGGCGTGGCCGGCGGCGCGCTGCACGTCGTCGAGTGTTGCGCCATTCTCCAGCGCCGTCGTTATAAAGGTCGCGCGCATGGAATGTGCCGAATATCCCCTATCCAGCCCTATGGCCATCGAGTGCTTGCGCAGCACACGGTCGATGGCGTCGGGGTCCATGTGTCGCCGGGATTCCTGCCCTTTGCGATTGTGACTTAATGGGCGGAACATCGGCCCGTCGAGATCGTCGGTGTGGCTGGCCGCATCGAGATAGGCACGGATGCGTTGCGCGACGTTCGGGTGAATGGCAAGCGCGTCGCGCCTGCCGCCTTTTCTCACAATGCGCAGCGAGTCGAATCCCCGGTTCTGATGCAGGTCTTCCACTGAGAGAGCGGCGATTTCCGCGCGGCGGAGGCCTACCTGCAGGCCCACTGAGAGAATCGCCCGGTCGCGGAGCCCCTCAATCGTGTCTTCCGCCGGCGTGTTGAGCAGTTTTGCCGCGTCCGCCTTGGAAAACGCCAGCGTCGATCCTTCTCGCCGGTTAATCGCCGGGCGTTCCACATCCGCGACCGGATTGGCCTTGACGTGGTGATGACGGACAAGGTGCGGTCTTATATGACTTACGCTGCGTTTGGCAGTCCCCGCATGCTTGTAAGGTGTTGTAAAACCAGTTCACGCAGCGCTGTCACGACCGAGACTGCGGGATCGAGTCCCTTCGTCGCGCTATTCTCTCAGTGAGCAGGCTTAAAGGGGCAAAAACCAAGCTTGCTAAGAGAACCGGACCTTCCGGTCGAGCCGTCATCGAGATAGATCTGTACTCGTAATCGACCCTTGTCAGGGATTGCCTTTGGAGTATTATTGTCGGCGCCATGGTGACGGGTAAGATACCGCCCGAAAACGCGGGTCTCGATTGGGTTCTGAAACAGCGAATTCAAGACGTAGGAACGATGTTTCGGACCGTCTGGGATATCTATATCAAGTTTTACACAGTATTTTTGACATTTAGTTTGGCAGCCATGAGCTGGTTGATTGAGCATAAAATCACTAGTTCTCATTCTCACAAGGTCATCGCAATCGTCTTCATTGGCCAAAGTCTTTTGACATCGATAACGAGCGTAGCAATAGGCTTGTATTCATATGAGGCCGGAAAACAGCTTTCGGGTGCGGAGATAACCTTGTTAACCGGAATATCCCTTCCTGCTGCGTTGAAGAGAACACAAACCATTCCCTCCGGCCTTGGTCTTTGGAGTGGATTTGCAAACGCAGCCGCGATGATCGGGATGGCCTGCGTTTGGTACTGGGTCGGGTTTACATCATAGGCGGAATTCTAGCCAGCATTGGACGTTGTGGATGCGACTTCTTCTCATCATTGGTCATTTGTTAATTTAACTTGCGATTACTTGACACTGGTAGCCTTCTATCGTAAGTTGTCGTCCATCAGTGAGTGGGTCGTCTGAGAAGCTAACTTCTCAGCAAGAGGGGGCCTCCTTCCGCTGCTTCCCTGGGCAATTTATAGGTAATGTACTGTGCCACGTCAGTGGCGCGGATTTGCATACTTGTGTTGTGACGGTTACCGTCGCGTACAGATTTATTCGAGGAGCAACTATGCGCAACGCTGTCGCTTTCGCCAACAATGATGTCGTAACGATCGCCTGGAGCTACGGGACTAAACCCGAGGATTGCATGGGTTTCGCGCTTTATCGAATCGATTCGAAAGGGGAAGAGACCGCTTCAATGAATTTGGCATTCCTTCGAGCGGGACTACTTTGTAGCGGAAGGTATAGTCACCCGTTTTATCGCCCACGAGCCGTGCATACACACACCCCTGAGACAGTAACCTCGTTCGTTGTCAGCATCGGTAGCGATGGCATCGAGTCTGACGGCGATCTTCAACCGCGGTCTCATTTCAACGCAGCATGTCTCGCAGGCGCTCAAAGGCACGAGCAAAAACAAACTTCTGTCGATGATAGAAGACCCGGCAAATCAGCTGCGGAAAGATTTAGAGGGTGATATTACAGGGACGTTGACGGGGTTTGTCGGCCAGGCGAAGAGGAGCGGATCGATCTACGCCGCACTTTACGAGTTGACGGATGTGGAGCTGTTGCAAGCGCTGACGGGCATCGGGGACAAGTTGAATATTGTGCTGGCGAATATTATTGCCAAGCCGAAGCCGGGCGGGTCCGAGGAAACGGCTGGCGAGAACGACCCCGCTGAGGCCAAGCTGAAGGCGTCGGCTGATCCGCTCCTCTACCGCAAGCCGCCCAGCGGACATATCGTGCATAACAAGTTCCTGATTTATGTGGATGCGAGCGGCGTTCCGCAAGCGGTGCTGACAGGTTCATGTAACTGGACCGATACCGGACTTTGCGCGCAGACGAACAACTCGATAGTGATTCGAGACAAGACCGTGGCTGCACGGTACATGGCGTACTGGAAGAAGTTGCAGGCGGACGAGACGGCGCATGAGGCGGGCGGGCCCTTCCAGGGTTCGCCACTGCGTTCGTTCAACAGCACGGGGAAGACCCTCGACATTGATAAGGGCACCGACGACGCCAGTGCACTGACGAGTTACTTCTCACCTTGTACGCCAAAGCAGCGGAACAAGAAAAAAGGGAAAGTTGAGCCCATTCCGGTGGATATGAAGGACCTCAGAGACCGAGTGATGGCGGCGAAGGATGCAGTGTTGTTCCTGGCATTCATTCCGGGGACACCGAGCATTACGGAGTTCGCGGCGGCGGCCCAGAAGGCAAAGAAAGATCTGTTTGTGCGCGGCTGTGTTACCTCTCCGGATGCGGCGGGCAATTTCTACTATGACCTGAAGGGCACGTCGCCGCCGAAAAGGCAGAAGGGCATAGAGATCCCGGCAGCACCCCAGGATGCGCGGGTGATCTCAGCGCAGGCGCTGGGTAAGACGGTGCCGGCCGGTTGGCAAAAGGAGTTGCTGAAGGCGGGGTTTGCGATTACGCACGACAAGATCGTGGTGATCGACCCATTTGCGGATGACTGCGTAGTGGTAACGGGAAGCCACAACCTGGGATACCAGGCCTCGTACAATAACGATGAGAATCTGGTGATGATTAAGGGCAACAAGAAACTGGCCATGGCGTATGCAACGCATGTGCTGGACGTGTACGACCACTTTTCCTGGCGGTGGAGCCTGAACCAAGGAACAAGCGCGGATGCGCACCTGAAGACGAAACCAGACGATTGGCTGAATTGGTACTTCGACGCCCAGGGGCAGATGAAGACGGCACAATTGAAGTTTTGGATGCAGGCCACGGTGTAGAGCCCGCAGTCCGCACTTCGAGTCCGCAATCACCTGAACTTGCAAGACTTAGCAGTCCCACGTAGCCTTGTAAGTCGTTAGAAATGCTTGATATCCAGGCTCTGAAAGGGCTGGCGGCGGTCCACCTGTCGCTAGCCACCACGCAGACTACAGATTCGTTTCAGCGCCTGCCGCCGTAGTCGTGGGGTACTGCGGTGTTGACTTGCAAACCCGCCTGCTCATAGAAGCCGAGAATATGCTGACCCATTTCTCAGGAAGAAAGCCGGGTTGGCATCCTCGACGATACGGCCGGCTTCGAGAGCGATCACCCTCCGAACGCAGTGCAGCGCGGACAGCCGATGAGAAATTACGACAATGGTGGTCCCGGGCAAAACCTTGTCCAGATGACAAAGCAATTGCTGCTCCGAGCCGGCGTCAAGTGATGAGGTCGCTTCATCCAGAATTAGGATGCGAGGGCGTTGCAGAATCGCTCTTGCGATGCCCAACCGTTGCCGTTGGCCGCCCGATAACTTTGATCCCCCGGGGCCGATCCGCTGATTGAGTCCTTCCTCCAACGTGCCCACCCACGCTTTCAGTCCGACTTCTCCCATCGCTTTCTTGAGTTCAGTATCAGAAGCGTTGACGCTACCCAGGCGGAGATTCCCGGCAAGTGTTGTGTCGAACAGAATTGGCTGCGGCGGGGCGTAGCATACGTGCTCCCTGAGGCTATCAATTTCAATTTTCCGCACATCATAGCCAGCAACAAGAATCGACCCCGAGTTTACCTCATACAGACGAGCCAGGAGCTTTGCCAGCGTGCTCTTGCCCGCGCCGTTTTCTCCCACGATGGCCAGCCGCTCGCCTGCCCCGATGTTTAGCCGCGGAATCGATAGCGAGCCGCGATTTCCTGGATAACTGAAGCCCGCATCGGTAACATCGACCGCCCATGGAATGCCTCCGGGGAATCTGATCGCACTTGCCGAGTTTTTTATCGACGGCTCCAACGCCAGCACAGCCTGCACTTGGCGAATGCAGGCGCATGTCTTCTGTGCTCGCAGGTATGTCTCTGCGGCGCCGCTCAGCGGTTCGAACAGTTGTGTCAGATACGTATAGAACGCGACCAAGCCGCCCACCGTCAAAGATCCTGTCACGACGTCCCAACCACCCAAACCGATGACTGCGGACATCGCCAGTCCGATGGTGAGACTCGTCGAGAAGGTGAACCAGAGGCCCGTCCTGAATAGCTGGTTGTATGACCGGATCGTCGTCGCCAAAAGATGAAATGCGGTTCGCTCGCGCCGGTGTTCCTGACGAAGCAGTTGTAGCGCCATGATCGACGAGAGATGCTCCTGCAGGAAGCTGCTCCAGGCGATGTGGTTTCGCTGGACCGTATTGGAGCCGGCTTCAGGCCGGCGGCGAAAGTGCTTTTTTGCAAGAAGAAACAGGGGTATGAGTGGTAAGACTGCCAGGGTCATTCGGGCATTCAATATCAGCATCGTTCCTAAGGTGAGGCCGGTCACCATGAGGGTCCGCAGGATCGCCGGCAGCAGATCAGAGCCAAAATACGAGATTTCGTCTATCGGTTCCTTCAGCGGGTACATCGAAGTACCGACCGGAATGGCTTCGTGATAGTCAGCGGACAGCGTGTCCATATGGCGCAATACCAACATGCGCATCCGAAGGGCTAGCCGTTCCGCTGCAACTGTGGTGAGGTAGCCGCCTACGCTGGTAAGCACCGCTCTGCCTAGGTGACACAAGAAGATTAAACCTGTAGCGGCCATTAAGAGTCCGAGCCGACGGTCAGGCAAAATCACATCGATCAGCCACTTCAGGACAAGCGGCGCGAGCAACGCCAGAAAGGTGCCGACTGAGATACAGAAGAAACTGGCAACATGCCAGCCCAGGAATGGGCGAACTTGCCGGAACAGCCAACGAATCTCTGACGCGATCCACACTGGATAATTCCTGCTCGCTGCGGCAAAGCAAAGATCGCTCCGGCCGGAAACGAGCAGAGTAAGCGGTCGCCCTCTACCATGCCACCCGTCCTTCACTCTGTTCGTGATCGTGACAACTGAAAATTATTTCCCCACCGCTTCGGCCAGGATTGAGCAACTTGTGTTCATGCGTTTCGTTCGGAAACGAACTATTTGGAAACTGGGTCGGACCCGTTAGAGCCTTCTTACAACGGTGACCACTTGTCCAATCACTTCGGCATCCTGGTGGTTGCGCAGATGCTCGGTTGGCAGATGGCTGGGTAAATGGGGATGGATGATGAGTGTCCCGTTCTCCTCGCTGCAGCATCCGCAAATATAAGTTCCATCGCGCTTCAACAGGACATAGATAGGTTGCTGCCACAAGGGTCTTGAACGAAAATGGAGAGCCTTCTTTCTGTGGCGGTTTATGATCGCCAGCAATCCATTGACGAGAACGGGGTGCAGGGGACTTCGCTCCCCTCCCACCCAGAAGAAGTCGTTCAAAGAAGACATCCCCAGCCCAGAAAGGGTAGGAATCGAGCTTCTGAGAAAGAACGGTATCGGCTCGGTTTGGTTCAGCAATGGTGGCAGGATGCCGTGCGTGGGCGTACCACCATTTTCAATGGCGCTGCGGCCGGTCGGTGAGTCCCGGGGCACCAAGTGGTCGGGAATCGGTTGTTGGCCTGCCTCTTCCATACCCAGGCCAATACTCTTTAAGAACCGCGAGAAACAAAGTCCGTACACCGCGCAAAGCGTAATCGCTTTGTGCACGTGTCGTGGAGGAGTTTGGCTCGCCTCATAATCGGAAAGGGAGCCTGGCGCGATGAAGTATTGCTCGTCCCGCAATTCTTCGGCGACACGGCGGCTCATCGCCGAGGCTTCCCGAAATGATAATCCTGCTCTGACCCGGCTATGGTGGAGCAACTGGCTCAGCTTCCTGGACTGAGCTAGAAGTTTCGTCGGTCTCCAATGGCGTGCCAATTCCTTGGGAACATCCGGCTGCTCCGGGTTCAGTAGCGACCGTATTTCCAGATCTATCAAGCCGAGAACGGCTACTTCATCCGGCAACTCCAACTCGACCTGCGCGTAGGGTAGTTGTCCGCTCAGTGGCACGAGGTGGTGTTTGCCCACTGCCTGAAGTCGGCAACAACGGAACCCGTCGGCTTGTTCGATGAGGCACAATCCGCTCGCTAGGTTTTCGCTTTCTGTGGGTAACATCGTCCGGGCCATGCGACGCCTTGCGCGCACAATGCTGCCCGGAAGCAGTTCTGGAAATGCGAGAGCGTCTTCCCATCCAACTTTCGCGTAGATGAAATCATCGCCGCGTGCACCCGAGACCGAAAGGATGCGTTTGGCCGGTGCGCGATCGAGCAACTGTCCGAGCGGAGCGATGGGGGGAACCGGGAGATTTCCAGGCTTGGGCTGGAACCACGGAATCCAGGACTCGGGATCGACTAGCGAGGAGTTAAGAAGCATCGTGCGTTTAGAAGAAAGCAGGATCTGCAATCGCCCGATGTCTTCTGGATTAAATCCGAATACCGACAACCAATCATGAAAGCGATAACCCGAGATCTTGCTTAGGGCAAACATCTGGTGGAGGCTCGGGCTGAACGTCTCGAATCCGAGGTCATAGTAGAGGTTGTGCGGAAGGAAGTAAGGGGACGGTCGTCCGTATAGAATCCTTGTTTTTTCTGAGACCTGGTATAAAGTGAGCCCCTTATTTGCAAGTATGGCCTTGACTCGTTCCACGACTTCCGTTTTCGCGGCACTCCTCGGTTTCACGGCAGGATTCTCGCTTGATCTTCCGCGCGCGGGTAGTTCGGCTGGTCAAAGATCTTCTCGCAGAGCGCCCGCCCTGTATAGACGGAAAGGGTTGATGCCACGGCAAATTTGTCGGCGGTGACCGTATCTCCGACCAGACTCGCGGAGAATAGCTTGCCTATGGCAAGGCGAACTGCCTACGGTCGGATTAACGACCGCAGTAAACAAGCCCGATAGGGGCAATTTAGAAGGGGGATATGATTTAACTTCTCTTCGCCGGATCTCCGTTCGGATTTTGTAATTCCGGTGGATTTGCCCGCGTGATGAGGAAGTTTCGTCGTACTATGGCGACGCGATGTTGGACTCGAGACCGAGCCCGGAAGCGGGGAAGCGGCTAAGAGCCGAGCGTTTGCGGGTTCGCTTGTCGACGCGCGCCGTCCAGACTCTCAGCCTGCAAATTGCGCAAGAGAAGAATAATCAGGATTACTATATTTCCCACGGCTGGCTTACCGATGTCGAGAATGGAAAGTTTACGCCCAGCATCTACAAACTCTACAGCCTGAGTCTGATCTATAAATGCAGTTATCTCGAGATTGTGGGCTTTTTTGGAATTAACATCCTTGATGCCGCCAAGGAACAGAGATTGGTCAGCCTGCCGCATACGCATCTGATTGGTTCCAGTCTCGAAACGCCCGGGCAGACAATTGCATTGCCCCTCGAACTGCGTAGCAATGTCGAGCTGGCGCGCACCAACCTTGTCTCCCGTATGTTTGCGACCTGGGGAGAAGTTCCGGTCGCACTCTTGCAGCAGATGGACTTGCGGCAATCTCTTTTTGGGTACATTGGACTCGAGGATTACACGCTATATCCGCTTGTGCGCCCGGGCTCGTTTGTCGAAATCGACGCCCGCCAGAACAAGATAAGGCCAGGGAATTGGCAGAACGAGTTTGATCGACCCATTTATTTCGTCGAGCTAAGAAACAACTATGCCTGTAGTTGGTGTGAACTGGACGGGAACCAACTCCTCCTGATCCCATGTCCCCAATCCCGAGGGCAAATCCGTCACGTGCGATATCCCGCTGAAGCGGACATTGTCGGTCGTGTCACTGCGGTAACCATGCAGATCACAGAAGGAAATCAATCGAGAGTTTGAACTCGCGTCCTTACTAAAGATATATGTCAATTAAGGATTTACGACGTCGCGCCGCCCCTGAGAGAGCGTACATTGCCCGTGACTGAAAGTTGCAAGAGTCAGCAGTTTGGAGCATCTGAACACTGGCAAATCAACTCGCGCGGAGAGTATTTGCGAATTATTCGAATGTAACACTATCCTAAAGTAGATTATTCCTCGCCAAACGAAGGTTCTTAAGATCATCAAGACACGCCGCGCACAGTCGGACGTGCTCGAGAACGAGCGCGGATTCCAGTGCTCCTGGCTTCGCTAACAATTCAGTCAATGCCGCCCCTCCCGGACAGCCGATACGTGCGGGATTGGGATGGTCTTCTTGCACGCGGCGACCGAAAGCGGCGATCAGATCATCCAGTTCTCTTTTGCGTCCCACCCCATCCTCCTCTCGGCACCCTTGGCGAAATTGGTCTTCTTTGCGACCGGTAATACTCGGCGCCTTCTTATACGTTCCCGATGGACTGAAAGCTATCGAAATTCGTGAATCAGACAAGGCATTTTTCCCGCGACAGTTTCCCGCGTCGTTGCCATATATAAGCAAGTGGCGCTCGAACCGCAAGCAGGAAGGTTGGCACTTATGGAAGGAGATCGTCGCAACAAAACTCGTCGCACCTTCCGCTGGCCCAAGGAAGCTCGCGCATTGGTGCGAATTCTCCTGCATGCACAGCGAACGCAGAGGGAAGGAACCGCTTCCAGCAGCGAACTGGGAACGCTGATTACAAGATTGGCGGCAGTTTCAGGAAATCCACGAGATGCGTGCTGGCGGTTTGCCCGCCAGTATGGAATTGTAGGGAAGCGGACCTACCAGGATTGGCCGCCAAGTGCCCAGCAGACGCTATTGAATTTGATCGGTGTTTTTCCTCTGCAAGAGGTTGCTATCATGATGCGGCGGACCCCCGGGTCCATTCGTTCCATGCTGTACCGTCTCGGCGCGGGCGCGAAAATGGGGCAAGATTGGTTTACGAAAGGCACACTCGCCCAAGCTCTTCACATCCGCGTCGAAGAGGTCGAACGCTGGGTGAAACTCGGCTGGCTGAAACCTCGCGTGGTCCACACTGGAAAGTTGCAGCGGGAAATCATCGGCGCGGATGACTTTTGCGACTTTTGCAAGCGACATAGCCGTGAAGTTGCGGGTCGAAGACTGAACCTAGCTCGGCTTAACTTCGTGAGGGACTTTGTGTTTCCTTCGAGCCACGCCGAACTATTGCCAGTCCGGGAAAGCAAGAAAGAAAGAGCTGCGTACAAAGAGCAGAAAACCAAGCGACTGCCGTCGGGTGTCGCTGCCGACGAGTTCGATGAAGATCCTGCTGCGTCTGCATAACCAACTCGTGGTTTGCCGCTTCCTTGATGTCCCGTCAGGATTCAGGCCGGATTTCCCGGTGAGGCTTATGTTCGGGACTCGCCGGGTGGGGGACGTTGATCTCATTTTTCACTCGGGCTACATCCCTCCAGAAAGAAGTGCGCAAGCCAGAGGGTGATGTTCCCATTGCCAGTGCAGCCTCTTTCCATGTATAGCCGGCATAGCGCAATGCCAGAACTGTCTGGCTTCTTTCGTTGAGCAATCGAACAATCTGCTCATACTCCAGGCGAAAGTGAACTTGAAGTGTCCACGTGCGATCGACTGCCCGGTTCGACAGCTGCTCAGATCCGCCAATGATGTCGATCCGCTTGAGCTTGAGTATGCGTCGATGAAGAGCTCTTTGGAACGCCCGCATGAGAAGGCCATGTATCTCCCTAGAGAAAAGCATGACACCACGACGATCAAGGTAGCGCGATACTTGCGCGACCGCACTCTCCATAAGTTCGGCTGCTTCACAGCAATCGGAAGTGCAGAATTCGACGCGCTTACAAGCGGCATGCCAAATTTCGTGCGCAGCCGAGCGAACATCGGGCCGAATAGGTATTCCCGACTGGTCGATGTCTCGGTCCCACCAGGGCGGACTTTCAAGACGATTCATACCGAACTCTCGTTACCGATGCCGGAGATGGGGATAATCTCGCACACCTTCCGGATGAACATCTCTTGGCAAATAGGTTGATTCGTATAAAGCTGGACATAGTTGGGACTTCAAAGTGTCTGTTTTAATTCATTGCGATTTTCGTGCGTCCCATTCGGGTCATTGCGCTCCCCTCGTCGGAATAGATTCTGGATATTCACCTGACACGTCCTATTTGCGCGCGTTTTTCTTTTTTCTGGTCGCGATGGCGGCCAGAACGTGCGCCATTGGCGCGGTCCGGAAGAAATTTGACGCGGTCCGGAGACAATTTGCCCCGCTTTCGTACGCGGGATTAACGATAGTCTATGAAGGACGGAGGGTTTGGAGACTTTGAAGTGCTTTCTGTGCTCTTCGGAGATCCCCGGCACTTTTCTCGAGCTCAGAACCGTAAATCTTGGCACACTCGTAAAGCCGGGCGTTCTGGATCGCCGCCGCTGCCGGTATAGCGAGCGATTTCGACAATCGCAAATGTTCAGTCGAGAAGGTATCGGGCACCGAGTGTCCGAGCGAAAGCAACCCCAGGGTTTGATGCGACGCAATTAGTGGAATCCCAAGCCAGGATCGCACTTCGCTGCATCCTTCAAACGCGAGCCATTCTCGTTCCTTTCTGGTATCAGGAAGGAGAATTCCGTCCGGGTCTCCCAGTACACGATGAATGAACGGAAGGGCGGTCGCATCCAGTGTGGTTGGACATTGCACAATGTTTTTTAGTGGTCCCGAACGAGGTCCTTCGCGCGCCAGGAACAATCTCGCGTCGGTTTCCAACAGCAATATCTGTCCAGACTGGAAGGGGACTAACTCCAAGAGAGAGAGAAGCAAAGTGTCGAGGACCTTATCCATTCTTAGGTCTTGCGTCAGAGCTAGGGTTGCTTGACGCAATGCGTCCGCCTCGGACCGTGCGGACTCAGCCAGAGACAGGTTTCGCGCGACTTCCTCTTCTGTGCGTTTCTGGTTGGTAATATCCAGCGCGGTTCCGACTAGGCGTAGAATTCTTCCGTTGCTGTCCCGTACAGGAAATCCGTGCGCCCAGATCCATCGCAGTTGACCGTCCAGAGAAACGATCCTGAACCGCTCGTTAAAATCGCCACTGTGTGTAGCTTCCTCAAGCAGCAGAAGTACCTTCTCGCGATCGTCCGGATGGATGATCTGCTGATATGCGAGCGGATTCTCCTTTAGCGCCGCGCGAGAGCGTCCAGTAATGGTTTCGTAAGCAGGATTAACGTAAAGAGTCTTCTTGGTTTCGGCATCGATCATCCAGAAGATCTCTTGGATGTTATTGGCCATCTGCGAGAACCGTTCCTCACTTTCCAACAGCGAGGCTTCCGTCGTGTCAAGGGCGCTAGCCGTTTCCTGTTGCTGCTCTCGAACCAGCAACAACGATCTGGAAAGGAAAAAGAGAACGATGCAAAACATGGCGAGGCCGATCCCCAACAACATGGACGAAAGGTCGATGTTGTGAACTCGTGTCGCCATGAGCGTAACAACAAGGATGGCCAGAGCGAGGGAAAAAAGCGTCACACTTATCCGCCAACCAGACCGAGGGGACTGGCAGGAAGAAAATACACGAGGGAGTCGCCTAACTCGCTCCATGGGGCTACCGCTATCAGTGTAAGTGCGCTCTCCGGCAGATAGTATTCGCTCACCCACCGCGCGTCAACTCACCCCTTTATGAGGGAATGGGTCCGTTTATTTCACACGGGCCTATTACGACTTCATAATCCTCCTTATTGGGGCATGGCGTGTGTCCGTGTCGTCCTCGCACCGTGGAGTTTAACCCGGTTATGCCGCCTTCTTTACTGCCCGAATCTTGGCCCACCGCGCTCGTTGGGCCGCGGCGATCTTTTGGCGGGTCGCTTTTGAAATACCCCGCTTGGGCTTGTCGGCGGCAGCGGTGGCAGAGGTCGGTTTTGCTTCCTTTCGCATATTTGCCCATCGCGTCCGTTGGGCCTGCGCCATTTTTCGTCGCGACGCCAATGAGATCACGCGGAGTGGCTTTGCCTGCGACGATCCTGAACCGTTCAATGACTCTATCACTGAGATTGCCTGATCCAATTTTTCCACCAGCGACTGTACCCGACCACGTTCCGCACGCAGCTCTTGCAATGCAATACTTAACTTTGGCATCTTGCCCCCTTGGATGACGAACAGCGAGCACGATTGTATAACCTTATCTCAAGTCTCAGTCCCGCCACGAGTAAAAAGGGCGAGCGCAGAATGAACCGAATAGGATTTCGTGGACTCTCGTTTTGAAAATCTAGACCGGAACTAAATTTTCGCTGTTTTCGTACGGCTGACAGCTGATTTGCCGACTAGTCCTTTATGGCAGCGATGGGTCCGCTAGCTCCTAGGCCCCCGCGCGCTGATTGCGTGCTATTGCCCGTCAGAGCCCGCCATCTGTCGACCGATGGGCGTACTTACCCTGAGTAACGAGACGTTCACCCCACATTCGGGTCAGCAGACATGTCCCATCTCTTCAGTAACCATTCCGGCACGTAGCATCGATCCCGATTGGGTTCGCACCAACGTCGCAGGTGCTCCGACGATTCATACCGATCCTCGGTGAGACCCAAGCGTTGCGCCTGCATTTCAAATTCGGTCGGTGCGGCGACTGGACTCTTTAGGGGTCGTCCGCTACCCCAGTTGGGATTGGCTCGGTTGCGGCTCATTTTCGCAATGATGACATTTCTTTTCGTTCGAAGAACTCATCAAATGATTTTCCACGCCCCCTAAGTCTCAGGTCAAGGGCGAGTCCGCGACGGCCACGGGAGCGTCGGACCCCAACCCAGCCGGACCGGAGTCTTCATTTGTATTGAGGGTACGAAGATGAGGCGGACTTACTGCGTTCGTCATAAATCCATGCTGCGGCAGCTCCAAAAACAAGGCAACGTGACCAAGGTCATGCCGCACGATGTTGTTACGAAAGGCGACAAAGAAGTCGATGCCAACTCACTCCAGCCCTCGACACAAGCCGCGGACGGACACCATCTGACGAACACAAGCGATGCGCGACCAACTTATCAGCAGCATCGTTGCGATCTTTCCCAACGACGTTTCAAGCGTGCGACGTGGGAAAGATGGCGCAGCGTCCTCCGAATGCAAACGGGACGATCGTCTTTGTCCTCATTGCCCGATCAATCCGGATTTGGAGATCGGCTGTTTCGCTGACAAAACAATCCAGTCTGGCGGAAATCCCGATACGTGACGTTGTTGGTGCGACTCAACAAACAGAACGACTCCTTACTGATTTTCAAATGTTCCGCGAGATCCACCGGAGAGGGAGGTTTCACATTCGTATTTGGCAGATCCTTTACCTTGGTGATGTTCGCTCGTTCGCTTGCGTATTTTCGCGCAGCAAATGTTGCGCAGCTCATTCCTCCCATTGCAGCATCGTATCGTGCAGCTCCCCGAGCGCGAAAAGGTGAGGAGGAGATTAGAAAACCTGTCGCATCGACTTTCTTGCGCGGCTGAAGCAATCCTCGAGCTGAACGAGAATTCGGGGCAGGTCGTTGAATTCTCCGGCAGTTGAAATAGTCGCTTGAATCGGCCCGGGCCAGCGGAGCCGAACCGCCCGAATAAGTCCAATTACGTTCGAGAAAGATTTGAAATGATCACCGAACGTCATGAGGTCTTGCGCATGCGGGGAACGAGGCCTTCCCCATTGTTTTAGTACAGCAGGCATCAGCCAGGCGGGAAGATTATGGCTGGCAGATTCAGCAGGTGTGCCACTGATGAGTGCACCCAACAAGCGATGAGCCAAAATCATCGTACAAAGAATCCATCGCGCCACTCGCTTTTGCGGTCCTAAACATCGACACCAATCGAAGTGAATGCTTGCACTCTCGAGTGCGGCACTCACATCGCATAGCCACAACGGACGGCTCGCGCCATGCTTGAGGAAGTGAAGGCAAAGAATTCGAAGATGATCTTCAGCAGAAGGGATTCGAATAGCTGTGCCATTCAGGTCCACCAATTTTGACGCCGCAAAAAAATCTTCGAAATCGAGGTGCTCGGTTTCCACATGCTTCAAATCGATCCACAGGCCCTCTCTTCCCAGGCGGCGCGCTAGTTGTGACGCTTTCTCCAGTTCATCGGAGTGGACGCAAAGGTCGATGTCACCCGAAGGGCGCAAACCTGGCTCAGCATAGTGCCGGGCGATTGCCCATCCTTTAACTAAGATCGGCTCAATTCCTGCCGTACGCATCGCGCGGAAAGTTGCGACTATTTCTTGCTCATGTTGAATCGCGTGGACTGCATACCACAAATAACGATCTCGCATTCTCTGTTCGTACGATTCAGATAATCGAACGCTTTTCGCTCTCCAAGCCATTGCGCCTGCTCCGGTTGCCAGCAACAATGGCGCAACTCGCTCGATCTCCATGTCGCGAAATGAAACGTCGGGAACGTTTGTACGCCAACTACCAAAGAGCGCATGTGCAACAGAAAAACCGAGTGATTGGGCGACTCTCAGTCGATTTGTCATTGTGTTTATAAGCACACAAGGTTAATACCCTGAACGCCACACGTGCAGGGAGAGCAACATTTCCCTCCACTAAGACATATAGATCCACACGGCAAACAAGACGCTGCTTCGGCTGGTGTAGGTACAACTACGGAGGAAATGAGAGGTACCACGAGCAAAGCAGTTTTACCCAACATGGTTCCGGCTTCACGACGCGATAGCCGGCGAGCGCCCAATGGCGGAGGCGTTGAATTGGATAGCAAACCAGCCTTCTTCAACTGACGCAACGCTAGCCAAATCACGCCATCATCCGCGCAAACTGCAGGATTTTCTTTAAGAGCATGCGTGATTTGCGCAACCGTCCTTTTTCCGTCGCACAATTGCCAGACCCGAGCGGACACAGCATTAAGGCAGTGTGCCTTATTGCTTTCAGGATCAAAAACCAACAACTCCCCCTGAATTTGTCGAGTGATAACACCCTTACGTTTTTGTGGAACAAAATGGTTGAGGCTTAGGTTCATTGGCGGTCTCCGATCTTTCTCCATCCTGCATCTTTGTTCGCGCCACTTTTGTGTCCCAAAATCGAAGCGACTGTTTCCCGCGCATCACCACGCGGCCCGGCGAGGATGTTAGCCCGCTTAAGAGCCCTGCTAAACGCAACAAGTGTTGCCTTGGGGCGAATTCGCAGAGACAATGAATGAGCGGATAGATGCAATACACCGTGTCCGCTCGATATCGTTCTCGGGGACCACGTAGCCTGCGGCTCGTATTTCGTCAGGAGAATTAACGAGACAGGTATCGCCTTCTTCCCTGATTTACCACCCACCTCTCCGGCTGCCAGACGCACTTTCCCCCCTTCTTGCTGTCTGATGGACATGGGCCGGGGAAAAGAATGAACGTTACCGTTGTTATCAAAAAGAGCAAATTCGTCAGAATAGTACTTAGCGCCGGCCTCCACGAATGCCCTCACCAGTTCGGTTTTTCCACTGAAACTTGAACCTGGAATGACGATTCCTTTCCCGCGCCAGGCAACAACACCGGCATGCACAAAAAGATATTTCTTCGTGTGCTGCGCAAGGTAAATGCCTATGTCCGATTCGAGTGCTTCGAAAAGATCGTATAAGCCAAGGCCCCTATAAATGAGATGGGTATCCGCGTAGAGAAGATTGAATGACCTGATGCCCGGCCGGATGGATGAATTGGATCCCATGATTGAATAGATCCGCCCGACTGAGAGATCTTTTATTCGCCGCCAACGCGGTGGAAGATGGTCATAACAACTTTGCAGTAACTCTTCGCGATCTACTCTTATACCGAGCCGAACTCCATACGATGAGAACGCTAACCCAGCCGCACCGGCCAGGCGATAGAGTTTTTCGAGTCAACTAGACGGTCTCGCGCTTGTGGGCAATAATGAAGGCTTGGCGGAGAGTCCGGCCTGCGGAGGCACACCTTGTGCAGCTTTTGCAGCACTTCCCATGTGATGACATCACTTATGACACAGGGCCCCGAAAGCGACTAAGTTAGGAACGGATCGAGCTAGTTTGTAACATAGACTTCAGTCCGGACGCAATTTATATTTTGCGACGTCACCTTATGCGGTGGCCCGGACATACAGTCTCTCAGTTTTTCGTAAAGTCACTGGCGACAAAGTCAAAAAGAGTTCATTAATGCGATGAGACGCCATCTCTACGTCGAACACGTTCCTAGGATCGATAAGCGAACAGAGAAAAATTAGGGAAAATCTGAGGCCTTCAGCCTTCTCAACTATGCCGCTTTGGAATTGCAGCATATTGTGCTTTTGTCATCGGCACGTCGTTAATGATAAAAAACTCCTCGCCATATTTCTCGCAAGTCTCGCGGACAGAAAACCATGTCGAAGATCGCGGAACTACCAACGCCCGGTTCCTCACGGGAATTAGGGTAGATCCAGCCGGCTATGCGGCATTATTGAAGGCTGGCCGCTGTGGTAGCGCTGGTCAACCGAGTCAGCGGAAGTTGTTTATAGGCCCTATTCTCGAATGCCTGCTCGCGACAATGGACCGCCGAACTGCACCGCTCGCGACGGTCGATCAACCATGTCTGCCAGGCAGGCAAGCTACGTCCGTACGGGGACGTCCCATACGGTGAATGGCAGTGGGAACATTGTCGGCGATGACTTCCTTCATTCTCCCAACTGCGTTCACAAACTCATTAACGTCGAGAAGCCGAATAGCGTGCTGGAGCCACGGATCAAACTCTGAAATATGAAACCCAGTCCATTTTCCAACTGGAGGAGTTACAAATATGTCTTTGAAGGCATCGCTCTCTTCGTTCAAACGTGCAACCAGGCTGATGAGGTGACATTCGCTTTTAACTGGTTTAAGCATCCATCGAACAGCACCTTTGTAAATTCGGAACGGCCGAGAGGCTATCACAGATATGAAAGATCCGTCTCGCAGTCGCAGGCGAGCACGCTGTCGTCCCTCCGGACCATCAATTGAAACATGGGTCGGATGTTGAGCAACGATCCGGTGCATCAGTTCGCAGCGTAGCAGTTTGATTCGACGCAGCGTCTCCAACCCGTCGGCATTCCAGAACCCCCGGTAACCAATCAACTCGTAAGCGTGGCCGAGGGTTCCGAAACGGCACTTATAAGCCCCTTCCGATGGTGTGATTCCGCTCTTCTTGATGAGTTTCGCTGTGATGCGGCCTTTTTCATAAAGAATTTGTCGAAGCCCGTCAAGAAGCTCTTCATCCGATTTATTTCGTGGCAATGTTTTTCTCGTCTGTTCCACAATGTGTTGTGCTTTCGCAAATGTCCCCGCGTCGACTATTGGCTCGAAGGCATCCGGAGCGACTGCCCACGTGGAGCGCGGTTGCTGTTTGGCTGGTGTATATAGCTTTTGGGTGTATCTGCCGTACACGTTGCAACCGGTGTACTTGGGATGGGTAAGTATCGTCTTGACGGCGCGCTCGTTCCACTCTGAGCCTTCAATATACCTCACGTTACGGCGGTTTAATTCGCGCGCGATCACGGTAAAGTACATACCCTTCTGAATGAACATCTGATAAATCTCCCGCACATATTTCACCTCCTCGGCAGGACCTGGGACCAGAATGACGCGATCAGTAGCTAGACCTTTCCTTTCACCAAAGGATAAGAGTTGTTTCGGGCTCTTATCTGCCGATACCAGCATTCTTCGGAAGCCATAACCTGGCACCGCTCCTTGCCTAAAGCCAAGAAGTGCTCCGCGCTTTTGCCCAGCAAAAACTTTGACTCCTAACTCGCGACTGTATTCTCCAGCCATGACTCTTTTCAGAGTTTTCATAATCATGTTTGGCCAATCATCGTCATTCGAGAACGTTTCAGCGCAATAATGCACGCGAACGCCCGCTGATTTGCACAGGAACTCGTAATAGGCTGACTCGTCGATATCCTGAAAGCGGCCCCAACGGCTTACATCAAGAACGAGGACGACTTTGTATGCCGCTTTGCGTTCCACCACGTCTTGGATCAATTGTCGGAGACCTTTTCGCCTCCGGAACTGCACGCCCGAGATAGCCGGGTCGCTGTAGGTTTGAACAACGGAGAATCCTTGCGCTTCGGCATACGTTGCTATTGTTTGGGACTGATTCTCCAACGAGTACTCTTGTCGCTCAGTCGACATTCTCAGATATTGAGCAGCGAAGATTAAAGGTTGTATTGACATCAGGATTAGAACCTCGGTTTGGGAAAGATTGTGACCGGCTTTCTCGCAGGAAACCTCTAAATCCTGTCCGACATCATCACACATTCCAACTCGCAAATGTAGTTTTTTGAAATGGACACTGAAAACGATGATTCAGCTTCAGGGTGACGCATCGACTCCGTATTTCAAGCGCAGAAATTTCCGTAATGTGGCGGGTAAAGATAGAGCGAGTTCCTGCCAAGTAAGGACCTTGCATCTTGTGCGGAAAGTCGCGGAGCGTACGCAGCGAATAATTCTGTACTACTGTTCGAGCAAATCCGGCCGGCGCGCATCGAGCAGGACACAGAAATGAAGATTTAGCGCATAAGCCGCCAGCACATTTCGCAAGAGTTGATACTCCACATACCGGCCGCCTTGTTTAGGCAACTTTCGGCACTCGAAGACTTCCTTCAGATCACGATATTGCTGGACGATTCGAGCATCTTGAATCTGGAAATCTCGCTCGGTAAGTTTTGCCTCGAAGAGCACGTATCCCAACTTCATATCCACCTCGGTTCTCTCGGCTGCGTGTGTGAGCAACGGTACGCGGGGCATGAAGCCAAACTCCGGATCACGCCCCCCTCCTCTATTCTTAATAGTCCGCAGACCTCTCGCCTTTTGGTCACGCCGGGATAACAGAAAATGTTCATGAGCAACGCGTCCGAACTCATCGAGGAATCCAGTTCGCGCCAAGCGGTGTCGCCTTTCGGAAACGATGCGTTTTCCTGACTATGTACCTTTTGCAATCGGCGGGACCATTCCGGCCGCTTCGAGAATCGCCCTGTAGCTCGGAGCGATAAAATTTCCGTGGTATCTCCCGCATTCGGATTGGCGATAAACCAGCGCAGGCACTTCTCCCCGGCTCGTCTCATGGGACAAATGTTGTTCTGACGCATACGCCAGATTGCGGGCTGCCAGCTGTCGTCGCAGGAATCCCGCCGCTCGCAATTGTTCGCCGATTGGCTTCGGGCTCATGAGGCGTCGTTGATTCGCTATAGGGGCAAGTCCCGCTGGTCTTCACTCGTTTTACCCTTCCTGATTTTTCGGCATAATGGTCGAGTCTCAGCAAGCGGCGCAGGTTTCTCTTCTTGAGAGGTCGTTAGATCAGCCACATTTTCCGGGACCCCAAACTCTTCGAGTATTGGATAGGTTTTCACTAGTGTTTCCGGCGCGCTCACTTTGTTACCGGAAAGGAGGCTCTTCAATTCCACTGCGTTCGCCGCAGCCTGTCCGCGCGGGTGATTGTTGGCGGCAACAAAGGTCCTTTCCGCGACTCCCGCCATCCTTTCAATTTTGCCTTTTATCTTTTGCAGACTCTCCCTGGAATACAGGTAGTCGTATCGTACATCGCGGTTCTTCGCGGTAAACCATTCCTTGCTTCTGCCGTGAAGTCGCAAGTAGGCAAGCTGTGCGGTCACGTACTCGGTTCCTTCCAGAGTCTGCCCCAAACGGGTCTGGTCGATATTGCAGAAGGCAACGTTCTCCTGCTGCAACGTCTTCAAGACCAAGGGATCGGCCCAGGTTTTATGCCGGACTTCCGTGGCGAGCGGATACTCACGAAACAGATGGAGCACGTCGATGAGATGGTCCCAGTTGCCCTCGGTGTATTTAAACGAGACGGGAAACTGCAAAAGTAACGCTCCCAGCCTTCCCGCGCTCGCCATGGGCTCGAATCCTTTCTTGGCGTCTTCAACGTCCTCCATCGTGTAACGAATGGTTTCTGCGGAAGAGGACTCCTTGTTTCCACGGCCGGGCGCGTGCGTAAAGACTTCAGTTAGCTTTGCTGTGAATTGAAATGTCTCGTTATTGGAAACGTACTGGCACCATTTTTTAGCTGTCTCTGGATTCACCGGGCGGTAAAAGCTGTTGTTGATCTCGCAGAAATCGAAGAATTCCGCCAGGAATTGCAGTTCGTGCATCTTGTACTTCTTGAAGTCCGGCGGATAAAAAGTCCCGCGCCAGTCAGGATAGGAAAATCCGGACGTGCCGACGAAAATGCGGGTGCTTGGCATGAACGTTTCGATTGCGGCTAGACCCATTGTGGCTTCCAGCCTTGAGAAACACCATCCGTTGGGGTTTCTTGACAACCAGTCCCCACTGCAATAAGAATTATACAAGCCAATGGAGAACAAAAGGCGAATTACATCGCTAGAGTATATAGGGGCCTAAATGTGAATTCTGCGGCATCCATCCTCCGCACTCAAATCGAGTCCACGCTTGCTAAACGTATCCCTGGCGCTTTGTCACTGCGGCCGGCAATCGCGCCAGAAACACTTTCGTCCGGTATTCAGGAACTGGATCTGGAAATACCGCGCGGGTGTCTTACGGAGATCTGCGGGCCCTCCTCCTCCGGCCGCACTACTGTGATGCTCTCTTTAATTAAGGAAGCAAGCCAGCGCAACGAATGCTGCGCCTTGATTGATGCCAGCAGCACCTTTAATCCGTATTCGGCCGCTATCAATGGCGTCAACCTCAAGCGACTGCTGTGCGTTCAGTGTACGGAACCGCACCCGAAACTTACGCCACTCGACAAAGCCCTGCAGGCCACCGACTGGATTCTTAATGCTGGCGGGTTCGGCCTCATTCTGCTCGACCTGGCCGACATCGCTCCGGCTTTGGCCCAGAAGATTCCTCTGGCGTGGTGGTATCGCTTCCGCCAAGCCATTGCATCGACATCGGCGGTATTCGTCGTTTTAGAGCAACGGCCCTTCGCAAAATCGTGTGCGTCTCTAGTCATAACAATGAGATCAGGAAACCCGGAGTGGACCGCTACGCGTGGGCAACCGCAAAACCCACGATTACTAACCGGCATTTATTTCACAGCCGACGTGACGCGCTCGCGCGTTACCGTTCCCGAGCGCAAGCCGCAGGGACGCGCCGGGACAGAATTTCGCGCGGCGACTTCCTGGGCCGGATGAATGGAACACCGCCATGCTATTTGCCGGCATTTTCGTCCCCGATTTTTCTCTGCAGGCGCTTTTCGCCAAGCGACCCGAGTTGCGATCCCGTGCCGTCGCTCTGATTGACGGCACACCACCTCTTCTGAGAGTCGTCACGGCGAATGAAAAAGCCTTCAAAGCAGGAGTTGCAGTCGGCCTGCTGAAGGATCAGGCGGAAGCAATCGGCGTCGAGGTGATCGCACGATCGCAGGAGATTGAAGAATCGGTTCATGCCGTCGTTCTTGCTTGCGCACATGGTTTTTCTCCACGGGTTGAAGACAAGGCGGCCGATCTGGTCGTGCTCGACATCGACGGACTAACAAATCTTTTTGGATCTCCCGAAGAGATTGCCCACAAAATCTGCTCTGCCCTGATGCATAAGCGCATAGCGGCGAATGTTGGTGTCGCGGGAAACCCGGACACCGCAATGATTGCGGCGCGAGGTTTTCAAGGCGTTTTCGTCGTAACCAGACCAGAGCAGATAGGGCAACTTCCCGTGACTTTGCTTGATCCGAGCAAGCAATTGCTGGAGACTCTCGATCTGTGGGGCATTACAAACTTAAGCAAACTGGCGGCACTGTATGCCAGGCAATTGTCGCAGAGACTCGGTCAGGAAGGCGTCACCCTGCAACACCTCGCCCGCGGAAAACAGGTGAATCCGTTCATTCCGGAGGAAGAGCAGATAGAGTTTCGGGAGCGCACCGATCTCGAATACTCCATTGATCTCCTTGATTCTTTGTCGTTCGTGCTTGCTTCCTTGCTCGAACATATCTGCGCCAGACTCGAAGAGTATGCCCTCGCAACTAACGAAGTTGATTATGAATTCACCCTCGATCCGCCACACGACGCAGACAAGAGCCTTCCCCAGGATCAGCTTGTTTATCGCCGCACTATCAAGTTGTCCAACCCGACAACGGACCGTAAGCTCCTTCTAAGGCGCATCCAGCTTGACTTGCAGTCCCATCCGCCTTCCGCGCCAATCCGGGCGGTTTCGGTGCTCGCTTATGCCGTGCCGCCCCGCCATATCCAGTTCGGGCTATTCGCGCCGCAGTCGCCTGATCCAGACAAGCTCGAATTCATCATTGCGCGGCTTTCGAATCTTGCTGGAGCCAACCGCGTAGGTTCCTTCGAGCCCGTCGATAGCCATCGGCCGCGAGCCTTTGGCATGGGCAGATTCGACCCCGACCGGAGTTCAGACTCCGCTCTTAAGTCCCGCGGTTGCCCTGCGAAGGTAGCATTGCGTCTGTTTGAACCTGCGCGGCGGGCCACAATTCGCCTGCGCCGCGACATTCCCCTTCAAGTGTCGTTCGATGGCAGACGGGGCGATGTCGTCGAACACTCTCCTCCGTGGCTTTCATCCGGTGAGTGGTGGAACGAAATGGCCTACAGCCGCAAAGAATGGGATGTCGAAGTTCAATTCACCGATGGCACGCGCGGCGTGTTCCTGATTTTCGTCGATTTGAGAACCCACCAGTCATTTGTAGATGGGAGTTATGACTGATGTATGTTGAACTGCACGCACGTTCGGCATTCAGCTTTCTCGAAGGAGCTTCTCTCCCCGAGCAACTCGCACGGCAATGCGCCGAATTTCAAATGCCTGCCCTTGCACTTCTCGATCGGGATGGGGTGTACGGCTCTCCGCGCATGCATCTTGCTGCCAAGGCGGCAAAAATTAGAGCGCATGTCGGCGCAGAAGTAACGCTGGCGAACTCCTTACTGAAAGGGGTAAAACGCGACGTTCGTTATCCGCTTCTGGTAGAAACGAAGGCTGGCTACCAGAATCTTTGCCGTCTGATCACGCGTTATAAGTCACGAGAAAAAAATAAGGGAGAAGGATTCAGCTCTTTTGAAGAGGTCCGCGAATATTCCGAGGGTCTGATATGTCTTACCGGTGGCGAGGAAGGGCCACTCGCCTCCGCGCTACAGCGCGGTGGAATAGAAGATGCTCGCCAGGAAGTCGAAATTCTAGTGAGCATTCTTGGAAGGAGCAATGTTTATGTCGAGTTGCAACGCCACGGTGATCGAGATGACGAATACCGCAACCGCGTGGCGCTCGAAATTGCCACCAGCCTGAAACTGCCAATTGTAGCCAGCAACGGGGTTGCCTATGTAAGACCTGAACAAGGTTTAGTCGCGGATGTTTTCACCTGTTTGCGGCACAAACGCCATCTCGGGAACGTCGGAACCTTGCTTCGACGCAACGTGGAACGATACCTGCGCAGTCCCTCCGAAATGGAGCAGCTCTTTTACGATCTGCCTGACGCCATCGCGAACACTTGTGAACTCTCCAATCGCCTTGAGTTCACTCTCGAAAATCTCGGCTATGAATTTCCGAAATATCCCGTGGACCAGGGCGACACTATGGCTGCGTTACTGCGGCGGGAAACGATGGCGGGTGCGCGCCGCCGTTACGGGGATCTGACTGCCAGAGTCGGCGCGCAGCTTGAAACCGAGCTTTCGCTGATTGAAGAGTTAGGCTTAGCCGGCTACTTTCTGATTGTCTGGGACATCGTCCGCTTCTGCAATCGCGAAGGAATTTTCGCGCAGGGCCGCGGCTCGGCCGCCAATAGCGCCGTCTGCTACAGCCTAGGCATCACCGCAGTCGATCCCGTGGGAATGAAGCTTCTTTTTGAAAGGTTTCTAAGCAAAGAGCGCGGCGAATGGCCTGATATCGATATTGATCTTCCCAGCGGGGAGGATCGCGAAAAAATCATTCAGTACGTTTATCAACGGTATGGCTCGACAGGGGCCGCCATGACCGCCAATGTCATCACCTACCGCCATAAATCGGCTTCGCGGGAAATGGGCAAGGTACTGGGCATCTCCGATGACATGGTGGATCGTCTTAGCGATGTCTTCACCAATTTTGAATGGAAAGATCCCGATGACACGCTGGAAAGGTCTTTTCTTGATGTCGGGCTCGACATCTCTCATCCCCTGATTCGCCGTTATGTGAATCTCTGCTGGGGCGTCATGGACTTGCCCAGGCATCTCGGGCAGCACAGCGGAGGCATGGTGGTGTGCCAGGGACAACTTTCTTCCGTGGTTCCGTTGGAGCCCGCGAGCATGGAAGGCCGGGTCGTCTGTCAATGGGACAAGGATGATTGCGCCGCGCTGGGGCTGATCAAAATCGACCTGCTCGGCCTGGGAATGCTCAAGGCGATGAAGAACACACTTGAACTGATTCCACAACATTACAACGAAGTAGTGGATATTGCGCACCTTCCTCAGGATGATCCGCTGGTTTTTGCGGCATTGCAGAAAGCCGACGCCATCGGCATCTTCCAGCTGGAAAGCCGCGCACAACTTTCGTTTCTTCCTCGGCTTTTCCCAAAGAACTTCTACGATATTGTCATCAGCACCGGCTCAATCCGCCCCGGCCCGATTCAGGGTGCCATGATCAGTCCCCTGATTAAGCGAAGGCAGGGCCTCGAACTGATCTCCTACCCTCACCCCATCCTCGAAGAAGTGCTTGCGCGCACTTATGGAGTGATTTTGTTTCAGGAGCAGGCCCTTCAGGTGCTCATGAAGGTTGCCGGGTTCAGCGGAGCGGAAGCCGAACAGGCCCGGCGCGCCATGACCCACAAGCGTTCGCGCGAGTTGATGGAACCCATTCTCAAGCGAGCGCGCGAAGGCATGGCCAAGAACAACATTGATGCTGTATCTCAGGACAAGATTGTCCATTGCGTCGAAAGCTTTCTTGGCTATGCTTTTCCCGAGTCCCATGCTTATAGTTTCGGGCACATCGCATACGCCAGCGCCTATCTAAAATGTCATTACCTCGCCGCATTCGCAGCCGGCCTCCTGAATGCTCAGCCGATGGGATTCTATTCTCCGAGCGTCCTTATTAAAGATGCTCAAAGGCACGGGTTGCATGTCAAGCCCATCGACGTATTGCACTCCGATTGGGACTGCACTCTCGAAAAAGAGAACAACGGAATAACGCTCCGCCTCGGCTTCCGCTATGTGCGTAAACTGCGTGAAGAGAGCGGCAGGGCAATCATGGCAGTGCGCAAGACCGCTATGTTTGAGGGCATCCCTGCCTTGATTCGAAGAGTGCCTGAATTAAAAAAAGACGAATTACAGAATCTTGCCGCCTGCGGTGCATTGAATTCGCTGGACCTCAAAAATCGCCTCCATCGCCGGGATGCACTCTGGCAGGTAGCGAAATATGGAACGCGAACCGGCGCTCTCCTCACAGACATTCCGGATTACGATCCAACGTCGATTCTGTTGCGTATGACCGACGCCGAACGGCTGATCACCGACCATCATATCTCCGGCTTCACCATCGGCCCGCACGCTATGGCGTATCGCAGAGCTGACCTGCAACGCATGGATTTATGGACCCTGCGTTACGTGAAAAATCGAAAGCCTGGAGAACACGTGCAGACTGGGGGAGAAGTCACCGTAAAGCAGCGGCCCGGAACCGCAAAGGGCATCATATTCCTGACGCTCCATGATGAAACCGATTTTTGCGACGTAGTCGTGAAGCCCGCCGTCTATGAGCAGTATCGTTCGCTGGTGAACAAGAGCAGATTCCTCCGCGTGCATGGCAAGCTGCAGAAAGTAGAAAATGCAAAAGAACGCGGCGCATACGTGATATCGATCAATGCCACGCACTTGTTTCCGCTGGATTTTCCCAAGATTGAAACCCGTCCGCGTCACTTCCATTAGCAGCGGCAATCTAATGTTCAATGGGGTAGCTCTTCAACTTTCACAAAGAATTTAAAACCTACGAGCACGGTCGGGTGGTTACGTCAACTGTCTGGTACCGCCACTCTTAGGCCGGAAACCACCAGTAAGAATCAATTTGGTTATCTCATAGGGAATAGGAAGCAACTCTGGTCACAGTTTCATAGAACTGCGATAAGCTCTTAAGGGCGACACCACGCTTCAGCCATGCGTCGCAAAGACAAATCTGAAATCTTCTCTTCCGGTCCATGCTAGGAAAGACGTGATAATCGAGGAAAGCATCATTCCGTTCGTTGAAACGTGCTAATAATGTCATGTACCTGCGTTCGTGCAGTACAGGGTCGATACACCATCGAACTGCGGTTTTCCAAGGGCGTACCGTACGCGCCACAATAACCGACACGAGTCTTCCATTTCTCAATCGCAATCGACTTCTCCATCTCCCACCCTTTCGTATGACCGCAACGTCAGATGGACATAGCGCGACAATTTCAGTCATCAACTCTTCGCGAAGTGCTTGGGTTCGCCGTCTCAGATCAATCGGCCCGAAGCTATCAGGTCTCCCGTAGCTAATCAATTCGTAAGCTTTCCGCAAACTTCCGAAGCGCTGCCGATACGCAGAGGGCGAAGGTATGCCGGGCGAGTTCTGAATGAGGTGCAGAGATAATCGCTTCTCACGCAGAAGCAAGCTCCGCAGACAGGCAAGCAGTTCCTCGTCTGATTTATTAATTGTTCGGTCTCGCGCGATCCGTTGTGCTTCCGCGAACGTCGTATCTGTAACAATCGGCTCGAATGACTCGGGAGTTAGAATCCATTCGGACTTAGGCACTTTCACAGTTGGCGTGTAGAGCCTTCGGGAAGTGCGACCGTACACATGGCAACCAGCATATTTTGGATGTGAAAGGATTCCGTATACGGCCTGATAGTCCCACGGCGAGTCTCCGAGATATTGCACTTGCCTCCGATTCAACTCCCTTGCGATGCCATAGACTGTGCGACCCTCCGAAATCAGCATTCGGTAAATTTCCCGAACGATCTGCACTTCTTGTGCTGGACCGGGTACGAGGATAACACGGTCGGTCGCAATGCTCTTACGCTCCCCATTCTCAAGCAACTGTTTTCTTGTGCCATCGGCAGAGAGCAGCATTCGTCGCAATCCGTATCCTGCCATTCCACCTTGCTTGAAACCTAGCCTGGCTAAACGCCGCTGACCTTCCAGAACTTTCACTCCGAGTTCACGGCTGTATTCTCCGGCCATCGTCCGCTTGAGCGCCTTCGCGATCAGGCTTGGCAGGCTTCCATCGTTGATGAAAGTTTCAGCGCAATAGTGCACCGGAGCGCCAGCGGACTTGCAGAGAAATTCGTAGTGCGCGGCTTCGTCCGTATCCTGAAAACGCCCCCATCGGCTCACGTCGTAGACGAGTATCGCTTTGTAACTCCGTTTTTCTGGATTCACCACATCTTGCAGCAGTTGACACAACCCCAAACGGCGCTTCAGCACAACCCCGGTTTTCGCGGGATCGCAATATGTGCGGACAATCTCAAAGCCTTTTTCTTGTGCGTAGCCTCCGATTCTCGTGCATTGGTTTGGAAGTGAATATTGTTGGTGTTCGGTGGACATCCGAAGGTATTGAGCAGCAGGAACAAGATTCGTAGTCATTTAAATCCTCCTGCGAGCACCTATCGGCAAAACTTCGACGAGACTTTAGGAGGAATCTGCCGATATTTCGGGAGGTGCCGAAGGTTTCGGCACTCGTGCTTTACTGCTAAAGCAGTATGGCCTTAGTTTTCAGCAGGCTTTTTGTGACGCAAGTGGCAGCGATATTGCACTAACAACATATGGACACCGGTGCTTGCCGCGTTCGGTGTAATTAAACTGGGACGCACCGATTGTGTCGAGGGGGTGAAAATCCAAGAAAATCTGCTGCGCCTGTATCTGTTCGGCGCGTGCTGAAGCGCGCATTGAAGCGGCGTGGGCGCCATCTGGCGGAAGATTCATAGGGATTGACTTGTCTGTACGGCAGCGCACACTTGCGTCCATGCTTTCCCCCGGGGACCGCGCAATAATCAAAGCTGAGATCGAGAGGCTAAGAGAAAGCCCAATAAAGAGTGCTCAGATGGTGGCATTCGCGAGAAGATTGACACTTGGATCGCGGAACCAAAGCAGAAGTTGGCCTTAGGCGAATATTCGCCGTGCCCCATCTGCGGCAAACCTTGCCCGCCAGAAGGATCCGTCAAGGATGCACAGGGGCACTTCATGCACAAAAAGTGCTATCGCCTCTCCAGGATTTCGGCACAGTATTAATTTAGAGATGACCTATGTGGTCTAACAAGCGCGAGAGCCGTTAAACTCGGGGATCGGGGTCCAATCTGCGATGCTGATTCGGTTGCAGCCGCATGTCCGCTCGGACGCATGGGAAACCCCCGAGGAGGCAGCGGGCGCGGTGCTGTTTTCTGCTCTTCGCTATCCGACTACGTCACTGGTGAAATGCTGATCTGTAGCGGTGGATTTCATTTTTGACATGACCTCCGCTTCTTGTCTCGGCAGGCGCAGCCATCATTGTGACAGCCCAGGGCTCGTCGCGCCGTCCAGGGGTGGGTGTGTTGATACGGGATGAGGGTTGTAGCGTGACGAGAAAATCGCATCCATACCGTCCATACCGTAATCAGTCCAATTGGGGCTAATTAAAGTTTTTTTTGGGACTGCTGTCCTAGATGTGATAAAAGCTAAACATCGGTAAAGACGTCGGTTTTCGGCATCTCATTGAACGCGAAGAATCTGTTCCAAAGAGCCTTTTCGAATCCCACTCTCTCCGCCAGTTTTCTAATCCCTTGAAAATAGGAGCCTAGCGAGTCCGGCTACCCTATTTCCGTAACTCCCGGCTACCTAAAAACGGCTGCCCTTCTGCAAGTCTGTCTACCAGTCCAAGGGTCGCCTTAAGCCTCAATACGCAATGGTCGATGGCGAACCTGAATACCACAAAGAAGGTGTCTACTAGAGCACCCTACTGCCGAGCGTGAAGCAGAGATGGTGGCGCTGAGGACGCCAGAATCTAGTCGCGAATTTCACTTCTCGGGAGCGAACAAATCACAGCGGAGATGAGAGACATTCTGCTGCCCCTGCTGGCTAAGACCGAAGCCGATCGACGCAAGCTGCTTTTGCGCGACGGATTTGCCAGTCTGATTTATGATGCGCAGCAATACACGGCTGAGGCCCTGCGAGGAAATGCCGCATGAAATCAGCACTCATCGTGGTGGGAATGCTTTCCGTGATCTCAATCGGCTGGGCGCAATCGGGTAAACCGCCGGCAAGGATTGAAGCTGAGTACTACGTCACGGCCTACGCGCGACACTATCGAGTACCCATTGCGCTGGTGCGCGCCATTGTCGAACGCGAGTCAAATTGGCAGCCCTGCGTGATCTCTCCGAAAGGCGCTGTGGGACTTATGCAGTTGATGCCCGCCACTGCCAAGCGGCTCGGCGTGACCGACCGCTGCAACCTCGACCAAAATGTCTACGGTGGCGTGCGCTATCTGGCTTGGTTGATGCAGCGTTTTCATAACGATCTCCGGCGTGGTGGATAGCACCGTATCGCCTGCCATGGCAAACGCCAGCGTGGCTTCGACCTCCACGGCCTGATTGTTGGGAACGAGCTTCAAAGACCCTGCCGCCTGCTGCTTTGCTTCCCCAGCATTGCCAGGGGCAGCTTCCCACTGCGTGGCAGAAACTTCAAAGCGACGAAGCGGCCAAGCGCAGTGTTCTCGGCTTTGTAGACCACACCCATGCCGCCCCCGCCGAGTTTCTCGACGATGCGGTAGTGCGAGATGGTTTGGCCGATCATGGTGGCTCCGCAAAGAGGACGTCAACCGGGGGGTCTTGGGGCTAGATATCAAGTGCAGAGGAATAGGGCGTTGATTCCGCAGGCTGGTGCACGATTGCCGGGCCCGTCGCTAACCGTACGGCGGGCTGCCCTTAACCGTTGGGTTAGTGGGAGCGTGCATGGTCGGGTTGGTATTCGAGGCGCCGAAATCGACATCGTTTCTTTTCAAGCACTTCCGAAGCACGAGGAATCTGGCCTCAACTAGCAAACGGTTGGCCTGTCATTTGCATTACTCCAAAGCGAAAGGAGGACGCCATGAAAACCAAGACGAACGCGAAGGCTGGCATGAGAGTGGCCCTCTAAACCGAAAACATAAGGCGGCGGGCAAGGGTTGACTCCGAGAGACGACCGGAGTGGAAGACTTGAAGCGAAACTACCAAATCAAATAAGGAGAGGAGAGCAGCCATGAAAACCAAGACGAATATGAAGGCGGGTATGCACATCGCGACCAAGTAACGTCACCAAATAGCAAGCACCAAGGGAAGACCAAGCAACTACCAAAATCCAAAGGACAGGAGAAGCCATGAAAACCAAGACTAATGTGAAGGCGGGTAGTCTGCGAATGCAGTGTTGAAGAACAGCCGAGCGAATCAGAGAGAAGCCGCCCTGCAAGGCGGCTTTTCGAGTTGCACGTAGCAACAAGAATTGATTCGCAACATTCGGCCGGCGGAGCCATTTCAGCGGTAAGATGTTGCGCGCTGAAATCTCGGCCGTGGTGACGGCCAGGATGTAACGATGTCATTGCCGGCAGTCAGCGGTGACGGAGATTAATTTATGCCGAGTCCCTTTTTTCGCTCAGAACGTTTCCTGGAGTCCGAAACATTTAAGCGCGGCACATGGGGATTGCTGATAGCGGCAGTTCTGCTGGGACTGTGGGTGGCATGGTTCTTCCGAGCCCGAGTGGCGGTTTATGCGGTCAGCGAGACGGCCGATCTGGAAGTGGATCGCGCGGCGCATCCGGTCGAGTCGCAATACAGTGGCCGCGTGGTGACGAGCACGCTGGCACTCGATCGCGAAGTGGCGGCAGGCGAAGTTCTGATCGAGCTCGACGCCGACATGCAGAAACTGCAGCTCACAGAAGAACGCACGAAGCTGGGAGCGCTGGGGCCGCAGATTCAATCGCTGGAAGATCAGATTGCTGCCGAAGATCGCGCCTCGGCGCAAGAGCAGCAGACTGTCGCAGTGGCGCTGGAAGAAGCTCGGGCCCATTTCCGGGAAGCCGATGCCGCGGCGCACCTGGCCGAATCGGAAGCGCAGCGCCTGAGCCAGATGTACGCCAGCGGTGTGCTGGCGAAAGCGGACTTCGAACGGGCGCAGGCAAATGCCGCCGAGAGGCGTGCCGCGGCCGACAGCCTCCGGTTCGCTGTGAACAAACTGGAACAGCAGCGGCTAACCGATGCAGAGGATCGGCGGGCGCATCTCGAAGGACTCAAGAGCGAGGTCAACCGCCTGCGTGGCAGCCAGGCGACGACCCAGGCTGGGATCCAGCGCCTGGAAGATGAAGTTGACCGGCGACTCATCCGTGCCCCGATTAACGGCAGGCTCGGTGAAGTCGCCAATGTGCGAGTGGGCAGTGTAGTGCGAGAGGGCGACAAACTCGCGGCTGTTGTACCGACGGGGGAGCTGCGAATTGTCGCGAGCTTCCAACCCGCCGACGCCCTCGGCCGCATTCAGTCAGGCCAATCCGCTCGTTTGCGGCTGGATGGATTTCCCTGGACCGAATACGGCAGCATCAGCGCCACGGTTACTCACGTTGGCAGCGAAGTGCGCGACGGACGAATTCGCGTTGAGCTCGCGGTCAATCCCCATTCTGCCGGCCGCATTCCCATGCAGCACGGCCTCCCCGGCACAGTGCAAGTGCAGGTCGAACGCATTTCTCCCGCATCGCTTGTGCTGCGAGTGGTGGGCAGAGGTTTGAGTGGTTCGAAAGAAGTAGCCACAATCCAGCACGCGGAGCAGCCATGAAACTCGACCGCCGCTGGCTGGTTCCCGAAGTTGTCCAGACCTCCGCCACGGATTGCGGACCGGCAGCTCTGAAGTGCCTGCTCGAAGGATTCGGGATTCCGGTGAGCTATGGACGATTGCGTGAAGCCTGCCAGACCGATGTGGACGGAACCTCGATCGACACGATGGAGGAGATCGC
>DATHMV010000049.1:0-8350 GCA_035486715.1 Candidatus Aquilonibacter sp.
GAACTTTCTAGCTTGCTCGTAGTCCCATCCCTTGCGCCACATCCCTCTGACGAGGTTTATTTTCTTTGGACTCCCAGCAACGATCTTCCAATTTATGTTGGAAAAACATCGGCAGGAGATCAAGCCTATTCCTGCCAGGACTGTAACTTCATCAAGAGCAAGAACCCAAATGATTGCTCCTATTGCGGTGACAGCGCAAACTTCGATTATTTTCGCCTTGGAGCGCGAGTGGTGGTTCGCTATCTCACGTACAACGGATGGGCGATCAATGTGAGCTTTTTCGATGACGTCGATTTTGACCACCTTACTGTTCTTTCGAGCCCCGGAAATGGAATAAATCTTGGAACGGGCGGAGGTTACCGCGGAGCCCGAGTGGCCGATTCGATTTTCAACGCGAGCCCAGGGGCATACCTCGGAGCAATGGCGAAGTTTCACGCCTACAGCTTCCGCAACATCATGCTCATCGCACGCCAGAAGCCCGAGGCTACCAACGTTGCCGGACTTCGGACATGGAACTCGCTTGGCCGCTTCGTTAAACGGGGAGAAAAAGGCATTTTCATTCTCGCCCCGATGGTCGGAAGGCGAAGCACGAAGGATGTAGCGACCGACGAGCCGAGTGGAGACGCAACAACGGATGGTCAGCGGACGCTGTACGGATTCCGGGCCGTCTATGTTTTCGACGTTACCCAGACGGAGGGCAAAGAGCTTCCCGCTCTGACCGAAGTCAATGGCGACGTGAGCGGATACCGCGAACGCCTGTTCAAGTTCGTGGAAGCGCAAAGCGTCGAGATTAGTTTCTCCGAGAGAATTGCTCCCGCGAAGGGTCTTTCGCATGGCGGGAAGATCACTCTGCTTTCCGGGATGCAGCCCGCCGAGGAATTTTCCACGCTCGTGCACGAGATCGCCCACGAAATGTTGCACCGTGGCGACCGTCGCACCCTGACCACCAAACAGGTCCGCGAGACCGAGGCTGAAGCCGTGGCCTTTGTGGTTTGTCAATCGGTCGGACTCCAGAACGGAACCGCATCCCAGGACTACATCCAGCTTTGGCACGGAGACGCCAATCTTCTCCGCGAGAGCTTGGAAGCCGTTCAACAAACCGCTGCCGTGATCCTCGGGGGCATTGCCCCCGAGCCAGCGGCACTCGCGGCAGCGGCTTAGCACGCCAACATCTGCACCGTTTGGTTGTCAAGCCCGACGTATGCGCCGAGTCCACCAACAAAATGACCGAACACATATGAGAGGAGAAAAGATCATGCCTAGTACGCAAAATGCAGTCAACAACCATGAATATCGCAGCGTTCCCATCACCGCGCTTGCGGAGTCACCAACCAATCCCCGCAAACGCTTTGATGCCAAGAGCCTCGAAGAACTAGCGGCCAGCTTCAAGACGCAAGGGATTCTGGCCCCTCTTCTGGTGCGCGAACTGGAGGAAAGCAAGTACGAGGTTGTAGCCGGGGCACGTCGCCTCAGAGCGGCGAAACTGGTGGAACTCGAAAAACTTCCCGTCCGCGTAGTCAAGCTGACCGATGCCGAGGCAATCGAGGCCCAATGCGTTGAGAACCTGCAACGCGAGGACATCCACCCGCTTGAGGAGGCTCTGGGTTTCAAATCACTCTTGGAACTCGGTGAGCCTGCCTACACCATCGCCACTATCGCCTCCCGTGCTGGCAAGAGCGAGGCTTACGTGTACGGTCGCATTCGACTCGCTGACCTGATACCGCCTGTGGCCGAGGCATTCCTGAAAGACCAGATCACCATCGGCCACGCTTTGCTGATCGCCAAGCTTCCAGCTTCGCAACAGCAGGAGGCATTCTCGGCTTCCTTTCGGGGCTTGTGGACCAGCGAGGGCAACAGCCAAGTCCTGATTCCAGTGCGGGAGTTGGCCGCGTGGATTGAATCGAACATCTTGCTACAACTGGCGTCCGCGCCATTTGACAAGCAGGATGAGACACTCGTTCCCGAAGCAGGATCGTGCGCCAACTGTCCGAAGCGAACTGGATTCAACAAGCTACTTTTCCCAGACGTGCGAAAGGATTCCTGCACGTCTCCCGACTGTTTCCGGGCCAAGATTGACGCTTGCGTGAAAAAGACGCTGAAAACCAAGCCGCAGCTAATCCAGATTTCGGCGGCGTGGAATTCCCGCGAGGGCGCTCCCTTGGGACGGAATCACTATGTGGAGTTGGAGGTCAAGAAACCCAAGCCGAACGGCGCTAGCAGCAAGCTCTCGCCCGTTCAGAAACCCTGTGACAAGATGACCGAGGCCGTCGTCATGGACGGCGGCAAGCGCGGACAGGTCGTCAAGGTTTGTGCCGACCCGACCTGCCGTATCCACCATCCCAACACGCCCTCTCCGCAGCAGGTCGAGCGGGAGCGGGCAGAAGAACGGAAGCGGATCGAGAAAGAAAAACTGGCGATTACGACTCGCCACCGTATCTTGGCCACGATCCTCCAACGCGTTTCGGCTCCATTAAAGAAGGCCGACTTGCTAACGGTCGCCCAGTACCTGATTGGCCATCTCTCGTATAGCCAGGTTCCGGCTCTGACGAAGCGCCATAAGGTAGAGGCCAAGAAGGACTCTGCGTCCGCGCAGGAGCTTTTGGCCAAGCAAGTAGGCACGTATGATGAGTCCGAACTGTGCAAGCTGCTTCTGGAAGTCAGTTTGCTCGATTCGGCTTATCAGCGATCCAACGCCAGCCGTGGCGACGTTCTCATGGACGCCGCCAAACGCTTCCGTGTGGACACCGAAAAGCTACAGAAAGCCGTGGCCAAAGAATTCGTCGCGAAACGAGACAAGAAAACAATCAAGCCGAAGGGTCGCACGGCGGCAGCCTAAGTCGATACATTCTTGATCTGTGGCGGGGTGCGAATCTGCGCTCCGCCTTTTTTGTTGAATCGGAAACCGGCCCGTTCTGTCGGGGAAGACTCTCACTTGAACAATTCTTCCGGTTTGCCCGTCAATCCGGAGCAATCGCAATCACTTCCGACAAGCCGACTTGTCATTCCCAATCTTGTCGATGAGCGAATCGGCGATTTATCACTCATCGAGGGAGCGGGGTAGTCAAACTTCCGAATTGCCGACCATCCGGGGGTTACCAATCATCCCCAGGTTGATGGGCCTCCTCCAGATCAAGGAGGTTTTGGAGGATGACTTGCGCCGATACCGGCTCAAAGACCTACGATGCGTAAAGTCCTAATTTTAACCGCCAAGAATGCGGGTTCCCTCCCCCGGGAAGGGAATCATACTGGGCTTGTGGTACCCGGTCTTTGCCCAATAAAGTCCAGGCCATGCCTCTACTGGAGGACGTGAGTGTTGACCGATGTGTTCACGTGGCATCCCTCTTTCGCCGCGGTTACGGTCAACCTCAATTCCGAGTTGTAGTTTAAATGACTGTTGGTAAAGTTGTAGACAACGAGGCCTTTGCAGTTTCCCCCGCCAAGAGGGCAAAAGTCTTCGTGCGACAAATACAAACTCCGTGTTGAATATGGGCCAGGTGGGGCTTCTATGGTTGACGTTTTTGGTCGGTGGAAATTCAACGGAAAAACCCACCCACTCGTGGGCAAGATTCTACGGTCTAACCGTGCTGCAAGTACTGTCTCATCATCAAAGGAAGCTGACTCGCCGCGAATGCTTAGACTGGTTAGATATTTCGATGCCGACATGACACCCGAAGGTCCCATTACAGATGTCATCTCATACCCAGCCACAGCAAAATACTTTGCAGATCCGGTAACGCCTACGCCCTCACAAGGGGTAAATGCAGGGGATACCCAACTCCAGGTATCCGTCTTATTCACCGTTTCGACGTGCATTTGGTTAAGGGGTACAAAAACCTGAGCGTGCAAAGCCACCGACACGAAAACCACCAGAACAGCGATCTTCCGCATGGTCTGTCTCCATCTGGACGAATTGACTTCTCGGTACTCGGAATTGTACAACCGACCGGAAATAAGTTGCATGGAACTGTCGTGAAACGGAACTGTCGTGAATTTGTTCATCTTTCCGGCGGCATCTGGGTCTTTAAACCTCTCCCTCGGATGAATTTCTCTGCCTCTCTCTCCAATGGAAGCGAACCATTTCCGCATAGTAACTGTTGATGGCCGCGTGATTGTAGTGCAGTTCTGACCCCTGCCCTTCCACCTCCACCATTGATGTCTCGGACGTAGCATCGGCAATACGGAAGCTTCGACCTCAACACTGGACTTCAGGCCGATGCACTCATCGAGTGTGGATCGGTCCTCATAAACGCGCATCGAGCCACGCATCTACCGTCTGGCTGATCTTGGAATTGTGGCGCTATGCCGACTTGTCGTTACCAATCGTCCAGGTTGTCGCCGATCAATGGCTAACTTAGGCAACGGGCCACTCATTAATTAGTTCACTTACTCCTTGCCACATTTTGAACCTTTGCTATAATCTTCGCGACTACTTTCAAAGGAGACATCTCATGTCAGAGAAAAAGGTCACTGGGGTAGCTCAAGCTATAGACCTACAGAGCATTTCGAAGGACATCGCGAAACTGGTAAAGAAACTAGGTAAAAAAGCCGAGGGACCTGTTAGCGTCAAGGTTCTGAAAAAAGTGCACGCAAAGATAGAGAAGATTCTGTCTCCAGCCGCATAGCCGATATCGAAATTGTGCTCACTGGGCGGACAAGAGCCATCCGCGACGGAGGAGCCGTGTATGCCTAGCGCTGTCTGCCCTAAACAGGAACCGCTTTCTGCCAAACTGATCTCGTGTCCCTGGCCGCATCTAGTTGTCGATAATTTTCTCCCCGAATCAGTTCTTACCAAATCTATAGCCGAAATAAATTCCGATCCACACATGTTTGATCTGCGAAAAAGGGGCAGTGGTCGGATCGAATACTCATTGCTGAGAAGCAAGACTCTGTGGACCGCTCTTTACTCTCGAAAAACGATCAACCTCTTGTCGGCCGCGTTTGAAGTTCAAGTAAAGCTAAGCCGGGAAAACTGGATTCAACTCAGACAGATGAATTCTGATACACCTGCGTTCCCTTTACACAATGACTTCGTGCCGCCCGAAGATTCCATCGTTTCCCTGCTTTATCTGAATAGTGGTTGGAAGATCGAATTTGGTGGCCGCTTGCACTTGTTCACGTCCGAAGACGAGAACACTCTCGCTTCATCTGTTGCACCCCTTCAAAATCGGTTTGTTGCATTCCGGACACTGGAAAGCCACTGGCACTCGATTGAAAAGGTGTGCGCCTGGGAGAGACTGAGCGCCCTTGCTATGTGGGACGTTGGATGAAATTTCCCTTCTTTATTCAAACTTCGACGACCCTGGCACTCGGTCTGGGTGCAGGTGTTGCGAACTTCCGTCATTAGAACAGTGCTTGCAAGTGATGTGCAGCGTCGCTATCAGATAAGGTGGCCGGTCGGTTCGTAAGAGGGAACTCTATGTCCTCACTGTCTTTTCTGGCCGGTCTGCCAGCCCTGCTGGGAGTAGCGGGCTTTTTCGCTTATCTCTGGGTTGGCCAAGCAAAAATTGGCGGCGACATCCTCAAGGACATCGTAGGCAAGCTCCGAACAAATCCAAACCTGGACTTAAAAGCCTACGGCAATTTGTCACCAGCGAAGCTCGGCAAGATCGTGGCCTCAGACACGAGTGTAAGAGACGCGGTTAACGATCAAGACCAGAAGCTTTTGCGGCTCCTCATCATCTTTCAACACAGCTTGACAGTTATTGTCCTATTAGTCAGCGCTTCGCTAGTCGCATTGAGCGTGTGGCTATTCACCAGGCCGGAGCCTCTTTCGGTTCTTGCTAAGCCTCCTTCAGCAGTTAACAAAGATGCCGAAGGGCTGCTAGTAGATCTGGACCCGATTGGCGTCGAGTGGCAGTCCCAAGGCTTGCCAGAATCGGTAACTGTGTATCTCGAAAACGTCGACACCCAGGCCCGCAGCGACAAAAGAACGCTTGGGGCGGATATACGCAACGTCGTTTTTACTCCTGAAGAGGTGCATGCTGTTGCCACCGATCGGCTTTATCACCATAAAAACCGAATTCGCACGGTGGTTGAATGGTCAAAAGGTAAATCCACATCACAACCAGTTGAAATGCTCGTTGGAATTGACGTTGAACTGGCACTTTATGGACGCCTCATCACTCCATCGGGCAAGGCTGGTGTGGTTCACACGATGGTAGCGACCATCGACGAAAGCACAGCTGGTTTGCCGAAAGACTACTGTTTCACGGCTGATTTGGTGGGCCGATCAAAAGCAAATGCGGTTGTAATACCAGTCAAGTCCTGCAATGCAGATACTGACGTTTCGGTTCCAGGTCTCAATACCATCGACTGGCAACGGCCGCTAGGGCTGATTTACAACTCACCGGATGACCGAAGGATCGTTCGAACGAGGGTATCCGGACACCCATAGAGTCGGATAGTCGGAACCTGGCGTTGATCATCCCGGTAAACCGGACAGATGGTCAGGAGACGCAGAAGTGGTTAACGCTGTTGCCACGCTTTGAAGGAGGCCGCTGCAGTGGCACGAAAGGCAAAAACGAAGGCGCCCTGTTGGCGCGCGGAGGGAGTTATGTTCAAACGCAAAGCTATGGTTGTGGTCGCCGTTTGTGCAGCCCTGTTTTTCACAAGTTGCAACACTGAAGCTCCAGATTCCACGGCCAGAACCGTCTCAACACCGATAGTAGCCGTTGCCGTTCCGGCGCGGGCGGGAGCAGTCGAAGGCAAGACTGAGAATTCGGATACCTTTATGTGGGAGCTGTTCACGCAGATCACTGCGCCGATCTCCGCCCAGAGTGGAGCGCCCGTCGAGTTTGAAAGATGGGCATCGGATGCCGATACGTTCACGTCCAATCCGCATTGGCCTAGTGGTCCAGAATCACTGAAGTTTCATGCGAGCGTTCTCGCGCTGGCTAAGAGTGGCGTTCTCGCACAGGCCGAGAGTCGGAATCTCGCTCCGGCAAGGATTGGGGGTATGGTCCGGTCTCACGCGATGTTAAAAATCGACGAGCCATGCGCCGGCTCTCCCCCTCAAAGTCCGCCTCCTCCTGACGGTTCCGCTGCGGGTGGATTCCCAACTACTGGCAATCCGATCCCGTGCATTGTAGAGCAGGTTGCGCGCAATAAGACCAATTACGAAGACATTGTTAACAATCACTTGAACACGCAGGCGGGCAGGGCTGCTGCGTACAAAGCGGGCAAGAACGTGGAGATGCGGCCTGATGCAGTAGCGATTAAAGGTGACTGGGTTCCTCTGCCTGCGCTACTCCAATGGATTCCCGCGCTCGGCAACTTGGACAACATCCGCAAGCAGTACTACACGGCAACATCGAATGGGACAGAGTACGCCCTGGTAGCGATGCATGTCGCCAGCCGACAGAATCCCAACTGGGTGTGGGGAACATTCGAACATCAAATGAACCCCGGTAGATGCGACTATATGGGCTGCTTCGACACATTTGGAGCGCAGGTGGCAGCCGTCCCCCCGAATCTCTCGGAATACAACGCAGGGTATGGAACATGCGAAAAGACGCCGGCTCTGAAGGCGCTTATGCAGAAGGCAAATCTTTCGCCTCTCTGGCAGAATTACTGCCTGAAGTCCACTGAGGTCGACTTCACAGCACCTGATGGGACGCCATATGTTCTCGGGAACTCGGTTATTGAAGGCATCATGGGCAACGGTACTGTCGCTGCTTCATCGTGCATCTCCTGTCATAAGTACGCCTCATTTGATGCAACGGGAGCTCCGTCGAAGGCAGTAACAAAGATTTTACCGTTCAATCCGACGGGCAAATCCATAGGCACGGTGTTGGATAACTCGAGGACGTTCGCATTCAACTGGGGTCTCGTCACTCAGAGGCCATAGCGTCCCGAATCGAACCCCGACGCTCTCGAAAGCCGCGTGTCCGCGAGAGCTTCTCCAGAATATCTGGGTGTTTGGCTTCGATACAGGAGGATGAATGGCGCAGGTATGGTTAGTCACCGGCAGCTCTCGCGGTCTGGGTCGTGCAATTGTTGAAGCGGGCCTCGCCGCGGGCAATAAAGTGTTGGCGACAGCTCGGGATATTAAGTCGCTGGCTGATATGTCGGAACGATATGGAGATCAGGTCAAGCTCTTCGCAATGGATGTGACCGACGAAGCAGCAGCGGCAAACGCGGTAATGGCGGCGGTCGATGTATTTGGCTCGCTGGATGTGGTCATTAACAATGCGGGATATGGCAATCTTTCGTCCGTCGAAGACACGACTCTATCGGAATTCCGGGCACAGATCGAAACGAACCTCTTTGGAACGATTATTGTGACGAAGGCAGCTCTTAGGTATTTTCGCGAACAGAAAGCAGGCCAGTTCATTCAGTTTTCATCGGTGGG
>DATHMV010000050.1:0-139785 GCA_035486715.1 Candidatus Aquilonibacter sp.
AGCGGCTCTTGTTGCTCCATCGAGTTCGCAAGCTGCATAATCGTGGCGCGACTGAGGTCGAGGTGCGATCGGGCTGATTCGAGATTCCCCGATTCCTCTTCGATGTGGGCCGCCGTCGCGTGCACTTTCCAAGCGGCCAACGGCACCTCGAAGCCCTGCACCGTGGATACCCCTCGTGCAATGCAATCTCGGGCGCGCGCATCGTCCCGATTGGCGAGGGCAACCCGAGCGTTGATCTCCCAAGCGAGCGCCTGCCAAGTACGCTCCTCAGTGGCGAGCGCCATCTCGAGAAGCCGCTCAGCCTCCAGCCGAGCGCGAACGCCATCGCCCTTTGCGAGCCACAACTCGGTCAGGCCTGCCGCGAGCGGCATGCGCCAGTACCAGTCGAGAAACACCGTCTGACGGTCCATGTCGCTTGCCGCGGCCGAAAAGTCTTCGAGTGCATGCGCATAATCGCCCATGGCAGCCGACGCTGAGCCTGCGCAAATCAACGCCCTGCGCAGCTGTGGTGGAGGAGCGGCGCGAAGTGCCGGATCTCGCAACAGCGCCAGTGCCGACCGGCAGATCGCCAGGACCCCCATGAAATCCTGGGCATACAGATGCAGCCACGCTTGATGGACCTGCAGCCACAGGATGTTATTTTCGTTGACGTTCTTCCGCGCTTCGGCCATTGCTGCCGCGAACTCCCCGATCGCCGCGCCCCATTCTCCAAGGAAAACCAGGGGGAGCAGTGCGAGGGCGTCGGATCGATAATATTCGATTCTCAGATTGGGGTTGGTTCCGGGCTCGAGCCATTTCGCCCGGACCTCGATCGCGAGCCGCCGCGCCTCGCGGTATTCTCCGGAGAGGAACCGAATGTGGCTGCCCTCCATCTGACCGAAGTCGAGGGCAGCCGAGTGCTGGCCTTTGTGAAGCTCCGCGAGTCCGGTCCGGAATTCGAGTGCATCCTGAGTATTCCAGCCACTCACCGACAACCGTCGGAACGCGCAGATCGCGCGCGTGCGTGTACGCATGGCCGGGCCCTGCTCGGCACTCAATCGCTGCGCGCGCTGCGCGGCTTCCAGGCCGCGCTCCGCGCTGGTCAATGATGAGAAATAAGACAGATCGAGTAGCGCACGCGCTTGTAGGTCGATCAGACCATAGTGTGCCGCCCGCGCAGCCAGGGTCTCATAGGTCTCGATGGCGCGCATGTCGAAGGCCGCCGCGCGGTGTGCGGCCAGTGCCACGAGCAGCTGCGGCTCCGCCTGCGCACGCTGGGTCCCGGATAGGTGGCTCACCAACTCCAGCGCTCGAGCGAGTAGCTCATCGGCCTGCCGATGAGCATAGCGCCGTCCCGCGATCTGCGCCGCCTGCTGCAGGTAGTCGACGGCCCGGGGCCAGTCGGCGGCCTGCTCGAAGTGGTAGGCCAGCTCGGGAACGACCTCCTCCATCCGCTGCGCGTACAGCGCAGCCAGCCGCTCGCCGATTTGCCGATGCAGCCGCGCTCTGCGCGCCGGCAACTGCCGGTCATAGAGAACTTGGCGGTACAGTGCGTGGACGAATTCGTAGCGCTCAGTCATGCTGCCGTCGGGAAGCGACTGGGTGCCCGCCCATTTCACGATGTGATGCCGGCGAGACAGCTCCTCGTAGAGATCCTCTACGTTGTTTGAATCGGTAGGCGCCAGAGCGCTGATCACGCTCGCCGCGAACGCCACGCCCGCAATACTCGCCAGTTCGAACGCGCTCTGTTCCTGCGCGGAAAGCGGCTCGAGCTGTGCCTCGATCATGTGGCGCAAATCCTCCGGCACTTCGAATTCGATTTGCTCCAGGGGCACGCGCAGTTCCCATCGGCCGTCCGCACGGGTGAGCAGGCTGCGCTTCGCCATATGTTCCAGGGCGGCCACCATGAACAGGGGATTGCCTTCCGAGTGCCGGTGCACCAGGGCGGACAGGCCGGGCGGCGGGTGGCCGGCCGGTGATTGGACCGCCAGATACTCCTCCACTTCTGCCTGGCTCAGCGGGATCAAGGCGATTTCGCGACTCAAACGGCGGACCAACAGATCCGGTATGAGTCCCTTCAGGGAATGGCCGGCAGGCTCCGCATGCAGCGGGCGGCAGGTCGCAAGCAGCATCAATTTCGCAGGGGCCCGGCGGCGCGCCAGCGCCGAGATGAGGTCCACCGTGGAGTCATCGGCCCAGTGCAGGTCTTCGAATAGCAGCAGTAGCGCCGTCTCCGCGGTGATCGAGTCCAAGGCGTCGCCGATCTCGCGCACCATGCGCTCGCGGGTTGCGCCAAGGATTTCCCGCTGCAGAGTCGCGCGATGCTCGCGCGTGAGAAGCGCCGGCAGTTGCGCGAGCCACGTTGGAGCTTCTGTTGCGAGGATCTGAATGATCGGCCCGCCCTGCGGGCCGCGGCACAGCTGTCCCAGCGCATCGAGCATCGGACCGTAGGCTTCCTTGCTTCCATACCCTTCGATGCACTGCCCACGCACGATACGGACGGACCGCTCGCCCATCGCAACCTGGCGCTGGAATTCTTCGGCCAGCGCGGTCTTGCCGATTCCCGGTTCGCCGGTGATGAACACAATCTGCCGCACGCCACTGAGGGCGAGATGCCAGGTCTCGCGCAGCAACTCGAGCACGCCGTTGCGTCCCACCAACGTGCCTCGTGCCGGGGTGCCGGATACCGCAGGACCCGAAGCAGTGGGTTCGGACACCGGAGCGATGAACCGGTATCCGCGCTTGGTGACTGTCTCGATGAAAAGAGAGTTCTTCGGGCGGTCCCCGAGCGCGGTGCGCACCTCGAGAATGTGCTTCCTCACCGCCTGCGGCTCGATCACCCTGCCGGACCACGCGGCTTCGAGAAGCTCATCGGAAGTCACCAGGCGCCCAGCGTGCTCGACCAGATATACAAGGACCGCATAGGCCTTTGGTGTCATCAGAATGCGTTCCTCCTGCCCTGTATCGCCGCGTCTCCAGAGACATTGGTTCACGGTATCGAGCCGGAAGGGGGCGAACACCTTCATCGGATGCCGGCGGCGCCCGCCCGCGTGGAGGCGGATTCGGAACCGAAACGGAACAACGAGCGAACGACCGTCAGCTCAACTGGGGCTAGGCTCTGCGATCCCTGAAAGGAAGCACTAAAATGCCGCTGATCGAGAAGGTTCTCTACCGCGCCCAGGTGCGGGCAACGGCCGGCCGCGATATCCGGGTAGTGTCTTCCGACGGCATTCTGGATCTGAAAGTGACCAGGCCGCGCGACCTGGGCGGGACGAACGGCCGCGGGACTACTCCTGAGCAGCTGTTCGCAGCCAGCTATGCGGCCAGCTTTCTGGGGATCATGAAGTATGTCGCCGGACAAGAGGGCATTGCGTTCCCGACGGATACCGAGGTCGAAGCCAGCGTCGGTGTGGGACCGACACCGCAGGGATTCGAGATCGAGGTCGAACTCAGGATTTGCCTTCCGGGACTTCCCCGAGCCGAGGCCGATGTGCTCGTCGAGAAGTCGCACGCGGCGTGTCCCTACTCGAACGCGACGCGTGACAATGTCTCCGTGCGGCTGGTGCTCGCCTGAATCGATCATGTCGCGATTTCCTGCGAGGGGAAGCAGGGGCTTGGGTAGTTCGGACAGAAATCCTTCTGGGATAAATGGAAAGATCTGCTGATTTATTGAACACTGCGTTGCTGCCACCTGCGCCTCCCCCTACGCCATTGTAGCGCGGGGCGAGTCTACCCAGGATGGGCTCCAGTCCATTCACCGCGCGACGCGCTGATGCACCCCTTCGGCTTCCGCAGTAGTGCCGTCTTGGGCTCGCTACATTTCCACCACGTTCTGCCTTAGTGTTTGTGGGAATCGCCGGAGGACCCATCCTGGGACGGCTTGTCAGCGGCTACGACCAGCAATGATTCCGGCCCCACTCCGCTCCCCGTCAGATGAGGCACCATTGTGGGCGATACGATTTCATATCCCACGTCACGCCGCGAACAGTATCCATATTTCACTTGCGATATGCAAGTAATAATTTATGATGAGGCTGGATGCCAAGAAACAAAACATCTACAAAGCGTCGTTCCGGCTGTCCGCTGAACGCTTCGGTCGAGATGCTGGGCGACCGCTGGTCGCTGCTCATCATCCGCGACATGATGCTGCGCGGCTTTCGCACTTACAAAGAGTTCATGGAGTGCTACGAAGGGATCGCTACAAACATCCTGGCGGATCGGCTGCACAAGCTGGTGGCTTACGGCATTATTGCAACCGAGGCCGACCCCTCCGACGGGCGGAAAATAGTTTATGTGCTGACTGAAAAAGGCATCGATTTGTCGCCGGTGCTCACTGAGATGGTGCTATGGGCAGCCGCGCATGAAGATACGGGCAATCAGGAACTGGTCAGGCTAATGCGCACGGACAAGAAGAAATTCCTGGAAGGTATTCGGGCGCGCTGGGCAAGCCGCGCGGCCTTGCCTGCCTGATTTGTCAGACTGACTTTTCTTCAAGCCGCGGATGCGCTGCCCGCGTCAAACAGAATGCCAAAGCGGTTTCGCATTTCGCGCCGCCCAAGATTTGTAATGCCTAACGCCCTGCTATCGAGATCCTGAATTACCCATTTTCTTTTCAACGTCATTTTTAGGATGGCTGCCCCGAGCGCTCCGCCAATGTGAGGCCGCCGCTCGCTCCAATCCAGACATGCCGGCGCGAACCTGCGGCGTAGTGTGCGCGCCGCTTCGAGATCGATTCCTAGCGCCTCGAAGGCACGCACCCCTTCTTTTGTTACGTCATACTCCGTGTCTCCGTTTGCGGCCATGGACAACCATTTCAAGCCATGGAACCGGTCATGCAATGACACGCCGACCCATCCTGCCAGGTGATCGTAGCAAGTGCGGGCGTGGCGCAATCGATTGGGCGTGGTCGGCTCGAACTTGGCACACGAATTTCCCGCAAGAACGCTGAGACCTTCCAGCGTGCTGGCCACGTGCACGCTCTCCAGACTGTAAAAGCGATGCTTTCCCTGTAGAAGTACTTTCACCAGCCGCACCGCCTTCAGCCGCTGCAAGTGAACGCTCGCAGTGGATGGACTCACCCCTGCCACAACCGAAAGTTCGGTGCTGGTGCGCGCATGACCATCCATCAGGCAATAAAGCATGCGAGCCCGCGCGGGTTCGCCGATCGCCGCCGCAATCTTAGAGACATCCGTATCTCCGTTTACATTCATACTTTGATGTTAAACGAAGTATGCACGCATGGCAATCGGGCAAAGTATTCGTCATGCATCCAATACCGGAGAAAGCCATGACTGTGACCTGCATCATCCGCTATCAAATCGATCCCTTCCAACGCGATGCGTTCAAAAAGTACGCCGAGAACTGGGGCCGCGTTATTCCCCGTTGCGGCGGTCATGTTGTTGGATACTTTCTGCCGCTTGAAGGGACCAACGATGTGGCTTGGGCACTGATCGTATTTGATAGCCTGGCTTCCTATGAAAAGTATCGCGTACGGTTGAAGGAAGACCCGGAGGCGAGAGAGAATTTCGCCATGGCGCAGAGCAAGCACCTTATTCTGCGTGAAGAAAGAAATTTCGTGGAGGTAGTCGATGGAACATTTGGCCTTCCGTCCACACTCGAAAGGTAATTTATGTTGACGCAAGCTGGAAAGGGACTGGCGTTTCGCGCCCTGCACGCGCGTGACCACGCCTTTATCATTCCTAATCCGTGGGATGTTGGTACGGCTCACGTGCTGGAATATCTCGGCTTCGAGGCGCTGGCCACAACCAGCGCCGGTTACGCTTTTTCTGCCGGTAAGCGCGACAACACCGTGGGCCGGGAAGAAATGCTGGCGCATGTTTCGAAAATCGTGGCAACGACCGATCTGCCGGTTAGCGCCGATCTCGAAAATGGCTTTGGAGATACGCCGGAAACCGTGGCCGAAACCGTCCGGTTCGCGGCGGCCACCGGCCTCGTCGGTTGCTCCATCGAAGACATGGCGAGTAACCATACAATCTACGCGCACGATCACGCGGCCGAACGCGTGTGCGCCGCCGCGGAAGTTGTGCGTTCACTTCCTTTGCCGTTCACTTTAACGGCGCGGGCCGAGAACTATCTGGTTGGCAAGCCCGATCTCAAAGACACGATCAAACGATTGCAGGCTTATCAATCGGCGGGCGCTGACGTTCTCTATGCTCCCGGCCTTGCCACCAAAGACGACATTGCCGCGGTAGTCAGTTCGGTGGATCGCCCGGTGAACGTAATAATGGGCTTACAGGGCGTTCAGTTGAGCCTAAAGGAGCTTTCGGCGCTTGGCGTGAAGCGAGTCAGTGTGGGCAGTTCGCTCTCGCGTGCCGCATTTGGCGCTTTTCTACGCGCTGCTAAAGAGATGCAGGAACGCGGCACCTTCACCTTTGCCGCGGAAGCCGTCGGCTTTCGCGATATCAGCGCCATGTTCTAGGCATAGGACGCCTTTCCCGATATTCGAAGGGTAAGATTGAGAATGCTATGAAGAAAATTGGGATCGTCGGCGGAATCGCATGGCCTTCCACGGTTGATTATTACTCGGAGATCTGCCGCCGCAGCGAACAATGGCATCTCGCCAGGAATCCAAATGCGGTACCCTCGACGCCCGAGATCAGCATTGAATCCCTGGATCTGCATAAAGTGTTTTCGTATATAGGAAACGATCAGGACGAAGCCTCTTGGACGCAATTCGACGACTACCATCGTGCGGCCCTCCTGCGAATCGAGGCCAGCGGAGCTGATTTCGCGCTCATGGCCAGCAACAGTCCCCATCACCGTTTCGCATCCATCACGCGCGGAATAAAGATTCCCGTTCTCAACCTGCTCCAAGTTGTGGCCAAAGAAGCTTCTTGCCAGGGTGCGCACGAGGTTCTGATTCTGGGCACAGCGCTCGCAATGCGATCCGCGAAATTTCGTGAAATTTTCGCTAAGCGTGGAATCATGGCTTCGGGGCCGTCCAGCGAAACCGCGAAGGCCACGATCAGCGCGATGGTATTCGAGCTGCAACGCGGCAAGATCGAAAGCGCGGCAGAGCGAATCGGAGCGATCGCCAAAGCGGAATTCAAAAACCAGTTTAGCGGACGCCCAGTCGTACATCTCGGTTGTACCGAACTGCCACTCGCATTTCCCAATCAAAAAACTTTAAGCACATTCGAAGAGGATGGCGTCCTGTATCTCAACAGCACTGCTCTACACATCGATGCGGCCTTCGAATTTGCGCTGTGCGAATCCAGCGGCAGCTAAGGCGTACCACGATTGCTTCGGTTAACATGGAAATGTGCCGAGTCAAGTTTCGAAATCAATCAAAATCAACATTGTTCGCTCCGAGCAATTCAAAAGGTTCCCCTGGCTGGTCCACGGCTTTTCCACCCGCACCGGTGGATCCTCACGTGTATACGGCAAAAACACGTTGAACCTGGGGTTTACAAAGGACGATTCCAAAGCCGCAGTCCGGCGCAACCGCGCGGCATTTCTGAATCAGCTTTTGTCCAATGGCAAAGCAAAACGCAAACCCGACCCCTTGCCGCTAATCGTGCTGCGCCAAATTCATTCCGACATCATTCACGCAATCGATTCTCCCCCAGAATCACCTCTCGCAGGCGACGGCCTCATCACTTCCATTCCAAACTTGCTGTTGAGCATTCAAACTGCCGATTGCCTTCCCATCATCCTCGTCGACCCCAAAAATCACGCAGTAGGAACCTTCCATGCTGGCTGGCGCGGCACGCTCAAGCGAATCGTCGAAAAAGGCGTAGGCGAAATGCGCCGCCATTTCGGCACCCGTGCCCGCGATCTTAAGGCCGCCATCGGCCCAGGCATTCACGGTTGTTGTTATGAGGTGGGCAAAGAAGTTCGTGAGAAATTCGAGTCGCAGTTCGCGTATGCCGCGAAGTTGTTTCGAGAGGTCGAAGAATTCAATGAGGTGCGGGAAAAATACCCCATGTTGTTTTTGACAGCCCGCGCTCCCGGCCACAGCGAACTGCCCAAGAAAATATTCCTCGACCTGGTGGAAGCCAATCGGCAACAACTGTTGGCTGTTGGTGTCCCGGCAAAGAATATAGAAACCTCAGATTTGTGCACGAATTGCCGCCCCGATCTGCTGTTTTCTTATCGCGCAGAGAAAGGAAAGACCGGCCGGATGATGGCCGTTGGGGGAATCCGTAAGTGACCTCCGCTATGCCGTAGGCGGCACAGCGGGAGGCGCGGGCGGAGCTGGCGAAGGCGTTGCCGAATCTGCAACCCCCTCGTTCACCAAATCCTTCAACTCCTTGCTCGGTTTGAAGAAAGGAATTTTCTTGGCTGGCACTTCGACTTTTTCGCCGGTCTTGGGATTGCGCCCCACGCGCGGCTTACGTTGCCGCGTGCGGAAGCTGCCAAAACCGCGTATCTCGATTTTGTCGCCTGCGCGCAGGGAACGCACTACGCTGTCAAAGATCGTTTCCACGATCACTTCGCTGTCTTTGCGCGTAAGTTCCGCCAAACGTGAGACTTCATCGATCAAATCGGCTTTTGTCATAGGGGCTGTCTGCTCCGGGCAATATTCATAACCTTCTCAAATTTCAGGGGTTGGATGCAAGTCGCGGGTTTGGGACTGGGCATGCTTCTGAGTTTTTCCCCGTGATTATGAACCATACGTCCTCTGGGATTACCCAAGCGGCCACGAAGTCGACGGATTCTTTTTATAGGGGCCGAAAGCAGTAACTTGCCTTAGATTTGGGGTTTTTTTCTTAGCACTATAGTGAATTGGGCTTTGCAGGTTTTGGCGGGATCGTCGAAGGCGGAGCCTTCGCGGTCGCCTTCGGAGGCGCGGAAGAAGAGTCCCTGGCGGGGGCCTTCAGGCAGGCCGATGAAGCGGGCTTTGCCGTCGGCGTTGGTTCCGGCTTCGAGATCGAGCTTGTGGAGGTTCAGGAATCCATAGGTAATGCGGACACGGACGGACGCGGCGTAGACCGGCTTATCGGCGGCGTCGGTAATAGTGAAATCAGCCGTGCATGAGCCTTGGCCAGCATCGACTTCGGCGACGGTTTTGGGGTCGACTGGGGCGGCTGCGAAGGCTGGATTAGGACAGGAGAAGATTGCTAGGGCCAGCAGGGTAACTAACGCAGATGCAGAACTTGGGAATTGCATATGGATAAGGGTACGCTAAGGGCTTATTGGGTGGTCAAGGGGCAAAAGTGGGTAATTGCCTCAGTTTGATAAGGAAGCAAGGCAAAAGCGCGACGCAACGCGCGGCTCGTCCAGATCCCTTCGGCTTCGCTCAGGGCAGGCTCTTCACTGCGCAAAAAAAACGCTTGTTCAGGATGACTTTCAAACTGAGGCACTTACCAGAAGCAACCGATGGCAAAGATCCCGTTGGCTTAGGGGATTCTGGTTACCAACGTTCATTGCCGCAAGGGCACCGCGAATCTATAATTTCCGGAACTGTCACTCGTCCAGGCTACGGATCGTCGATGGAGAACTTGGGTAACGATTTGTGTAATGATTTACAAATCGTAACCAGTCAAGCCCGTAACGATTCGAAGATCAACCAAAGGCAAGTCGCGGGCGAGGCTGCCCGCGCTATACGGGATAGGAAGGAACGCGGCATGTCCGAGGCCGTAGGCACTCAACTAACCCGCCAGAGCCAGGAGCTCAACATTTTTCACGACGTGGCCAAGGCGCTCACGTCGTCGCTGGACCTCGACTCCATCCTGCAAACCATCATGGAAAAAATGGCGGAATATTTCCGCCCGGATACCTGGTCGCTGCTGATGGTGGACGAGCAGAAGGACGAACTTTATTTTGCGATTGCCGTGGGCGAAAAGGCGGAGGCGCTGAAGAACGAGCGCCTGAAGGTGGGCGAAGGCATTGCGGGATGGGTGGCGAAGCACGGCGAGCAGGTGATTTCCAACGATGTGATCAACGATCCGCGCTTTGCCAAGCGGATTGACGAGGCCACGAACTGGGAGACGCGGTCGGTAATTGCGGTGCCGCTGCGCTCGAGGCTGCGGGTGCTGGGCGTGATCCAGTTGATCAATGTGGACCAGTCGCAGGTCAGCGAGCAGGACGTTTTCTTTTTGCAGGCGCTGTGCGACTACGCCGCGATTGCCATTGAGAACGCGCGCTGGGTGGAGAAAATACAGGAACTGACGATCACCGACGATTGCACCGGGCTTTATAACGCGCGGCATTTGTATAAAACGCTGGAGACGGAAGTTTACCGGTCGTCGCGGTTTGGATATGAATTCAGTTTGCTGTTTATCGATCTCGATCATTTCAAGTCGGTGAACGATACACACGGGCATTTGATCGGCAGCAAATTGCTGGCAGAGATTGGATATCTGGTAAAAGCGCAGCTGAGGCTGATCGATTTTGCCTTTCGCTATGGTGGGGATGAATTTGTGGTGCTACTGCCGCAGACGGGAAAAGATCAGGCGCTGGTGGTGGCGAAGCGTTTGCGGGATGCCATGCGGGCCAGCAGTTTTTGCCGCGATGAAGGATTGAATCTGAATGTAAGGTCCTCGATTGGCCTGGCCACTTATCCGCACGATGCGCGCGATGCGCACGACATTATCCGGCAGGCCGACGAGATGATGTATCTGGTGAAGAACACTACGCGGGATAATATTGGGATCGCGCAACGGGGTGTGATGAAGTAGGGCAGGGGTAGTCGTTGCTTCCGTTCATCTTGTTATTTTTTTTCTGCTGGGTCTTTACTCTTTTCCTGGTTTTTCGTGTCTGAAGTCCACGGGTTGGCGTTCGCTGGGGCGTTCGGATTTACGCTGAAGGGCCAGACGTACAGGTTCATACCTTCCGAGCCTTTCATTTCTACTACCGCATACTCGCCGGGTTGAAGATCGTCCGTGGGAGTTAGTTTTAGCCAGTCTGCGGCCACCTTGTCGATGGTGGTTTTTACGGAGTCCTGCTGCTGGCTGACTTTACCGTTGGCGGAGCGTTTCATGTCGCCGACGATGCGTTTGCCGCTTTTGGTTTTCAGGCGGATGAGCAGGAAGCGGTCGAAGGGAACGGAGGCTTGCTCGGGCTGTTGCGGCTGATCGGGCTTGCGGGGAGCGTCGAGGCTGGGCTGCGACATTTTTGCGGAGGCGGTTTCGCCGACGGGAGGGGCATCGTCGTCGATACTGATGTAGATGGCCGGCACGGAGACGTGGGAATAGACGGAGGCGTGTTCGCCTTCGAGTTCGATGGTTTGTTTGGCTCCGGCGGCGGGAATAATCGCTCCGCGAAGGATGTTGGTTTTGGTGTTGCGATTGACGTCGCCTTCGTTTTGCTGCACTTCGACCAACTGTGGCTGGCCCTTGAAATTATCGAGCAGATACATACCGGCTAGTTCGGGCAGGCGCAGGCCGGGAGCGACCTGCGGCAGGTCCGGGTCTTGTTCAGCGGCGTGTTCGGCTTTGAATTGTTTATCGAGTTCGGCGGCCTCGGGGACGGGAGCGGAGGCACGCTCTTTTTCGTACTTCTCGGTGGCGGGCCAATCGACTAGCGACGAAGGGAGTTCCTCCCACTCGTCGCGCTCGGCGCTCAGATAGCGGACGCGGTCGCCTTTGACTTCATACTTGGTGACGGACTGGTAGGAGCCGTCTTTGAGAATAAGCCGCTGGGCGAGTTGCTGGGCGGAGGCGTGGGGGGAAACGATTGTTACCGATGCGGTAAGAACCAGTGTGGCTACGATTGTGCGCTGTTTGTGCGTCATAGTGAGTCTGTGCTTTTCATTGTAGTTTCTTCCGTGGCTTTGTTCTGGAGCGTTTTTTCCCTAATGCTTCCACTGCGGCAGATCTTTTTGTTAGATGCATATCTGTCCACGGGTATGGCCGGGATTTGGCTACCGCTTCCGTGGATTCGAGGTCTGCGATAGAGTGAGAGCGATGAAGCGAACATTGCAAGAGATTGCCGAAGCCGTGGGAGCGCGGTTGGTTGGGGATGGGGGCGTGAAGGTTGGCGGCGTGGCCAGTATTGCTTCGGCTGAGGCGGGAGATTTGGTGTTTGTGGAGGATGAAAAATATCTTTCGCGGGCGATGCGATCGCATGCGGGCGCGGTAATTGCTGGGGAGTTTGCGGCGGCTGGAGCAGGAAAAGCGTTGCTGATTTGCCGCTATCCCAAGCTGGCGTTTGCGCGGGCGGCTAGATTTTTGTCGAATGAAGGCGCGCGAATTGGCGCCAGGGTGTGCGCGAGTGCGGTGGTGCATTTATCGGCGCGTCTTGGTGCAGGAGTTGTGATCGAGGAGCGGGCGGTGGTTGGCGAGGATGCGGAGATTGGCGAGCGGTCGCGGCTCGGCGCGGGATGTGTGGTCGGGCGTGGGGTGAAGATTGGGAGCGAGTGCGAGATTTATCCGAATGTGACGATTTATTCGGGGACGACGCTGGGCGATCGTGTGATTGTTCATGCGGGCGCTGTGCTAGGGAGCGACGGCTTCGGCTACGTGCGCGATACAAAAAGCGGGCGGTATGAGAAATTTCCGCAGGTGGGCCGGTTGGTGGTTGAAGATGAGGTTGAGATCGGCGCCAATACGACGATTGATCGCGGGGCGCTCGATGAAACACGGATTGGGCGAGGATCGAAGATCGATAACCTGGTGCACATTGGGCACAACTGCTTGCTTGGCGAGAACGTCGTGATTGCGGCGCAGACCGGGCTTTCCGGCAGCATCGTGATCGAGAATAATGTTGTGCTTGGCGGGCAGGTTGGCATTGGCGAACATGCGCGTATTGAAGAAGGCGTCATGCTGGGCGGGCAAGGCGGCGTTTTGCCGAATAAAGTTTTGCGCGGCAAAGGCGTAGCGTTCTGGGGAACTCCAGCGCAGCCAGTGCGGGAGTATTTGAAGCAGTTGGCAGTGCTGGCGCGACTCGGGAAAAAGAGGTAGCAGTGGCGATTGTGGTGATTGGCGGGCATTCGCGTAGCATTGGCAAGACCAGCGTGGTTGCGGGATTAATTGCCGCATTGCGCGAGTGTGATTGGACTGCGGTAAAGATCACACAATACGGACACGGAGTCTGCTCAGCAAATGGAGCGCCTTGCGACTGCGCCACTGCCGATCATGCGTGGGCGATTTCAGAGGAGAGAAATCGCGATGGAGAGTCGGATACTTCGCGATTTTTGGTGGCAGGGGCCGTGCGGGCGTTGTGGGTGCGGACGGAGCAGGGCCGCCTGGCAGAGGCGATGCCTGGGTTGCGCGAGCGGTTGGAGCAAGCGCGCAACGTGATTATGGAGTCGAATAGTGTGCTGAAATTTATCCGGCCGGATTTGTATTTAACGATACTTGATCCGGGTACTGAGGATTTTAAGAATTCGGCGCGGGGGTTTTTGGATCGGGCGGATGCGGTGATTTTGCATAATGGTTTGGCCGGGGCTTGGCAGAATGTTTCTTTAAAGCCAGTGGCGGGGCAGCCGGTATTTCGGATTGCACCTCCGCCTTATGTGACGCAGGAGATTGTGGAGTTCGTGCGTGGCGTGGTGGGGGACGCGACAGCAGCTTCCCACGGGCTGACGTCCGCTCGGAATGACAAGAATAGTTGAGATCCTTGGTGCAATGCTGGCGTTTGCTATTCTTGCTAGTGCGGCAAATTCATTACAGCGCGTGGTTGTTGGCCGGTTTATCTTCGCTGTTGCAGATCCTCATTTTCCCGCTTCCTGGACTTTACATTTTGTCGTGGGCCGCGTTGGCTCCGTTGATTGTGGCTTTGTTGCGGGCACGTCCGGCAGGAGCGCTGGAGATTGCTGGCTCTACTAATTTGCAGGCCGCTACTCCGGGGCAGGCATTTCTGCTGGCGTATGTCTGCGGGATTCTCTGGTATGCGGGTACGTGTTACTGGATTTACGACACCATGCACGCTTACGGCGGGTTGAGCGCGCCCATGGCGCTGCTGGCTTTATTTCTCTTCTGCCTGTATCTCGGGCTCTATCACGGCTTCTTTGGTTTATTGCTGGGCCTGGTTGCGGGGCCGGGACGCGACAACCGGCGGACGCTAATCTCTATTCCGTTTTTGTGGGTCGCGGTTGAGTTGGCGCGGACGCGTGTCACGGGCTTTCCCTGGGATTTGCTGGGAACGGCGCAAGTGGACAACATTTCCCTGAGCCGCATTGCTACATGGACCGGCGTGTATGGGCTTTCGTTCGAAATCATGCTGGTGAATGTGGCGCTGGCTGCGGCGTTTCTTGTGCCGCGAAAAAAACGCAACACTTTACTCCTGGCAGCACTGGCGGCGGCTTTGGTGTTGCAGGCTGGGAGGCTGGTGGACGCTCCTGCGCTGGCTGGGGATCACGCGGCTTTGCTGGTGCAGGAAAATATTCCGGTCGATGAGAATTGGACGCGCGAGGCGTTCGAGCGCACGTTGCGGGAATTGACTAGCCTTAGCGTGAAGGCGGAAAGTTCGACATTATCCGGCGACTCGAGAGCCGGAGGCTCGAATTCGGTTGGAAGCAAGCCTGATTTGATTGTGTGGCCGGAATCGCCTGCGCCGTTTTTTACTAGTGATCCGCTGTTTCGGAATCCGGTGAGCGAAATGGCCCGCGCAACGCATAGCTGGGTGGTGTCGGGGGCGATTGGAAATAACCCCGCGAAGAATGGGGCGAATTCGGAGATATTCAATTCAGCTGCGCTGGTGAGCCCGGCGGGAGATTGGTCGGCGCGCTATAACAAAGTGCATCTGGTGCCGTTTGGAGAATATTTGCCGTTTCCGCGATTGTTTGCCTTTGCCGGCGGGCTGACGAAGGAAGTTGGCGAGTTCAAGTCGGGTGAGTCGCGCGCCCCGCTTCCTGCGGGGAACATACCGCTGGGAGTTTTTATCTGCTACGAATCGGTGTTTCCGGATGAAGTACGGCAGTTTGCCGACAAAGGGGCCGAGGTTTTCGTCAACATTTCGAACGATGGCTGGTATGGAGACAGCGGAGCTTATGCGCAGCATTTGAATCAGACGCGGATGCGGGCAATCGAAAATGACCGCTGGATTTTGAGCGCGACCGATACGGGTGTGACCGCGTCGATTGATCCGTATGGCCGAACCGTGGCGCGGTTGCCGCGCAAGGTGCGAGACGCTCTAATTGCGCCCTATGCCCTCACTTCTGTAACCACGTTCTATACGCGGCACGGAGATTGGTTCGCATATCTGTGTGCGATAATTTCCATAGGGGCGCTGCTCACGCGCTTCGGGCTTTCCACGAAAACAGGCAAGAAAGAATCCGCATGAATCAAGAGTTCGAACAGGAATACGGCGCGCTGAGCAAAAAGGTGCGCGAACTTCGGGAGTATCTTTGACGCGGACAAACTCCGTCCGCAATTAGCCGAAATTGAGAAGCAGTCCGCCGACCCGAACTTGTGGTCCGATCCACAGCGTTCGAAACAGGTGATGCGCGAGAAAAAACGGCTGGAGCACGTGCTTACTACCGACGCCGACCTCGCGCGCCGCAGTGACGATATTTCCGCGTACTTCGACTTGGCGAAGGAAGGCGAAAATGTCGATGCCGAACTGCGGCGTGAGATCGATGCGCTGCGAGAACTCATCGACAAACTGGAAACCGAGACTCTGCTCTCCGGCGACAACGATGCGCTGAATGCGATTGTGACGATTCATCCGGGAGCGGGTGGAACGGAGTCGCAGGATTGGGCGGATATGCTGCTGCGCATGTATTTGCGCTGGGCGGAGCGGCAGGGGTTTGAAACGGTGCTTTACGACTACCAACCGGGTGAAGAAGCGGGGTTGAAGTCGGCGACGTTTGCGGTAAATGGCGAATACGCGTTTGGACTGTTGAGCAGCGAAATCGGCGTCCACCGGCTGGTGCGGATTTCGCCATTCGATCAGGCCAAGCGGCGGCATACTTCATTTGCCAGCGTGTTCGTCTCGCCGGAGATCGATGACAGTATTGAGATTGTTATCAAGCCGGAGGATATTCGCACCGATACATATCGCTCGAGCGGCAAGGGCGGGCAGCACGTGAATACTACGGATTCGGCGGTGCGGATTACTCACATTGCGACCGGCTTGGTGGCGAATTGCCAGAACGAGCGTTCGCAGCATAAGAACCGCGAGCGGGCCATGAGCATGTTGCGTTCGAAGTTATATGAATACGAGATGGAGAAGAAGCGCGCAGCTACGAAGAAGATTGAAGACTCGAAGCTGGACAATGATTTCGGATCGCAGATTCGGTCGTATGTGCTGCAGCCCTACCGCATGATAAAAGACCATCGCACGAAGGCCGAGGTAGGTGACGTGGATCGTGTGCTGGACGGAGATTTGCAGCCGTTCATCCGGGCGTACTTGTTGGCGCGGCGTGGCGAGAAGCAGGAGAAATAGTTTGCCGGCGACGAAAACGAAGATGAAAGCGGTGAAGCTGGGGCCGCAGTTCCTGCGGGCATTTGAGTTTGCGACGGAGAAACATGCGGGGCAAACGCGGAAGGCCTCGACCATTCCTTACATCGCCCACCTGATGGGCGTGGCCTCGCTGGTGCTGGAATTTGGCGGGGATGAAGATCTGGCGATTGCGGCGTTGCTGCACGATGTGGTGGAAGACTGCGGCGGCGCGCCGATGCTGAAAGAAGTGAGGCAGCGATTCGGCAATCGGGTGGCGAAGGTTGTGGATGGATGCACCGATGCGGACACGATTCCCAAGCCGCCGTGGCGGGCGCGGAAAGAACGTTACATTAGGCATTTGAAGGATGCCGATGCGGAGACTAGGGTGGTTTCAGCGGCGGACAAGCTGAACAATGTCCGCTCGATACTTGCCGACTACCGCGAAGTCGGGGAAGCTATTTGGGAGCGCTTCAACGGCGGGCGCGACGGGACGCTTTGGTACTACGGGGCGTTGCTGGACGAGTTCTGGCGCAGGAAACCGAACCGGCTGATTCGAGAATTCGATCTCGCGGTGAAGGAACTCGAAGAGATAACGCGGGCCGGGCCGGGTTCAAGAAAAGTTAGTTCCCGCCGGGCAAAAAGGTGAATTCATGCCACGCATGATCGATCAAATTCGGGCGTCAAAGCTGCCATCGAACATGATGCAGTTTGCGGCCAAAGGCGCGCTGTCGGTGCCACCGGACGAGAACATTGAGATTCTGGTTTATCTCGCCAAACACAACAAAATCTTTGGCGATCTGGCGCGAATCACGCTGGCGGGATGGGATGAGAAGGCCTCTCTGGCTGCGGCTGCCGATCCGAAGACGCCGCGGGAGGTGCTCGATTATTTGGTTTCTCCCAATAATTTGCGCCCGAATCTGTTGCCAGCTTTGCTGGAAAATCCCGCGGTAGCGGCGAGTGAATTGGCAAAGGTGGCGCAGTCGGCGTCAGCGGAAAGTATTGCCTTGATGCTCAAGAGTGAGCGGGTGCGAGGCGCGAAGGCAATTCTGGAATCGCTGCGGTCAAATCCGTATTTGAAAGCGAGCGAAGCCAGCGAAGTGGCAGGATTGCTCAACGGAAACCAAGGGGCGGCGCAGCCAGTTACTGCCGCGCCTGCCGCTCCCGTTGCCAGCCCGGCAGTGGAGACGAAGCGCGCTGATGTTGCGCAAGCGGTTGTGGCGACTGCAACAGCGGGCGAAGCTCCCAGCGCGGAATCAACCCCGGAAGATGATGCGGCTGTCGCCGCGTACCTCGCCGAACATACGGAAGAAATTGTCGAAGCGGCGGAGAAGCCGTTTCAGCCGGTCGGCGGAATTGTGGATTTACTGGGAGCCGACTATTTTCCCGTGGTTGAAGTACGAAACATTGAGCCCGAGCAGCCTGCAATTACAACCACTGCGAGCGCGGCGGCCGCAAAGCCGGCAGCCGTAAAGCCCGCGGCCGTTGACCCGGGAAAGCGCGCAAATACGATGCAGAAGATCAATAGTCTCGACGTGAAGGGGCGTATCCAGCTCGCGCTGAAGGGCAATAAGGAAGAGCGGTCGATTTTGATTCGCGACGGCACAAAAGTTGTGGCGCTGGCTGTACTGGAAGCGCCCAAGCTTTCCGATGGCGAAGTGGAGAAGTTTGCGCTGCAAAAAAATGTGCTGGAGGCGGTGCTGCGGCAGATTCCGCTGAAGCGGCGCTTCATGAAAAATTACATCGTGGTGCGAAACCTGGTGGCGAATCCGCGGACACCGCTCGATCTGGGCTTGGGCCTGATGAAGCACCTGCTGATTGTGGATCTGAAAAACCTTTCCAACAATAAGGAAGTCTCCGAAACCGTGCGAAAGCTGGCGACGAAGTTGTTTAAGCAGAAGCAGGACGATGCGAATAAAAAGTAATTAGGGAAGTGGACGCTTTCGCAGTCTGCCAGATTTTTTCGTTTTGCGTAGAATGCGATCAGTTAGTCGAGATTTTCCATCCATGATCTCTCCAGGCGATGTGATCGGCGAATTATTGCGGCGCGCAAAAACTATTGCCGTCGTCGGGCTGTCCGATAATCCGATGCGTGCCAGCCACGGAGTTTCGGCTTACATGCAGAGCCGGGGATACCGCATCATTCCGGTGAATCCGCAGATCGAATCGTGTTTGGGCGAAAAGGCATACGGGTCGCTGGCCGAGGTGCCGGAGGAAATCGATATCGTGAATATTTTCCGGCGGCCGGAGTTCGTGGAAGAAATAGTCGACCAAGCCATTGAGTTAAAGCTTCCGGCGATCTGGATGCAGGAAGACGTAATTCACGAGAAGGCTGCGGAGAAGGCACGCAAGGCGGGAATCTTCGTGGTGATGGACCGCTGCATTCTGCAGGATCACCGGGCACGATTTCGCTGAGTGGCTAGAAATCATTAGGTGCGGCTTGAAATCTCCGGAACAAAGCCAACTCATACCGCGTACAACTTAGGGATGTAAGATACACTCTTGCCGCACCAGGAGCGCCCTTTGAATCTTGACGCAACAGCGATCCTTACCGAACCCGTCCCACCCGCGAAGCCGTCCACTCTGCGCAAGGTTTTTGTTGGGAAAGACGGCATCCGAGCGGGCTGGAGCCTGCTGATTTTTATCGCGCTATTTGCTGCCTTGATGTTTGGCGCAACCTTTGCCGGGAAGAAGTTTTACCCGTCTGCTTCCCGACCGCCGCAGCCGGGCACGGAAATTTCTCCGGCTTTCGGGTTCTTCGGCGAGCTGATCCCCTTCCTCATAGCCTTTTTCATCACGTGGATCATGTCAAAGATCGAACGCCGGTCGAACTCGGTTTACGGCTTTGGCGGCCGCCGCAAGGTTTCAAACTTTCTGGCCGGACTAAGCTGGGGAGTCACGTGTCTGTCATTGCTTGTGTTGACGCTGTGGAAGATGGGATTTCTCGTCTTTGACAAGCGCCTAGTTTTTGGCATGGACATTCTCCGTTACGGCGGAATCTGGCTGCTCGGCTTTCTGCTGGTTGGCTTGCTTGAGGAGTACCTGACGCGGGGCTATTTACAGTTCACGCTCACCAGCGGCCTTGCCGGCATTTACCAGTGGGCTTTTAAGAGCCGACACAGCCCAGCTTTGGGCTTCTGGACCGCAGCGATTATTTTCTCGATTCTCTTCGGGCTCGGCCACAAGAGCAATCCGGGCGAGTCCCCGATTGGGGAGCTTGCGGCTGGATTGGCCGGAATGGTGTTCTGCCTGAGTTTGTGGCGGACCGGTTCTTTGTGGTGGGCGATTGGCTTCCACACTTCGTGGGACTGGGCACAATCATTTCTTTATGGAGTGGCCGACAGCGGACTCATGGTTCAACACCATCTCATGGCCACACATCCAGAGGGCAAGCCGATTTTGAGCGGCGGAGCTACCGGCCCGGAGGGCAGCATTTTTATTGTCGCGATTCTGGCGCTGGTCTGCGTCATAATTGTTTTTACTCTGCCGCGCACTTCGTATGGCGTGGCAACAGAGCGAGAGCGTTCGCCTTCGTTGTTATTGTGATTGCCAGAGACTACGGTCGATATCTGGGCACAAACCATGCGCTTCAACCTCGTACCCATACGCATTAATCCGCCCGCTTAGATACAAATTCCGCTGTTTGTCGTATGCTTAGTGACCAAATGCAGACAGAGCCGCTGTAGCTCTCCCCAGGCTCTGGTCGCGGGATTTCGCCACTTCGTAGCAGTTCTTGAGGACATTTTTTTGGTTACGCAGCCCGGGTATCGGGCTGGTAGGGAGAGGTCATTTTTGCGCAGGCTGCATGGTCCTTGAGCCTTCGGCGGGTATGACCTTTCGGAACCTTACGCATTTCGTGCCTAAAGTAGACACTAAATTTTTCCGTAGTGGGAATAGACAAGACAGAACTTAACTAGATCCCTTTATGGGCCATCCCCCTAACCGCTGGAAATCGTCGCTTGTGGTCGTGTTGGCAGTCGCCACTATGGTGGGATGCCAGGGGTTCAGCTCGGGCAAACCGGCGACCCAAAGCGCGCCGGTAACGTCGCCCGGGGATCTAACTGCGGCGCCCGCGAGTATCACATTCGGAAATGTGCAGGTGGGAACGAGCCAGACCCTTACCGACACAGTCAGCAACACGGGTGGAAGCAGCCTCACCATCAGTCAGGCGACCCCAACCGGCACCGGTTTCGCCATATCGGGGTTGACGGTTCCCGCTACCCTCGCGCCCGGACAAAGCGCAACCTTTAATGTGACATTTAGCCCGACGGCAACCGGCGCAGTGACCGGGAATGTTGCGCTCACCAACGATGGCTCGGGTAGCCCGTTGAATATCGCGCTTTCCGGCACAGCCGTTGCGGCCGGGAGTCTGGTTGCGAACCCAACCAGCATGAATTTGGGCAGCGTGCAGGTCGGCGCAAGTCAATCGCAAAGCGAAACTCTTACGAACACCGGCAGCAGCAGCCTTACACTTACGCAGGCGACTTTTGGTACGGCAGCGGGGTTCAGTTATACCGGATTGAGCCTGCCGATCACTTTAGCGCCTAATCAAAGCGCGCCATTCGCCGTGGTTTTCGCGCCTGCCGTCGCTGGAACCGCAAACAGCATTCTCTCGATCACCGTCAGCGGATCAAGCAGCACCTTTGATATTGCGCTTTCCGGAACCGGCACATTGCCTGCTGTTCTTACTGCCTCGCCGAGTAGCCTGACCTTCAGCGGAGTTCAGGTTGGCAAGAGTCAAACGCAAACGGAAACAGTTTCTAATACCGGTGGAGCGAGCGTCATTATTTCTCAAGTTGCTGCCAGCGGCACCGGCTTCAACATTTCCGGCGCGACGACACCTATTACAGTTGCCCCGGGCCAAAGCACGTCGTTCAGCGTAGTCTTCGCTCCAAAATCTTCGGGGAGCGTCACGGGGAGCGTGACAGTGACTTCGAACGCTTCCGATTCGTCGCTGGTGGTTGGACTGAGTGGATCGACGGCTACGTCTTCGCAGGGACAGTTGAGCGTGAGTCCGAGCACGATTGGCGTGGGCAGCGTCACGGTCGGCACCAGCGGAACGCAGACTGCGAGCCTGATTGCCAGCGGGGCTAGCGTCACGGTTTCCGGGGATAGTGTGGGCAGTTCCGAGTTCGCCATCAGCGGCTTGTCGTTTCCCTTTACTCTGTCGGCGGGCCAGAGTGCGAATTTCACGGTCACGTTTTCGCCGCAGAGCAGCGGAGCGGCTTCCACCACGATTTCGTTTACCAGTAATGCAACAAACTCGCCGGCTACTGCCACTGTGACCGGAACGGGAGTGGCCGCGCCGGCGCACGCCGTTAATCTTGGGTGGACCGCAAGCAGCTCGCCGGATATTTCCGGCTATAACGTCTACCGCCGTACGGGAACATCGGGTAGCTTCTCGCAGATCAATTCGACTCTCGACGGCAACACCAGTTACGTCGACACGACTGTGGTCGACGGTCAGACCTACTACTACGAAGTTGCTGCCGTTAACTCCAGCAATGAAGAGAGCCCGCCCTCTAGTGCGGTTCAGGCTGTAATTCCTCCGCCGTAGAAAGACGCTTCCGTCGCGACCAGATCTCACAAATCATTGATATAAAGACGGTTAAGCCACTGTTGCAATCGCCTGCAACCAAAGTCGCAGAAATTATCAATCTTGACTATTCCGTCTGTGGCGCTAAAGTTAGGGTTGCCAGTTCAGGTAGCCACATCTCCAGAACTTGCAGCATCGGCCTTCCCCCACATATTTTTTTAACGTACAAGGAGAAGTCTGATGAAGTCTGCAGCCAAATTTTCGGCTTGGGTAGTTTTCGCGGCGCTTTTGTGTTTCTCTTCTGCCACATTCGGTCAAAGCACAACTCATTTCAATTCTGCGCATAGCGTGGTCGCGTCTGCGCCGATGGCGCTCTTGACCTTCGGCTTTGGGCCGGGCGGCCAAGGCGGCAATCAGGGTGGCAATGGAAACCAAGGCGGCAACACTTGCGGGCAGGGTGGGAATGGCGGCCAGGGTGGAAACGGTTGGGGCGGCTGGTGGGGCGGCGATGGATGGTGGGGCGGAGGCGGCAATAATGGCGGCAACGGCGGCGGCTGCAGCACGGTTCCTGAGGGTGGCATGACTCTGATGTATGTCGCACTCGCCGGCCTTTTCTGCTTTGGAGGGGTGATCCTCAAGGGACGCCGTCAGGCGTCAGCTTCGGCGAAATAACTGCGCTGTTCATAGGCACGATGCAGCGCAAGCACCTCTTTCAAGAACATGGGCAGGATCTCGGTTTAAATTCGACATCCTGCCTGATTTTTTGCGTTCATCTATTTTGCTTCATGCTAGACGCTACTCCTGTTGTTCCTGGTTCTTAAGAAATCCCCATCCGCCAAAGCAAATAACTGCTAGCCTCGCGCAACACCGCGTACAGACGCTGCACTACGCTGTGCGGACGCGATCCCGGCCGTGGCGCCTCGTATACCGGGCCAATCCCTTCATGCTCCAGCAGGCGCTTGATACGAAACACATGGTAGGCATCGCTCACCGCCACGCAACTATGCAGGCCATTGGCGCGCATGATGACCGCGACGCGTACCGCCGATTGCGCGGTATCGGAGCCTTGAGTTTCGGCGATCAGATTTTTTTCCGCGACGCCGCGACGCATGAGATAGTCGTGGCCGACGCCGCCTTCGCTAAATGTGGGATCGGATGCCGCTCCGCCAGTTGTGATGATGACGGGAGCCAGCCCTTGATGGAAGAGTTCGAACGCATGATCCAGGCGTGCTCTTAAGACAGGCGAAGGATGGCCCGAATATTCCGCCGCCCCGAATACCACAATGGCGTCGGCGGGATGCAACTCCTGTGCCGAGCCCTCGCGCGCGATGCGAATGCCGGTTATGGCGAGAAACACGACCAATGCCGCGACCAGCAGCGCAACCAGCCGCAGCAGCCAGCGGCCATCCGCACGCCGTTCAGCAGAATCGTCGTTCATCCTTTGGCGAAGAAGGTGGAAATTTCTTCGGCTGGAATGGCGCCCTCACGCATAATGCGCCAGCGCGCGTTCTGGTCGGTGAGATCGATAATGGTGGAAGCGATTTCGCGAGGCGAGGTTCCGCCATCCACAATGATGCTGATACGCCCCTGCAACTGTTCATGCACCTGCTCGGCACTGGTACACTCGGAAGCGCCGCTCAGATTGGCCGAGGTAGCCGTAATTGGAATCGCCGCCGCCGTTACCACGGCGAGCGGAATTTTGGCGTTCGGCACGCGCAAGGCGACATTGCCTGTGTTCGCCGTCACCTTCAGCGGCAACCTTGATCCCGCCTTCACGATGATGGTCAGCGGTCCCGGCCAGTATTTGCGTGCCAGCGCGTAAAACTCCTCCGGCAGCGGTTTGGCGAGTTCTTCGGCCTGGTCCACACTTTCAATCAGCAGCGACAATGGCTTGTGGCGCGAGCGCGTCTTGATGTCATACACGCGATCGACCGCGCGCAGGTTGAATGGATCGGCCGCCAGACCGTAGAACGTATCCGTTGGCATGCCCAGGACTTCGCCGGCACGAATCTGATCGGCGGCGTACTTTACCAGTGAACTCTCCGGCGCATCACTACTGATTTTTACGATTTCAGCGCGCACAGCGCTCCCTTCCCAACTGCTTCGCTTAGAAGTATTTTTTCGTGAAACCTAATCATAATACGCGAGCGGGGTTTTGTGGACTCGATATAAGCGCTGCGAAAGGTTGGGGATTCTTACTGGGTTGGCGGGGAAATGGCGGTGCAGCTTAGACCCGCTTGTGGCTTGGATGAGGCGAATCTCCCGTCGGGGCTATGTGTTTCGACGGCAGGCATCGGATTCCTCCTTCTCGTTCGCTCGCGCGTCGGAATGACAAGTGGCGAAGGAAACCCCACTCCTCGCGTAACATACGCGCGAGAAATGGGGCACCCTGTTGGCTCTTTATTTGAAGGTAACCGGGTTTAGTGCGAGCCGCTTACTGGCAACAGCGTTGCCGCCAGCACTACCACGTCTGGATCATCGGGCAAGGTTAAGCTCTGCACTACCTTGCCCGGTTTTAACGCGAACCGATAGGCGTACAGGTTGAAAGTGCGATTATCTTTTGTTCCGTTATCGAAATTGCGGTAGGCCATGGCTACGCCTTCCGACTCACCGGGGAATTGTTGCGGCGTGAACCAGTCGCTGAAGCTTTGCGTCAGCTTCGAAGTGGTTCCGTCGGTGTAGGTGACGGTGAAGACCTCGGAGGTTTGAGCTCCCTCCACACCTGTCGCCAACAGCATGAGAGCGGAATACTGGCCGGAGGGCAGAGTGACCAATTGGCCGCTGCTCGCGACCGCGTCCGGTTTATTTGCGGGCCCGAAGTTGAACAGGGTGCCGTTGAAAAGCCGCGAAGGTGTGAGCAGGTTCGCCGAATACGAGTATCCGTCGCCATCTAGGCCGCCGGTCGTATATGTCGAACCGTCCTGGTAGATTCCGTACAGAGTGAATTCGGAAGAAAGATCCACTTGCGTGCCCGTGCCGGTTTTGCCTGTGCCCGCGCTTACCGCCAAGGGGAAGGTGATGGTCTGGGTGATATTGCCCGACGTGCCGGTCACCGTGACAGTGGAGAATCCCGTGGCGGCGGTGGAAGTGGCTTTGAGCCCAAGCTTGCGACTGTTGCCCGTGCCCTGGAACGCACCCTGCACTCCTTTCGGCAATCCGGACACAGTCAGATTCACCGTGCCATTGAAACCGTTTAGGTCCGTGATGGTGACGGCGGAGCTGGCCGAAGAACTTTGATTCAAGAAGACGCTGGTCGGTCCCGTAATCGTAAAGCCGGAGCCACCCACCGCGGTATTGATTGCGTTGGCGTATTGGGCGGCGAGGCCGGTGCCGACGAAATCGTCATAGAGCCACATGAAGCCGCCGATAATACCGCATTGGTCGTGCCATCCGGTCATAATGCTCTGCACCTGGCTGGGAGTGTCGTTCTGATCCCACAGACCGGGGAACACCGGAACTGTGCCGAAATTCCATCCCACGCACGGACTATTTCCCTGGCCACCGGCATAAGCTTGCAGGTGTATGCCATCCACCGTGCCCGGCGCCTGCGCGTTGATCTGCGAAACCAGGTTGATCCAGTAGCTGTTGTTCGTATACGGATCGGGCATTACGTGGTAGCCGAGTCCGTTGAGCATCACCGCAAACTGCACCGAGGTGGGATCGTTGTAGCTGTTCTCGTCGTCGAAGTCGATGGCATCGAGCGCCGGGATGGCGGCCTTGAGAGCTGCAAAATCCTTATAAAGGATACTGGTGGGGCCGGTGCCTTGCGCCTTGACCAGGGCGGTGATGTCTTCCCAGTCTCCGTAGTTGGAGGAGCCTACGCTAAAGGTAACCCTCTTCACCGTTCCCTGTTTCAACTGCGCCATGCCTGCGGGAAAATTGGGATAGTACGAGTTGCCGACGTATACGCCGCCGGAGGTGAGCGGGAACTCTCCGTTGAAATTTAAATCGCCGACGCTGCTGACTTCGACGCTCCAGACTATGGCTTCGGTGAAACCGGAGGCCTCAATTTCCGTGATAGCCGAGGCATCCTTGTAAAAGGGACCGCCGCCGAAGATCCCGGTGAATCCTGTTTGAGCAGATGCGGCACCCGAGAATGCCATTAGAAGAAGCAGGGAAAAAAGAATGGTCACGCCGCGTGCGGCTGCGCGACGGCAAAGAGCTGGTAAAAGGATATTATTTGAGCGCTCCACGTGGTCTCCTGGGGTGGTGCTGAGATGGGTGCTTGCGGCTATGGACGCGGGTTTTGGCCGGTCAAAGCCGTGCCGGGAATTATACACGTTCAGGGCTTGCGGACTCGCGGGGATTTCTTCGATAGAGCTGCGTGAGCCAATCATGATGATAGTCTTTGAAGCACCAGACCGAATCAGCCCTGCATGATAAAGATCAACAGAACGGAACGTTCGACCATGACTGCGCGGCTGCGCCGCATTGAAGGGCGGCATAATCCGCTCATTAAGCAACTGCGGCAGGCCTTTGCTCATTCCGAACTCACAGAGTCTGGCGACTGCGCTATCGAAGGCTTGCGCATTTTGGAAGAAGCCATCCGCAGCGGACTGCGTTTCAGCGCCGTTTTTTTTCGCGAGTCGGCGCAGGACCGCGCCGACCGCTTGCTTCCGCAGATCGGGGCGCATGTGGAAACGCTACTGCTGCCGGATAAATTATTCGACAGCCTCGTGCCCAGCGAATCGCCGCAGGGTGTGGCCGCGCTGGTGCGCTTCAAGGAATTTTCGCTTGACGATCTTGTCGAGCGCTTGCAGGTTGGGCCAATCGTCGTTCTTGCAGGGTTGCAGGATCCTGGCAATCTCGGCACGGTTCTCCGGTCGTCTGAAGCGTTCGGCAGCGCCGGCGTTGTTCTGGGTGAAGGGACGGTGAGTCCGTTCAACTCGAAAGTTGTCCGCGCATCGGCCGGATCGGTATTTCGCCTGCCTGTGGTTCACAACAACGGGAAGTCGAAGGTGGGAAAGCTGGACGATGTCTGCGGGAAACTGCGCGCGCAATTTGTGCGCCTGATTGCAACATCTTCACATAAAGGCGCGCCGCTCGATCAGGCGGACTTGAACCGGCCTGCCGCAATCTTTTTCGGTAATGAAGGCGCGGGCCTGACTCGCGATGTGATGGCGCAAATGGATGAGTCCGTCGCCATTCCGCACACCGCGCAGGTAGAATCTCTCAACGCCGGCGTTGCGGCGAGCATCGTACTGTACGAGGCGGCGCGGCAAAGAAAATAAACCGAACCTACCACGGAGACACGGAGTCACGGAGAAAATCAAGGCAAGGAATAGAGAGCATCTATTCCTTTAGGGAGATAACGCGACAACATCTAAAGCTTTTTCTCTGTCTCCGTGCCTCTGTGGTGAATTGATTTATGGGCCTTTTCCAACCCATTCCGAGCGCGGAACCTTTTACCGATCGCACTCGTCCGTTGGCTGATCGTATGCGCCCGCGGACGCTGGAAGAATATGCCGGGCAGGAGCACCTGATCGGTCCCGGCAAGGCGCTGCGCGTGCAGATTGAGCGCGACGATACGGGCTCGCTTATCTTCTGGGGGCCTCCCGGCACAGGCAAAACTACGCTGGCAAAAATTATTGCTCATATGACCAAAGCGGAGTTCATTGAGTTCTCCGCCGTGCTGGCCGGGATCAAAGAGATCAAGCAGGTCATGGCTGACGCTGAACGGGCGCGCCAGTATGGCACGCGCACTATCGTATTTATTGACGAAATTCACCGCTTCAACAAAGCGCAGCAGGACGCATTTCTGCCGCACGTGGAAAAAGGCAACATCCGGCTCATCGGCGCGACCACTGAGAATCCTTCGTTCGAGATTAATGGCGCGCTGTTGTCGCGCACTCGGGTTTATGTGCTGCATCCGCTCACCGAAGAGCAGATTGTCCAACTGCTGAAACGTGCTCTGGCTGATGAAGAACGTGGCCTGGGCACGATGCACGTCCAAGCTTCCGACGATGTTTTGAAGAAAATTGCCAGCTACACCAGCGGCGATGCACGCAGTGCTTACAACGTATTGGAAGTTGCTGCGGGTCTTGCGAAATCCCCACTTCTCGCAAAAGATGCGAGAAATGGGGCTCCCATGCCATACGTAGTCACCGACGATATTGTTCGTGATGCTCTGCAAAGGCGCACTCTGCTCTACGACAAGGCCGGAGAGGAACATTACAACCTCATTTCTGCCCTGCACAAATCTGTGCGCAACAGCGATGCCGACGCTGCGCTCTACTGGCTTGGCCGCATGATCGAAGCCGGAGAAGATCCGCTTTACATTGCACGCCGCGTGGTGCGCATGGCGGTCGAAGATATAGGATTGGCCGATCCTAACGCACTTTCGCTATGCATGGCCGCGCGCGATGCCGTCGATTTCATCGGGATGCCTGAAGGCAATCTCGCGCTGGCGCAAGCTGTCGTGTATCTCTCGGTCGCGCCGAAATCGAATGCACTTTATACGGCGTACGGCGAGGTGCAGCAAGATATCGAACGCACCGCCGCCGATCCGGTTCCTCTGCACCTGCGCAACGCACCAACGGGTCTGATGAAGGGACTGGGCTACGGAAAGGATTATCGATACGCGCACGATGTGGAGGGCAAAGTTGCCAACATGCAGTGCCTGCCGGAAAATCTGAAGGATCGAACGTATTACCATCCAACGAATGAAGGCATCGAGAAGCGCATCCGCGACCGCATGGAAGAGATCAAAAAACCTCGTGGCGCACAGGCGGGGAGCGAAACTTCACATCCGAAGGAAAAATCTTAAGCGACGAAATTTTTCATGGGTGGCGGAATAATTTTCTGTCGTCCAATCGCGCCCTGCAGAGTTTTGTGAATTATATGTCTGATAAGAACAGCGTGATCGTAATTGGCGCGGGTGCGGCGGGAATGAGCGCGGCCGTGGAGTTGGCCGAGGCTGGATTCGCGGTTTCCATTCTTGAGGCGCGGGAGCGCATTGGCGGACGCATGTTTACCCAGCGCGATCCTGCGATTGACGCGCCGATTGAGTTGGGAGCTGAGTTCATTCATGGGAAGCCGCAGGAAACCTGGAAACTTTTGCAAGCGCATAACGTGCCGATTACAGAAGTCGATGGGGACAGTTGGTGCGTAACGGAAAATGGGCTTACTTCGTGCGATTTTTTCTCGGACGTGGACAAGATTCTGGAGAAGATGAGCGAGCACGATCCGGACGAATCATTTTTATATTTTCTGGAACGCTGCTTTTCGAGTGATGGGCACGATACAAAACTGGAAGAGGCGAAGCGACGCGCGATTCGATATGTCAGCGGGTTCAATGCAGCCGATCCCGGTCTGGTGGGTACGCAGTGGCTGGTCAAAGAAATGCGCGCGGAGGAACAGATCGAAGGCGAGCGGGCCTTTCACGCCGGGAATGGTTACGCCGACTTGGTTGCTATTTTCCGCGAGCGAATGGCGAAGAATCGAGTTTCGATTGAAACGGAAACGGTAGTGGAGCGAGTGAAATGGAAGGCGGGCGCGGCGGAAATTTTTGCCCCGTCACCGCGCGGCGCGGTAACGCTGGCCGCTGCGCGCGTGCTGGTCACAGTACCGCTGGGCGTGTTGCAAGCTGATGCTGGAAATATTGGCGCGCTTGAGTTTGTTCCCGGCTTGCCAGCACAGAAGCGTGAAGCGATGCGAAAGCTGGAGATGGGGAAAGTGATTCGAGTGGTACTTCGATTTCGCCATCGCTTCTGGGACGATATTCGTCCAACGAAATCGAAGGATCTTTCCTCTATGAGTTTTCTTCTCTCGGATGACGAGTGGTTTCCTACCTGGTGGACTACGGTGCCGCGGAAGTTGCCGCTGCTTACCGGCTGGGCTCCATTTGAAGCGGGAGAGCGGCTTTCGGGAAAAAGCTGCGATTTTGTGACCGAGAAAAGCCTAGAGACGTTGCATCACCTGCTGGGAGTCAGCAAAGAAGATTTGGAAGGCGAGTTTGAGGCGGCTTACTTTCACGATTGGCAGAGCGATCCGTTTTCGCGCGGAGCCTACAGTTACGGCAAAATTGGCGCGAATGCGGCGCAGGAAGAGTTGGCGCGTCCGCTGGAAGGAACTTTGTTTTTTGCGGGCGAGGCGACGGACCTTACGGGAAATAACGGGACGGTTCACGGCGCGATTGCAAGCGGACAACGGGCGGCGAAAGAGATCGTACAGAGCTTCACCAGCAGAAGAAAATAGGGTAATAATATACTTGACTGACTGTAGGGTTTTTGCTACAGTTCAGTCATGGAAAGCCCGAAAACACTTCAGCAAGCGATTCAGTTCTTCAGCGATTACGAGAACTGCCGCCAGTTCATGATCTCCGTTCGCTGGTCGGATGGCAAGGTGCGCTGTCCGTACTGTGGTTCAGAGAAAGTGACATACTTGGAGAAAGCGCGGCTCTATCGCTGCTACGGCGATCATCCCAAACAAAAGTTCTCGCTTAAGATCGGCACCGTGTTTGAGGACTCGCCGATTCCGCTAGAGAAGTGGCTCCCTGCCTTATGGCTCATCGTTAGCTGCAAAAACGGAATCAGTTCTTACGAAGTGGCAGCCGCGCTCGGCATCACTCAGAAATCCGCGTGGTTCATGATGCATCGCATTCGCCTTGCCATGCAGTCCGGTTCCTTTGTGAAGCTGGGCGGTGACGGCGGCGAAGTTGAAGTAGATGAAACCTTCATCGGCGGCAAGGCGCGAAACATGCACGTCAGCGAACGCAAGCGCCGCATCACAGGGACAGGCACAAAGGACAAAACCGCTGTCATGGGAATCCTTGAGCGCGGCGGACATGTTCGCACTATGGTTGTGCGGAATCGCCGCAAAAGCGCCTTGCAAACTGAAGTCCGGCGACATGTGCAAGCTGGCGCTGCTCTGTACTCCGATGCCCTGAAATCCTACGCTGGCCTTGAGAGTGAATACGCGCACAAAGTAATTGACCACGCCGAAAAATATGTTGATGGCCGCGTTCACACCAACGGGCTAGAGAATTTCTGGTCGCTCTTGAAGCGCGGAATCTCTGGCACCTACGTGAGTGTCGAGCCGTTCCATTTGTTCCGCTATCTGGACGAGCAGACCTTCCGCTACAACAATCGAAAAGATGCGGACGGCAACAAACTAGAAAACGCGGATCGGTTTCAATTGGCCTTGTCGCAGATCGTTGGGAAGCGCCTGACCTACGCGGAAGTAACGGGCAAGGTGACTCCGACGCCTTTCTAATCCTTTGCGTGGGAAGCGCGGGAAGAAGCCTTCTTCCGCTTCTTCGTCCGCTTCTCGGCGTCGAGCTTTGCCTTGATTTCAGAGTGCGGCACAGCAACAAGTCGCCGCATGAAATTTTTGAACTGGCCGAAATCACCTGTGGGATTCTTCGCGGGAGCCTTGGGGTGATTCGCCATGAGCACTCTTCTCTTATGGAGAGAATGCCGTGGTGTGCGCCAAATGTCAAATGGGTTCCCGCAGATTGGTTACCCTTTTGGAAATTATTCAGATTCATGCTCAACCCTATCTGACCTGTCTGAGCGGCCTTCAGACAGACGTGAACAAACTTACCCAAATCGAAGATGAAGAGGACTTCTGGGAGGACACCGTCTTCGTGGTGGCGGTCCATGAAACCCTTGTCTATCTTGACGATATTTGCAGCAAAAACGAACTTCCGGTTACAGGCGTCTTAGTTTCGCATGTCAGGCGTTTGATGGATGTCACCCTCGACAAGGACGATCCGCTATCTCAAGTCGCCGAAATGTCGCTCACCGTGCTTCTTCTCTCTCAATACTTAGAGCGGATACGTCTGACTCTGATAGATGAATTGGAGACTAAGCTGCTTTTCCAGCTACCCAGTAATAAGAAGGATTGGTTTGAAAATCCGACCAAGAACTGGGAAAACGTCATTGACCGTTTTCCAGCTACCGTCGACGAGATTGAAGAAATGGGGAAGTGTTTCGCCCTTTCCCGGTACGGAGCAGCGGTGTTTCATTCGCTTTTGGTCGTGGAAGCTGGATTGATTGCGCTGGGAAGCGTCATCGGCGTAACTGATCCAAAGGCTGGATGGGATGCGACCACGAAGAAGTTGAATGACCTGGTACAGGGCGGTCACCCTAAATATCCTGCATCGCTGCCGATAAACTTTGCGACCTGCGAACAGATCAATCAAAAAGTTCAAACAATGAAGCACGCTTGGCGCAACAAAGTTAATCATGTGGCCGGAAGACTTGTAGTGATGCGATCCGACTTCGCGCCAGACATCGCGGAGGAAATCGTAATTGCGACTCGTGGGTTCATGCGAACGCTTGCAACCGATATTCCCGGAAGTGGCCCTGTCACGGCTCCATAATTATAGTCAGTCAGCTATATTATTACCGAAAATAGACTTACGGCTTAAACTTTCACACAGCGGAAGCCAAACTTTGATTCCGCCAATTTACCTTGACTTTCCTGCAGTTCCGCAACTATTAGTAATAAATCGTAAATATGCGAAAGCGTACGGAAGGTGGTGTGAGGAATGAAAAACTTTCTTCGAACGCAGCGGTGGTACCAATGGAATTTTATTCTGATTGTGGCGGGGATTGCCCTGCTCTATGCGGGATGCACGCGGACGCCGAACCAGCAGCCCGAGGTGATCAAGCCGCAAGCGTCGAAGATTTCGGTCGCCGTGAATCAAAGCGGCCCGATTGTGTTGACCACGAGAACCGCCGAATTTAGGATTCTGCCTTCGGGATATATTCATGCTGGTTTGTTGAAAGGTGGAGAGACACAGAGTTTGGACGCGGCTCAGGCGGGCGATTCCGCGGGGAGCGATTATCTTGTTCAAGATGGAAAAGAAGTACACTTCACGCTGAATTTCAGCCAGGCGATAGTAAATGAAGCTTCCGGCAAGCTTGGCGTAGGAAAGCAGATTACGATTTCAGCGCAGCCGCAGGGGAGCACTGCTGCGGGCATTCAACAAATATTACAAATCTGGGCCTATGACGATTTTCCTGATCTGCTGCTGACGAGCGCTTCCTATACCAACAACGGAAAATCGGAATACCACATTGACGAAGTTGTGGAGCAGCAACATCGGTTTAATTCCTCCGCGGTGAAAGCGCATCCTTACGATTTGTGGTCGTATCAAGGGGCGAGCTATGACTGGGGCGAGGAAGATGTGGTCAAGCTCACGGGGAATTTTTCCCGGCCCAATTTGATGGGGCAGGTGGTGAAAGGCGGCTATGGTGGCGGCATTCCGGTGGCGGCGTTCTGGAACGCTACCGACGGCGAAGCAATTGGGCATGTGGAGACATTGCCGCTGTCGCTGTCGCTTCCGGTAAAGGTGGAACACGATGGGCGGGTGAGCGCGGCGGTCAAGATTCCGGCGAATACCACTCTCAAACCCGGGGAGACTTATTCCACTCCGCGTAGCTTTGTTGCGGTTTACTCCGGCGATTTTTACAAGCCGCTGCGGTTGTGGTCGAGCGTGTTGCAAAAAGAAGGATGGGAGTTACCGAAGCCTTCGAGCGAGGCTTACAACGTGAGCTGGTGCGGGTGGGGGTATGAATTTAACGTCACGCCGGCGCAGATGGTAGGGACGATTCCCAAGCTCAAGGAGCTTGGCATTAAGTGGGCTACGCTCGACGACCGATGGTTTAACACTTACGGTGACTGGGATCCGCGAGCGGATACTTTTCCGGATGACTCGATCAAAAAGATGACCGACGACTTCCACAAACAGGGCGAGTTGGTGCAGCTGTGGTGGCTGCCGCTGGGCGCGGAAGACGGCAAGGGCAAGTGGGAGTCGCACAAATACATCGTGTCGAAGGTGGCGCAGGAGCATCCGGATTGGTTCATCCTCGATAAAGAGGGCAAACACGCGCGCATGACGCGGGATTTGGCGACATTGTGTCCGGCGGTCCCGGAGGTGCAGGCATATTACAAAAAGCTGACGGAAAAATTTATTCGCAACTGGGGATTCGACGGGTCGAAGCTCGACAACATTTATAGCGTGCCGATGTGCTACAACCCGGCGCATCATCACAAGTCACCGCAGGATTCGGTGAATGCGATGGCTGATGTGTACAAGACTATTTTCGAGACTACGCGTTCCATTAAGCCGGAGAGCGTGACGCAGAGTTGCCCTTGCGGCACGCCGCCTTCACTGGCCTGGCTCCCTTATATGGATCAGGCGGTGACGGCCGATCCGGTGGGCGCGGTGCAGGTGCGGCGGCGAATCAAGGTTTATAAAGCACTGCTTGGGCCGGAATCCGCCGTTTATGGTGACCATGTTGAGCTTTCGGCGATGACGCGTATCGGCAATAGCGATGAGTGGACGGAGCACGGCGACGATTTTGCTTCCACCATTGGCGCAGGTGGCGTGGTGGGAACGAAGTTTGTGTGGCCCGATCCGGGGCCGAAGTTCAAAGCCGTGAACCTTACTCCGGCAAAAGAAGAACACTGGAAAAAATGGATCGGCATTTACAACGACAAGATGCTTTCCAAGGGCGATTTCCGGGATCTGTATGTGTATGGATACGATTCTCCCGAGGCTTACGCGATCGCGAAGGACGGCAAGATGTATTACGCTTTTTTCGCGCCTACGACCACGCCTTGGAAGGGCGAAGTCGAGTTGCGCGGGCTGGAAACTGGGACCTATCACGTAGTGGATTATGCGGAGGGGAAGGATATGGGCACGATTACGGCTGCGGATGGGACGGCTCCGCGGCTGGCGGCGGAGTTTAAGGATCATTTGCTGCTGGAGGTTTCGAAGTAGGGAATGTTTATACGCGCGGCTCAACAGTTTGCTGAAAAACTCGCCTTTGCGACCTCAGCGGCTGAAGCCCTCACCAAAACGAAAGGCTTTATCGCAGCGCTTAAGCGCTGCGCCACCCAAAATCGAGTCTTTCAGCAAACCGGCGAGGGTGCTGTATCCAAACTATTTTTGAGATAGCTTCTAGTCGTTGAGAATCACTACGCGAGTCAAATTACGCGGATTGTCTGGATCCAGATTTTTCTTGCGTCCCGTGTACAGGCCGATCAACTGCCCAACGAAAATGTATGGGGCCAGTCGCGCCAGCTCTGGCAGATCGAAATTAAGTTCTATCAACAAGTCTGCGGCATCGCGGGCGCGTTGATCGGCGCGATTCGCAATGGCTATCGTCGTTCCCCCCAGGCTCTTGATTTCTTCCAGCACGCCACACTCCGCGTCATAGGCTTGTTCGGAGAGCAGGAATATGACCAGCGTTTCAGGGCTGACAATGGATTTTGGCCCGTGGCGAAATTCCAGGGTGTGGAAGCTTTGCGAGTAGGAAACCGACATCTCGGTGATCTTCAGCGCGGTTTCGCATGCCAGACCGTAAAAAGGGCCTTGTCCAAGGCAGACGTAATCGGCAAAATCCCGTTCAGTGACAAAGTGCCGAATTTGCGGATGCAAGCTTTTTAGAACAGGCTCGGCTGCGGCCGGCAGCCTGGCGAGCGATTCCAACAGCACCTGATCGCCGCCCCATGTGGCCGCGAGATACTGCAAGCCGAGCAGCATGGAGGTAAAAGAGAGCGTCATGACCGTGCTCTTTTCACCGCCTTCGGGCAGCGGCAGCGCGGCGGCCGTCGCTTTTTCGAGTGGCGAGTTTGCGCTCACCGAAATTGCCAGCGTGGTTACATTCTTGTGCTGCCCGAGAAGGCGCGCCACTTTTATGGTCTCGGAGGTGCTCCCGGAACGCGAGATGAGCGCGGCGACCCGTTTTTCCGGAGGAGACAGAAAGAGTTCGGGGAACAACAACAGTTCGGAGGCGGCGACGGCGCGGGCTCGTTGGCCGGTGGCCGCAGTCCATGTGGCGGCGGCGGAAAGAGCGACGTAATAACTGGAGCCGCAACCGATGAACAGCCATTCGGCCGCACCCTCGACGCGCTGGCGGAGATCGGCCATGGCGCCGAGAGATTGCAAATCGCGAAGAGTCCGGGCCCAGAATTGCGGCTGGGATAATATTTCGGCAAGAGAATGAGCGCCAAGAGATGAAACATCCGGTGATTGAACCAAAGAATCCACTCCTCCGTGATCAGACAAGGGTTACCTCCATCCCCATCTTTTTTAGTTCGCGCAAATCCGCTTTCTCAATGTTGCGATCGGTAATGACCTCGTGTATCGCGCTGGTGGGAGTGATCAAAGATAAGCTGCGACGCCCGAATTTGCTGGAATCGCAGACGGCGACGACCCGCTTCGATACCTGAACCATGACCCGGTTCACCTTGGCCTCCAGCAGATTGGGGGTGCTGAGGCCATAATGCGTATCAAAGCCGTCGACGCCGAGGAACAGGATGTCGGCATTCAAGCGATGGAGCGTTTCTTCGGCGATGGGGCCGACGAGGGAAAAAGAGTTCTTGCGCAGGGTGCCTCCGGTCAGAATGACTTCCACCGGGGCTCCCGATAATTCAGCGGCAATATTGACCGCGTTGGTGATAATCGTAACATTATGAAAGTTGCGTAACGCCCGCGCGATGCAGGTTGTGGTGGTGCCGGAATCGAGAATCACGACCTGGCCTTCGTTTACCAGACGCGCTGCGGCCTCGGCGATACGCAGCTTTTCGGCACGCTGAAGGTTCTCTTTTTCCCGCAGAGTCGGATCTTCGAGGGCGCCTTCGCGGGCAGGTAAAGCACCCCCATGTGTACGATGTACAAGCCCTTGAGCGTGTAAAACCTCGAGATCTTTGCGGATGGTGACCTGCGAAGTATCGAACTGGCTGGCCATGTCGGTGACCAGGACACGACCGTTCCGGTGGATAATTTCGAGGATGGCGCGGCGTCGTTCTTCGTTTAACAAAGGATTCTCAGGGACGGATAGATTCGGGCGCTTTTCGTTACGCTTTCTTTTTATATCGCTTGCTTTCGTTTGTCAAAGCAAAAAATGGTCAGGAAAAGCCCATGCAGAAATACGCGGGAAGATGGGCGTCGGAGAGTTGAGGTAGTGTCCTGATTTCGGAAGCAAAAACCTTTGACCACAAAAGGCACGAAGGACTCGCAGGAGCGTGAAGAAAGCAAATTAGGGCAATAATCTACTTGACTCGACCATGTTAATTTGCTAAAGTTCGTGCATGGAGAAAGTGGCCATGCGCGAACCAAAGAGCTTGCAAGAAGCAATCGTCTATTTCTCGAATCCCGACAACTGCATCGACTACCTCGCGATCCGCCGATGGCCGGACGGTAAGGTCATCTGCCCGACTTGCGGTTGCGAGACTGTAAAGTTTAGCGAAAAGCGCCGCACTTGGACTTGCGCCAAGCATCACCCAAAGCGCGAGTTCTCCATCAAGGTCGGAACCGTGATGGAAGATTCCGCAATTCCGCTCGACAAGTGGATGACCGCAACTTGGATGGTCACCAACTGCAAGAACGGCGTGTCCAGCTACGAGATTGCGCGAGACGTGAAGGTCACCCAGAAATCCGCATGGTTCATGCTTCACCGCATCCGGCTTGCGATGCAGGATGATTTCTTCGGTTCCAAACTCGGCGGAGAGGTCGAAGTTGATGAGACTTTCATCGGCGGGAAGTCTCGGAACATGCACCTCAGCAAGCGCAAACAGCGCATCACTGGAACTGGAGGAGCGGACAAGACTATCGTGTTCGGAATGCTGGAACGCGGCGGACGCGTTCGCGCAAAGGTCATGCCGAATCGCAAAATGGAATCCGTTCAACCGGAAATCAGACAGCACGTCGCGGCTGGAACTGCCCTGTATAGCGATGAGTGGGTCGCGTACAACGGATTGGAAGCCGATTATGCTCACCAAGTAATCGACCATGCCGTTCAATACGTAGATGGCCGCGTACACACGAACAGCATGGAGAATTTCTGGTCTCTGCTGAAGCGCGGGATCGCGGGAACCTATGTTAGCGTAGAGCCGTTTCATTTGTTCCGTTACCTTGATGAGCAGATGTTCCGTTTCAACAATCGCAAAGACATCGATGATGCTGGTCGTTTTGATCTCGTCGTTTCTCAGCTTGTCGGCAAGCGGCTGACATTCGCCGAATTGACTGGCAAGGTGGGTTCCGCCGCGATTAACTAACCCTTACCGTTGGAAGCGCGGGAAGCGGGCAAAGTCTTAGCCCGCTTTTTCTGCGCTCGTTTGCGCCTCCATTCCTTATCGCGTTTTTGAATCTCCTCATGGGAGACTGAAAGCATCTTCCTCACAACGGCGTCGAACCTACTAGCTTCACTCATGATTTTGCCGCCTTTGGTTTTGAGAAGTCGTATTTATCCAATTCTTTCGGCACTACATATACGTGATGAAAAAACTCTCGCGTAAATTTGATAATCGCATCCGCGTGGTCCTTCCCAATCATCGTGATGGGCTTCGCCTCAGCAGGTTGTGGTATTCCTAGTACTTCTGCTTGGGTAGGCGATGGCACCTGTGTCTGCGTCTGTTGCTGCAATTCCTGAGGAGATGGATGCGCTCCCCGGTTTCCACCAAGGCGAATTTTATGAGCTACTTTTTGGAGAAAGGGTGTGATAATCCGTTTATCCGAGAGTTCATCGATCATGTCTTCCAGCACATCTTTTGGCGAAGCTCCGAGATCAATACAGCTCGCCTCTAATGCGCGTCTGCACATTTCTGCTGTCGCATTATAAGCATCCACAAAACGACACCGGAGAGCCTCTTTGAAGTCTGGCTGGATGTGTACTGGAATCTCGGTAGCTACAGAATCGTCGGGTGCGCCTAAGGGATAATGCGTAATGTACTCGTAAGACGCGGTACCTTGCTGGGCCTTGGCTATGCACAGGATATATCCCTTGCAGCCTTGGCACTGCAACGCCGCTATCCATTTGATAAGAGGGTATCCCTGCGGGTTATTTCCCGCAGACCCCGCAGTTGTAGCCTGAACTCTTAAAAACACAGAGGGCCGTTTGCAGTGCGGACATATGCCATTTAGTGCGAAATTTCCCGATCCATCATGGCCGACGGCTTGCATATCTCTGGGCCAATCCTTCCACAGGAACAATGCCGTTTCCTGAAGCAGGTCCTCTAGCCGTGAAACGTCCTGTATGATCTCTTCTGTTTCGTAGGGCAACTGCACGATGAACCTTCCTTTCGTTCATCGGCAACATTGATCTTAGACCCTTGGTCGAGTCATGTCAATTATTGCCCAAATTAGGACACTACTGGGTGGAGGAAGATATTGCACTCCCAATCGCGAACAAAGTGATTGGGGAATGAAGGTTCAGCAGTGAAGTTGCTCTTTCGCTACTACGGAGCTTGGTTATTTTTTATACCTCGGACCCACGGCTTGTGCCGTGGGCTGTAGTCTGCCGCCGCTTCGCGGCTTGGAAGCGAGATACTGACCAGCTTTAGAAGAGGAACTTTAATCCCAGTTGCAGGACACGGGCTTCGCGAACCGATCCCGAGTAGAGGAAGGTTGTGCTGCCGAAGGTGCCGTTGCCGGAGTTGTTGTTGCCGGCAAACGATCCGGACTGGCCGGCGATGGGAGCCCATTCTGTGTGGTTGAAGATATTAAAGGCTTCGGCACGGAACTCGAAGGCGGCCCGCTCGCGCACGGCGAAGTGTTTGAAGAGGGCCATATTGAAGTTGATGTAGTCGGGATTGCGCAGACTGTTGCGCCCGGAATCACCAAACGTAAGGCCCTGCGGCGCAGCATAAGCGGCTGCGTTGTAAAACAGGCGTCCGTTGCCTGCGTTAGCCGGGTCTTGTACTACTCCAGCTTTCGGGTCACCAACGATATCGGCATAGGATGAAGACCCTACGCCGTTGGCCACTCCGGCATTGTCGGTGGGATAGATGACGCTGAAAGGCGATCCGGTGTTAAAGCTCATAATGCCGGAATATTGCCAGCCGCCGAGAACGTCGTGGACGATTCCACCAGACTTGAACACAGGAACATCCCATACGTAGCTGGCATTCAGCACTTGCCGTTCGTCGAAGTTGGAGCTGGCGCGATTGGATGCTGGGTTATAGGAATTTACGAAGCTGCCATCGGAGCGGTCGGAGGAATCGTCGATGGAGTGGCTATAGGTGTAAGCCAGGCTCAATTGCAGGCTTCCCGCGGTACGGCGCACTGCCACTTGCAGCGAGTTGTAGTTTGACGACGCGGCAGGCTGGAGGAATGTGATGTTGGAGTATCCCTGATAGGGGCGGAAGGGATCGGGATTGGCTCCGCATGCAGCAATACCGACATTGACTGCCGGTCCCGATGGCGGACCACCGTTTACGCCTGGAGTGTACGCGATCGGCGTCCCGCTTGGAGTCGTGGCATTGGTGGGAATTCCGTAGCCGTCAAGAGTTCCGCTGCATTCGTTGCCGCCGTACGCTTCGCCCGACTTATACGGATTTTGCTCAGGAGAGACGGGATAAACCTGATTCAGGTTGGTCTGCCGGGCCAAATGTGTTCCCTTACTCCCGACATAAGAAATGGTTGCAACGGTGCTGGGCGCGAGTTGCTGCTGCCAATCTAGGTTCCATTGCTGCACATAGGGCCACAGCTCGTGAGTGGGAACGGCAATGACGCTCAAGGGAAATTGGGCCTGCGCGGTGCCCGAGCCAATGTTGGGATAACCGACAATATTGAGCTGCGTGGAAGTGTAGGCAAGCGGAGGCGAGTTCTCGAGCGAATTTGTATTGCCTTCGTTTCCGTTGCCGTGCTCGTAAAAAATTCCGTAGCCGCCGCGTAGTGCCGTTTTGCCGTTGCCTTGCGGATCCCATGCAAAACCCAGGCGTGGAGCGGCATTGAAGAGATGTCCCTGCATGCAACTGACAGGCACGCCGGGAGTGACGCCGCACTGCACGATGCCATTGGGAAGATCAGACACGGTGGGTGTGAGGTTGTCAGCGGTGAGATTCGTGACGACATCGGTGTTTGAGTCGACCGTGGTTTGTCCCTGCACGTAATGGGCGGGATCGAAGTTGAAAGCCCGCTGATATTTCTCGCGATAGGTACCGAAGAGGCTTATGCGCAGGCCAAGATTTAACGTCAGACGGTTGGTCGCACGCCAATCGTCGTTGAAGTAGGGCTCAACCATTTTGTAGCGGTTGTAGTATTTGACGGTGTTGCTTTGCTGGCCGTAGGAAGCGATATCGCCCAACAACAGATCGGAAAATGGATTCCCCGTGGTGGTTTTCGCTATGCCTGGGTTAAAGGTTATCAAACCGGGGAATGAACCGGCGCCCAACTCTCCACCGAGTTCATTCTTTTCGACCGCCTCGGCGTAAGCGCCGAATTGCAGGTTGTGCTTGCCGATAAGTTTGCTGACGTTGTCTTTCAGGGCATAGCTTGGATTCGAATTGTATGGACCGTTGGGAATGTAACCGGGATCTTCGCCGAAACCTCCATAGACTCCGGCTACATCGACGAGGTTAATGCCAGGGATAACGCCTTGATTCGCGCCGGGGAAAATTTCACCGAAGCTGGTGCCGGAGGGCAATTTCCAGTTGCCGGTATTGTGCAGGACGATGTGGTCGGTAGTGTAGCTGGCCACAAATTCGTTGAGCAGCGTGGGGGAAAATGCCGATGACAGACGCGCTACCATGCTGACGCCGGGGCCGCCGAATTGAGTCTGGATGGTTGGGAAGCTTCCCGCGTCGGTCCAGAGCGGAGTTTCGTTCAGCGTCTTCCAGGAGTCGTGAATGTAGCGGAAGCTGACGCGTTCCTTCTCGTTGAAATTGTGATCGATCTTAAACAAATCCTGGCGCCAGTTGGTCGGCGGGGAATCGATCTGGTGGAAGAAGGCTTCGCCGGGTACATTGACTTGACCAAAATTCGGGGATGGAATCAGTGAAAGTAAAGCTTGAACATTGGGGTCGTTCGGATTTACCGGAACCTGGTCGGAGGGATAGGGCAGCCCGGTGGCAGGATTGATGGGGCAATCGGCGGTACCCAAGGCGCAGATATCGCTGAAATTGCCGGAGCGTTCCGCATTGGTTGGGACAAGCTGGTTGAAGGTTTGAGGTAGACGGTCTCTGCGCCATTCCTCGGACACGAAGAAAAAGGTTTTGGTTTTATCCTGGTTGTAAATGTTGGGGATGTAGATGGGGCCGCCAAGGGTAAATCCGAAATCGTTTTTGTGGTACGGCGGCGCCACTCCCTGCTCGTTCCACGAAGGCGAGTTGAACATGTTGTTGCGGACAAATTCGTAGGCGTCGCCGTGGAAGGCGTTGGTACCCGATTTGGTTTCGACTTCGATTGTGCCGGAGCCGTTTTTGCCGTATTGCGCGCCGTAATTGGAAGTGAGTACCTTGAATTCGCCGATGGCGTCGATGCTGGGAGTAACGTTGAGAGTGTCGTTTTGCCCGTTGTCCATGATCGATGCGCCGTCGAGCTCCCAATTGTTGTATTCGCCGCGGCCCCCGTTGACGCTGTAGAGATTGTTGGCGGTGACGCCGACGGCGCCTTCATCGGCTCCGGTCTGATTGCTGACTCCGGGAACGAGCGTGATCAGTTGTTTGAAGTCGCGGCCATTGAGTTCGAGCTGCGAAATCTGTTTGCCGGTGACGGTGCCTCCGAGATCGGAGGACTGGGTTTCGACTTGCGCGACCGTTGTTCCCTGAACCACGACTTCTATGCTGGCCTCGCCGATTTGCATGGATACATCCACACGCGATTTTTCGGCAACGCGAAGGGTGACGCCTTTGGCCTCGTACTTCTTGAAGCCCGCCGCCGTAACCGTGATGTCATAGCTGCCAATGGGAAGGGCGGCGAAGAGATAGTCGCCGCTGCCGTTTGCCGCGGCGGTGCGATTGAGGGCTAGGGCCGCATTGCTGACTGTGACTTGCGCACCCGAGATGGCTGCGCCGGTGGAATCGGTGACGGTTCCGGTAAGCGTGGCGGTGTCCTGGGCGAAAGCAACTCCGCAGTAAAATATTGCCAACAGCGCAATGCCCAACCTCATACGATCCGATCTCATGCCCAGGTTTCCTTTCCGATATGAACCGATCGCGCTATGCTTTTGCTGTATTTTGTTATGTGTGACTATATTTCACTATAAATGTGAATATATAACAGAGCACATTTATGGAGCAGTCGTCAACCTTTTTATTCGCCAGCTTTATTTACCTGCGACGGATCGGTTTGATATCGAACGGACGTCTGCACCAGCGCTATTCAATCAAGATCAATATCGGCAGAGTCGCCTTTGAGTTTCAGCAGGGAAATCAAATGTGGGGTTGAGCAGATTTCACAAAAGGAAGTGGGCAGCCCCCTCGTGCTGCCCACCGGCTGCGGGAGCGTCTCTCAGCACTCAGACCGCGCGCCAATCTTGATTTTGACGGTTTCAGTTCCTCTATTCGGTAAGCATTATTCGGCAACCAGCACGCTGGTCAGCTTGCGAAGCCTTGCCAGATCCCCGGCCTTGACGCCTTTGTCGGTGACGATAAGATCACATTTCTCGACCGCGCAAAGGCGATATACGGCCTCGGTGCCGATTTTGCTGCTGTCGACCACCAATATTCTTTCTCGAGCCGCTCGCAGAAAAGCGCGCGGCATCTCGACGTCGTAGTTCATGACACCCTTATGGAAGGAAATAGCGGCGGCGCCGAAGAAAACTTTGTCGGCATGAATTCCACTGAGCGCTTCAAGAACGGCGCTGCCAGTGAGATCGTGGCTGGCGCGGCGATACAAGCCACCTGTGAGGCGAACTTGCACACTGGCGCTGCCAGCTAATTCCTCGAGCACTGCCAAAGAGGTGGTGATTACCGTGACGTTGTGCTTGGAAGCCAGATAGCGGGCCAGGTATCGAGTGGTGGTGCCGGAATCAAGGACGACGATTTCGCCATCCTGCACCAGTCGCGCGGCCTCGCGGCCAATGGCGTCTTTCGAACCCGAGGCTTTGGCAGAGCGCTCCAGAAAGCTTCGCTCCATTGAGCCCGAGGGAATTGCCATGGCTCCCCCGGGGGTGCGGATGGCCAATCCTGCGTCCGCGAGTTTGTGCAGGCCGCGGCGTACCGTCATTTCCGAAACGCCGAAGTGGACGGCCATCTCGGCGATGGTTGCCGATCCTTTTTCCTTGATAAAGAGCAGGATTTCGCTCTGGCGGTCTTCGGAGGAGCGGGGTGATTCTGTGTTAGAAGATGCCATACAGCCTGTTAATCGATAACAGACCACAAGCGCGGCAGATCGTCAAGTTATTTTTCGTTTCAGTTCTACCGTGAATTTAATCGCGGCGGTACGCGAGATTATCGAAGCGCAGTTTGCCGCCATTTTTTAAGTCGAAGATAACGGACGAACTGGGATCGCGCCAGCCGGTGCGGATGCGCTGCAATTCTCCGGGCTTGAGGGTGCACGACATTTCGCGAATTTCCGGTGAGTGGACGGTGACCACAGCCGCTTCCGATCCGCCGTTGTAGACGTCTACGCCAACGAATATGCGGGGAGAATAGAAGCTGAATTTCGCCGTAGTAGCGCTCGCATCGGCGAGCGACAGGTTGAAGGTGCCGAACTTTCCTTGTGGGACGCCGATTTGCCACTCGCCCGAGCCCCAGTCGATTACTCCGGAAGGATATTGTCCTTGCAACTCGGTTCCGGCGGGAAGATGGGGGTCGTCAAAGGTGATGTAAAGGGGCGGGGCTTGCCCTGCGTTGCCCTGAATATCGATGTCTTTTTCGGAGTCGTGGCGAATGCGCAGCACATGGGTGGATTCGTCGAACACGAAGCCGGGGGCGTCGAGATCTTTGCGCACACTCAATAGCTTGCCGGCGGCGCTCACAGAGGCGGGAGCGAAATCCAGACGCAGGACGTCGATCGACTGAGGATCGAAGGTCGAATACGTGATGCTGCCTTTGCCGTAACTGATTTTCGTAACGACCGAACTGGAGCCGAGCAGATGCGATTCATCCGCGGGCGCCCACTCCGGCACCGCCCAGAAGGCGTCCATCAGGCGGCGTGGGCCATCGGCGTACTGATCTGTGAACCACCACTGCGGACCGAATGGGGTGTGCGCGCCGCCGGAAAGTCCCTGAAAATAGGTGACCCAGTTGTAAGAGCGGAATGCGGCCTCGCGATAAGACTCGTCCCCGGTTTTCGCGTAATAGAGCGCTTCCACAGCGGCGAGCCTTGAGGTGTGGCTGTCGCAACATTGATTGGGTTCGTTGCAGCAGAATTCGAGGCCATCTCCCTGTTCGGTAGTCACAGTCGCGCCGTGCACAATGTACTTGGGCCACTTCGGCGTGGTTTTCACCCACTCGATGAGCTTGCGGGCGTGTTCCCGCCACTGCGGATCTTTTTCCGGATGCAAGAGAACGTAACGGGCAAACTCCAGCGGGATCACCTGATTCATATTCGTCATGCGGGGCGAGACGTCTTCGAAATAGCCGACCCAAGTGTTGGTGACGAGAGGATATTTTTGGAACCAATCCCAGGCACCGGCGCGAATGCGCTCGTAGTCGGCGACGTTTCCCCGACCAATGCGCATGAGTTCATCGAATAGCATGATGGGCTCGATGACGTTCGCCGAGTATGGTCCCATCGGGCCGCCGTCCGCTTTGCCGTCGCGCGCGTAACAGCGCACGGGCCAGGGAGAATTCTTTTCATCGCCGGGCTTGAAGTTTTTGACGAGGGCATCGGCGCAGCGGATCGCAGCCTGAAGATATTTCGTGTTGCCCGTCATTTCGTAAAGGCGAAGATAAGCGTAGCCATCTTCACCGACAACGTGAGGCTCGATGTAATCTTCGCCGTGGGCGCTCCAGCCGGTGTAACGCTTTGCACCCGGATTTGCCGATGCGTAGGGCACTTGCGGCCAGGCATAGCCTTGCGGGGTTAATCCATTCTCCAATTCGTAGTCGACAAAATCCTGGAGAAAGACGAGCATCCTGGCGTCGCCGGTGTAGGGATAAAGGCGCTCGATGAAGCCCTGCAACATGGCTCGCAAATATCCGGTGGAGTTGGCCCAGTGCTCATCGGGAAACATCTCAAACGTGGTGCGGTCGAAATCGAAGCAGCAGTAGTAATAAGGAAGACGCTGGCGGTTGTATTGGTCCCACAAAATTTGCCACTGCGTGAGAACGTGTGAAGAGTAGGAGTAGCCGATGTTATCGGGCATCGGCCAAGGCAACAGCTTGCCTTGCGCGTCGAGTTGCACAGGGCGGCCCGCGATCTCCGGCTGATCGACCGTAGAGACGACTGGAAACGGCTTATTTGCCTGCCCTGCGCAGACTGCAACAAAACACAGCACTGCCATTGCGACCTTCAGAAATTTAGTAGCTGGTGTCATATTTCATGATCAGAATCGTCGCCATCAGCACGACCGCGGCGCCTGCGATTGCCAGCAGATTCAGCCGTTCGCCGAGCAACACGACTGCTAAGAGTACACCGAAGACAGGAACAAGGTAGAGCGAAGCTGAGGCCGTGGTGACATCGAGATGCTGGAGCGCCTTAAAGAATAAGAGCATGGAGGCGCCATACATAAATAATGCGAGGAATGCGAAGGCCGTCCAGCTTTGCCAATCGAATTGTTGAAAGCTGTGAAAGGAGAATGGTTCCACCCAGATCAGCAAGGGCAGACTCGCGATGGATGCGGTGACGTAACTGAAGATCAGGATTTCGATCTCGGTGAAACGTTGCATCAGTCCCTTGCAATAGACATTGTAGAAAGAAGAGCCGAGGCATCCGCCGAGAATCAGCAGATTTCCCACCAGGAAGCGCATCTGGCCGAAAGAAGCTTGCTTCCAATCGCTGACAGACATTAGCACCACTCCCGCCAATCCGATGAGGAGCGATGTGACGCGCAATAACGTGATTCGCTCCTTCAGCATGAGGGACGCGAGTACGGCGCTGATGACTGGAATCAGAAGATTAAGGACAGCTCCATTGGAAGCGAGCGATCTGCTAATGCCCCAAGTCATTCCGAGCTGTGCCAGGACTTGTCCGGCGACACCAGCGATTACAAATTTTACCCAGTCTCCGGCTGAGGGATTTTGCGCCGACGGATTCTCGCGACGCATTTTCAGGAGCAAGGGCACAAACAGAAAAGTCGTGATGTAGAACGGTAAAAATGTGATTGCAATGGGGCCCATATGACGGTCGAGAACTTTGACTGCGGTTCCTTGCCCCGACCACATGAGCGAGGCGAGCGCCATCAGAAAGAAGTACCAGCCGGTTTTTGATTTTGTTGGCGCGACCGCACTTGTGGCGTTCATGCTTGTGTCTCGAGCGTGCGAATTCCAAAGCGATCGGCCCCGATTGAACTGCCTTCGAAGACGTAGGGTTCGCACTTGCGTGCATCTGCGTACTTTTGCACAACGCGGCGAAAGGCATCCTCTGCGCCTTCCGCTCCCAGAACGGCGACTGTGCCTCCGCCTCCGCCTCCGGTGACTTTCGCGCCGTATAACTTTTTTCCTGTTCCGCACTCTTCACGAACCAACTCAACCAGCAAGTCGGTAGCGTCACAACCGAGGCCGCATTCTGTATACGACCAATGCGACTGGAACATCAGATCGCCCATGAGGCGGAACGTGTTCGGCGAGTGAGCATTCGCTGCGAGGCGTGCGAGTTCGATGAACATTTCGATGCGCTGATTTTCTTCCACCGCATACCGCGTGCAGGCGCGGACGCGGTAATTCATCTCGGGGCGAATCGTGGTGAAAGGATCGGGATGGATTTTTCCGAGGGCAATGAGTTCCGCGCCGGAAGCCAGAAGCGGCAGGTCATCTTCATATCTACAGCGGAATGTGGAAGGCGGAATGCTGGACAAGTAGCCGTTCCATCGTGGCTCGACGAAACGCGGAACTCTTCCGCTATGGTCGAGGATAAGCGGCAAACCCTCCCAGCCGCAGATCATCTGGTATCCGACAAAGGCCGCGGCGCGTGCCGCTTCGTACTGCGGTCCTGTGACTGCGTGGCGCACGCCCGAATCGATGCCCCAACATTGCAGGCCCGCGGGCAATTTCACCAGCGGCATTGCGGAACAGGGCTGGCAGAGCAGTGGTAAAACCCAACCTTCGTCTCCCAGTACGGAAGCGGCCTGATCCATAATGCCGCAGGCCGATTCGGCAATTACATTTTCGACCCACTGGCATGCCTCGGCCAGCTCGACGCCAGACAGGTTGATGCCGTGGGCAGCGGCTGAGGCTTTCATTACTGCTACTTCCACTGCGGCTGACGAACTTACACCTTTGTTGAGTGGAACTTCGGATTTGATGTAGGCGCTGGTGCCGGTCTTCATCTTTTCGGGATATTTGCTGCGCAACCAATAAAAAACTCCCAGCACGTAGGCAGTCCAGCGAATTTGCGGACTGCTGTTCACGAGCTTGCGCACGGCAGCTTCATCGGTGAGAGCGCTTGATTCGACTTCGACGCGATCAAGCCAGCCTTCCGGCTGCATCTGCGGATTCCAGATGACAATATTTGCATCTTCGCGCGCCTGGGCTGCGCACCAGGTGGCCTCACGAATGGTGGCCTGGAAGACGTGGCCGCCCGTGTAGTCAACGTTGCCGCCCATTAAATCCAACCGTCCCGGAGCTCGGCTGATGTGGACAGGCGCTTGATTCATGAAGAACTCTCCCTGCTGGTGCAAATCGGAGACCGTTTGTTCGAAGTGGCTCACGCAAGCTCCCGGATACTGTCGACGACGTACTGGATCGATTCTTCGGTCATGCGGGGATGTATGGGAATGCTGACGTAGCGTTCGAAGGCCGCCTCCGCCACGGGACACTCGCCTTCACGATGACCGAGGCGGCGGTATGCCTTGGTAAGATGAATCGGCATGTAGTGCGACCAGGCTTTAATTTGCTTTTTCGTATAGAGATCCCACATGAAATCTTCCTTGCTCAGACGAAAATCCGATTCCAACAATAGAAGATAAACGTGGAAGACATGCTTGATATAAGAAGGCACACTCGGCAGTCGCAATCCCTTGATGCCGCGAAGCCCGGCGGTATACTTCGCGGCGATCTCGATTCTGCGCGCGTTCATTGATTCCAGCTTGCATAGTTGAATGAGGCCGACCGCGGCCTGCACTTCGGTCATGCGATAGTTGAAGCCGATATCGTCAAAGTCGAGGTGCCAATATCTTTTGCCCATGGGCTGGTTTTTTTCGTCGATGGAAAGATATTTGCCCTTGGGATCATAAGTGCGGCAGCAGAGCGAGCGATGGGAGAGCATGCTCTCGAAAAGATCTTTGCGGCTAGTGGTGATCATGCCGCCCTCGCCGAGCGTAACCATATTTTTCTGCTGATGAAAGCTGAATACGCCGATATCGCCGAGGTTTCCGGCTTTGCGTCCTTTATATTCTGCCCCTGCCGCATGGGCGGCATCTTCCACTACAACAATTTTGCACGGGCGAGCCAATGTGTTGAGCGCGTCCATATCGCAACATTGGCCGTAGAGATGCACGGGCAGAATCACCTTGGTCCGATCGGTTATTTTTTCGGCGACGGACTTGGGATCGATATTCAGCGTGCATTCATCCACGTCGGCAAAAACTACTTTCGCGCCGAGGGCGGCCGCGGCGTTGGCGGTGGAGATCCAACTGATGGGCGTAGTGATGACTTCATCGCCGGGACCAACACCGGCGGCGATCAATGCCAGCGATAGCCCGCCCGTGGCCGAGGAGACCGCGAGGCCATACTGGCTGCCGCAATAGCCCGCGAACACTTGTTCGAACTCCTGCACGCGGGCTCCACAGGAAGGTGCGTTGGCCTCGATGACCTGCAAAACCGCGGCTTTTTCTTCTTCTCCGTAAATTGAGCCGTGAGAAAATTCCAGCTCAAATTTTGCCTTAGGCAACTCCATCAAAACACCTCTCGATCACTTGGTCGCAAGTCGGAATGGGGGTGCTGCAAATTCCGGCAAGTTTGTTGGGCAGAAGATAATGGTCGGGACCGCGCGGCGCTCTATCTTTTATAGGCTGCTGCTGCGGTTGGACGAGATTGGGATACCCCATGCGCGCCGCTAGTTTACGGCCGAGCTCGTAGCGCGAAACCGGCTCCCGCGCTCCGGCGTGGAAAATGCCATGGGTTGTGGGTTGCAGAAGAAGTTCCGTGAAGAAGTGGCTGAGTGTAACGGCATCGATTGGATTCCGTTGCTCGAAGGTTGGCAGTTCAACCGTTTCGCCAGCTTTCAAGCGCTTGGCCATTTTATCGAGCACAGCATCCGCGTCATTTTCTCCTGCGAAACCGATTGCCAATGCGATACGCACTATGATGGCGGACGATCCCAGTTCTAACACTTTCGCTTCCGCCTGAGCTTTGGTTTTTCCGTAAACGCTGATGGGCGAGAGCATATCTTCCTCTGTGTAACCATGCTTCTTGCCATCAAATACCGCGCCCGTAGAGGTATATAGCAGACGGGCGTTAGCACGGCGGCAGGCATTCACAACATGTTCGGCTCCGCGAACATTTACTGCGGTCGCCTCTTCCGGATTTTGTTCGCACTGGTCGATATCGGAGATCGCAGCCAGAAGGAGCACAATTTTGGGTCTGACCTGTTCGAATGCATGATCCACACTGCTCTGCTGTGTTATGTCGATCTCAATCTCATCGACTTCTTCGACAGGCTTGCGCACCCCTTTGATCACCTCGAAGGAGGAGGCCATGGCGCGAACGATATGACGTCCGAGAAAGCCCCGCGCTCCAATTACAAATGTTTTTGGTCTGACGCGAGACATCGACTCCCTTTCCGGCTTCTATTACTGCCCCCACTCGCGTGATGCATTCTCTCATGCATAATGTTAATTTACAACATTTCTAGATTATGGTGAACCAATCAGTATGCATAGGGAGATCCCTCGTCCCGCTGAAAAACTCGGGACTTCGGGATGACGCCAAACGGATGGGGTCATTCATGACTATCAGTATTGTGGCGGGAGAAACTGCATGACTCGTCCAACTGCCGTGTTCTTCTGTACGATATTTATGTGCGACATCTTTTAATAAAATCCGTCGGGATTGGGTTTACGAGCATATCGCGCATCCTTTATATGATTGCCATTTGCGTGCTTTGCCTGAGCGCGCAAGATTCCAAGCAGGCCGTCCCGGCAAAAACCGCTCCGCAGCAAAGTTCGCCGGCGCCACAACTTTCTTTGCCGCAGGTTCAGCTTGATAGCAATGCGACGCTGCATCATCTGAATCAGGTCATTAGCTGGTACCGGCATTCCACCACCAGCATGCAGTCGGTGGGGCTGCCCAGCGACGCCATTTATCAGGACAATACGCAAAGTTTTGGGGCGCAAGCGGTGCGACTGGCATTCCAGTCGGCGAAGGCAGAGAGCTTGCTGATCGCGGCGCAACAGAAAGCCACCGGCACGAACCAGGAGTCCGCTGAGAGCACGCAGCAGCAGAATCTGTCAGCGATGCAGGCAAAAACTTCGTCGCAGATCGAGCAATTGCAATCGCAGATCGAAAACCTGAATACGCAACTTACGCACGCACCCACAGCGAAACGGAATACTTTGATTGCGCAGAGAGATGCGTTCCAGGGACAGTTGGAGCTACAGAAGGCGCTGCTCGATGCTCTTCAGAAGATGTCGGCGTTCGTAGAAAACAACGGCGAAATCGCCGGTGGACTCGAGGGCAGCATCAATCAACTGGCGAAATCTATTCCGGAAGTTTTGGTTTCCTCGGAAAAATCTCAGAGAAATGCTGCGGCACCGGCTGCGGCCAAGCCCACGATCTCAAACTCCGGCGGACTCATCAGCGAGGCGGTTACGCTTTATGACTACATGAGCGCCGCGCACCAACTTGAGGGACTGGTGCGGGAGACCGCTTATGCGCGCGAGGTTGCAGACCAGTTGCGAACGCCCTTGCGAGACGCGCTGCGCGCGACCATTCAGCAGAGCCAGACACTGTCGGTTCAGCCGGGGGCAACTGATCCACGGCAGATTCAGGCGGAGCGGCAGGAATTCCAGGCGCTCACGCAGCGCTTCAAGCAGCTTTCCGATGCGCTGCTTCCGCTCAGCCAGCAAATCATCGTACTTAACGACAGTAAAACGAACTTCGATGAATGGCGTAACTCGATCGAGCGCGAATCGAAGTATGTGCTGCGCTCGCTGCTGGTGCGAGTGATGGGGATTGTGGGAGCGCTGGCGGTGATCCTGATTCTTTCGGAGATCTGGCGACGCATTACGTTCCGGTATATCAGCGACCCGCGCCGACGGCGGCAATTTCTGGTAATGCGGCGCATCGTGATCGGGTTCCTGATTGTAGTGGTTGTGATTTTAGGATTCGTCAGCGAGTTCAGTTCGCTGGCAACGTTTGCTGGATTTATTACCGCAGGCATTGCGGTTGGATTGCAAGCTGTTCTTCTTTCGGTGGCCGCGTACTTCTTTATTATCGGAAGATATGGTATTCGTGTCGGCGACCGGATCAGCGTGGCGGGCATTACCGGCGACGTTGTCGATATCGGGCTGGTGCGGCTTTATCTGATGGAACTTGCCGGAACGGGATTGGATTTTTATCCGACTGGAAGAATTGTTGTGTTCTCCAATTCGGTTCTTTTTCAAACCGGGACGCCGCTGTTCAAACAGATTCCGGGGACTGAGTATGCGTGGCATGAAGTCGTGGTGATGATCATGCCGAATGGAAATCACAAGGTGGCGCAGGAAAAACTCGTGGGAGCCGTGAATGCGGTTTACGCGCAATACCGGGAAGAGATCGGACGGCAACATGCGGCCATCGAGCGCCGCGTAGATATTCAGATCGAAGCGCCGCGGCCGGAAGCGCGCCTGCAATTTGCCGATACGGGGCTGGAATTGCTGGTTCGTTACCCGGTGGAAATTCGCAAAGCACCGGATATCGACCAGCAAATGACGAGAAAAGTTTTGGAGCTGGTAGAAACCGATGCGGCGCTGAAAGAAGTCATTTCGGGAATGCCGAAAATTCGATCCGCGGTTAAGGGATGATGCGGTGGCAAAGAGTTCTACATAATGTTTTTACAATCACTAAGAATCTTTGAAGGATTTCCCGAGTCAAGAACAACAGGAGAACAAAATGGCGACGCGCACTGATGCAGTTGCTTCATCCGAAATTACAGCTCTTCCTAAGCGGGAAGCGTGGAAAGCTCTCCAAACTCACTACGAAAAAATCAAGGACATGCATCTGCGAGAACTTTTTGCGCGGGATGCCAAACGTGGCGAGCGGCTGACGGCCGAGAGCGCGGGCATCTTCCTGGACTATTCGAAGAATCGCATCACGGATGAAACGCTCAAGCTGCTTCTGCAACTGGCTGAGGAATCGGGGTTGCGCTCGCGGATCGATGCAATGTTTCGCGGCGACAAGATCAACTTCACCGAGAAACGCTCGGTTTTGCATGTTGCGCTGCGAGCGCCGAAAGGGGCGACGATACTGGCGGATGGGCACAATGTCGTGCCCGATGTACATGCCGTTCTCGACAAGATGACGGCTTTTTCGAATCGCGTGCGCAGCGGGGAATGGAAGGGGCATACCGGCAAGCGCATTCGCAACGTCATCAACATCGGCATCGGCGGCTCCGATCTGGGCCCGGTGATGGCGTATGAAGCGCTCAAGCATTACAGCGACCGCGCGATGAGCTTCCGTTTCGTTTCCAACGTGGACGGCACCGACTTTGCGGAAGCTGTGAACCAACTGGATGCGGCGGAGACGCTCTTCATTATTTCTTCCAAGACCTTTACGACTCTGGAAACTATGACGAACGCCCACTCCGCGCGGGAGTGGTCGCTGGCTGCGCTGGGCGGGGATGTGAAGTCAGTGGCGAAGCATTTTGTCGCAGTTTCCACGAACACCGCGGAGGTGGAAAAGTTCGGCATCGATACCGCTAATATGTTTGGCTTTTGGGATTGGGTCGGCGGACGCTATTCCATGGATTCGGCGATTGGCCTTTCGACCATGCTGGCCATTGGCCCCAAGAATTTCACCGCCATGCTCGATGGCTTCCACCAGATAGACGAGCATTTTCGCATCGCGCCATTCGAAAAAAATCTCCCGGTGCTGATGGGATTGCTGGGAATTTGGTATACCGATTTCTTCGGTGCGCAAACGGTTGCCGTTCTGCCTTACGAACAGTACTTGAAAAGGTTTCCGGCTTACTTGCAGCAATTGACGATGGAGAGCAACGGCAAGCACGTAACCAGCGCCGGCACCGAGGTGACGTATGCTACGGGGCCGATTTATTGGGGCGAGCCGGGGACGAATGGACAACATTCTTTCTATCAATTGATTCATCAGGGAACCCGACTCATCCCTTGCGACTTTATCGCGTTTGAAGAGACCCTTAATCCTCTGGGACGCCACCATGACATGCTGCTGGCGAATGTCTTCGCGCAAACAGAAGCGCTGGCGTTTGGAAAAACGCCGGAGCAGGTGAAGGCAGAAGGTACGCCGGATTGGTTGGTCCCTCACCGGGTGTTTGAGGGCAACCGGCCATCGAATACAATCCTTGCCGCGCGGCTCACGCCGGGAGCTCTTGGCAAACTCGTGGCTCTCTATGAGCACTGTGTGTTCACGCAGGGTGCCATTTGGCAGATCAATTCGTTCGACCAGTGGGGCGTGGAGTTGGGCAAAGTGCTGGCGCAACGCATCATTCCCGAACTGGAGAGCAAAACCGAGCCTTCGCTGGGACATGACAGCTCGACGAACCATTTGATTCGCAGATATCGGAAGAGCAGAGCTACTTCGTGACAACAGTTAAGAACATGCAAACCTTGTCGATCTACATTTTTTACAAGTTGTTGACAAGGAAATGACAAGATTGACGGTTGCCGACAATATTCTGTGAGTCCGCGAGAGAACTTTTCCATTCCGGTTCTGGCGCGAATGAAATTTGTCGTGCACGGTCGGCGCCGATATGCGTTCCCAGGATTTTCTTCACCAGAACGCTGAAACTCCATACAGTGAGGATTACATCGCGGCTGGTGCTATTTGCCGATTGTCGACCAACAGTGCAGCATTGCTTGCAGCAGCGCGCGCGAGTTTCCTGCCATCCGAAGAACTGCCTGTACTTGCCGATTTTTCTTTACGTTTTTGGGTGGACAATACCGATTTGGCGCAGCCTCCGTGGCCTAAACCTTATCTGCGCGGGCTTGGGCATCTTGTGTTCGTGGGATTCGATACGCAAAGTTCCGTGCTTGCCGATCTTGGCACGCGGCGCGTGATTGGCCGATTTTCCGCCGCCATGGCTTGTGACAGTAAATATTGGACGCGAGTGATCTTCCCCATGCTGCTTTCGATTATGGCCGGCTCGGTTGGAGCGGTTGAACTGCACGCTTCTTGTGTGGCACGGGACGCGCAAGGTTTGATTTTGATGGGCCCATCGCGCTCCGGCAAATCAACGCTGGCGATGGCATTGCGCGAGGCCGGATTCAGAGTGCTCTCCGACGATCGGACATTCTGTACGGTAAAGCCGGGGAAGTTGCAGGCTTATGGATTGCCCCGGCCTCTCAAGTTACGGCGCGAGGCGGGGAACTGGTTTGAAGAGTTTCGCGATCGCGAACCCACCGACATCCAAAACGGAGAACGTGTGTTTTATTGCGAGCCGAACCCTCTCATGGGAGAGCAACGCTTTCCAGCATGTGAACCGCAAGCGATTGTTTTTCTGGAAAGACAGGAACATCTCTGTTTTCGTTTGACTCGAATGGAATGTGACGAAGTTATCTCCCGCATAGAGCCTGATTTACTGGCCGAAGATCGCTTCGCGATTCAGGAGCAGAGGAAGACTCTGGAAAATCTTTTGGAGCTTCCCGCTTTGCGATTGCAATATGGCGGATCTCCACAAGACGTCGCGCGGCAAATTGGCGCGACATTGTTGAAGAGTGAAGAGCTGAACAATTCTGAATTCCTGGGCAGGACGAGATAGAGAGCATTGCCAAATCCGTGCAGGAAAGCAGGTCAAGAAGTCAGTCCCTTTTTCTTCGAGATGCCGGCGGGGCCGTGGCACGTCAAGATACCTTGCGGCGTTTCACAGCGACTGCACACGTTGCGAAGTTGCGGGTGATGCAAAAAACTATACGCCTTGAAACGAACGGCGAGGAATCGCTCCGGGCAGTCTTAAAGTTTTTCGAGCGTCACCAGCACGGAAAATTTGAAACGCCCGAGTTCGTTTGGCGGCTGGTTTGCGAGTACGATCCAAAAGCACAAAGTTCGGTTATGCAGGTTTCGGCATTTTCCGATCCGGGGCTTCGTTATGCCAGCCTCGGACAAAAAGATTTTATGGCGGTCGATCTGAGCAGGCGTGAAGCTATGGCTTGTCTCTCCGACCTATCTCCCGAGGCGAAAGCCGGATTCAAAGACCGCCCGCCTCTCGATCTCTTATTCAGCATGACAGCCGCAGGTTTGGGATTGACCACGCTCTGTGGAGGCTGCGTTGGCGCCGATCATCGCGGCGTCATGATTTTTGGTCCGCCGAATTCGGGCAAGACGACAGCTTGTTATCACGCAGCCACGGACGGCATGGAATTCTATTCGGATCAAGCCGTCTTCCTGGATATGAATAACGATGCCCTGCGTGCATGGGGCGATTTTCTGCCCGCGGTTTTCCGGCCTGCAGCGCTGGAGTTTTTGCCGGAGCTGAAGCAGTCAGCCCCACGCTCTACTTACGGCAATCTTTCATTTTATTGTCTCGATAAACACCCGTTGCAGGCGCGATGGGCAGAGCCGGTAATTCCGGTATGCAGCATTTTCCTGAATCGCGGCGCGGCAAATGAACCTCGGTTGACACAGATTGCATTTGAAGATGCGGCTGTGAGGCTACGGGGGTGCATGCTGTTTGAGGAAGATTCACAATTCGATACGCAGATCAAGGAAGCAATCAATGCGCTGGCAGCGAAGCCCGCTTACCTCCTCCAATACGATAGTGACCCGAAGACAGCTGCCGCATTCATTCGAAAGATGCTGCTATGAGCAGTTTTGAAAAACTCTGGCTGATTTTATTGGAAGGTAATCGGTTATTTTTCTGGATGATTTCGGATGTACGAGGCGATCGCCTGCGCCGCGATTTCGTTACCGCGAGGGCCGAGATGGGCTTCGTCGACATAGACCGGCTCTTTTGTCGAATCGAACAGGTCTCCGAGAAAAACGTAATTGACGTCACGCGCAGCATGGAGTTCCGCTTCCCGGTACACTGCCACATTCGTTAGGAACCACGCGCTATCGAAGGAAGCTCCGCTGGCGTCGCGAATGGCCATTTGCTGTTCGAAGGGAACGAATGGTTTGTGGCCGTATACGAGCATTGGCTGCCAGAAGCAATAGAGCTTGAACTTGTAAGCATCCGCGAAGGCACGCGCGAGGCGCATGTTGCCTTCATAGTTGTTTAATGCGGCGATGACATTCGGCTGCGCCTGCGAGATGAGTTGCGTAAATGAACTCGGACGATGAAGGCGCGACATCCATTCTCTTACAAGGCGCAGGGCATAGGATTTCTGGAGAAAGTCGAGCCTGCCGGAGAGCGAACCCTCAATCCGGTTCTTGATGGTTCCGTATTGGAAGTGCGGCATGGGAGAGTTTGACGGCGGCCATGCGAGAGACGAATCGTTGACTCCATCGTAGAAAATGACAATATCAGGCTTTCCGGCCGCTTTCAATTGCTCCTCGAGCAAGATCAGTTCCTGATCTGTGACGTAGCCCTCAACTCCAAAATTCGAAACTACAACGCAATCATTTCCGCCACTATTCAGATCGCGTGACAGGTAAGAAGGAATTGTGGCCCAGTCCGGTACAGCTGTCCCGTACATGGTCGATCCGCCGAATGTCCAGACGGTTATTTTGCGCGGTGCTTCGCAGTTTGCCGGATTGATTGTCCTTCGCAAATAACCTCCTGAGCCCGGATCGTTGTTAATGTATTTTCCATGCCAACTCGTAACGCTCCAAAGGCGGAAGGGCACGTAAATGGAATGCTTTTTTCTGCGTGCGGATTCCTCTTGCCAGAATTCCTTCGCCCATTCCGCCCCAGCGTAAACGGGACTTGCTATTTGATTCTCCAGCTCCGCTTGCCGCGTAAGAGGATACATTGACCAGATTGCCCAAGATGCGAGTTCGAGCAGAGTTCCGAGCAGCGCGAAGATGACAATTATGCTCCCCAAAAAACAGCAGAAACGCGAACATGATCGCAGAACAGAGCGCGCCGCCGAAGACGCGGCACGCTTGTTATCTGGCTGCAATTCTCTTTCGCGTTTGACTAATTCAGTCATCGCTTAGTTTTGTGGAACGAAGGAAGAACTACGCGCGCAATCGCGCTTAACCCTACGCCGCGGCCGCAGTCTGTCGCATATAACAGTGTGCCGGCATTTTCCCACGAAGGCGAAATGGCATTGCAGGTTGCATGCGTCAGTTGTTGCTCGTATCCGGTTGTCAAGGAACGCACAATAAGGTGCCACGACCCGCCGTCGCGCCGGCTAAATGCCAAACGCTGGCCATCGGGAGATATGGATGGATATCGCGCAGGATGAGGAAACTCAGCCAGTTTGATTACTTCTTGCGTGCTCCGCCGGACAAGCAACAAATGCGGATCGCTTACCTTTCCCGCCGCTGCGATCACATCGCCGTCATCTGCGACCGTTACATCGATTGGTTGATAGATGCTTGAGAGAACAAGATGAGGAGCGTCTTCAGAATTTGCAGCTTGAAGCCAGACACTGCCTCTACCTTGCTGCTCGCGGATAAATGCGAGCCACTTGCCATCGGGGGAAACTGCCGGTTCCTGACCCTCGGCGAGAACTTCAGTGGCGGATTGATTTGCTTCTACTAGAAATTTAACGATGAATGATTTTCCATTCGTCAGTTCAGAATAAAATTGTGGGCTTGCGCTCGATCCAGCTACTGACAAGGCATCGCCTGATATCGGCATGTCGTCGACAGACTCATTCCTTAGAAGTCCAATGGCATATTTGGCGGACTGCATCTCGGTGAATGCCATTCCGTTGGCAATGCGCACGGGACTCGCCAGTCTGTATCCGTTGCGAGCAATTGGGAGCCGACTGCTGAAGTCTTCTCTTCGATTCCGAACCAGGTGGAGATTGTAGGCTGTCAATAGAACCGTGGAAAGCAAACCCGCAGTCAACCAATATTTTGCAGGAAACCGCTTTTGGCCGCTGCTGGCGCTATTCAGCAACAACACGTAAATCGCAGTTGTGGCGATGAGACGAGATAACGGAAACCAATGCGAGATACTCGCCGGCACGGGCGCGCAAGCAATGACGTACAAGAGCAAAAGAGCAATCGCCTTCTTATTTTTGCCCATGGCCAGCAAAGCATTGAATGCGACAATTACAGTGAAGATCAGGAGGCATGAGTAATCGGAAGCCGAGGTTGTCGTGAGCAGTAGCATTAACGGGATCAAGGCCGCCCAGTCCAGCGACGCTGCCTTTGGATTTTTGGTGCTTCGGGTTGAAAGCAAAAAAGCGAAGATAAGAATTGTGACTGTAGCCGCCATGGCTACGGCGTATAGGGCAGGCGAGTCGATCCAAGGGGATGGATTTAGCTCGGGTTCGATCAGGAACAAACGGCTGCAAAGAGTAATGAAAGAATTCTGCGAGAGCGCGTACGGCCCGAGCCAATCGCCACGCGAGGCTTGGCTCATAACTTCATGGAAGAAGACTCGATGAACTTCCGGTCCGAACAGAAATATCGAAATGGCGGCTAGCGCTGCTCCGCATAAAACGAACCCTAGCAGCGCCCGCCAATTTCGCTTGCGAACAAACAGAATTACGCCAAGAGCAGGAAACAGCTTTATCGCTGCCGCAGCTGACCAGAGCGCACCACAAGTTAAATATTTGTCTCGACAGGCAGCGTAGTAAGCAACACAGACGAGGAACAGGATGAATACATAATGCCGTCCATACAAGAAGTCGACGTGCAGGGGAAGCGTGCACAACAGAGAAATCAAGATTAGTCGACGCCAACCCAGCGTCGTTATGCGGTGAAGCACATAGATTGAGAGAGCAAGAAATAAAAGACTCAACGCCAGCCAGACGCGCTTTGCAGCCAGCGGTTGTAGCCTGGTCAAAGGCAGCATTGTGAGCAAAGACGTGGGAGGGTTGGGGGCAAAGCTGACCAGGCCGTCGCGCACTTCGAGGTGATCGTTCTGGCGCTGAAACCACGTCCATTCGTATATGCGATCAAGAGGGATATTGCGGTGATACAGTTCGGCAGCGAGGTAATAATTTGGAAACTCGCTGGTCAGCAATCGCCATGCGGGGACGAGAGTGAATCCGGCAAATATTATGGCAAGCGCAGCCACGGCGCACCATTCAACTTTAGGCAGCCAATCAGGATTTGGAGGCTCAACCGGCAACTGTGAATTGAGTTTGGCTTCGGCTTCGTATGCTCCGGCTTTGTAAGCTCCCAGAGATTGCCGTGTTTCAGTTAGCGGATTCATGCGTCGCCGAGTTATGCGCTACTTGGGGCGGTTTCGGGCTGCAATCTTTTCGCATCGATACTCGGCTTCGGCAGTTTAATGATGTTTTTCAGTTGACGGTTGATCCACAGTTCGACGGGAAAATTGTAAAAGTCGTAATTCAAGCGTACGCGTGCCGGGTAGGCGGTGAGATGCTGAATCGCCTTGGCAAATCTGCCAGGGCCCTTTGCGATAGGTTCGCGATCGAAGGCGATGCGCAGGTAATCACGCATGGTTTGAACGCGCTGGTGATCGCTGCCTTTGAGCCACGGTAGAACGGTGTAACGCGGAAAATAATCGACCCACCCTTCGAGAGACTTTGGCACCTCGATACCTAATTCTGCCGCTCGCTGGAAGATTGGCGAACCAGGATACGGAGTGAAAATGTTTGTCCAGAACTCCGCGCCGGGAAATTTGCGGCAGATATCCATCATGAAATTCACCGTCTCGCGCCGCTCTTTCGGACCTTCTCCGGGAAATCCAAAAATAATATTGAACGAAGGGATCACACCGGCACCGATGCAGCGCTCGGTGGATTGATAGATATCACCGAGAACCTGGAAATCTTTGTTCATCAGCTTCATCACAGTGGGAGAGGCAGTTTCGATTCCCTGGCATATCTGATGCAAGCCGGAACGCCTCAGTAGAGTCAACTCGCCGATGCTGAGACGCGCGGTGAGATTGGTTGTGGCCTGAACGCTCCACTTGAAAGTTGCGCCTGCCCGAACCAAACCTTCGGCAATTTTCAGCGAGCGGTCGAGATCGACCAGAAAGTTGTCGTCCGCCATCCACAACAGTTCGAGCCGGTAACGGCGCGTTAACTCCATGGTTTCTTCGACCACCTGCTCGACAGGGAGAGCATTCCATTTGCGCCCGTAAACTCCGGCATTGGTGCAATACGCACAGTTGAAGGGGCACGCAAGACTGGAAACGTACATTGCCCAACGGCGGCCGCAGATTTTTTCGTAGGCGTCGAAGTCCGCCAGATGGTAGGCCTTGGAAGGCATCTTGTCCAAAGTTTTCAGAGGGCGTTCGGCGGTGAAATGTAGTTTGCCGTCGCGTTTGAAGCCGATGCCAAGAACGTCATCGAGAGGAGCATCATCGTGCAGGCGCTCAGCGACTGCGAGCATACTTTCCTCGCCTTGCGCGCGAACAACAATATCCACGTAGGGAGCTTCCAATGTCTGAGTAGGCAGCAGCGACGGATGCCATCCGCCCAATACGATTGGGAAATCCGGATTCCATCTTTTAATCGCTTTGGCGACTTCGACGGTTTCGCGGATCATGGGCCCGGTAACGAGCGAGATGCCCAGACAGAGAGCGTCTTTCACTTCTTCCATAATCCGCTTTTTGTAATCGGGCGCGATTGATGCGTCAATGATGCGAATTTCATATCCCGCTTCGATCAACGGCGTTGCGATGGCGAGGATGCCGAGCGGTGCGGTCGCCTCGATGCTGGAGAACGAAGCAACGAAAAATACAATCTTTTTCGATGATTTTGCGCGAGCGCCCTTTGCCATCCGGATCTTCGGTAAAGAACCGGGGATCAGTTGATCTACCGGGAGTATGTTCATTCGGGCCTCGTTATTCTACGGATCTGCTTCGTTATTTTGCGTCGTATGGCTGGAGACAAAATCGAGTCGGATGCGTAAAGCTCACAAATTACCAATCACGAACTTTGCATTTGTCTCTAAATTGTCAAAACCATGCAAAATCCTCTAGTAGTGCAGTTCGGCTTGCGCATTAGGCCGGTTAAGCGGGAGATCCTGCGCTGCGCCTGAAAAACGGCTACGCTCAGGATGACAGAGTCTTATAAAAAGCCAACCTACACGACTACCCAAAATACGACGCGCGTCTGACTTAGCTGGCGCTGCTGGCGCGATTCAACCAGCGCCAGCGCGGAATCTCGAAAAAATAGCGGAGCCCGGACAAAGCGTGGAAGAGGCTTCGCCGAATGAGCATCTGGCGCTTCCACCAATTTAGGTTGCAGACCAGAGAAGGCTTTTCTTTAATCGATAAGGCTATTCGCGAAAAGCGGGAGGGCGCGATCAGGCGCTTGCGCACGGCATCTTCCCGGAAACGGTCGCCCTTATATTGCTCAAGCAGAAATAGGACGAGCTTGGCGCGTGGGAACAGATCGAATTCGTGGGCGGGCATCCCGCAAAATGCGCAATCCCTGGCATAGTTTTCAATCCATATGCGAGTTGCGGGGCGAATTTGCCACCTCCATTCGTAAGTCAGCCGAGGAACAGGTGCGGCGAAAAGCTTCGTGGCCAGCTCGGTGATGATCACGAAAAAATCACGCAGCATTGGGTCGTCGCCGGCCTTCTGCTCAATCCGGTTCCATAGTGGCGAATCGGAAGTGTGTCGAGTCAGAAAAAAACTGATCTCGAACAGAGACGACATACGAATCCAATATGTGAACAGGTGCTGGCAGGCGTGCAGTACCTGGAGGAGAAACGCATCATCGTCCGTCAGCGCAGGAAAAGCGAGGTCGCCCCACTGGTGAGTTATTGTTCGATTTACTGAGAACAATGACTTCATCGCCGGGAGCCGGTGCTGTTCGCTATCCCAGATATCAAGATGCAATTCAACTGCGTGGGGCGAGCGGGCGGAATATTGTTGATGATTGCGTGACGGCGCACCCATTGACGGCTTCACAAAGATAAGTTCTTGAGCGGAAAGCTGTGGCTTGAGCTGATATTCGTCCTCTAGCAATACACGTTGGGCTGCGGGAAGTGACTGCTCATCGACCAGATAGTCGAAATCTCCCTGGTGGCGAAGAGAGGCGTCGGAACAATACTGAGGAACAAGAGAAAAACCTTTCAGTACAACATAGCGGATGCCGGCATCGTTGAATCGGTGATTAAGACAATCGAAGCGGTGCGACAAATCGTCGACACGCTCATGATTGAGTAGAAGATTCTGCGCCAGGCGAGATAGCGCCCAGGCTGGAATCTTGTCCGCGCAATTCGTATCTTTGAGTTTCCGTAAGAAGTACAAGGCCAGCCCGGCATCGTCGAGCCATTGGAGTACGTGGTGCCATTTCCGAGTGCTGAAGCTCTTAAACGTGTCGATGCTGTTGGCGTAGTCGTTCGAAAATCTGAGGAAGTGAACGACGGCCTCGGCTGAATTACGCGTCATGGCTGTACCTGCGCGTCGCGGCGTCTGAATTGGCAAACCAGGATCGCGGGTAACTTACACGCTTCGGCAAATATGTGAGACCTCCCGGCTTGCTCGAAGATTGGCTGTTCGGGATCGCCAAGGCGTAAGGACTCGTGCTTCAGATATACGAAGCCATTGCTCGAAAAAGCTTCAACGATCTCATCCACTGCGCGAGGCAACATTTCAATTTGAACGGCAATGTTGGCATCGCGAAATCCAACTCGCCAACCTTTAGCGCACGCTTCTGGATGAAGATCACTGACAAAGAGATCGGCTCCCGGTTTTGTGACACGCGCCAGCTCGCTGGCAGTGGATTCCAGCCCTTGGATATGGCCTAACGCGAACGAGCAGATCGCCAGATCGAATACTGCGGAGGAAAATGGAAGATGCGCGCAATCTGCTTGGGCAAGCCGACTGCCTATTGCGCGTTTCTCTTTGGCGATGCTTAACATTGCCAAAGAGAAATCCATTCCTGCACCGGTTGAACCTTGCAGTACAAGCCGCTCAAGCCATCGCCCCGTGCCACACGCCACATCGAGAACTTGCTTGCCTTGTAAATTCGCGAACATAGGCATGAGATAACGCTCTTCGCGCGCCAGTAGAGGATTGGGCGCATGATCGTAAGTGCAGGCCCAGCGCTCATAGCCCTCGGTGGCAGAAATCAGGCCGCAATGAGCCGGACTGGAAAATTCACCCGCAGCAATCTTCGGCTGATCCCGCTCGGCCTTGGCAATGCTGTTCACAAGCTTTCAGCTTTTGGTTTACGTAATTCGATGACCTGTTGCAGCCATTTCAGTTCCAGCGGTGCTGCGTAGACGCCAAGCTGGTAGCGCCAACTGCTCAACGCTTTCAGTGCCAACCGTCCCCAGTTCGGCAATCGAATGTCTTGCACGGTTGGCCAACGCGAAGATACGACCAGCTCAAAATTGTCGATCAGTTGCTTGGTGGTAGGCCGCAGCCAGGGAGTTTGCGGATCTTTTTGCGTGGCGAAACGCTGCCAGTGATCCGTGGCCCACTCGTCGGGGGTAGTTGGGAATTGGACTTTATCTTCCACATTGCCGTACATGCCGGAACGCTGCGGTACCGGGGTGTAGTGCTCGACGATGATTTCCGCATCCGGATTCAGACGCTTCAATTGCCGGATAAATCCGATGCATTCGCGCGTGTCGCCTTCCGGATCTTTGGGGTTTCCGAAGATGATGGAGAACTCGGGAATAATGCCGAAGCGGCGTATGCGCGAGGCGAGTTCAAGCGTATCTTCCGCGCGCAGGTCTTTATTCATTTCCTTCAGAATCTCGTTGTTACCGGATTCAGCGCCGAAGAAGATCATGGTGCAACCGGCCCTACGCAGGGCTTCGAAGGTAGCGTCCGAATATTTCATCATGATGTCGGAGCGCCCTTCGCACCACCAGCGCAGGTTCAGCGGCGCGAGCCGGTCGGCAAGCTCGCGCGTGTGAGCCTCGCGCAGAAAAAAATTGTTATCGTAGAACTGGATGGCGTCCACTCCATAGCTTTCGACCAGATGGCGCATCATGCCTTCGGTGCGCGCGGGCGATTCCATTTTTTCGCGGCTCCCGGAAAATCCAACCACGCCGCAGAAATTGCAACGATACGGGCAGCCGAGGCTGGCTTGATGAACCGCTGTACGCCGGCCAAGAAATGTAGGCAGCAAATATTGCCGAGCGGGAAGACGATGGTACGGATACCACGGAAAATCATCGAGACTTCGCATGGGGCGCTCGGGATTATGGCGATGCGTTCCATCCTGTGTTTTATAGGACAGGCCGGGGATGTCTTTTAAATCGCGATGGCCGCGGATGGCATCGAGCAGGTCGAGAAAAGTTTGTTCGCCCTGACCGCGGATTGCGTAATCTACATAACCTGCATTGAGCGCGGCCGTGGTGTAGTTGGAGGCGAAATATCCACCCCAGACGATGGGCAGATTTGGAAAACGCGAACGGATTTCGTTACAGCTTGCCACGGCGCCGACGGTCTGCGGACCCGGCATCACGGTGACAGCCAGAAGTTCCACCTGATGCTCTTTGATGATTCCGACGAGGCTGGCAGTGGGATCGGGATCAAGGTTGCCGTCGACAATGGCGTATTCCTCTTTGCCCTCCACAACGGCGGCGATCGCGAGAATCGACAACGGCAGGCGCCGATTGCGAGGTTTGGTTGCTTTCGGATTGTAGAAAAGGATCATCTACCTGAATCGAATCTCTTTTGACCGGAATAAGTTCTTGAACTAATCGTCCACGACGGAACAAGAACGGAAGTTAAGCTAGCAATAGTGGTGCCGTGATTTGTCTCCAGTTTGTCAAAGTTCTGCAAATTCGCGACCTGCGAAGCGCATCCAACTCATCGAGTTTTAGCGTTAAATCTCCGAAATCATCGAGAAGTGACACAAATTTAACAATCCGCTGACAAATCGCCGAGCCTCGACAACCTAGAGTGCTGTAGCAGAATTCCTCGAAGGCGAAAGCGATTTGCCCGGAGCGAACAAAGTCGTGCTGTTCTATCCGCCTTATGACGGGCCGCCATTAGGTGCGCCGCTTTCGCTGTTGTGTCTCGCGTCTCCACTGTTGCAGGCTGGATTTGAAGTTAAACTTGTCGATAACCTGCTCTGCCCGGATTACGAAAAAACTATTCTGGCTGAAACTGAAGACGCGCTTTGCCTCGGCATCTCAGTGCTGACCGGGCCGCATATCGGGTCGGCCATCCGCATTTCCCAGGCGGTTAAGAAACTGCGCCCGAATTTGCCGATTGTGTTTGGCGGTTGGCACGCGAGCCTGGCGACACAGCAAACCTTGCGCGAGCCTTTTGTAGACGCGGTGATACGAGGCCAGGGCGAACTGACGCTGCTGGAATTAGCACAACGAATCGCGAAAGGCGAGGAGTGGCATGGGGTGCGCGGGCTTTCCTTCAAAGACCGCGATGGAAAAATTGTTAACGAACCGGAACGGCCGGTGGCGAATGTCAACGATCTTCCAGCGCCCGCTTATCATCTGGCCGACCCCGGCATTTATGCCAACGTTTCCGGCACGCGCCAACTCGCTTACACCAGCAGTGTAGGTTGCCCTTACCAGTGCAATTACTGCACTGATATGGTTTTTTATAAACGCCGTTTCAATGCGTATCACGTTGAGCGCGTGGTCGAAGAACTGGCCGATCTGGTCCCACGCTACAACATCGAGCACGTGCCGTTATTCGATTCCAACTTTCTCGTGGATCGCAAACGTGCCGTCGCCATCGCAAAAGGAATCATCGCCAGCGAAACCAGGTTTCAGTGGGACTTCCAGACCTCGACCGATTTTCTTGCGCTCATGAGCGAAGAGGATGTCCGCCTTCTTGCCGAAAGCGGCGTACACCACATCGGATTCGGTACGGAATCCGCCTCGCAGGAAGTTTTGACGATGATGAATAAGCGCTTCCAGCATGTGGACCAGATGGTGGAGACGGCGCGCAAGACTTATCTTGCGGGAATCCATGTTGTATTCAACATCATTCTCGGTTATCCCGGTGAAACCGAGACACATCGCCAGCAGACGTTTCGCATTATGAGCGACATCGCTAAAGAATATTCGAATGTTAGTTTTTCGCCCAATATTTTTACTCCTTATCCCGGGATTCCGATCTGGCCACAGCTTAAAGAGATGGGAGTACGCGAACCGCAATCCCTACAAGAGTGGGAGATTCTCGCGCTGGGCACCAATGTTTTGCCGTGGTTGCGTGGGGAGGAACTGAAGCGGCTGCGGCGAAGCCTCGAATACTTCCTTTTGAATAATCAGATTAGAAAAGCGACGCGAAAAATACCTTGGGCACGTCGCGGCGTGCGGCGGTTGCTGGGAGCGCCGGTTCGCTGGCGAATTGGCAAGAGCCGCTACTCGTTTCCGTGGGAATTGTGGCTGTCGCGCACGGTGGAGAAAGTTGTAACTCGAAGATCGCTGCTCACCGGACGGGTTTTGACTGAACGTACGCAGGAAGTGTGCTGATCGATTGGACGCTGAAAGGCGGCTGACATGACCGATGTCTTATTAACGCATTCATATCATCTTTATTACGACCGCAAGCAAACGCGGAAGATGCAGCCTTATCCGCCGCTGGGGACGCTGTATGCAGCCGCTTTGCTGCGCAGCGTGGGTGTGTCGGTCGCCGTTTTTGACACCATGCTGAATGATCCCGAGGCGGAATTTCAGGCCGCGCTCAAACAACATCAGCCACGCATTGTGGTGATCTATGAGGACAATTTCAACTTCCTCTCAAAAATGTGCCTCACGCGCATGCGCGAAGCTGCGTATTACATATTGGAAAGTTCACAGCGGGCGGGAGCGACTGTTCTTGCAAATGGCTCGGACGCTTCCGATCACGCTATGGATTATTTGCAGAGAGGTTTCCGCTGTGTGCTGCTTGGCGAAGCGGAGTGGACATTATTAGAAGCCGTATCGTGCCTGTTGAAGAACAATGAAGAGGCCCTGGAACAGGTTGCCGGTCTGGCATATTTGCATGAGTCCACTGGAAAACTGGTGCGAACGAAAGCGCGCGGATTGATGCACGATTTGGATCGCCTGCCGTTTCCGGCTCGTGATCTGATTGACATGAAACAGTATGAACGTGCGTGGAAGACGGCGCATGGCTACTTTTCGCTCAACATCGTCGCCGGCCGTGGCTGTCCTTACCGTTGCAACTGGTGCGCCAAACCAATTTACGGAGATTCATTTTCCGTGCGCTCGGCTGCATCGGTGGCGGAAGAAATGCGCCGGTTGAAGTATGAGTTTGCGGCGGAGCATCTATGGTTTGCGGACGATATTTTTGGATTGCAACCAAAGTGGGTACGGCAACTGGCAACGGAGGTGGAAAAACTGGACGCCGCGATTCCTTTCAAGATGCAATCGCGCGTGGATTTGATGACCGCGCAGAATGTGAGCTCACTGCGCCGCGCCGGTTGCGCGGAGATTTGGATGGGAGTGGAATCGGGGTCGCAAAAGATTTTGGACTCGATGGACAAGGGCACGCGCGTGGATCAGGTCGCCAAGGCACGCGAAAACCTGCGCCACGAAGGAATTCGAGCCTGCTACTTTTTGCAGTTCGGATTCCCCGGCGAAACCTGGCAAGACATTCAAAACACGATCCGACTGGTTCGGGATACGCGGCCCGACGATATTGGAGTTTCTGTTTCGTATCCGCTGCCGGGAACAAAATTCTTCGATCGCGTGCAGGCGCAACTAGGGAACAAGACCAACTGGTCCGACAGCGAAGACATGGCCATGATGTTTCAGGGCGCCTATACAAATGAGTTTTATCGCGCCTTGCATGACGCGTTACATGCGCAGGTGGATTCCTGGAACTCGTGCTCTTCTCCGGCGCAGAAGCAACAGCACGCTCACGCTGCGCCAGACGAACTTTGGCAGCGCGTCATGCGGCTGGAAAAAACTTGCCGCAATCCAAAACCTACGGTGTTTCATACGCGGCCGGGAGAACAACTCGTACAGCTACAGAGCCCGATGTATGCCACGAGCTTTGATGAGCTTCTGAACGTTCTAGCCAGTTGATCTCATTCAGCTGGACTTATTCAAACATGGATATTCTTCTTACTCACGGCTATTTCCTTTACGAGGACCCCAAGGAACTTCAAATCATGAAGCCCTATCCCCCGCTAGGGATTCTCTACATCTGCTCGCATCTGAGAGAAAAAGGAGTGAATGCCGAAGTATTCGACTCCACTTTTTCATCGCGCCAGAAGCTGTTCGATTTGCTGCAGCAGGGTCCACCGTCCGTGCTTGGCGTGTATGCAAATTTGATGACGCGGTCGAATGTGGTTGAGATTCTCAAAGTCGCGAAAGACGCTGGCTGGCGAACGCTTGTAGGCGGGCCGGAGCCCAGCGCTTATGTTCAGGAATATCTTGCGGCTGGAGCGGATGTTGTCGTGATCGGAGAGGGGGAACTCACGCTGGAAGAACTCGTGCCCGCCTTACGGGACCATGCGTTCGACAAGTTCCACCAGATCGATGGCATTGCATTCCGCTCGCCCGACGGTTCTGTGGTGCGCACAAAGCCGCGCGCGCAAATCGGCGATATCGATGCGCAACCTTGGCCAGCGCGAGAGTCGATCGACATGGCGAAATATGTCGAGGTCTGGCGCAAACATCACGGCATGGGTTCGGTCTCGCTGATTACGGCCCGTGGATGCCCTTATCACTGCCGCTGGTGCAGCCATGAGGTCTTTGGGAAAACGCACCGGCGCAGGAAGCCTGTATCGGTCGCGGATGAGCTTGAATGGTTGATCGACCGATATCAGCCGCAGATGGCGTGGATGGCCGATGACGTGTTCACCATCCATCACGGTTGGTTGTTTCAATATGCGGACGAACTAAAGCGCCGTGGATTGAAGTTGCCGTTTGAATGCATCTCGCGCGCGGACCGTTTGAATCTTAAGATTGTGGAAACACTCGCCGAGATGGGCTGCTTCCGCGTGTGGATCGGATCGGAGAGCGGATCGCAGAGAATTTTGGATGCTATGGAACGCGGAGTCACCGTGGAACAGGTACAAAGTTCCGTGGCGTTGTGCCGCTCGGCAGGAATTCAAACGGGAATGTTTTTGATGTGGGGATATGAGGGCGAAGATTTATCCGATATCGAAGCTACGGTCGAGCACGTGAAGAAGACCGATCCAGATATTTTCTTCACCACAGTTTCATATCCGATAAAAGGCACGCCGTACTTTTCGGATGTGGCGGAGCGCGTGGAGAGCCTGAAGCCGTGGCGGGAAAGTTCAGACCGGGAGTTCAAGGTGCGAGACCGCCACTCGCGCGAATTTTATCGCTTTGCGGACAAACTACTGCGCAGCGAGGTGGAACTTGAGCGACTGACGCACAGGCCGAATGCGGATGACGCGGCTCTCGCTTCGCTCCGCTGCGGGATTGCCGAGGCGCGCGCCGGGTTGCAGGCAACCAACGCGGAAATTGAGGTTTAGATCCATGTCGGCGATTCAACAGCAGGCCTATCCCGCTCCGTTCGATGCCGTCGCCGCTCGATATGACGAGACGTTCACGCGTTCGCTAATTGGGCAGGCGCAACGGTCGGCGGTGTGGCGCGAATTAGAAAAGACGTTCCGCCCCGGTGATCGAGTATTGGAAATTGGATGCGGCACCGGCGTGGATGCTTGTTTTCTGGCGCACCGGGGGGTTCGAGTGATCGGTTGCGATAGTTCGCCACAAATGATTCGTGTGGCAGCTCAGAAAGTTCGGAACAGCGGATTGGATGAACTTGTGCAACCGCGATTGCTTCGCGCTGAAGATATCGCCACGCTGCCCGCAAACGAACCGTTCGATGGCGTTCTGTCGAATTTCGGGGCATTGAATTGCGTGGAAGATCTCGGAAAAACTGCCCGCGATCTTGCGAGACTTTTAAAACCTGGCGCATCTGCACTGCTGTGCTGGATGGGACCGCGGTGTGCGTGGGAGATGATCTGGTATCTGAGCGAAGGCAACCGCACCAAGGCCTTGCGGCGTTTGCGACCAGATGGAGCCATCGCCAGAATCGCCGATGGCGCAGTCTTGCATGTGCATTACCCAACCGTTTGCTCGCTGGCGCGTGCATTTGCGCCTTATTTTCGGGTGAAATCGGTCAGGGGTATTGGGGTCGCAGTACCTCCCAGTTATCTCGAACCGTGGGCGCAGCGTCATCCAATACTGTTGCAACTTTTCGAACGGGCTGATCTTGCGTTGGGCCGATGCCCGGGTATTCGCATGTTGGCCGACCATCTGCTGGTGCGATTGCAGCGTGTGGAGACAGCTCGATTCATGGTTGAGCTATGAGCGCTTTGACTTCCATCGCAACTCCTGGCGCAACTGCGTCAGATTCGGCCGCACTCGCGATGCACCAGATTAACGAATTGCCCGTGCTGGTTATTTTCCCGCACAACCAATGCAATTGCCGCTGTGTGATGTGCGACATTTGGCGGATTCGCGAGGCGAAGGAAATTACGCCTGAAGACATTGAAGAACAATTGAGTTCACTCAAGAAGTTGGGAGTCCGGTGGGTCGTTCTTTCCGGCGGCGAACCACAACTGAATGAAAAATGGAGCTGGCTTGCGCAAATGCTTCGTTCGGCTGGAACTCGCGTTACATTGCTGACCGCGGGTTTGTTGCTGGAATCGCAAGCGGGCTTGGTCGCTGAGTATGTTGACGACGTGATTGTTTCTCTCGATGGTCCACCTGCAATACACAATAAAATTCGCCGCGTTGCCGGGGCGTTTGAGCAGATATCGGAAGGCATTAGAGCTTTACGGCGGTTCCGCCCTTCCATGGAGATTCGGGCGCGTTGCACCGTGCAAAAAGCGAATCATCTCTCGTTGCGAGATGTCGTCGAATCGGCAAAAGAAATCGGGCTGAACTCGATTTCATTTCTGGCCGCAGATCTGACCTCCAGCGCATTCAACCGTCCAGATGGCTGGCTGGCCGATCGCACAGGACGAGTTGCACTTGACTCGCAGGAAATCGATGCACTGGAAGTGGAGCTCGAACGGCTGATCGAAGATCACCGAGCGAATTTCGATTGCGGATTTGTTGTGGAGAGTCCTAAGAAACTACGGCGCATCGTGCAACATTTTCGCGCTCATCTTGGACTGGCTGAGAATATTGCGCCGCGCTGCAATGCTCCGTGGGTTTCGGCTGTAATCGAAGCCACCGGCGATGTGCGGCCCTGTTTCTTCCATCCGGCATTCGGAAACATTCACCAGCAGTCCTTGCCGGACATTCTTAATGGCCCGCAGGCACTGCAATTTCGTAATAATCTCGATGTCGAACGAAATGAAATCTGTCGAAGCTGTGTATGTTCACTTTATCTCGCGCGCGACTCCTCGAAGGAATAAGTTTGCGTAAGAAGTTTTGCGCCGAAAGCGAGTTTACGCTTACTGTTTGAACGTGAAGCTTAGCGTTTTGGCTTCGCCGGTCCCAATCGTCACCTTCTGAGTTTGCGTTCCCAATTTCTCCTGCCACGCTGTAATCGTGTAGGTGCCCGGCGGTACGTCTTTGAGATTGAAGCTTCCATTCTTGTCCGTCACGGAAAAATAGGGATGCTTGAAAACCGCAATGTAGCCACGCATCCAGGGGTGCACATTGCACTTCACCGGAATTGCTATCTCTTCGCGCGCGAATGTCTGCTCGATCGGCACTCCGTGAGGTTGTGTCATGTTCCATTCTCGATTGTTGTTTGGACTGGGATGGATATTGTGGGTGGTTTCGTCGCTATTCACCACATCGAGTTTTTGATTGGCCTGCATCGCGAGCACGTGCGGCTTGTACTGGCAGCCTTTCTGCTCAAACACCGCAGGCTGCTGCGGAGGCTCAAAATTGTGCGAAGTTAGCCCCTCGGAAATGTAGACGACTACGTTGGCCAGGCTGCCATCGGTACCTACCACAATGTCTTCCGTGGTGACAGGTGCAGGATGCGCCTTGAAACAAATCGGGTCGGCTGACATATCGATGCGAGCCTGTTTGGGCGTGGCACCTTCGAATTTCACCTGGCCGGTTAACGATGAGGCGTCGGCGGGACTGGCTGGAGCGGCAGAGACTCGTCCCGACAAAGAAAGTGTTGGAAGGGCAATCACCGCAATTAAGAGAGAAAGATAATTTTTCATAGGACCTGCTTTCGTCATTCGTTTCCATGCGCATTGGCATCGGTCTTTGCCGACGCGCGTGCTTTCGGATTGCTCAAGGTGCGGATGTAGTGAACCACATCCCATCTCTGATCTGCCGTCATGGCTGTCGCGAATGAAGGCATAGGCGTGCCATCGAGGCCGGTCGCGAGATCGCGAAACATATCGCTATCCGACTCGCCGCATTTGAAACGCCTTCCGCTGGTGAAGTCAAAGGGCGTAATCGGATTGCCCTGGCTATCGGTAAGCGCAGCCGCGGACGGGCCGTGACCTCGGCCATCTTTGCCGTGACACTGCCAGCAATTCATGCTCTGGAAAAGCTCCGCTCCACGCTTCACGCTTTCAGGAGAGTTAGGAGGCTCAGGCGGTATGGGCATGGCTGGACCGGGTTTTTCTTCCTGAAATGCGGAAGAAAAAGTTTTTATATAGGCGATCAAGTCGACGCGCTCTTGTTTTAACAGCGGTTTCCATGAGGGCATCCCGCTGGCATGAATTCCGCGTGTGATGGTGTCGTATAGGTCGCTATCCAGCGGCAAATTTCCGCTGGGGGTGGAACGGCACTTGAATAATGCTTTGGTAAAGTCGCGAGGCTTGGGATCAAGATAGGGTGCGCTTTCGCCTCGGCCATCCCCGTTGGGACCGTGGCAAAAGATGCAGTAACGTACGTAGAGCGCTTTTCCGCTTTTCGCATTGCCGACCAGATTGCCGATGTGGCTCTCTTGCGCAATTACGGCTGCGCTGCATAGCAGCGAAATAAGAATCGCCGCGCTCATCGAGAAGCGGACGCTACTGCGCACCAAAGTGATCTCCTTAAAAATCGAAATCGAAGCCCATCAAAAAACTATCGTGAATGTCGTCTTTGCCGGAGAGCGGCGCAGCCCCGGCATTGATGATGCGGGAATATTCCTGCGTCCAGGCAAAACCGGCGCGCGGGCTCATGATCGGATACCAGCGATAGCCCAATGTCCATGTATCGAGATTCCCGCTGTTGCGGCGAATACTCGGATTGGCTTCCTGCGACATGCGGATCAATTCGTATCTTCCCGTGAAGATCAGCCGCGGGTTGGGATTGTAGTGACCCTCGATAAATCCGCCGTTCCATGCCGGGCCCGCGGCCCCAAGAGGCAGGCGTGACGGCTGGTTGGCGGGCACGGCGTTGCCGAGAAACACGTTGTCGTGCCCGTGCAAGAAGAAAGTGTAGAAGTCGAACTTACTTCCCAAGTACCAGTGCGCGTAAGCTCCAGCGCGGTAAAAGCCGCGGTTACCCTCGCCTGTGCCCGGAATCGGATTTCCTCCGCTGGTCTGGAAGAAGGTTGGCGACTCGCCGAAATAGCCGTATGCGCCCACCTGCTCTCTTCCAAACCATGGCACTTCGAAAGCCTGGTTAAAGTTGGCGTAGACATCGTAAGACTGGTTCGAAGGCAAACCTGTTTGACCATTACTGTCGGTAACTACGGCAGCCGAGTAGCGCGTGTGATCGTCATCCGAATGCCCCAGCACTTCCACGCCGAGTTGAGTAAGGCCGATTCCCGAGAAAAAGTTGTTATCGCCCGGCGGAGTGAAGAAATAGTTGTAGTACACACCCCCGGTATTGCTGAGCGTCAGCAGGCGCTCCTGCGAGATGGGCTCATCCAATTCAAACTTGCCCATTTTGAAGTTGAACCAATGCGACCCCAAAAGATTGTCGAAGCGCGCCCACGCCTGGGACAACGAAATACTGCTGTTTCCGATAAATGGCTGAACGAAAAATGAAATGTTGTTGTACAGCGTGCCGGCAGCTATCGCGTCGACACCTTGCAGATCGAAGCCAGAAGTTGTGACCGTTGTCTCAACCTGGCCGCCGCTCGAACTTCCCGCGACCACGTCGACCGGCTGGCGATTATTGCTTTCGCGGTGCCAGTTGGGAGTGGTGCGGAACATGATCGGCCAATACGCAGGATCCTGATAAATAGGTGCGTCGCGGCCATTGCCCAACTGATATCCATTGTCTTTAAAGGTCTGGCCAAAATTATTGAGCAGCGGCCATGCCTCATGACAAGCCGAGCAGGGCAAGCCATACTTGCGTGCGAAGGCGGGGATGGCATAAGCAGAATGAGCGCATGCCAGCAGAGCACTCAGAACCAATGCGCAACAGCGGTATTTTTTTAGGGTGTCTACGCTCATGTTCGATGTATGTGCCTTACTTCACGACAGGCTGCTCAGTCAGCGCAACCTTACCTGTGCAGAAAACTTGCGGATGACATTGCCACTCCTTCCACTTCGTCTAAAATTTATCTCCGGCGCACGGGCGTGCTTGTCATCACGCCGTCACATTCTTGTCAAATCCGTATACCGATAGGTTTGTAAGAAATTAGATTTTTTATTTGTGCTGCACTGATTGATAATGCTCAGTTGCGGTAAACGTTTACTATGGGCTGGTCACTAGGAGGGAGTTCATGCTCGGACGCCGGAAGTTTCTACGGAATAGCTTGATTGGAGGTGGAGCAGTCCTGGCTGCCCGCACCTTTTCACCTTTCACCTGGGCTCAATCTAAGTCCGTCGATTCGAGAATCGAAGTACTCACCGGTGAACCCCTCGGCACGATTTCGCCTAACCTTTATGGGCATTTCACCGAGAACCTGAGCGGGGTAGTCTACGACGGCATGTGGGTGGGGACAAATTCGAAAGTTCCCAATATCGATGGCATTCGAAAAGAACTAATCGACGAAATGCGCAAGATCAAAGCGCCCGTTGTGCGCTTTCCCGGCGGGTGCTTCGCCGATAGTTATGACTGGCGCGATGGCATTGGTCCGGCTGACAAGCGACCGAGGAGAACGAATTTCTGGAATGGCGGTGAAACTCCCGCGGCGCCAGCGAGCCATCGCTACGATCCTAATGAATTTGGCACCAACGAATTTGCACACTTTTGCAAGTTGATCGGCGCCGAGCCTTACTTAGCGGCAAACCTGCGCAGCTTGCCTGCGGAAGAATTCTACCGCTGGGTCGAATACTGCAATTCACCCGCAGGAAGCACTACGCTTGCGGACACGCGCGCCGCGGCCGGCTTCAAAGATCCCTTCAATGTGCGTTTCTGGGGCGTGGGAAACGAGTCGTGGGGTTGCGGTGGAAATTTTACCGCGCAGGAATATGCCGTGGAATTCCGGCGCTTCACCACCTGGGTTCCACGCTTTGGACAAGAGCTTTCGTTTATCGGCTCGGGACCCAATGTAGACGATTGGGCCTGGACGCGTGGCTTCTTCGAAGAAATCGTGCGGAAAGGACGACGGGAACTGCGCGGAGTGTACGGCTGGGCGTTGCATCATTATGCGTGGAACCTGAGCCGTGGCGCGACTCGCGATTGGGTACAGGGAAAAGGTGACGCGCTTAAATTCGACGGCGTCGATTGGTACGAACTGCTGCGCGAAGGCGATCGCATGGAAGGCTTGATTGATGGGCATTGGCAGGTGATGAGCGAAGAAGATCCAGAACATTGGGTCAAGCTCATAGTCGATGAATGGGGACCGTGGTACCGGCCGGGAAGCGAAGCGACTCCGGAGGATCAACTGGAACAGATGCCCACGCTGCGCGACGCGGTGTTCAGTGGCATGACGCTGGATATATTCAATCGCCATCCGGAAAAAATCGCCATGGCCAATTGCGCGCAGTTGATCAACTGCCTGAACAGCCTGTATCTGGCGCATGAAGATAGATTCGTGGTCACGCCCGTAGGACATGTGTTCGCGATGTATGCCGCGCATCAGGGCGGCCAATCTTTGCGGACGATTTTTTCCGCGCCCACGATCGAATACGATCGAGACGGCAAGCAAGCTTCTTTCTGGGGATTGAAAGGCGCGGCTTCTCTGCGTGGTAAAGAACTGACGCTGACAGTGGTGAATCCGCACGTGAGCGAGGCGCGTGAGGCTGAAATCGTTGTGCGGGGCGCGTCGCCGAAATCGGGATCGACCGCGCAACTCACGAATTCCGATATTCACGCGCACAACACCTTCGAGCAGAAACATGTTGTCGTTCCAGAAACCAAAACTTTGGAAATCGACGGAGGAACGCTTCATTATGTTTTTCCACCAGCATCGGTTACAAAGCTGGCGCTGACTCTCGCGTAGGTTCAGAAATTTTATAGAGATAAACGCTTGACTCGGGCTCGCATAATTGTGAGTCTGTGAGGCATGGATACGGTCACGAGTCGTACCCCGCGACATCGATATAGCTTTTGTAGAAATCTACGCTGGGGGACCTTTCAGCGCACAGCGATCCTTTTCATTTTAATTGCGGCGAGCTTTGCATTGCCGGCATTGGCATTCGGGCAGCGCTGGTCGCCGGATCAGGCGAATCGATGGTATGCGAAACAGCCGTGGCTGGTGGGCAGCAACTTCATTCCGAGCACCGCGGTTAACGAACTGGAAATGTGGCAACCCGACACATTCGATTTGCCGACTATTGATCGCGAACTCGGATGGGCTCAATCGCTGGGAATGAATACCATGCGGGTCTTTCTGCACAATTTGCTGTGGCAGCAGGATTCGCAAGGATTTCTTCACCGCATGGACGAGTTTCTGGAAGTGGCCGACAAACACCACATCCGCATGACATTTGTATTGTTGGATTCGGTTTGGGACCCGCGCCCGCATCTTGGGCCGCAACCGCCGCCACGGCCGCATATCCACAACTCGCGTTGGGTGCAGGCTCCCGGAGTGGAGTTGCTGAAAGATGAATCGCGATGGGATGCGGAATTGAAGCCATATATTGTAGGAGTGTTGCAGCGCTTCGGACACGATCCTCGCGTGCTCATGTGGGATTTGATGAACGAGCCAGACAATGACAGCGAGCAATACAAAGCCACGGAAATTCCTGACAAGGCGATTCGAGCGTTAAAGCTGTTGAAGGTGGAGTGGAAATGGGCGCGAGAAGTGAATCCCTCGCAGCCGTTGACCAGCGGAGTCTGGGATGGAGATTGGTCGAAGGATGCAACGCTCAGCGAGATGGCACATTTTCAACTGGAAAATTCTGATGTCATTACTTTTCACAGCTACGATCCATACGCTGAAACGAAAGGCAAGATTGCTTCGCTGCGGCGGTTTGGGCGTCCGATTATTTGCACCGAATACATGGCGCGCCCCATCAACAGCACATTTGTATCGATCCTGCCATTGCTGAAAAAAGAAAATGTGGGCGCTTACAACTGGGGCTTCGTGAATGGAAAATCGCAGACGATTTATCCTTGGGATTCATGGGAGAAGCCTTATACCAGCGAGCCGGCGGTCTGGTTTCACGATATTTTCCGCAAAGATGGCACGCCGTATGATGCAAAAGAAACCGAGTTGATCCGCAAACTGACAGGTACCGGGGCCGCTGGCCAGTAAACCAGAAAAACGAAATATGCGAGACGGATTTTCAGAAATATTTGCGTCTTTGCTGCTGGCGATGGTTTGTATGTGTGCCACCACGCCAAAAGCTCTCTCGCAACAACCGGAGACGAAGCCGGCTCCGTCGCAGATGCAAGGATCTGTTTCTTCTGGCGGCGCTCACGCGGCTGTATTGGATAGCGAAAAACGACCTATCACAGCGGGAGGTTTCCTCAACAGCGGGCCAATTGTTTTTCAGGATGTGGCGAAACAAGCGGGCCTTACCAGTTGGCGGCACGTAATGGGCACGGAAGAAACTCGCTTTATTTTGGAAACTATCGGTTCGGGCGTAGCGCTGCTGGACTATGACAATGACGGCTGGCTGGATATTTATCTGGTCAACGGTTCGACCTACGACGCCGTATCGGGGAAGGCCACGCCTCCGCATGCAGCGCTGTTTCACAACAATCATGATGGCACATTTACCGATGTCGCCGAAAAAGCTGGGGTGACGAACGACCGCTGGGGATTTGGCGTGGCTGTGGGCGACTATGACAACGATGGCTGGCCTGATTTGTACGTAACTAACTTTGGAAAGAATCGCCTCTACCACAACAATCATGATGGAACATTTACCGACATCGCCGAAAAAGCGGGAGTGACGTTGGGTAACTGGTCGACTGGCGCCACCTTTGGCGACTATGACGGAGATGGCCGCCTCGATCTTTTTGTTCCCGGCTATGTGCATTACGACCTTGATCATCCACCGGTGTCGGGCTCCGCTGAAGTCGCTTTTACGACCTGCGAGTTTCGCGGCATGAAGGTGATGTGCGGGCCGCGAGGATTGAAGGGCGAACCGGATCATCTTTTTCGCAATAACGGCGATGGCACGTTTACGGACGTAAGCTTTAAGGCTGGGGTTGCGGATTCAAACCGCTATTATGGGCTCACTGCGGTATTCGCCGATGTGAACAATGACGGCAAAGTCGATCTGATGGTGGCCAATGATTCCACGCCGAATTATTTGTATTTGAACAAAGGCAATGGAACTTTCGAGGATGCCAGTTATGCCTCGGGCTACGCGCTGAATGAAAACGGCCGCGAAACGGCTTCGATGGGAATTGCGGTGGGCGATTATTTGAACAACGGCCTGCTGGATTTGTACAACACGGTTTTCTCGGACGACTATAACCCGCTGTACCGCAACGAAGGGGGTGCGAACTTTACCGATGTGAGCTATCAAGCCGGCATTGCCGAGCTGACAATCCCGTTTCTGGGATGGGGGACCGGATTTCTCGATTACGACAATGATGGCTGGAAAGATCTTCTGGTGGTAAACGGCCATGTTTATCCCGGGGTGGATCAGAGCGATTGGGGAACGACGTTTGCAGAGCGGCCGCTGCTCTTTCACAACCTGGGCAAGGGCAAGTTCGAGTTGGTGCCGCCAGTCAAAGGTACGGGATTGGCGTCTGTATTTACCGGCCGCGGCGCGGCGTTCGGCGATCTGTTCAACGACGGCAAAATCGATGTCGTCATCAATCAACTGCACAATGTTCCGGCGCTGCTTCGGAATGTGTACGCTACGAAGAATCACTGGGTCGCATTGAAGTTGATTGGCGGGCCGAAAAGTCCACGGGATGCAGTTGGGGCTACGGTTTATATAACAGCGGGCGGCATGCGCCAGCGGGGAGACGTGATTAGCGGCGGAAGCTATGCTTCTTCGAATGATCCTCGCGTGCACTTTGGCCTCGGAGAAGCCACCGCGGTGGAACGCGTAGAGATCCATTGGCCAAGTGGGACTGTAGAAAAGGTTTCGCTGCCGGCGGTCGATCGCATCTATTCTGTCGAAGAAGGGCGAGGTATCGTCTCTGAACTTCGCTCCGAACCCGGCGATATTCGTTCTTCTCATCCCGATCCCAAATAACGCCTTCCACGATGTACGCCTACTTTGGGCAGATTGTATCCTGTGTGTAATATGATCGGGCGACGTTGAAAGCCAACACCCGCAAACGGATCGCGCGCAATTCTCGATTCTTTAATTTTTCGAATCTTTAATTTTTTAATCAAGGAATCCGCCAATGAGGACCATTAAAGGACCGGCAATTTTTCTGGCGCAATTTGCCGGGGATGCGGCTCCATTCGATCGTTTGGATTCAATCGCGAAGTGGGCGGCCGGGCTGGGCTATAAAGGCGTGCAGATCCCTTCGTGGGATGGGCGCCTTTTCGATCTCAAGAAGGCCGCCGAGAGCAAAGCCTATTGTGACGATCTTCGCGGGACGCTCGATAAAAATAATGTCGAACTTACGGAGCTTTCGACCCATCTACAAGGCCAGTTGATTGCAGTCCACCCGGCCTACGATTCGCTCTTCGATGGCTTCGCACCCGAGGCGGTGCGCGGAAATCCCAAGGCGCGGCAGGCATGGGCACAGGAACAGCTGAAATTCGCGGCAAAGGCTTCGAAAAATCTAGGATTGACGCAGCACGCAACATTTTCGGGGGCGCTGGCGTGGCCTTATCTTTATCCTTGGCCGCAGCGGCCTGCTGGTTTGGTGGAAGAAGCTTTCGATGAGCTTGCGCGGCGCTGGAAGCCGATTCTCGATGTGTTTGAGGATAACGATGTGAACGCGTGTTTCGAAGTTCATCCCGGCGAAGACATCCACGATGGTGCGACCTTCGAAATATTTCTGGATCGGCTTAAGGGGCATCCGCGTTGCAATCTTCTATACGACCCAAGCCACTTCGTTCTGCAACAGCTTGATTACCTGCAATACATCGACCTGTATCATTCGCGGATCAAAATGTTTCACGTCAAAGATGCGGAATTTAATCCCACCGGACGCCAGGGTGTGTACGGAGGTTTTCAATCGTGGGTAAACCGCGCGGGGCGCTTCCGATCGCTGGGTGATGGCCAGGTGGATTTCCGCGGAATTTTTTCCAAGCTGACGCAGTACGGATATGAAGGCTGGGCGGTGATGGAATGGGAGTGCTGCATAAAAAGTTCGGAGCAGGGCGCGAGCGAAGGTGCGCCATTTATTGCGCGCCACATCATTCAGGCCGCCGAACGATCATTCGACGATTTCGCGGGCGCGAGCACGGACCGGACAGCGATCCGCCGACTGCTTGGGCTGGAACCTGGGAAGAAGAAATCTGGAGGAACAAAATAAATGGTTTCAGGCGCGAAGGAACCGAAAATCAACCGGCGATTACGGCTTGGCATGGTGGGCGGCGGTCCGGGAGCTTTTATTGGCGCGGTTCACCGCGCCGCGGCAAGGCTGGATGATTTGTACGAAATTACTGCTGCAGCGCTCTCGGCCGATCCGCAGAAGTCAGCGGAAGGGGCGCGTTCTCTGCGTATTCCCAGAGCATATTCGAGCTTTGAGGAAATGGCGCAGGAAGAAGCGAAGCGCCCCGATCGCATCGATGCCGTTGCCATCACCACGCCAAATCATCTTCATCATCGCGTAGCCAAAGCATTCCTGAATGCCGGCATTCACGTAATTTGCGATAAGCCGCTGACCACAACGGTTGAGGATGCGATCGATCTGGCAAAAATTGTAAACGCTACCGGCTTGATCTTTGGGGTCACGTATACATACACCGGCTATCCGATAGTGAGGCAGGCGCGGGAGATGGTGCTTAGCGGAGAACTGGGCGCGATCCGCATGATTCAGGTGGAGTACGCGCAGGATTGGCTGGCGACCCCATTGGAATCGACCGGGCAAAAGCAGGCCGATTGGCGCACCGACCCGGCGCGCAGCGGTCCGGGAGGTTGCATCGGCGACATTGGGACGCATGCTTATCAACTTGTTTCCTTTGTCACCGGTTTGACCTGTGAAGAGTTGGCTGCCGACGTGACGACGTTTGTTCCGGGCCGCAAATTGGACGACAATGTCCAGGTTCTGCTGCACTACAAAGAAGGCGCGAAAGGTTCGCTATGGGCATCGCAGATTGCGCCGGGAAATGAAAATAATCTTCGCCTGCGAATTTACGGCGAAAAGGGTGGTCTTTGCTGGGAGCAGGAGAATCCGAACCGCTTGAAGTTCTCGCGTTTGGGAGAAACTGCACGGTTGATGACGCGCGGCGGCCCAGGCATGGGGGGGTGTGCCACTCGGGCAACACGAATTCCCGCCGGGCATCCGGAGGGTTATTTCGAAGCGTTCGCGCAACTGTATTCCGATGTAGCGGAGCAAATTACGGCCAAGCTAGAAGGTCGAGATCCTGATTCCTGCGCGCTTTTAATTCCCGGAGTTCGGGATGGCCTGGCTGGGATCCGTTTTGTGAACGCCGCGCTTGAATCGTCTCGCCAGGGCTCGGCGTGGATTAAGATGCCTGGGCATGAATAGTTCGGTCATTGAAAATGTACTCGTCAGCGTAATGTGATAAACAAGATTCGAAATGAGGTTTAACTATGCATCGGCTTTCACGAAGAACATTTTTGAAAACTGCTTCCGCTTCGGCTGCCGCAGCGGCGCTATGGAATAGTTCGCTGCCGTTGATGGCTTATCCCCTAGGGTTGCCGCTGGGGTTGCAACTGTATTCCGTTCGCAGCATGTTGCCCAACGACTACGCCGGCACGCTGCAACAACTGGGCGCATTGGGATATCGCGAAGTGGAGGCTGCGGGATTTTTCAATCACAGCCCCAGCGAAGTAAAAGCCGCCATGGACCACGCGGGCTTGCGCTGTGTGAGCGCTCACAATTCATTGGCCGATCTGATGGCGAAGGCGGATGAAATCATTCAGTATGGCAAGAGTTTGGGCCTGCAATATATTGTTTGTTCATCGCCGCGGTTGAAGGACCCTTCGCGCATACCCCATGCCGATTTTCATACGACCGGCAAGTCGATGACGCTAGAAGATTGGCGCTGGAATGCCGACCAGTTCAATCGCATTGCGAAGAGTGTAAGCGAAGCGGGCATGCGCTTTGCGTATCACAATCACACTCCGGAATTCCGCTCGGAGAATGGCGTTTTATTTTATGACGAATTGTTGCGCCTGACCGATCCGGCGCACGTGACCATGGAGCTGGATTGTGGCTGGGCCGTCGTCGCAGGACAAAATCCCGCTGAGCTTCTGTCGCGTTATCCCACTCGCATTTCCATGTTGCACATTAAAGATTTCAAGATGACGCCTGCGGTGACGCCGGAAACGCCGCCATCTTCGACGGAACTGGGCCGTGGAACGATCAATTTTCATCCGATCTTTGCAGCTGCCAAGAAAGCTCATATCGAACACATGTTCGTAGAGCAGGAGGAGTTTGATGTGCCTCCTATGGAAGCGCTCAGGATCGATGCCGATTACATGCACGCCTTCGCGGGTTAGACTTGCTCTTTTAAATTAGGGTTTCCGAGTACGCTGCTTTAGCGCAGCGCACTGCGAATCGCGAGGTCCAGCGCCGTCATCAGCACGGCGGAACCGGGAATCACCAGCAGAGCCTTCTTAAGCCGACGTGGATCGCCGCCCGCAATCGCGCCGATAATGCGTGAACTCACGGCAAGGCCAAGCCATCCACACGTAATCACAAAACCGATCGCGGTGCTTGTCATCCGCGGGAACGCATCTCCGACGATTCCCAAGGTTGTGGGAAAGACCGGCGCCATGGAAATGCCCGCGAGAAATACCAGGACTAATGCCATCCCCGTCCGCGAGGTTCGCAGCATAAGAAATGTTGTAATCGCCATCGCAATCGATCCCGTCAGAGTTACCGTGATATTGGGCACGTGGCTGAGAATCGGCAGCACACCGGCGCGGCCGATTAGCAGGCCGAGTGCAAATCCTAAAGACAAAATATTGAGCGCGCGCGATTCAGGGATGCCCTGAGCTATAAGATGACGCGGCAGCCAGTTCCAGATTCCGACCTCGCAGGTGATGTAAAGAAAAAGAAAAAGACCGATCATCAGCAGCAACGGACGTCCTAGCACGGGCGCCGCATCCGCAAGAACAAAACGTCCCGCGCCGGTGGGCCCTGGCATCTCGGTGACAACCTGAATCGCGAGCGTCACCACTGTCAGTGATGCGATTGTGTAGCAGAGCCGTACCCAATTCCGTCCGAAAAGATTGGCGGAGATAAATGGCGTGGCCAGACCCCCAAGACCGAAGAAAAGATTGACTAGGTTCAGCGCGGTCGCGCGATGAGTTTCGCTCACATCGCTGACCAGGGCATTCGCGCCGGTCACGAGAACTCCGCCGCCAATTCCCAGGAGAAAGATCAGAAGCACAATGCTGCGGAATCCGGAAGAGCGAGGCAGCGCAAAAAGCGCGACGGAAATGAGAAGAAGGCCGAGAACTATTCCGATCTTGTTGCCTTCGTTATCGAGCAGTGGGCCAACGCCGAGAGATGCCAGGATAAGTCCCAGCGCTTGCGCGGAAGCGATAGTGCCGTTCTGGCTGGGCGACAAATGGAACCGGTCCGACAGGTTGGGAAGGATAGTGCCCAACATGGCAGCGATCATCCCGTAAATGAATATGGCGACACTAGCGGCGAGGATTAACACGCGTTCCTTTCCATACGGTCTCGACGTTTACCGAAAATCAATTTGTTCATGATGTTATGACATTTGGCTCGCGAGCGGACCGAAATCTTGGCGGGCCCGAGAAGCGACTGCTGTCATAATAAAAATATGGCACTTTTACGATTTCGGAATTCTATTTTGTTAGCGGGCTGCTTTGCCTTCAGCGCGATCAGCGTTGCGACAGAAAATAAACCGGCTCCCGCTGATCGGCATATTAAAACTGTATGGGTGATTATGATGGAGAACCAAAACTGGCCGTCGATCAAAAGCAGCAAGTTTGCTCCGTACATGAATGGGACCTTGTTGCCGCAAGCTTCTCATGCAGAGCAATACTACAATCCCCCGCATATTCATCCCAGTTTGCCAAATTACATCTGGATCGAAGCAGGTACTAATTTTGGCATTCTCGATGATCGTTCTCCCCTGGCTGACAGTCAAGCGAGCACGCAGCATTTAGTTACACTCTTGAAGAATGCACCCGGAGGGGCTGTCCAGTGGCGTGCGTACGACGAGAATATTTCGGGCAAGGATTGCCCGCTATTCAATAAATATCGTTACGCGGTGCGTCATAATCCGTTCGTGTATTTCGACGATGTTACCAATCACAAAGATGTGAATTCTGCCTATTGCATCGAGCACATCCGCCCCTTCGAAGAGCTTCCCCGTGATCTCGCGAACAACTCTGTGGCACGCTACAACTTCATCACACCCAATGTGTGCGACGACATGCACGATGGCTGCGCCCCGCTCTACAACAAAATCGCTCAAGGGGATACGTGGCTGGCGAAGTACCTGCCGGACATTTTAAATTCGCAGGCGTATCGCGATGGCGGAGCAGTCTTCATCACTTGGGACGAAGCAGACATTGCAGACGGTCCTATTGGGATGATCGTTCTCTCGCCATTCGCCAAAGGCAAAGGTTACAGCAACTCGATTCACTATAATCACGGGGCGTTGCTGCGAACTCTTGAAGAAATCTTCCGAGTTAGTCCTTATCTTGGCGATGCAGCAAATCAACCAGACTTGAAAGACTTGTTCAGCGTCTTTCCATGAGAATTACCCGAAGTTTTTAAAAGATTGTTCTTCCGCGCTGCTTCTTTTTTCCATGCCAATTCGTTGCCTATTAGAAATCTGTTTGGAATCGGTGGAGTACGCTGTCGCGGCTGAACGCGGCGGTGCAGACCGCATTGAACTGTGCAGTGATTTGATCTCGGGCGGAGTGACTCCAAGTGTGCAACTGATGGGCGGGGTACGTCGCGGGGTTCATATTCCCATACATGTACTGATCCGCCCGCGAGCGGGCGACTTTGTTTATTCCCAAGCTGAGTTTGAAACCATGAAGTGCGATATTCAAACCGCCAAAGATCTTGGAATGGATGGGATTGTGCTGGGTTTGCTCGACGAAAATATGCAGGTCGATGGAGAGCGCACCGGCAGGCTCATAAGGCTGGCGAGGCCGCTTCCGGTTACCTTTCACCGGGCATTCGATTTGTGCCGGAATCTTACCGCTTCATTGCAGGCGGTGATCGAAACGGGCGCGACGCGAATTCTAACTTCTGGTGGAAAAGAAAACGCAACAAAAGGACTTGCCAGCCTGGCGGATCTGGTAGCGAACGCCGGAAGTCGAATTGCGATCATGCCGGGCGGGGGCGTGCGTGCTAATAATGTCGGACATATTTTGCGGAAAACAAGAGCAAAGGAAATTCACACCTCTTTAGGATTGCCAGCAAAAACGGCAAATGAAGGATCAGACGACGAATTCGAAGCGAAAGTTCGGGAAATTCGGCGTTTGATTGATACTCCAACAGCTCAAAAGTGAAACAACAAATCGCTCGCAATGGTTAGCTGATTCTGCCGACGGCCGTTGTCGTAAGCCTTTTGATCCCAGGCCCGTTCAAAACGCAACTCCGGACGCAACTGCACTGTGCTGCCAAACCAGTGACACCACATAATTGTGTTCTCCGAATATTTTGTGGCGTAGCCGGTGCGCTGGCCTTTCTTATCGTCGAGAAAGTCGCTGCGAAAGGAAACAAAGTCGTGCGTTGAGAGTTCCTTCTGAAGAAAATTTACTACCGCATATTCCGGCGCGGTGCAACGCTGTTCTCCACTCAGGCAGTAGGCGGCATTTGCGCCAATTTCCGGCTGAATATCGCCTCCCACTGCGGGCACGTCGCGCTCATACATGTACCAGCTTTCGGTTGCAATATGCACGGTCTTCGAGAACTTGTGATACCAGGTCGCATCGTATTGCTGCAAATTGTTGTAAGCGTACTTGCCGTTATTGATTCCGTTCGCGCATGTGTAAAAATTGTCGTTCACTGATTTTGTCGTATAGCTCAGGCAGGCCGTGCCGGAGGGTTTCGCATCGGGCGTCCATAAGGCAACGTCGTGGCCGCCGGTAATGCCGAGTTGCACTAGCCACTGGTCGTTCAGTTTTACGGTCGCCATTAACCCTGTGTCGGTGAACGGATCAATCGCATAAAGCAGTGAGTGGCTGAAGATATAGTTGTTAGGCGCCAGTTGTGCTTCGATTCCGGGCACGGAGATGAAGCGGCCTAATCGCAGATTCATTCCATCCGCGACCTGTGGAATGTAGATATCCACATATTCCAGCGTGGGATCAAATCCATATTGGCGATGATCGTTGACCCACGGGCCACTCCAATAACCTTTCCCAGTCGTATAACGATAATCGGTGCCGTACAGGGCTGTCAGATGATATCCCCAATCGATGCGATCACGTTGAACAGAATCGGGCAGCCGTTCAGCATAAAGAACCAGTTGACCCATCTCGAAGCGATTGGAGTAGACGTCATTCGCCTCCGGCGCATTGCGATCGGATGAAGTGCTGAAATTTAGCGTCGGCTCGACCCATCCATAAAGTTTCGTGCGGCTTCTCGCCTGGTTGATAGCCGTCATCAGCGGATAGCTATTTGTATCTGGCTCGCCGATCACGGGCGAACCTCCGTATGACCAATCTGCGTTGGGAAATGGAGGTGAATCGAGCGGCGATGGGAGTCCGCGGCGCGGCGGCGCTGGTGAAGAAGAGGCGGGCCCGGACCAATCCACGCGGTAAAACTTGAGCCAACGAGAGAAAAGGTTTGGCGTTTCGGCAACACTCTGATTAGGCGAATCCGGGAGACCTTCTTTGCTGGCTTGCTGCGCCGCGCATGGAACGCATGAAAAAGCCGCAATAAGTGCGATCAGAAGAAGGAAGTGATGGAAGCGGAACGGGCGCACAGTAGGAGTTAAAGGCATGAATCAGGAAAATCAAGTTTACTAGGTATGTCGCCCAATCAAAAAGCGAGCTTCCGTTGTGGATTAAGAAGCATGTGAACATTAAAGGATTGAGAATCACCTAAAGATGCATCCTTCCGCAAGAATGCGTTAACATCGTCACTGCGCGCCGGGCTTCTCCTGGCCCCTACGGATGGTTTTGTGAAACTTACTTGTAAAGTTTTGGCGTCTTTTCTCTTTCTAATCGGTGTCTCCCTGGTTTGCGTTACGTTCTCGCAGGACACGCCCCAAACGCAGCCCGAAGCTCAGGGTATTCAAGTCGCGAATATGAATCGCGCGGTAACTCCGGGGAATGACTTTTTTGAGTACGCTAACGGCGGATGGATCAATCGCACAGAAATTCCCGAAGATCGCGCGCGCATTGGCGTCTTCACCGCGCTCGGTGACCTCAGCAATAAGCGCACTGCCGACTTGATTGAAGAGATATCCAAATCGAATGCGGCAGCCAGTTCGTCGGAGCGCAAAATTTCCGATCTCTACAAGTCGTATATGGACGAAGCGGGCATTGAGGCGAAGGGACTCGCGCCCATCAAGCCGCATCTCGATGCAATCACGGCTATCCGCGACAAAAAAGAACTGGCGCACGCTCTGGGCGCCAGCCTGCGCGCCGATGTGGATGCGTTGAACAACACCAACTTCCACACTCCCAATCTCTTCGGACTTTGGACTGCTCCGGACTTCAACGATTCCGATCACTACACAGCTTATTTATTGCAAGGCGGCTTGCAGCTTCCCGACCGCGAATATTACCTCTCCGATAGCGAGCACATGCGAAAGCTGCGCACCGAATATCAGGCGCATGTCGCGGCCATGTTAAAGCTGGCGGGATTTACTGATTCCGATTCCCGCGCGATAAAAATCATCGAACTAGAGCACGCGATCGCCGAGAAGCACACCAGCCTCGCCGATAACGAAGATATCCACAAAGCCAATAATCCATGGAAGCAATCCGATTTTGCGGATAAAGCTCCCGGGCTGGACTGGAGCGAATTCTTTCGCGGGGCTGAACTTACGAAGCGAGCCAGATTCATCGTGTGGCAGCCGGTGGCGTTTGCCGGCGAGTCGCAGCTTGTTGTCTCCGTTTCGCTGGATACCTGGAAAGACTGGCTCGCTTACCACCTGATCGAAGCCTATGCGGCGGTGTTGCCGAAAACTCTAGCGGAAGAGCATTTCACTTTTTTCGGCAAGACACTTTCGGGAGTGACACAACAACGTCCGCGATGGCAGCGTGGCGTGATTGTGGTGAACGGATTGTTAGGTGATGACGTGGGCCGCCTGTATGCGCAAAAATATTTTCCGCCTGAGGCAAAGGCGCAAGCCGAAGCCATGGTGGCCAACATAGTGGAAGCCTTCCGCAAACGTATTGATGCGCTTACCTGGATGAATCCCGCCACCAAGGCTGAAGCGCAGGCCAAATTGAATACGCTTTATGTGGGCGTCGGCTATCCTGAAACCTGGCACGATTATTCAGGATTAACGATCAAGGCTGACGATATTTTTGGCAATACGTGGCGCGGCTCAGTCTTCGATTATCACTATGCGCTCGACCAACTGGGCAAGAATGTCGACCGCAAAGAGTGGTCGATGACGCCGCAGACCGTGAACGCGGTCAACCTGCCGTTGCAAAATGCGCTTAACTTCCCTGCCGCAATTCTGCAACCGCCCTTCTTCGATCCTAAAGCGCCAGCCGTAGTGAACTACGGCGCGATCGGCTCGGTGATCGGGCACGAAGTCAGCCACACATTCGACACCGAGGGCAGCACCTTTGACTCCAAAGGTGCGCTGCGAAACTGGTGGACGCCCGAAGATTTAAAGCATTTCGAAGAAGCCACGGCCAAGCTGGCGGCGCAATACGATACTTACAAGCCGTTTCCCGATCTCTCCGTCAATGGCAAGCAAACTATCGCGGAGAACATCGCTGACCTCGGCGGCATTTCCGCGGCGTACGATGGCTACCGCGCCTCGCTCGGAGGCAAGCCCGGTCCCGATCAAGATGGATTTACCAGCGATCAGCAATTCTTCATTGCGTTTGGGCAGAACTGGGGATCGAAGTCGCGCGAAGCGGCGCTGCGCCAGCAGGTGATGACCGATCCGCATGCGCCCGCACGGTATCGTGCCGACACCGCGCGTAATGTAGACGCGTGGTACGCGGCATTCGATGTGAAATCAGGAGAGACGCTCTACCTCGCTCCGCCCGACCGCGTGCGTATTTGGTAGGGCTGCGGTTCGCTTGAAAATTATTTCAAACCGAAAAGTGCGGATCGCCTTCAAGAATCTGTTGCTCAAGTTTTGGTGTTTCGCCTTTGCGCCACAATTTGGTCATATGCTTTACGCGATACACCAGCGGGCCTCCATCAGTGCGTTCGCTGCGCTCAAGCGGGCGCGGAATGCAAACGAATTCCGTTTCGAACGCGTTGCTGGTTACTCGAACCACGGCATAGCCATGGCCGCCCATATCGACGAACGAAACATGCGGCGACAAATCGGGGTTCGATGCAGCCCGCGCTTTGTTGATGTCTCCGCTCTTTGCGTATTCAAGGCAAGACTTGACGCCATGCCGCAGCAATAAATTGATCATCGGTTGCGGACGCGTGTCTGCCGGGCCCTTGCCGATATACAAAGCGAGAAGCGGATGCTCTTTGGGAAAAACGTGCTCGTACGCTTCCACGAATCCTGGCGCGGAGATGGAACCTGTAACAAACGCTATGCCCACCGGCTCAAACGGTTTCGGCGGAAGTGATTTCGCCGCCAGTCCGGCCCAGAAGCTGTGACGGTCGCCCGCGATGGTTGTGAATCCGCTGATGTTATTGTCGCGAACGAAATCATAGACTTCGCCTTTTTCCGTATACGCGGTACTGGAATCGGCGCCGGAAAAGCCGGCATATCCCGCGCCGGGCCAGGGCGTGGTTAAGCCCGCAGGCAAATTTTGCGGATCGGCGCGCATCTCGAGGGTTGCGGTTGTGTTGCCCCAAATTTTCCAGGTCGCATTGGATTTCTTGAGACGATCGAGAAACCATGCTTTCTGTTCCGCGCCAAGAACCGTTTGCGAGGGCTCGTCGCGGCAGAAATTTGGAATTTCGGAACTGCCATAACGAATGGTTGACGGGGGATGGCCGCCATTGTACGTATTGCCGGCATCGAGTATCTCCATCGCTTCCTGCGGCAGAAGTTCGGGAAAATTGTCGCTCGAAAATGCCTGTGCTTCCGGCCGATCTGTTGGCTCCTCGGACCGGTAGCTGCGCTGATCAGTGATGATCAGCTCCATGTTGTGCCCCCAGCGCATCGCCCGGTAGCCTCTGAGGCTATTGATCGCAGCCAAGTTGTTCGGCTCCTGACCGAGACCGTGCTCGTCAAAATGCGTTACCGGCACATCAGTCACTTGCGGCGGATCGAATTGGTCCAGAGACGGTCCGCTCGGTTTGAACAACCGCGCCGGCTGATATTCGAAGAACGCCTGATTGGCAGCAACTTTGCGCGTTTGCGCCGGGCGCGTCTTGCCTTCAAATTTCTGCAAACTCTGCCAGCCCAGCCAGCTGAATTCGTGGTTATCCCACATGCAGACAAACGGCCAGCGGGCGCGGGCATCTTGCAGGTCCGGATCGTGCAGGTAAGCGCGGTAAATGGCGCGGTAGTCCGCGAGGACTGTTGGAATATGAAAGTCGCGAATCTTTTCGCCGTGCTCATAGCGAACGATATCCCGCAGCCGCCGGTCGTACATGCCTTGCGGGCGATCTTCGGGATACCACACAATTTCATAAATAAAGTCGCCAAGGTGCAGCACAAAACCAATACGATCTTCTTCGGCAGAGCGCTCATCCTCGAAAATCATGCGCCGGTATGCATTCTGCGCGCCCTGGTTGGCATTCTGGCAACTGATAAATACAAAGCGTACAGGCCGAATGTCGTCATCCGGCGGCGCAGTGATCGTCCGACCGACGCGGCTACCGTTGCCTTTGGCATCGGTAAAGCGATACCAATACACTCGCGACGGCTTGAGTCCCCCGGTGAGCACGCGGCAGGTCCAGTCAGAAGCTTCCGAGACCGGGGCTTCCGCTGTAGCAACGATGTGTTGGAAGGATTCATCTTCGGCGACCTCGATATTCAACTGGTGCACCGTGCTGCCGTTGACTGGCGGACGGCGCGTCCACAAAAGAACGCTGTCACTTTCGGGGTCGCCGGAGGCTACGCCTTCCGGATAGAACTCGCGGCGTTCGCGCCATTGAATTTTGGAGACGCTCGCAAAAGGCATTGCCCAAGCGGCAGTCGCTCCTAGGGCGATTGCCATTTCCAGAAATGACCGGCGGCTAATCGTGGACATCGGTTTCCTTTCTCGTCTTTCTCAATAACAAGCCGGGAGCAACTATTTTCTTCTTTGCCCCAGCGCCGAACAGGCAACTAGTAAAGTTGGAACGCCGTCCAACCATGATGAATCAATCCGCCGCCGTTGTCTTGAATCGATTTGACCTTGGTGGGGAAGTAGCAGGTAGCGTACTAATTTCGGAAGCAAAAGCCTCGACCTCAAAGGGCGCGAAGGGACTCGCAGAGGTCGCGGAGAAAAGTACGAATCGGAATTAGGATACCAGTGCGGGTGAGCTTGCTCGCGATGATGTCTGCGACTTAGGATTAACTGTGTCTGCATCGAGCGACGATTTCAACTTTCACTTTCGCCGCGTCACTCCGGGAATAGAAACTCTACCTTGCAGTTTCAGTTTGCCGCGGCATCGCCACTTGCGGGCGTATGCCACGGTTGTGCTGAGCGGCAGTTTTGAGGAATCCGGCTACGCCGGGCGGGTGCGCGCCACTGCCGGCGATGTATTGATTCATCCTGCGCTCGACTGCCACGCGAATCAAATGATCTCCGCGGGGGTGAAATTGATACGTCTGGATTGGCCGGATGCGAGCGGAATTGGCGGCCTTTATCGTTTGCGTAATGTGGACGAGATCGCGCGTATTGCAGAAATAGATATTAATGAAGCGGCGCTGGTTTTAGAAAATTCACTGCGTAATGATTGTTCGCCTTCGCCCGGTATAAGAAATGATTGGCCCGATCTTCTGCTGACAGCCCTGGTAAAAAATGCTTCAATGGAGATTGGCGCGTGGGCGGAAGTGAACGGTCTGGCACGTGAGACGGTGTCTCGCGGCTTCGCGGCGGCATACGGAACCCCGCCTGCTGTATTTCGTGCCGAATTGCGCGCCCGGGCCGCGTGGCTCCGTATTACGCGAGGCTCCGACGAACTTTGCCGAATCGCAGCGGAAATGGGCTTTGCCGACCAGGCGCATATGACCAGATGGATTCACCGCATCACCGGCGCGCCGCCCTCCGCATGGCGTCGTGGTTCCCTCACCGCTTGATCCCTGCTGGCTGATTAACAGGCACGAGCAGGCCGTCCATTCAGCTACATTAATATAGAGAAGCTACAATTAACTGTTCGTACAGTGGGCATTGCCCTCGAACGGCCAGTTGCTGAGAGTTCGTCATTACTTCATGAATATGGGGATCGAAACGGCAACAAAAGGTATTGGCGAAGCTGGGCATCATGGCCCGGAGATCCGCTCCGATCTGCACGTTCGGATTGAACCGCGTGAAAGCGGCGGCCTCGAAATTGAGCTCGAATCGCGCGTTAAACCTTACTACGGCGATGCCATCCGGCAACAGGCTCAGGATGTGCTCGCATCACTCGGCGTGCGGCACGCACAGGTGTCGATTCACGATGAAGGCGCGCTGCCGTTTGTGATTGCGGCGCGGATTGAAACGGCGGCTCTGCGCGCTGGATTGGGCGTAGGCACAAGCGTGCTCCCCAACCGGGTTTCGAATCCCGGGCCTTCTCCGCGCGATCGTATGCGGCGTTCACGGCTTTATGTCCCCGGCAGCGAGCCCAAATATTTTGTTAATGCGGCTTTGCATGGAGCGGACGCCATCATCCTCGATCTTGAGGATTCCGTTCATCCCAACGAGAAAGACGCAGCGCGGGTGCTGGTGCGCAACGCGCTGCGCGCCGTCGACTTTCTGCAATGCGAGCGCATGGTGCGCATCAACCAGCTTCCTCTGGGACTGGAAGACTTGCAGCAGATTGTTCCCGAGTCTCCCGATGTGATTCTTATTCCTAAAGTTGAGAGTGCCGATCAGGTATTGGTAGTCGCGCAGAAGATTGCAGAGATCAAGGACAATTACGGAATCGCTCGCCCTATCTGGCTGATGCCTATTCTCGAGTCGGCGTTAGGGATCGTAAAGGCTTACGAGATCGCGACTGCGAGCCCGGAGATTGCGGCGCTCACCATTGGGTTGGAGGACTACACGGCGGATCTCGGCGTGGCGAAGACGGCGACAGGCACCGAATCTTTATTCGCGCGGCAACGAATAGTGAATGCCGCTCATGCTGCCGGCGTGCAGCCCATTGATTCGGTATTTGGCGATGTCGGCGATATCGAGGGCTTGCACGCATGGTCCTTGAGTTCCCGCGTCATGGGTTTTGAAGGCATGGGATGCGTGCACCCGCTGCAAATTCCAATTGTCCATCAGGCTTTCGCGCCGACGCCTGCCGAAATTGAGCGGGCGCGGAATATCGTTGCGGCTTATCACGAAGCCGAGAGAAAAGGGTTGGGCGTGATCACGCTGGGATCGAAGATGATCGATGCGCCAGTTGTACAGCGTGCTCTGAAATTGATCACGCGGGCGCGCGCAATGGGGCTTGTCGAGTGAGTATTTGAACTTACGCACGTGGGGAATCATTGACCATCCTGGAAAAGAAAGATTTCGTTCTTAATGCTGCCGGTCGCACGGTGCCAAAAACCGCGAATGAGCGTCGGCAAACCCCTTATCAGGGCGTAGGCAAATTCGAAGCTCAGGGAAGCAAGGCTGCATCACCCATCCGCAATGCGTCCGGCTATTCCGAGAATGGCGACAAGCGTGTCGCGGACCTGGAGACGGCCCTGCGCAAGTGCGGACTGCGTGACGGTATGGTCATCTCCTCGCACCACCATCTGCGCGATGGTGACCGGGTTGCCATGATGGCGCTGGAAGCGGCGGAAAGAATCGGCGTCAAAGATATCGTTTGGTTCCCCAGCGCTTCCTTTCCATCGCAGAAGGGAGCCATCGACCTGATGGCCTCGGGCGTGGTCCATCATCTTGAAGGCAGCATGAATGGCCCACTGGGCGATTACTGTACGCAAGGAAAAATGCGAGGCATGGGTATCTTGCGCTCGCATGGCGGACGCTGGCAGGCCATTCAGGATGGCGAAGTTCACATCGATATTGCCGTAATTGCCGCTCCTACTGCGGACGCATTTGGAAATTGCGACGGCTCTCACGGCAAGTCTGCCTGCGGCTCGTTGGGTTTTGCGTTAGCCGACTCCGTCTATGCCGATCATGTCATCGTGGTTACCGATAATCTTGTTCCCTTCCCCTGCGTTCCCTGGCAGATTCAGGGCAACAATGTGGATTACGTCGTAACCGTCGATTCCATCGGCGATCCCGCGCGGATTGTCTCGGGTACAACGCAAATCACCCGCTCGCCCGACCGTTTGCGAATTGCCGAGTTAGTAGCGGCTTTTCTGCGGGACGCGGGCATCATGCGCAACGGCTTCTCTTTTCAGGCGGGTGCTGGCGGAATCTCCCTGGCCTTCATCAGCTATCTCAAACAGATGATGAAAGCGGCGGGAGTAAAGGCGCGATTCGTTCGCGGCGGGTCGACTAAATATCTTGTTGAGCTTCTCGAAGAAAGCCTCACCGACTATATCCTCGACGGCCAAACCTTCGACCTTGATGGCGTGCGTTCGATCGCGAACAACCCCCGCCATGTAGCGACTTCACCATTTACGTCGTACAACTATCACGGAAAAGGAAATTTCGCTTCGCTGGTGGATGCCGTCGTGCTCGGCGCAACCGAAGTGGACCTCAGTTTCAACGCAAACGTTGTTACTCATTCAGACGGCCGGCTTCTGCACGGCATTGGAGGATGGCAGAATTGTCTGGCCGCGGGCTGCACTATTCTGGCTGTGCCATCGTTTCGTGACCGCATTCCCATCATCGTTGACGAAGTGACCAGCTTGTGCGGGCCCGGTGAATTGATTGATGTTGTGGTAACTGAGCGCGGCATTGCCATCAATCCGCTACGCCAGGATCTCATCGATGCTGTAAAAGGTTCGAAGCTCCCCATTCGTTCGCTGCAAGAGATCAAGGCGGAGGTCGAACGCATCTGCGGCGGCAAACCGCGACGGCCCAAGCTCGGCGATCGAGCCGTCGCTATTATCAAGTGGATCGATGGCACCGTACTCGACAGCGTCTGGCAGGTTACTTAAAGAAACACTCTCGCCTTCGAATTGTTATTTCGCGTGAATCCCTGCGAAGAACTGCCAGGCCATGTTTGTAAAATCCAGCGGCACGGCTTGAGGATTTCCTTTTTTCGCGGAGGGATCCAAGCTGCCCGCCCACTCGTGGCCGAAATTCGCCACGAAGTCGGCGACTACGGGTACGCGACCTTTGCAGTTCTGCCAGGAAAACTGCACACCCCAGTTCATTTTTGCAGCCGTTTGTATCCGGCAGCCATTCAAATATCCCCAAGTGACCCAATTGCCGTGAGGCGTGGTAGCAAATTGCGGACTATTCACTTCAAAACCAGAGAATTGCTCATCGGTATCGCCGTGTATGTAGAGGATCGGCACAGGGTGAGTGAGCTTTAGAGGAGGGTCCATAAGCGGTGTGGCGACGGCGACGACTCCGCGAATCAGGTTCGAATGACGTGAGGCAAGCAGTTGCACCATTCCCGACCCGCTGGAAAAGCCGGCAAAGAAAACACGTTTCGGATCGGCGTGTTCGTGGTGCAGAACTTCACGAAGAACAGCCAGCAGATACCCTTCGTCATCAACAGGCAACATGCCGGTTGCAAGAAGATGGGTGCGCGAACCCTTCATCTCCCAGAAGGTGATGTTGTTGTGCCGGTCCAATGGCTGGTCGTGGGGCTGATCCGGATGGGTCGCAACCGGCTCGGGAAATACAACCAGAAATCCGTAGCGATCCGCTTCGCCGATCCAATTGAAATCTTCCGAGGCGGATTTTGCCGTGCTTCGAATGCCGCCAAGCATAAAGACAGCCGCGGGATGAGGTGCCAGATGAGCCGGCCGATAGATGAGATAGGGACGGTTGTAGCCATTATGGACGAAAGGTTTGGTTTCGATTTGGGCGGAAACTTGCCATGGAGCAGACATCATCACGGCGGCAAACAGAAGGAGCCATAAGTCTTGGCGGATGGGCAATCTGTAAATCATTGTAGGGATCATGATTTCTGTCCAATCTTACGAATTTGCGTGTTATTTTGAAAGGATTCAAATTGGAGCTCCTGGATGCACGCGATGCTAAAAAACCTCATGCATTTCCTCCCTTCGCGTTTTCTGCCTTTGATTTTGCTGGTTGCCGCCACCTCGGCGCAGACTACGCATTATCCTCCTGACGGCGATCAGATTCCGGGCCCCGACTGCCTCAGTCCGGTGAAGGCATCGTCGGGACAACCAAAGATTTGCACTCCCGAAGATTACAAAGCATGGCTGGAGGACATCACGCATTGGCGAATGGAGGCGCGAATACGCGCGGGCTATTTGGGTCAGGAATACGAGCGCAAAGAACTCCAATGGACACAATCCAGCTTCATGCAACCCCAAATGATGGTTGAAGATCGCTACTTCTACGATCCGGAAGCGGGCCGCTATACGGTGGATCGATATCTGGACGATTTGGAGAAGCGCTACGGCGGCATCGACTCCGTTCTCCTGTGGCCGGTGTATCCCAACATCGGCATCGACAACCGCAATCAGTACGACATGGTTCGCGCCATGCCCGGCGGAATTGCCGGAGTGAAACAGATGGTCGCGGATTTTCATCGCCGTCGCGTCAAAGTTTTCTTTCCTTACATGGCCTGGGACCAGGGCACGCGCGATATCGGCACGGCCGATTGGGATGCAATCGCAAAAGAGATGGCGGAAGTGGACGCGGACGGCATCAACGGCGATACACTACGGGGAATTCCGCGCTCGTTCCGCACAGCTTCTGACGCGGTGGGGCATCCTCTAGTGCTCGAGCCTGAGCATGCATTCCCTTCTCCTTTTGAGGCGTTGGCATGGAACAACATGGCATGGGGTTATTGGCAATATCCGAACGCGCCCATGGTGAGTGTATTCAAGTGGCTTGAGCCCAGGCATATGCTGAATGTTTGCGACCGCTGGAACCATAGCAAGGTCGACAATCTGCAATACGCTTTTTTCAACGGCGTCGGCTATGAAACCTGGGAAAACATCTGGGGCATTTGGAACCAGATTACCCCGCGCGATGCAGAAGCGGTGCGGCGCGTGGCTGCGGTCGAACGCGCTATGGCCAGTTTTTTGGTGAGCCCCGAGTGGCAGCCCTACGCAGAAACGGAGCAGACAGGCATTTTCGCCAGCCGCTGGCCACAGGGAGACAGCACGCTGTGGACGCTGATCAATCGCACGCAATATGACGTAGATGGCCGACAGTTGCGCCTTCCCGTGCAGGCAGGGATGCATTATTTCGACCTGTGGCACGGAGTTGAACTCTCGCCTCCCATCGTTGACGGCCAACGGTTCCTAAGTTTTTCCATTGAGGCGCACGGCTATGGCGCGATTTTAGCTACTACGAGCGAACCTGATAGCAGCTTGCAAAAACTGCTGGTGCAGATGAAACAACTCGCTGCCAAGCCGTTAAGCAGCTATTCGGCGGAGTGGACCTTCGCGCCCCAGCAGATGACGGCCACCCCTAAAATAAGTCCTGCGTCAGCCGTGCCCGATGGCATGGTTCGAGTTCCGGCGGCCGAGTTCTCTTTTCAAGTGGATGGAATTGAGATCGAGGGATTTAATGACGTGGGGGTTGATGTCCAATATCCATGGGAAAACGCGCCGCGACGGCATCATCTTCACCAGTTGCACGTGGACTCATATTGGATCGACCGCTATCCGGTGACCAATGCGCAGTTCAAGAAATTTCTTGACGCCATGCACTACCATCCCAAAGACGATTTGAACTTTCTTCGCGACTGGCAAAACGGCATGTACCCGGCGGGTTGGGAGAACAAACCGGTAACGTGGGTTTCGCTGGAAGACGCTCGGGCCTACGCGTCCTGGGCTGGAAAGCGGCTTCCGCATGAGTGGGAGTGGCAATACGCAGCGCAAGGCAGCGACGGCAGGTTGTATCCCTGGGGCAATCGTTGGGATGACGCGGTTGTTCCAACGCCAGATAAAGGTCGCACATTGCGAGGGCCCGATCCGGTGAATGCTCATCCCAAGGGCGCAAGCCCGTTCGGCGTGGAAGATCTGGTCGGAAACGTCTGGCAATGGACCGACGAATTCAGCGACGAACATACTCGCGCGGCTACCTTGCGCGGCGGAAGTTATTACCAGCCGCAAGGATCGGTCTGGTACTTTCCGCCAGCGTACCGTCTAGATCAGCACGGCAAGCTGTTGCTGATGGCTCCGAGCAAAGATCGTGCCGGCACATTAGGCTTCCGTTGCGTGAAGGATGCGCAGTAACCTCCTCATGCAACTCAACCATTCCACAAACCAACGAGAAACGCCCGGATGGCAGTATGCCGTGAGCTCGGGAATTCTCGGATGGGTGCTGGATGCCTTCGATTTCTTTGTTGTAATTTTTCTCGTCGATACGCTCGCCGCGAACTTCCACGTCGAAAAGAAAGCCATCGTCTGGACCATTTCTATTGCGCTGGCGATGAGGCCGGTGGGTGCGCTGCTCTTTGGATCGCTTGCCGATCACTTTGGGCGTCGACGGCCGCTCATGATTTGCGTCCTGTATTTCTCCGCGGTCACTATGCTGAGTGCGTTCGCGCCCAATTACGCCACGTTTGTGGTGATGCGAGCGCTGTACGGCATTGGCATGGGAGGCTACTGGGGCGTGGGCGCTTCTCTGGCCGTGGAAAGTGCGCCGCTGCGCCGGCGCGGATTGATTTCCGGATTGATGCAAAGCGGCTACCCACTCGGATATCTACTGGCTGCCGTCGCCATGGAAAGCGTACTACCTCATTTTGGCTGGCGAGTCATGTTTTGCATCGGCTTTCCCATCGCGATTTTGATCTCCATCCTTACGCTCCGCGCGCCTGAGTCGAAAACTTGGGAACTGCACCATCAGCACTCGATCGGCAAAATGTTTCGCGTCCTCTGGGAATACCGAGCTGGCTTCGCGTACTTGCTGCTGGTTATGACCATCATGTCCTGCCTGTCACACGGCACGCAGGACTTGTATCCAGATTTCCTGAAATCGGCGCACGGATTTGCGCGGTCCACCGTATCCAGAATCGCCATCTTCTATAACATTTGCGCGATTGCCGCCTCGCCGTTTTTTGGGCAGCTTTCGGAATCGCTGGGAAGGCGGCGCACCTTTATGTTATCGCTTAGCGTGGCTGCGCTTGCCTTATATCCCTGGGCATTTGGTGCAGCACCGGCGACGCTGCTGATTGGCGCATGTTTCATGCAGGCCGGCGTGCAAGGCACGTTTGGAATTATTCCCGCTCATTTGAATGAACTCGCGCCAAACGCTGTGCGCAGCCTGTTTCCGGGTTTCGTCTACCAACTGGGAGTTTTACTGGCTTCCCCGGCAGTATCCATTCAGTATGCTCTGCAAAAACGGTTGGGATATCCACTGGCGCTCACGCTTTTCGAAGGCCTGGTCATTGGATCGCTCATCATTATTTTTGGTTTGGGGCCGGAGCGAAAAGGAAGAGATTTTTATGCGGCAGACCAATCCGCATGAGTTTGCGAGAGTTGAATTGACTTCTCATATGGACTGCGTGGCTAGCACGCAGTCCATAATTAAATTACTTTGCTGCCCTCACTTCGCGGCTAATCCAATTTAGAAGACGAATCGCATGTTCAACTGGATCAGGCGGCCGGGACGAGCTGCGCTGACATATCCGAAATGACTTTCGGCGTTGGTCTGGCGGTCGTCTATGACACAAGGAGCGTAGCCCAGAAACGGGCAACTGCTGTTGTTCATAGCGCTCCATTGGGTGTGGTTGAAAGCGTTGAATGCGTCTGCACGGATCTGTATCTCCTGGCCCTCACGGAACGGCTTGAACGCCTTTTGCAATCCCATATCCCAGTTGTTGGTTCCGGGCTGGCGGACGTTATTGCGATGTTCGTCACCGCGGGTTACCGCGTAGTTTGTGATGCCTTGATTGAGGTAGAACGGATCGGTGCTAGCGGCGGGCTCAGTGTAGCAACTGGTGTTGAACTCGTGGGTAAAGCTCCGGCTGCCGCGCGCGAGATTGCCGCTGCAGCTTTGGAGTGGAACATCTCCCATGCCGTCGTATGAGCTAGTGTATCCGTTAAAAACGGTGGTGGGAGATCCCGATTCAAAAGTAGCAATCGAATTCACTTGCCAGCCACCAAGCGTCTCGCGCATGATGCGATTTCCAAAATGCCTTCCCGGTAGCTCGTAGGTGAGAGCGGCCACGAAGCGGTTGGTATGGTCCGCATCGGAAGGACCATAGCTCCAGCGTGGGTGCCACTGGCCGCCGATGATCTCTTTGGCTACGCCGGCGTTGTTCGACTCGCCGTTTTCACCGAAGAATTCGTCCATCTGCTTCGACCAGGTATAGGAGACCTGCGTGGTCAAGCCACGCCAGCCACGGGTTTTCAATTCGGCGTTCATGGCGTTGTAGTTGTTGCTCTGGTCAGGGCGGACCGAATTGACGGCGCCCCATCGGCCCGGCGCTACTGCCGTCTGTGGACGTGCAGCATCGCAGGTCAGGCATTCACCGTCGCCATCGAGCTGAACGTTAATGTCGGGATAGAAGCCTTGCGGGAAGAGGTTCAAGTCATATTGAATCGCCATATGCGTGCCCTCGGAGCCCACATAGCCGACCGAACCCACTACGGCTTTTCCCAGTTCACGTTGAACATCCAGGCTCCAGCGCTGGACGTAAGTTGTCTTCCAGGTTCCCTGATCCACGGTCGAGGTGGTGCTTTGATTCCCTGGAGTCCACATCAAACCGCCGTCGGTGCCAAGCGGATACGGCCATGTGCCGCGAGCAACTGAAATGGGCGCCGGAAACGTTTGGGCGAGGGTGTAACCGGTCCCACCGGGACCATTCGAAATATTCGAGGTGTAGTACTGAGTTCCACCGTACGCTGGCGAGTTCCAAGTCACCTGATCGAGGAACTTGAAGCGTCCGGTCTCATAGAAGAGACCGTAACCGCTGCGAATTACTGTTTTGTCGTCTAACCGGTAAGCGAGGCCAACGCGAGGCGCAAAGTCTTTCTTGGGCGCGGAGAAGGGGTGAGCGCTAGTTCCGGGAGTTAAACCCGGCATTACAAACCGCCATCCCGGATAGTTCTGATCGAGGACGCCCCAGTAATTATCCACGGAATATGCTGGGATAGGCAGGTCGTAGCGAAGGCCAAGATTTACGTTCAGTTTCCGCGTCGCGCTCCACCCGTCGTTTACGTACGCAGCATATTCGGGCGTTCCGTAATAAAGGCTGGCATCTCCGCTCTGTGCAGGAGTGCGCTGATTCATATTGCTGACGAAACCGGTTTCGAACTCCGCCAGATAATTGAAGCCGGAACCGTCCGAAGAATTGGGGCTAAAGCCCGTATAGCCGCCATCCGCCGTGACCGACCGAATGATGTCGTTATCGCGCTCATAACGCCGTGCCATGTAATACCCTGCCTTGATAACGTGCCGCCCGAACGCTTTCTGCAGATTGTCGGTTATCTGGAAGATAGGGACAAACTGATACCAGTACTCGCCGGCATTATCGGTGCCGAGGCTCAGATCATTTCCAAACAAACCTCCGCTTCCGATGTTTACCGCAAAATTGGAGTCATTGGTCACGCCGAACAGGCCCTTATCGAATGACGTATAGCCCGCCAGGTTCGAGGAGGAGTTCTGGAAGAGACCCGGCAGCCAGGAATGGTCCAGCGCATTGATTTGCGAAAGCGAGTTGCTGAAATTGTAGGCTCTCATCCAGCTGATATTGAATTCGTTGCTGAGTGTGGCATTGAAGACATGCACGTAGTGGAATTGGTAGGTATTGACACGGTGCACCGGACCATCGCCCGCGCTGAGGCCAGGCGGGTCTAAAACCACGCCAACCCCCGAGGTATTGGAGGCAAGGAGGTTGTTGGGATTATTAATTCTGTAGCCGGTGTCGTGCAGGTAGCGGAAATAAACGAAATCGTGAGTGCCGATGTTGTAGTCTCCGCGGACTGTGTAGTTGTTGCCGTTGATCCCCGCGAGGTAGGAACTGGAATAGTTGTCATAGTCGCCGGGTTCATTCGACACATAGCCATTGGGCTTGGGGAAATGCGAAAGATAATTCAACGCGATTTGACTGGAAGGGGAAGCGAGCAGGGCTGCAGAAATCTGATTGCCGGGGAAGGGTGTCCGCGTGTTGGTGACCGGGTTATATGAGGTTGGGTCGTAGATTACGTACTGGCAAGCGCTGGGCTCGGCAGTTGGATTGCCATTGCACTGCGAGGCACTAAAGCCGGCAGGCGCGTTCGCGAGCCATGGACTGAAGTCGCCTGCAAGGTCGGCGGCGGTTGGGACGTAGGCGGAAAATGCAGTCAGACCGGAGTTTCGCAGGCGTTCGAACGACGCGAAGAAAAATGCCTTGTTTCTGCCATCGAATACTTTCGGGATGTAAACGGGACCGCCGATGGTGAAGCCGTACTGATTCTGGTGATAAGCGCTGCGCGGTATGTCCTGAAAGTTGCTATAGGGATTATTTGCGTTCATGCCCGAATTCTGAAAGGTGTCATAAACGGAGCCATGAATACTATTGGTCCCTGACTTCGTAGTCACGCTGATTTGACCCACATCGCGGCCATATTGCGCGGAGTAATTTGAAACCTCCGCTTTGACTTCCTGGATGGTGTCGGCGTTGATGTTCATGATGGGGCCTTCGACCCAGTTGTCGTTGTTGTCCAAACCGTCAACGTAGTAGCCGACACCGTAGTCGGTGCCGCCGACGTTCAATTCCATTGCACCGCCGGCCGCGCTGGCCGAACCAAGTCCCCAGACCATGCGAGTGTTGTCGCCGCTGCCACTGTTGAAGCCGGGCAGAATCTGGGCAAAGTTCAGGTAGTTGCGTCCTTGCACTGGCAGGTCGCGCACGAATTCGTTCTCAATAACCTCTGACAGGCTGGCGTCGTCCGTCTTCAATAATTCCGCGGCGCTGCTGACTTGCACCGTCTCGGTGGTCTGACCTACTTTCAGACTGACGTTAATACGTTGAGTGGTTCCGTTTTCAAGAGCCACTGCAGTTGAGATCGCATTGGAAAAACCCTCTTTGACGACTTCGACCGTGTAGTGGCCGGCTATGAGATTGGGAAATTGATAATCACCGCCGGAGTTAGTGGTCGCCTTCCACTTGACTCCGGTGTCCACGTTAGTGAGCGTTACCTTCGCGCCGGGTATGACGGCTCCTGCCGGATCGGCGACGTTGCCGAGGATGGTGCTGGTGATTACGACCTGAGCCAGCAAAACGGCGGCGGCGAGGACGCAAAAAGTGAACAGAAATACACATCGACAGAGACGCATAATTCCCCCTCATACCCAACACCGCGCGCCAGTGAGTCTGCCCGGAACGGCTGGCGAGCGGTTAGTTTTGAAACGTTTCAAATCTCAATGGAAGATACTAGACCCGCTCGTGGAACATTGTCAAGAAAAAATGAACTTCTGTTCCCGTTTTACCAGCTTTTGTTCATATCCATTAAACAAAGGGAATCAAATGACATATGGTTCAATCAATCCAGCGTGGTGACGGGAAACACGGAAAAATCGACCCTCGAATTTCATATTCGCGCCGAAGACAGTGGACACAATCTTTGAACCGTTTTATATTGTCCACCGTGAAACTCTAATCGAACGGAGTTCGTTCATGAAACCCGCCGTTGCGCCTTATGTGATCATCGCTCTCCTCGTTACCGCCTGCGCCGTTTCCGCGCAGGATTCTCATTTTCGTCCCGATCGTCAGCAGATTCCCACGCCCGGTTGCCTCGTTATGAAAGGAGCCTGGGAAGGTGGATCTACGCCGTGCACGCAGAATGAGCACGATTCCTGGCTGGCCGACATTCGCCATTGGCGCGAGGAACGGCGGATTCGTATCGGCTACGAAAACTCGCGCTACGATTTCCCGGCCTTGAAATGGACGCAGTCCAGCTTTTTTCAGCCGCAGATGATGGCGGAGGACCGCTACTTTTATGATCCCATCGCCCATCGCTACACGGTCGACCGTTATCTCGACGATCTGGAAAAAAGATACGGCGGAATCGACGCGGTGCTTATATGGCCGACGTATCCGAACATGGGAATCGACAACCGCGATCAACACGACATGATCCGGTCGATGCCGGGCGGCGTGGCCGGCGTGAAGCAAATGGTCGCGGAGTTTCACAAGCGTGGCGTGCGCGTACTTTTTCCCATGATGATGTGGGATCAAGGCACAAGAGATCCGGGCAAGTCGTGGCCGGATGCGATTGCCGGCTTAATGGCGGAAATTGGCGCAGACGGTATTAACGGCGACACGCAGGATGGGGTACCACTCGCCTTTTCGCTGGCTGCGGATAAGGTTGGGCACCCGCTCGTATTTCAGCCGGAGGGCGGACCGTCGGATGAGGCGCTGGCCTGGAATGTGATGACCTGGGGCCAATACCAGTTCCCGTTCGTACCTATGGTGGATAAGTACAAATGGCTGGAGCCGCGGCACATGGTCAATATTTCCGACCGGTGGAAGCGCGACAAGACGGACGATTTGCAGTTCGCTTTCTTCAACGGCGTGGGTTGGGAAAGCTGGGAGAACGTTTGGGGTATCTGGAACGGCATCACGCCGCGCGACGCGGAAGCCACGCGCCGGGTCGCTGCCATGGAGCGTGCGGTCGCTCCATTTCTGGTCAGCGCCGATTGGGAGCCGCTGTCGCCGATGTTGCGCTATGGCGTCTTTTCCAGCCGATGGCCGTTGGGCCGGCAAACAGTCTGGACGATTGTGAACCGCAACGAATATGACGTAGACGGTCCGCAAATCGAAGTAACGCCGCAACAAGGCACACGGTATTTCGATCTTTATCACGGTGTCGAACTCACGCCTGCAAAAAACTCGGCAGGCCAATACGAGTTGAGCTTCCGCGTGGAAGCCCACGGCTACGGCGCGCTGCTGGCGTCTCCGGCCGCTCCCGATGCTGGCATTCAAGCATTGATGGCGAAGATGAAAGATTTGAGCGGGACTCCGCTTGCCACTTACTCGCATGAATGGAAAGTGTTGCCGCAGCGGATCGTGCCCATCGCCGCGGTCAAGCCCCCTTCCGGATCGCCTGCGGATATGGTAAAGATTCCCGAGGCGGATTTCGATTTTCGCGTCTCTGGAATTGAGATTGAAGGATTCAACGACATCGGCGTCGACGTTCAGTATCCGTGGGAAGATACGCCCAGGCGCTTTCACGACTATCCCATGCATGTGAAGTCATTCTGGATCGACAAGTATCCGGTAACGAATGCTCAGTTCAAGAAATTTCTTGATGCGACCCACTACCATCCTCAGGACGATTTAAACTTTCTCCGCGAGTGGAGCAACGGGACTTATCCCGCGGGTTCGGATAACAAGCCGGTAACATGGGTATCTCTGGAAGATGCGCGCGCCTATGCGGGCTGGGCTGGAAAGCGCTTGCCGCATGAATGGGAGTGGCAGTATGCAGCCCAGGGAACGGATGGACGCATCTATCCCTGGGGAAATACATGGGATGCCACTGCAGTTCCGGCGCCAGACAAGGGACGTACGATGCGCGGACCGGATGCGGTTGACGCACATCCACGGGGCGCGAGTCCGTTTGGCGTAATGGACCTGGTCGGAAACGTATGGCAGTGGACGGAAGAATTTCAGGACGAGCACACGCGAGGCGGCATTCTGCGAGGCGGCAGCTATTACCAACCCCAGGGCTCCATATGGTATTTTCCGCAGGCTTATAAGTTGGGAGAACATGGAAAGCTATTGATGATGGCGCCCAGCATGGACCGTTCAGGAGGACTTGGTTTCCGTTGCGCTCAAGATGCCGAATAAAGACGCGGAATAGAATGAAGCGGGACTTACAATGAGATATTGATCCCCGAGTACTGCAACATGGGCCAGTCGGTTAACTTAGTTAGTAGTGTACGATCCGATGAATCCTCCTGTCACAATGCGACAAATCGCCGAGCGAGCGAATGTCTCGATCGGCACCGTATCCCACGTCATCAATGAAACGGCCGCGGTAAGGCCGAAGTTGCGCGAACGCGTGCTCGAGGCCATTCGCAGCATGGGATACCAGCCGAGCGCGCTGGCGCAGGGACTGCGGAAAAACCGCACCAACATGCTGGGGATGGTTATTCCGGATATTACCAATCCATTTTTCCCGAGTGTGGTTCGCGGCGTGGAAGATGTGGCCTACAAACGCTCCTTCCGCGTGATTCTCTGCAACGCGGATAACGATCCTGCCAAGGAAGCATCTTACGTCAGCGAATTGCGTTCCTATCGCATTTCCGGACTGCTGATCATTCCGGCTGGCGGTGCGGACATCGCCGACCACCTGAAAGCGTATGCGTCAGCATCGGTCCCTGTTGTTTGCATTGACCGGGTACCGGACGGCTGGAAGGGCGATGCCGTGCTGGTGGCAAATACGGAAGGCGCTTATCAGGCGACGCGCCATTTGATTCAGATCGGGCATAAACGTTTGGCGGTAATCTCGGGTCCGCTGGGATTGACGAATTCGGCGGAGCGCTTGAAAGGTTTCACACGGGCGTTAAATGAAGCCGGCATAGAAATCGAGCCGGAGTTTGTGCAGGAATCGCGCTTCAATACCGTCAGCGGTTACCAGGCGGCGCTTCGCCTGCTTCGCATGCTTCCCCGCCCCACCGCTATTTTTGCCTGCAACGATCTTATGGCTTTCGGCGTTCTACAGGCGGCGCGCGAGCTAGGCTTGCGATGTCCCGAAGACATCTCGATTGCCGGTTTTGACAGCCTGGAGTTCACGAAATTCACCGACCCCTCTTTGACTTCGGTTTATCAGCCGGGATATCAACTGGGCGCCACCGCTGCCCGTCTGTTGCTGGAAAGAGTGGATGGCTTGCGGTCCGCGCCAAAAAAGGTTCTTCTTCCCACCGACTTGAAAAAACGCAATTCTGTGGGGCCACCTCATTCCACTATCGCAGAAGCGATCGTACTGCCCGCGAAAGGACGCCAGCGGCGGGAGATGGCGCGGCGACATAACCGGGCCGAAGCTTAAATCAAGCCAACGTTTTTTTGCCGGGCCCATTTCAAATTTAGATATTGACAAGCAACAGCGCAAGATAGTAGTTTTTTATTCCGACGCATTGAAACGTTTCAAATAGAGAATCCGTTAACGCAACGGATTGTGGCGCAGACTGTTTCCCCCAGTCGCACGTCCCGTCCTCCTGCCGTCGGCCGTATTTGCAGGGGGACGGGATTACCGGGAGAGCAATGTATCAACCCGAGGCATACGGAATTGCACTGCTGTTCATGATTACCAGCATGCTTTGCTGGGGATCGTGGGCGAACACCATGAAACTCACGCCGGGATATGCCTTCCAGCTTTTCTACTGGGACTACGTGATCGGCATCGTCCTCGGCAGCCTCGGCTGGGGTTTCACGCTGGGGAATTGGGGCGGAGGGGATCTCTCGTTTCTGAACAATATTCACCAGGCAGACTCCCGGCATATGCTTTTCGCCATTGCCGGCGGCGCTGTGTTTAACGTGGCCAACCTGCTTTTAGTTGCGGCCATTGATCTTGCCGGACTAGCTGTGGCTTTTCCAGTCGGGATCGGCCTCGCATTAGTTGTAGGTGTTCTTTTGAACTACGCAATTTCTCCGAAAGGTCAGCCCTTGTTGCTTTTCGGGGGCATGGCGCTGGTGGTGCTGGCGATTATTTTCGACGCGCTCGCCTATCACCGGAGAGAGAATTGGCGGCGTTCGATCAGCGCTCGCGGAATCTGGATCAGCGTTGCCTGTGGTGTGCTCATGGGCAGTTTTTATCCGCTGGTGACCAAAGCGGTGACGGGAGAGCATTTCCTTGGACCTTACTCCGTCGCTTTCTTCTTTGCTTTGGGAGTAGTCGCTTGCGCCATTCCGGTGAACTATTTGTTCATGAAGAAGCCGCTCACCGGAACTCCTCCGGTGAACATGTCGCAATACTTCCAGGCTAAGCCAACATGGCACTTCTGGGGTGTTCTGGGTGGATTCATCTGGTGCACAGGATCGGTATTCAATTTTGTCGCCTCGCATGCGCAGATGGTAGGCCCAGCGGTTTCCTACGCGATCGGGCAGGGCGCGACCATGGTATCGGCTGTCTGGGGCGTTTTCATCTGGAAAGAATTTGCCAATGCTCCATCCGCTTCCCGCAAACTGATTCCCGCCATGTTCGTTTTGTTCCTGCTGGGGCTGGGATCCATCGCAATCGCGCCCGTGATAGCCAGGTAGCCGGAACGAACCGTTATGCAGAAGCCCATCGTTGTTGTCGGCAGCATCAATCTTGATTTAGTCGCGGGAGCGGATCGCATTCCTGCGGTCGGCGAGACAATCATCGGCAATAGCTTCAATACTTTTTACGGCGGAAAGGGCGCGAACCAGGCAGTTGCAGTGGCGAAACTCGGGTATCCGGTTGCGATGGTGGGAAACGTCGGCAGCGATTCCTTTGGAACGCAGTTGCGCAATGGGCTGAAAGACTCGGGAGTGGACACGGCTCATGTGAACACCGTAGAAGGCGCATCGGGCGTGGCATTGATCACAACCGGACTGCGTGGGGAAAACAACATTGTGGTCGTGCCCGGCGCCAATGGCAAACTCACGCCGCAACTGCTGGAGAAAGCGGTGACGATTCTGGAACGCGCTGGATTTCTTTTGGCGCAGCTTGAAGTTCCGTTGGAGACGGTTGAATACCTGGCGCAATTCGCCGAGCGGCATAATATCCCGTTTATGCTCGACCCGGCGCCGGCGCGCGAGCTCTCTGAAAAATTGCTACACCGGGTATCGTGGCTCACGCCGAACGAAACGGAAACCCAACTGCTAATTAAAGATGGGTTGGAGCATGACGATCAGGACGACGATGCGATGGCAGAGCGCCTGCTGGATTGCGGAGTCAAGAATGTCTTGTTGAAGCTGGGATCGCGCGGCTGCCTCATCGCACAGGGCACCTTAGCGAAAGAACGAGTCTCCGCATTTTCCGTGAATGCGGTGGACACAACCGCCGCCGGCGACGCCTTCAATGCGGGATTTGCCGTAGGGTTGATGCGCTGCTTCACGGTTGCGCGGAGTGCCACTTTTGCTTCCGCTGTCGCGGCGATTTCCGTTACGCGTCGTGGAGCGCAATCTTCCATGCCGACAGGAGACGAAGTGGATCGCTTTCTGGAAACACATTCCACTTCAGTTCCAGAGCCGTCCTATTCAAAGCAGGGTTGGTAGCGGGCAAAGCAAAGCTCGAAGGGTATTGAATGAATTCTCAGGAACATCGCAATACCTCGTTGATACTGTGTTTTTTGACGATGGTGCTCACGGTAACAACTCTTCCCGCACAGTCTGGCAGCACACCTCCAGCGACGGAACTTTATCGTCCTCAGTTCCACTTCACCCCCGCCAAAAACTGGATGAATGATCCCAACGGTCCCATTTATTACGAGGGGGAATATCACCTCTTTTATCAGTACAACCCGTTCGGCATCGAATGGGGACATATGAGTTGGGGACATGCGGTGAGCCATGATCTGGTGCACTGGGAACATCTGCCAATTGCGCTTTCGGAAGAGAATGGCGTAATGATTTTTTCCGGCAGCACGGTAGTTGACTGGCACAATAGCAGCGGTTTTTGCCGCAGTACAGGAACGAAAACTCCGTCATGTCTGGTTGCCATTTACGCAGGGCACTCTGAAAAGCTGGAAACACAGAACCTGGCCTACAGCAACGACCGAGGCAGAACCTGGACTAAATACGCGGATAATCCCGTTATCGATCTTCATCTCGCAAGTTTTCGCGATCCCAAAGTGTTTTGGCATGAAGGCACTCACCAGTGGGTCATGGTTACCGTGCTTGCTTCGCAACACAAGGTAAGGTTCTTCGGGTCTGCTGATCTTAAACACTGGACCGCTCTTAGTGATTTCGGTCCGGCGGGGGCAATCGGAGGTGTTTGGGAGTGTCCCGATTTGTTTCCTTTGCCGGTTGATGGCGATGCGAGTCAAACGAAATGGGTGCTAAGTATCAATCTGCCCCGTGGAGTGGCAAAAGGATGGGGCAATCAATACTTTATTGGCTCGTTCGACGGCAAAACTTTTTCTCCTGAATCTTCCACAGAGAATCCGTTGTGGGTTGATTATGGACCGGACTTTTACGCTTCAACATCGTTTTCAGATTTACCCAAGTCTGACAGAAGGCACATTTGGCTGGGATGGCTGACGAGTTGGGAGTATGCGGCGAGAGTGCCCCCCGACCCGTGGCGCGGCGCACACTCTATTCCTCGCGAGGTGAAGCTCAAACGGTTCGCGGACGGCATCCGCCTGGTGCAAGAGCCTATTGCGGAACTTCAGGTACTGCGGGCACGGCACACGAGAATGGAACATCGCAGCATCGAGGCAGCGAATCATCTATTGAATTCGAAAAAAGTTCATGGCGAAACGCTGGAGATCGCCGCTGAAATTTCGCCGGAGGATGCCGCTGAGTTCGGAATCAAAGTACGCAAGGCGGACGGTGAAGAAACCGTGATTGGAGTGGATACGAAGAAGCAGACATTGTTCGTGGACCGGACTCGATCCAGCGACGTGGGCTTTCATAAACACTTTGCCAGTTGCGACGCCGGGCCGATCAGTTTGACTGCGAGTAAAAGCGTAAAGCTGCATATCTTTGTGGACCGGGAGTCGGTGGAGGTATTTGGGAACGATGGTGAGACCGTTTTCTCTGAGACTATTTTTCCCAAGCAAGGCAGCGATGGAATCGAGCTTTATTCGCGCGATGGTCGCGCGCGCGTGCTGAAGATGGATGTTTGGAATCTGAAATCTATTTATCAGTGAACGCAGCCTCGTATCAATCATTAATCGCTTGATAGGCAAGCACGCGTACTTCCTGATCGAGCCGCAAGCCGCCTGTGGGATGCAATTGCGCCATGAAGATTACGATCATTTGTTCTTTCGGGTCGATCACGAAGCCGGTATAGAAAAAGCCTCCCCACTGATATTCGCCCGGCGATCCCAGTTCGCGCAGCGGAGATCTCACGCCGTCGATACCGAAACCGAGGCCGAAGCCGAAGTTTTGGTCGGGGCTGATTTTGCCCAGCTGATCGTTGGTCATGAGTTCGACTGACTTCCGGCTTAAGATGCGTATGTTTCCTAATTTGCCGCCGTCGAGCATCATCTGGGAGAAACGGGCGTAGTCGGTAGCTGTAGATACAAGCCCGGCGCCCCCTGCGAAAAGTTTTTTGGGACCGCGATATGGGTAGTCCGCGGAATAAACCATTGGGCCTTCGACGATTGGAGTATCCGGAAAACGGCTCAGCCCCTTGTCTGCGTAATACGTATATGCCGTCGCGAGCCGATCCAGTTTGTTGTCGGGAGGGTAGAAATAAGTGTCCTTCATGCCGAGTGGATCAAAGATGCGCGTGCGCAAGAATTCGTCGAATGTTTTCCCAGACACGACTTCTACTAGTCTTCCAAGAACATCCACGCCCAAACTGTATTCCCATCGTTCGCCGGGATTAAACAGCAAGGGTAATGCGGCAAGACGCTTTACGTTGTCTTCAATCGTTCCGTCGTACTGCAACAATCCCGATGCGACGTTTGCATCATGATAGGTCTGGCCCAAATCTTTGTTCCAGTTGTAAGTGAGTCCGGAGGTGTGCCGCAGCAGGTCGCGAATGGTGATCTCTTTGGTGGCAGGAATGGAATAAGGCTCGCCGGTCGCGGGTTTCACCAAAACTTTCATATTCTTAAATTCAGGCAGATATTTCGAAATCGGATCGTCGAGAAGAAATGCACCCTGCTCATAGAGCATCATGACAGCGGCGCTAGTGATTGGCTTGGTCATGGAACAGATGCGGAACATTGCGTCGGGGCGCATCGCCTCATTGGCCTCGCGGTCCATCGTCCCCTGCGCCTTGAACCATGCCACATGGCCACGGCGCATCACCAGCGTCACCGCTCCTGCGATTCGCTTGTCATCAATGTCGTGTTGAACTGCCGTGCCAATTCGCTCCAAGCGTTCCGATGACAATCCAACGGCTTCGGGCTTAGCGGCTGGCAGGTCTTGCGCGACCGCAGCGGACGCCAATACGACGATTACGACATAGAAGGCTGAAATTTTTGTTTTGTAGTTCATATTTCTCCGAATAACTTTTCCGCATCGCTTATTGCAACGAGAACAATCTGTACCCATAGCTGTCAGTGGCGATCTTCACTGGATTCGTGATTGAAATTACTTCCCCACTTTTCAGATCTCTTATCGTCTTCGCGTTCAGCCCGCTTGTATCGAGCTCGACCGCTTGAGGGGCCATAGCAAAGTTGGTGACGACCAGGATCCTTTCCGATCCATCCGTCGCGGTACGTATAAATGCGTAATGCCTCGCTTCATCTTTACAGGGAAGTTTTCTTCGAAGCGCAGTCTGAAATAAGGCGGGATGTGTCGCCTTGTTTTTCAGCAGCCACTGAATCTCAGGATCGTTGGCAATGTTCTCCTCTTTGTCGCTCCAGTCGGTAATGAACTGCCCTGTGGTAGCGACTATGGCCGCAGTCAGGTGTTGCTGGGCAACACCTTCCATCTTGGGGAAGGTCATGTTCAGCGTGCCGCCAACCTCGACTACACGATCATGGTACGACCGCAGGCTTTCCTCGATTGGACGCGGATCGCCAGTCTCAACTGCATTCTTTAGAACGACATTTTGTTTATCCCACCAAAGGTTGAGTCCGTAATCCTGAACCGAGACCCAGCCTCCTTCGGTGATCCAGGCTGCCGGATCTTCGTGGAAGCCGCCGGCGCCTTCCGGTTGGCTGTATTTATTGCCATAGCTGCGGATGATGTCGGTGATCAGAGCGTGCCCTTTGTCCCAGGTATAGCCCACATACCAATTCACGGCGTCGACTATCATGCCATCGATTCCGGTGTTCATCCAGAAGCGGACAATCTTTGCCGATTCTTCCTGCCATGCAGAATTCAGCCAGTTGTATTGCGGGAGATCGATTGTATTTCCCTGCGCGTCTTTGCCCGGCCAACGAGTCCAGTAATAATGATGGGCGCGCGGGCTGTAGATCCAGTGTTCACGCTTTAACGGCTGATAGGTTGGGAGCCAGGTCGGCCGCACCATGAAATAGGTGTCGCCGGTTGCGGGGGCGGGCGCATCGCTCGAATCGCTCCAAAAAAACCATTTCACTTCTCTGCTCGCGCGGCCTTCCCGAACATCATCACAGGCTTTCAAAAAGCTCGGCGCATCAAGGCCACTGTAGCCGAGGTTGATAAAGATGATGATCGACATGCCGAGCTGATGAGCGGCTTGCACGACGCGCTTGAAATCTTCGATGGAACCATACTTCGGGTCGATGCGATAGGGATCACGAGTGTCCAGCCCGTGATAGCTCTTGCCGCCCTCGGCGGGTGCAAATACCTGGACTCCCGCGAATCCCTGTTCTTTAAGCGACCGAAGCTGCTGTTGCACTTTTTCCAGATTGAGCGAGAGCTGAGGATAGGACGAATCGTCTTTCAACGTGACGTTGCGGATGGCCGAGGCCGACTCCCACCAGCGCCCGCTCAATCTTGTCGTTGACTGGGAAGGTATTTCTTTCGGCGATGGCGAATCCGGTTGGTTTTCGGCCGTGCACTGGTTCCAGCAAATACACCAGCACAGCAAAAGCGACACCAGCATCTTCAGCAAGGAAAGCTTGTTGCTACAGCAAGGCAGCTCTGCTGTTTGGCGTGATTGCTTCTGTCGCGGCGATCTCATCATCCATTTTGTTACCGCAGCTTGCCACCTCCGCACGGCGCGGAGGGCGGGACGGAGATCGCTCGCCGGGATCGTAGGATACCGCTCTTTCTAAAAAACCACCTTGGCGGCAAGTTGGATAATGCGCCCCTCGCGGCTGCCCGTAACTTCCCCAAACGGACCTGTGCTGCCGTTCAATTGAGTACTGACGGCATTCCATTGCGTGTGATTGAAGCCGTTGTACATGTCGCCTCGAAGCTCGGCGTGGAGACCTTCGTGGAAAGTAAAATTCTTTCCGAACGAGAGATCCCAGTTGTTCTGGCCGGGACCTCGCACTATTCCGGGGGCGGCCGTACCTTGCACGTTATTGGGCGGTGTGACGAACGCGCTGGTGTCGAAATATTCCCCAAAAGTGCGCTTGGAGTGCGGGAAATTCGGGTTATGCACCATATCAAGATTTCCCAGCCCGTTGTAGGGCGCAAAATCGTTGGCCTGGTTTCCGTTTCCGTTAAAAACTGTTAGAGCATCACCGGATTCGAAGGTTGCGATGGCCGAGAGGTGCCAGTCGCCGAGAGCAGGCCGCAGGTAGCCCGGCAGGCGCCCCGCATACTTAGGTTCGTAGGTGGTCTGAAACAACAAGCGATGGCGGTGAGAGTAGGTTTCTTCGCCGTAGGTCGCGATGATATTTTGCGGATAGTTATAACCGGTGTCTTGCGTACCCTGTCCGTTGATGCCTCGGTCGCCGAGGGTTTTTGAGTAGGTGTAGTGGGTCAGAATTTGCAGCCCATGGCTCATTTGATGCGAGAATTTTATGATGCCGGCGTTGTAGTTGCTATTGAGGCCAGCCCGCTGCAAATAAATGTCGCCAAACCTGCCGGAGTTAAATGGGCGGGCGGCGTTATAAGCGGCCTGGGAGGCCCAGCCGGTCTGATAAGGCGCGGCGTTAATGTCGTCGAAGTACCAGCCGTCACGGCCCTCAGCTCCGACGTAAGAGAGTGTGAGCACAGAATTGTGGGAGACTTCCTGCTGGACGTCCAGCAGGTAACGGTGGATGTAAGGGGTGCGAAACGACTGACCCCGGTCGGCGTAAAAGAGCGTCTGTTCAGCGCCGTCTCCGTAATAGCCCTGCCCCGGACCGGTAGAGACGGGGAACGTTCCCGGAGCCACTTGCGGCGAAGCCTGGAAGACCGTTGACGCGGCCGCTTGCTGTGCCGTGGCGTTGTCTACTTCAGCTCCGGTGAAGCCTCCGGGCACGCCACCATAAAAAGCTCCATCGAGGGCATTCGATATCTGGCTCGCTCCGGAGTTGAAGTAAAGGCCGTATCCGGCGCGAACTACAAGCGTCGGACGCAACTGCATCGCTATGCTCAGTCGCGGAGCGAAGTTGTGCTTGGGAGCCGAGGCATAGTGCTGCGGTATGCCGGGGGTAATTCCGGGTATGGAGAGACTATCGGTGGCCTGCTCGTAGAGAGCGCAGCACACATTGTTCGTGGCGAAGACGGGGATGGGCAAATCATAGCGGAGCCCGTAGGAGACCGTGAGCTTTTGCGTGACCTTCACCTTGTCATTGAAGTAACCCCCGTAGTACGGAACGACCACGTTTGGTTCGGGGGCGAACGGCCCACCTGATGTGTAGTTGAAGCGCTGATGGATGACCGAAGGTAAACCCATTAACACTTCGGCGAAGGCGTCGCCGCCGGATCCGTCGGCCGGGCTCGCCGTAAAGAGCTGCGGACCGTTGCCACAGTATGAGCCCGGGGCTGGTGCGCAGCCATAGGCAACGTAGCGGACACTGTCGAAGTCCTCTTCCCCCTTGCGGAGGTAGGTAAACCCGAACGTCATGGTGTGGCTTCCGCGAATCCAGCTGACGTTGTCGGAGAATTGCCGCGTGTTATTGGAAGCGAGAAAGTATTCGTCGTAACCTGCGGTGGGCTGGTTTACAGCGCCGCCGCTGAACACGCCGTAGTTGTAGATGTTCAAGCCGAGGATCCCAGTATTGCCCCCGCCGCCCGTGCCCGTATTCTGAAAAATCGAGTTAAGCGGGTTGGAGGAGCCGTTGTTGAAGGCGATTTCCGATGGACTCAAAGTCAGCAAAGCGCCGCTTCCGATGGCAAAGATAAATTCGTTGGTCAAATGAGAATTGAAAACGTGAGCTTCATCGACCGTCACAACGTGGGATTTGTCGCTCACGTCAGAAATACTCAAGTTCGGAATCAGACCGCCACTATTGTTAGGTATGCCCTTGTATTGGGACCAGGCGACAAACACGCTATCTTTCGAGGATAGCCGGTAATCGAAGCGACTATCCCAGTGATAGGGGTCGACTTCCTGCGTCGAGGGAAACTGGTAATTAGTGCCGCCATTGGCCACGCTGGGCGTTATATTCGCATGCGGAAAGAGGTTGATAAGACCCGTGACTTGCTGGCTCGCCGTCGCCGGATTGTAAAGCCCCGCCGTGACTAGGTTATTGAAGGGTATAGCATTGCCGGTGTACGGGTTGTAAAGCTGGCCATTCGGTTGGGAACAGATTCCGTTGCTATCGAAGCTGCCCGCGTTGATCGGGCCGGTGCAGTTTTCACCAAAATCTCCCCCGCGCTGCGCCTCGGAGGGCACGATCGCGAGGTTATTCCCACCAGCGAGTGAATGTGGATTGCGTTCGTAGTTGACGAAGAAGAAGGCGTGATCTTTCAGATTAAGAATTTTAGGGATATAGATCGGGCCTCCCAGACCACCGCCGTACTGATTAAAACGATATGCGCTCTTGGTAAATAGTCCTTGCGCCCGGTTGATGGGGACGAGTGCATTCAAAGCGTCGTTTTCGAAAAAATCATAGACTTCGCCATGGAAGGTGTTCGTGCCGGATTTTGTGGTTGCATTGAGGTTGGTAAAATCGCGGCCGTAGGCAGCCGAGAAATCTGCCACGCCGACCTTCACCTCGCCGATGGACTCTGCTGATGGCTGGAAGCTGCTGCCGCTTTCATAATTCTCGTTGGCGTTCACGCCGTTCACGTAGTATCCATTGTCGCGGGAACCCTCGGCATTGCCGCCCGCGGTGTAGTCGGCGCCGCCGGATGTGTACGACGCTCCCACTTCAAAAGTACCGCCCAGATTGATGTTGACACGGGGAGACGTGCTGACTCCGGGAGTTAACTCGGTCAGAGACGTCCAGTTGCGGCCGTTCATCGGCACGCTCGCAATTTGATCCTCGCTGATGTTCTGATCCAGATCGGCAGATTCAGTTTCGAGCAGCGGCGCCGAGGAACCGGTTACCGTCACCTGTTCCGAAACCGAAGCGAGCTGGAGCCGGACGTCGTATCGAACGTCGGATTGAGGCGCTACCGGCAAAGGGCCGGAGAGCAATTTCTTGAACCCCGAAAGTTCCACCGAAACCTGGAAGTTTCCGGGCAGGAGTTGGGAAAACTCGTAGTGGCCATTCGCATCAGTGTTGGCGGTCGCGGTCTGGTTTCGACCTAAGTCGAGCAGCGTGACGGGAGCATTAGGCACGACTGCACCGGATGCTTCGGTGACCACTCCGCTGATACTGCCGCGCTGAGAAAATTGCGCGAATGAGGCCGGAATTAATATCAATAAAGTGGACAGCAGAACCAAGAACCGCGACAAGGGGGTCCGCATAAAGTCTCCTGGGACGGTACGCCACGCCACAAATGGCGCGGTCAACACTCAGTTGAAACGTTTCAAAGATTGAACTGATGAAATTTACCCTAGCTGGTTTGGCGCTGTCAACCTCTAAAAGCTGGCTCCCCTGGAAATATCAGGCCTATGCTTGTCTGCGTGCAATACCCTACTTTACTTGAAGTCACGAATTTCGCCGAATCATGGGACCACCGGAAATCTATCACCGCTTGTGGATGAAAAACGTTTCAAAACATTTGGCCATGATGACCCTCACAATCTTTGCCACGGTCAAAACTGGAGCTTATATTGGACTGCGGGAGGAGTACGCGATTTTATTCTCAATCGTCCTCATCGCGTAAGAAGTTTGGGGTTAATGAAGATTTGGAAATCGCATATTGGGCGTTCTCTTTCCTGACTCGCGGGTATCAGCGATAATTAGGGTAATGACCCCTCTGAGAAGATTTGGACCGCTGGTCGCTCTCGTCTTCTCTCTCGGACTGAACGCGCAAACTGTACCGGATCGAAACGCGCCGATTATCGCGGCATTGCGCGCAAAGGATTTTGCAGGGGCCGTGCAGCTCACCCAGGAAGCGCTTACGAAATCCCCATCCGACCCGCAACTGTGGACACTTCAGGGCATCGGGCTCTCGGCGGAGAAACACAATAAAGAAGCGCTGGCGGCTTTTCATCACGCGTTGCGCATTTCCCCCGATTATCTTCCCGCGTTGGAAGGCGCCGCTCAGGTCACGTACGAGTCGGGAGATAAAGAAGCTGCGGCACTCTTGCAGCACATCGCTCGCTTGCAACCCGGCGAGCCGACCAGTCATGCGATGTTGGGCGCTATCGAATCAAAACAAGGAAATTGTGTGCAAGCGGTGCGCGACTTTGAACAGAGCGGACCGCTTTTGGAATCACAGCCAGTAGCGTTGAAACAATACGGCGTTTGCCTGATTGCTGTGAAACAAACGGACAAAGCTGTTTCCGTTTTTCAGAAGCTGGTCAAACTTCATCCGGAAGATGCGAGTGCACGCCGTGATCTTGCAGCTCTGCAACTTAAAGTTGGACTACCGCAAGATGCGGTGGCCACGTTACAACCTCTATTAGGAGCGAGCAATCCGGATGTAAGCAGTATGCAGCTTGCATCCGCAGCTTACGAAGCCAATCGGGACACTCCTACAGCGGTCAAACTTTTGCGGGACGCGATTGTGCAAGATCCCCGCAACGTTTCTCTTTACGTAGACTTCGCCAATATCGCGCTTTCTCATCAATCGTTTCAAATCGGTATCGACATGATTAATGCCGGGCTCAATCTCCAGCCGAATGCGGCGCCTCTTTATCTGGCGCGCGGGGTTCTGTATGTGCAGCTTGCCGACTTCGACAGGGCTGAGGCTGATTTTGAAAAGGCCGAGCAACTGGACCCGCATCAGTCGATAAGCGCGGCCGCACAAGGAATGGCGGTGGAGGAGCAAAACCAGAATGATCCGGAGCGCGCGCTGGCAATTGTGAAATCCAAGCTGGTCAAGAAGCCGAACGATGCTTTCCTTTTATATCTTCAGGCCGCGATCATTGCACAGAAGGCTCCAGCTACCGACAGCCCGGAATTCCGAGAAGCCATGCAGTCTGCCAAAAAGGCGATTGCGATACAGAACTCGCTGGTGGGCGCTCACGATGTTTTGGCCAAACTTTATCTCGAATTGGGCCAGACTGAAGCGTCTATCAAGGAATGCCGGGATGCATTGAAGATCGATGCAAAAGATCAGGCCGCTCTATACCATCTGATCGTGGCGCTGCGGAAGACGGACCGCAAAGCGGAGATTCCGGAACTGCTCAAGCGACTGGCCGAAGCACGGCGGGACGCGACCAAGGACGAAGCAGAACAAAATCGTTACAAATTGGTTGTAGGTTCCGGAGCTCAATCCAATTGAGTAAATAATTACGGCGAGCTTTTTGGTCGAGCTTGAATAAACCATGTTGAGTAGAACTGGTTGAGTAAACCTTTACCGAGTGATTAAATCACAATAGCGACACCCTTCACATAGCTCATCTTATTATGACGATTACTCGCCGTTCTTTTTTTCTGCTTTCGCTTTGTGCTGCCGCACAACAGACTCTGGCTCAGGGCATTGCCTCGCGCGATGTGAAGGCGCAAGCAGCTCCAAAGCCGTCGGGACGGCCATTCGACGCGCATTTCCTGGACATCGCAGAAGCGGCAGGCCTGAAAACGCCGACCATTTACGGAGGTCTGGAAAATAAGAAATACATCCTGGAAGCGAACGGCTGCGGATGCGCTTTCATCGATTACGACAATGACGGGTGGATGGATATCTTTCTCCTGGCAGGAACGCGGCTTGAGGGAGCTCCGCCGGAAGCGACCAACCGGCTTTATAAGAACAACCGCGATGGGACCTTTACCGACATTACCGATAAGGCGGGACTGCGGGCTGCGGGTTGGGCCAACGGCGTTTGCATTGCGGATTACAACAATGACGGCTTCGACGATATTTTCTGCACCTACTTCGGACAGAATCGTTTATATCGCAACAATGGAGACGGCACATTCACCGATGTAACCAAAGCGGCCGGCTTGTTGGAGGATGGCCCAGCGCGATGGGGAGCTGGCTGCGCTTTTGTGGATTACAACCGTGACGGTCATCTCGATCTTTTTGTGTCCAACTATATCCGGTTTTCTTTCGAGCATGCGCCTGTGCCGGGCGAGAGTTCGACTTGTAATTGGAAGGGCATTCCGGTGAACTGCGGGCCCCGCGGATTGCCCACAGGCAGGCATTCTCTTTATCGCAACAATGGTGATGGCACATTTACTGATGTCACCAAGCAATCGGGTATCGCTGCCGCTACAGAGAGCTATGGGATGACCGTGGTCACGGCGGATTTCGACGAGGACGGATGGCCGGATATTTTCGTGGCTTGCGACTCCACGCCGAGCCTGCTTTTCATGAATAATCACGACGGAACTTTTCGTGAAGAAGGAGTTTTGCGCGGGGTCGCATTGAGCGACGACGGAATGGAACAGGCCGGAATGGGCGTCGGGATTGGTGATTACAATCTGGATGGCCACCTCGACCTCTTCAAGACGCACTTCATCGGCGACACCTGCGGCTTGTATCGCAACGACGGCAAAGGAAACTTCGACGACGTTACTCGCCTGGCAAAAGTCGCTGTGGAAACGCGCTTTACCAGTTGGGGCACAGGGATGGTTGATCTCGACAATGACGGCTATCCCGATGTGCTCTTTGTAACCGGCAGCGTTTATCCCGAGGTGGAGCGGAAACTGCCGCAGTATCCGTATCGAACTCCCCGCGTTTTGTTTCGCAATCTGGGCAATTCCACGTTTGAAGAAATGGGCGGCACGGTTGGCGAAGGGATCACTACCCCGCACAGCAGCCGCGGATGTGCCTTTGGAGATTTCGACAACGACGGCGACATGGACGTGCTGATTGTCAACCTGAATGAACCGCCATCATTGCTGCGCAATGACCTGCACTCCAAGCAACATTGGATTAAGGTAAAGCTTGAAGGGGTGAAATCGAACCACAGCGCCATCGGCGCTCGCGTGCTTGTCCATTATGGAGGCAAGACGCAGGCGCAGGCTGTAGTGAGCCAGTCCAGCTATTACTCATGCAACGATCCTCGCTTGCACTTTGGACTGGGCGCAGTGAAGTTAGTCGACATTGATATCTACTGGCCCAACGGACTGCACGAAAACTTCAAGCAAGTTGGTGCCGATCAGCTTGTGACTTTTCGCGAGGGCGCAGGGCGTGTGGCCAACAAAGGATGGTCGAAAAGTTAGTCCCGAGTTCTCACGGCCACTTTTAGCTATCGACTCTTTTAACTATCAACTCTGAGGTAGAGGCGGTAATCCTCGCTCATGATGCTGGCGAATGGCCGGAAGGTGAGCGTGCCGTGATCGGTCTTAGTCGACCAGTCATCCGACGATCGCGCCACCCGCGCAACCGAAAGCAATTGCTTACGCGTGAGGCGCGAAGGGACCTCGCCGACAGCAAATAATGCTACCGGCCCCTGCATTAAGGCCACATTGTTTGGATTTTGGTCATCGATCGCTTCCAGCCGCGTCGGCATCTCAAATTCCATTTCCAGCCTGTCGCCATCTTTCCAAGTGCGTTGCAATGCCAGGAACTTGCCCGGAGTAACTTCACCTTCGATCTTGCGGCCATTTACCGATACGGTGCTCTTCGGCCCTATCCATGCGGGAATGCGCAGGTAGACGGCAAAGGTTTCCGGGCGCGCCAACGCAAAATCGAACTGGCTGGTATTTGCCTTGGGATACTGCGTGTTCTGAGTCAGCGTCACTTTGGTCGTGTTTTGCAGCCACGAAACGCGCGAGGGTAGGAACAGGTTGATGTAAATTCCATCGTGCGCCTCATAGTAAGAACTGATGCCATAATCGGCGGTCAGTTGCGGGAAGGTTCCGGAGCAGCAAGGCCACTTGTCGCGATGGTGAACTTTGCGCGCGGAGTTGTTGTAGTCGGAGTAGTAAAAACTGGTTCCGTCGGCAAGAATCGGCGTGGCCCCGGCAATCGTGTTGTAGAGCACGCGCTCCATGCTGTCGCCGTAACGCGAGTCGCGCGTTACGCGCAAAAGATAGCGCGTGATTTTGAAATGACCATAAGCGCCACAGGGAGTTTCAAAACTGGCATGAGTGGTGCTGAGGCTGGAATCCAAACCTCCGCTACCGGGCACGACAAAAGCTTCGTCCGGTCCCCAACCGCCAGTGGCATAGCTCTGTTCCTGCACCATGCGCAAGCCATTCTGCGCGGCCTTGAGATACTTTTCATCTCCCAAAACGAGATAAGACTGCATCGCCGAGCTGAATGCATTTACATGGCTGTAGGCGTGTTCACCGGGCAAAACGTTCTGTCCTTGCGCGAGCGGATCGAAATAGTCGCTCTCGATAAACCGGATTGCGAGGTCGCGATAGCGCGAGTTTCCGCTGCGCTGATACGCGAGGAATAGATTTTCCGGGAGAGTGTAAGTCTCATCCCAGGTATAAGCGATTTCTTTATGAGGGCGGGCGCGCTGTTCGGCGCGGCTGAGGGCTTTCTCGGGCAAATGAGGCATGGCAGCGGCGGTGGCGCGCCAGTGAACATCAAGCGCATCTGGATCGGCCGCAAATTCATGAGCGTCGATTAAACCGCAACTGGTTTTGTCGTAGGTATAGGCCGGCAGCTTGTAGTCGACGTAGAACTTTCCATCGGTGTCGACGGTCTGCGCGAAGCCGCGGACAAGACGATGCACTTTTTCCTGAGTCGCCTTGTCGCCAGTGACCGCATAGGCACGCGCCAGGCCGGAAAGATATTGTCCAAAGCTGTGCCCGGGAATGAAGGCGTGAAAATTGTCGGGCGTGCTGAAATCGTCGGCGTCGTCGTACCATCCGCCCATGTCCGGTCCCGGCGACGGCATACCCATGCGATGGCGAAAAGGCTTTAACAAAGCGTCTTCGTCCAGGTGCAGGTAGAGATTGTGATTATTGTCGAATTGCTGGCGAAACAGACTGTCGAGTAATTCGACTTGCGAATAGCTGAATACGGAAAGCGGAGGGACGACCGCCAGTGGGACAGAACCCTGAGTGGAAAGGGCTCGCAAGCTGCGTGGCGCGAGTGTGGCTCCCGCCGCTGCGGCGGTTAGCTTCATAAATTGGCGGCGAGAGGTCTGGTTCACAGTATCATCCTTAGCTTCCTGGCGTGAGATGCCTCATCTGAGGGCACAATTACCCTTGTGTGACCATACGCGATTATTTTCAAGCGCAGGATAGTACATCTGTCCTATGCAGATTTTAGATGGCGAAGGTTGGGTGGTGAGTCAGTAATTTTAAAGGAAGCGAGCTAAACGCGCGTTATTGCGTTGCGACAAAATAAACTAGCTCGACACGGAAATAATTCCCTGCTTCATGGCAACGGACGCGGCTTCCGTGCGGTCGCAAACATCGAGCTTCTGGTTGATGCTGTTGATGTGATTGCGAACCGTGTACCGGCTGATCCCGAAGGCGCGCGCGATCTCTTTGTTCGTGAACCCCCGCGAGAGCATTTCCAGAATTTCTAATTCTCTCGGGCTCAGGCTCGAGCGGCTGTTTCTGTCGGAGAGCCTGCTGGCGATTGCGGGCGGGAAATATTGCTTGCCGGCGTGAACCGCAACGATGGCGTCCACGATCTCGTCGCATGACATCTCTTTCAGCAGATATCCGCGTGCGCCCGCCTGCACGGCGCGGTAGATTTCTTCTTCAAATTCGAAGCTGGAGAGAATGATTACCTGCGGCGCAAAGGGCAGGCGGCGCAGGGACTGCAGCGCGTCGATCCCGCTTACCTTCGGCATTCGGATGTCCAGCAAAACCACATCCGCGGGGGTGTGTTCGAGCAAGGCCAACGCTTCTTCGGCACCAGCTGCGGCGCCAACCAACTTGAGCCCGGGCTGTTTGCCCAACATGCTGCTCAACCCAGCGCGCACTACCGGATGGTCATCAACGATTAGCAACCGGATCGGTAGTTTAACTTGCAGCTTGTCCATGTCGTTGTCTCTGTGCATGAAATCTACGCTCCCAAAGCAAATGCCAGATAGCAGCCGGCCATAACGTGCGCATCAATTTGGCCGGCATCGGCGCAATCACTTTTACGGCTGTGCCCCGGCCGGGTACACTATGAATCTTTAACTCCGCGGAAATGCTATCGGCACGCTTTCTCATGCCGAGGATGCCGAAACCAGATGAATCGGCGTCCGCGAGAAAACCTTTTCCGTTGTCTTCCACGAGCAATTGCAAGGCAGACTCGCCATAGACAAGAGATATCAGCAAAGTGGTCGGGTTGGCGTGGCGCACCGCATTCGCCAGAGATTCCTGCCCTATGCGAAAGAGTGTATCCGAGATGCGCACTGGTATGCTGTGCGCCTCGCCAGAGGTAAAGGCGCTGACTCGGATGCCTCCGCCCGCCACCATGCTTTTGGCACTTTGTTCGAGTGCGTGAAGCAGCCCTGCAGATTCGAGAAGTTCGGGCCTCAGCGCAGCGATACTGCGCCTCGCCTCCTCATGGCTGCGGCGCACCAGACTCGACGCCAACTGGAGTTCGCGGTCGATCGCGCATCGATCATCAATTTCGTCACGAATCGCCTGCAACTGATAGCCTATGCCGGCAAAGCTCTGGGCCAAGGTGTCGTGCATCTCATGAGCCAGTCTTTGGCGCTCTTCGAGCACCGCCATCAGCCGCCATCTTTCGATGTAACTGTTAAGCGTTTGCACCGCCAGAATTAAAAGTAAGAATGCAATAATCGCGATAACGATGTGGCGCGTGCTCCACCAAGGCGGGCCTTGCAGTACTTCCACATCGTTTAACGAGGGCAGCAGAATAGCGAAGGGAGTAAGGTCGCGAGTGTAAGCGGAATCGACTACGCAAATTCCCCGAAGGCGGAGACGGCTCTTCTCTTTGAGCTGCCGGAAAAGTCCGGCGCCACTGGTTCCGTTGGCGATGGCCCGAAATGATTGATTGTCTTCGTCCAGATTCAAGATCAGGGTATGGTCGGGGCCTTCTTCCTTACTTTCCAGACGCCCTTCCACTTCGATGTATTGCGCATCGAAAGAACCGGTGGCGGCCTGCGAAGCCGTCACGCCCATGGAATGAATGGGTGCGTGCGACCATAGGATGTGAACCTCGGCATCCTTCAATACAGAACTGAAATCGTGGAGCTCTGCTTCCCCACTGGCCTCTACCTGGTCGCCTATCTGCGGAGGCGTTGTGGCATGAAAATTCTGAATTGCCACTCCTCCCGTGGAATCCTGCACGAACAGCGTGGGAAAAGTAAGAGTGACAACGCCGTGAATCGTAACCCGCGAGAGCTTACCGGGCGCGAGCGCCCGCAGGTTGGCGATGGGTTGGCCATCGGGATCGACATGATGATCGCGCATATCGAGATATAGAGGCTCGAGGTATTGATCTTCGGCATCCGTCGCCGAACGCAGGGAATTCCAATCAGGGAGCGGTTTTCCCGTGGGTCCGACCAGAGGGTCGGGGTCCGCAAGAGGGATTTTCATGTCTCCAACCAGGTTGGATAGATCTTGCTCGGTGGCTGCTCGAACTTGCACGTTTCGCCACAGGCCACCAGTCTGATAAGACTTCAGACCGAAGCGGCCCGACTGTATACAATCCGGTTGTTGGATAGCATCGACTGTCACTGCGCCGGAAGGCGAGGTCGCGGAAGCGATGATGTTACAGCCGTGGGCCAACAGTCTCAGGTGGTACCACTGCTGCGCAAAAACCCGAGGCATGATATGCCTTGCCTGATATTCAACCCAACCATAACCAGCCCGGCCCAGGATAAGCGTGTTATCGAGATCACGTAATCCTGCGTAGTAACCGTTGTAGGCGTCCACTCCCTCTTCTTCGTCGCTGCCCCGGATGATGAGACCCGCGTCGCCGTACTGGCCGAGAAGTTGGACATCCGCTTCGATCAAATAATCTTTCCAATGGACGTTCCCATTCATCAACTTGGCGCCACGTTCGTCGGAGTTGTTGCGCATGGCGCCATCGACGATCTCCCACGCCCCGCCAAAAGGCTGCCACTCTTCCTGCTTTTCAAGATGAAATGAATCATGATAGAGGGGTTGACGTGACGCCCGGGAAGAATACAAACGCAATGAGAACCAGGCTGCACCAAAAACTGCTGATGCGATGAACCCTACGGCTAGGACTGTGATGAATCGGGAACGGGATTGACGCGGATAGGTCATTGCGCGGCCCACCAGTTGGCCGTTAATTGCGCACGAATCTCGGGAGTGTCCATATTCTCCCGCGTCATTAATATGGGAGGCACTACGCTCATGCCGGGAACGGATCGGTCATGGATTTGCCCGTCCATATCTTCCATCGCGATGCGGCCCATGTCATAGGTGCGTTCCATCACTACGGAGTCGATGCCGCCGCTTCGGATGGGCACCATTAGGTCCTGATCAAAACCAATCAGCTTGATGGCTCGCGTCTTGTCAAATTCCACTAGAGCGTAAAAAGCGCCGCGGGTCGAGATATGGGACAGTGCGACGATGGCGTCTACTGCCATGCCTAGGTGAAGAATGTCCTCTGCCACCTGCTGTTCCTGGGGCACGCTGTAGTAACCGAGCCTGCGCGCAACCACTCGAATATTCGGGTATTCCTGCTCCAACGTGTTCTCGAAGCTACGTTCTCTGGTGGTAATGCCGGTCAGCTGCGGGTTGATGCCAAGAATCGCGATGGAGCCGCGTCCATTCAGAATCTTCCCGACACGGCGGGCGGCCATTTGTCCACCGGCAGCATCGTCGTTTAAAACGTAGGAGAGTTTTGCCGAGGGGGCGATACCCAGGTTCGTTCCAACGACGACCATGGGAAGCCCGCCGGAGACGATGCGGCGGATCGGAATTCGCAAGGGTAAAGTCTGGTCGGGAGTAATAATAATTCCGGCATATCCTCGGGCTACAACCTTCTCGAGAAAATCGATCTGCCCTTCTACATCATCCTCGCGGGGCGAGGCGTTCCAATAAACGTTGAAGCCTTTGCGGCGGGCCACATGCGTGGCCCCGGCGTGCTCAGGCTCCCAAAGTGCCGTTCCGCAGGCGCGGGGGATTACGGCGATCGTGTTCGACCGGCGGCTACAGGCGGGTAGAAATAATAATAACTGGAGAGCGGCGATAAGCGCCTTATTGCGCCTTGCGATAAATCGCGAGACGTACTGCGAACTTATAAGGAACTCGCGGTTATATGGTTTTACGTATGCAACGGGACTGCAAGAGATCGTCCTGGAGGACAAAATACCCCTCAACTTCCGCCGGATCGATATCGATCTAGTATATATATAGTACATCTGTACCATGCGCACAGACCGAGAGTCCGTTAGGCTCACGGTGCTTCGAAGCAGCAATCCGTATCGAGAGGCAGGGAGCGGTAACGACGTTCCATTGGCTTCGCAGAACGGGTTCAGTTTGCAGCGGCTCCCTGTAGAGCCAGGTTGGACTTGAACAGGGTAGACGAGTAAACGTTTGCTGACAAGCAAATCCTTTTGTTCCGAAAAAGGTGACTCGATATGCGTTCAAGCCTCTCCACTTCCGTCCGCGCCCTGGCGCTTGCCTTCGCCGTTCTTTGCGCAACTTTCTGCTCCGCACAGTTTACCGGCAGCGTGCAAGGCGTCGTGCAGGATCCCTCCGGCGCCGGCGTTTCCAAGGCAGCCGTACGGATCGTGAACAAAGATACGCAGGTCACTGCGACCACAAATTCTGACGACTCTGGCAACTTCCGTTTTATCAGTCTTCCGCCAGGCTCCTACAAGGTACTGGTCGAAGCCACAGGATTTGTAAAGTCTGAAGCCGATTTGACTTTGCTCACCGAACAAAATCTGAACGTTCCCATCACGCTCAAGGTCGGCTCGACTTCCGAGTCGATTACGGTCAGCACGGAAGCTCCCGTGGTTGACACGGCGGACAGCCGGACTGAGTTTACGCTTCAGAATCAGGCGGTCGCCGAGCTGCCAATCGTTGGACGAAACCTCGTGACTCTAGTGACGATGGCGCCGGGGGCCACCGGCCTAGGAACAAGCGGCGCGGGCAGCCCCGCATCGGGCGTGGATAATTATTCTACGGAAGAGCAGGTTGACGCCAGCGCCAACGGCCAAGGAGGGAATAACAACCAGTATGTGGTGGATGGACTCGACGTGACCAGCGGAATTCGCCAGGGCGTCTTGAATCTCACCCCCCAACCGGAAGCGATCCGTGAAACCACGATCCAGGTCAACACTTTCACCAGCGAGTATAGCCGCGCCGCCGGATTGCAGACCATGTTCACCACGAAGTCCGGGACAGACCAATTCCATGGTTCAGCGTCTGATTACTTCAACTATCAGGGAATGTTCGCGAATCAGCATTTCGTATCGTCGTCGGATCATCCTTACGCAGCGTTTCACTCCAATAACATGGATTTTGCCATCGGCGGTCCAATCATTCCTCACAAAAATTTCTTCTTCTTCTTCTCGGTGGAACCGCTCCGCTCCTCATCGAGCGCCGGAGGATCGGTGACCTTCGCGGATCCAGCCTTCATCGCCTTTGCGCAGGCGAATAATCCTGGAACGGTGGGAACCCAAGTTCTCACCAAGTATCAACCCGTCGGCGTGGGCGGCGTTACCGTCCTCTCGACCGCCAGCGATGTTTTTGGGCCGACAGTATGCGGTACGGCCGCCGCTGAAAACATCCCTTGTTCCACCCCTGTAATCGATCAAGGCGCTTTTGGCGCAACCTCGGTACGTAACGGCACACAGTATTTTGGCCGCATCGATAAAGATTTCAAGAACGACCGCATCTATGCCAGCATTTTTCGAACTCTTCTGCTTACAGGCGCGCCTTCGGCAATGCCTCAATTCTCCGCTTTGAACAATACGTGGCAAGTCGCAGGCCAGGCATCGTGGACGCACACTTTCTCTCCTACTACGCTCAATGACTTCACGATCGGTCAAAGCCGGGTAGAAGGCGTGCAGGGCAGTGGCGCCAAGGATTACACAGTTCCTTCTATATCGGTAAACGGCATTAACGTGGACTCTGGCCAGGCCTATGGCGTGGGATTCGCGCAGGGCGATTTTATCCAGCACAACTATCATTGGCGCGACGTTCTTACTCACGTACACGGCGCCCATACCATCGAGGTTGGTTATGAAGGATGGTATGGCGATGACGTCGAACCTTTTCAGGGACCATGGTCCCAGCCTAAATTCTCATTCAGTAACCTGTTAACGCTGGCACAGGATGCCCCGACCAATGAAACCGGCGTGTATTTCAATCCCCTAACCGGTCAAGAGCAACTATGGAGTTGGGATGCGGCTTCCAAGACCTTTGGACTGTTTGTGCAAGACAGTTGGAGGGCCAGGAAAAATCTGACTGTGACGTTGGGTTTACGCTATGACGATAGCGGCAACCCGTATTCCAAGAGTTCTTCCACGGTATTTGGCAACTTCTATCTTGGTTCTGGAACCACCGAGCAGCAGCAAGTTGCGAATGGCTATGCCAAGGCAACCCACAACGCCCTGCTGCATTCGGTCGACAATCTCTTCAGTCCTCGCATCGGCATCGCCTGGGATCCCTCGGGAAGAGGTGATTGGGTGGTGCGTGGAGGGTTCGGCATCTATAACAACTGGTTGACGCAGGCGAACGTGCAGGAAGAGTTCCGCGGCAGCCCTCCGGGAGAAGTTTCGCCGACGTTCGTTGCGGGAGGAACAGCCAATGCGGGAGCACCTGTTTTCGTTCTCGGAAACAGCAACAAACCCCCGTTTGGATTTACTTACCCAACTATTACGCCGGGCCTGAATGCGCAGGGGGGACAGATCGGGGTCAGTGATGCAATCGGCGGCATTAATCCGCTTTTAAAATCGCCTAAGTCGGATATATGGTCGCTCACACTAGAGAAGAAGCTGGGAAGTTATTTTGCGGCCAGCGTCGGTTACAACGGATCCCACTCCTACAATATTGTCGGCAATGGAAACTCCATTGGACTTGTTTCCTACGGAGTGGATATTAATTCCTTCCCCGGCGACCTCATCACCCAGATGAATAACAGTCCGACGCCAGTCGTTCCCAGTCCGACCCGCCTTAACCACAGCTTTGGTTCCATCACCTACGCCGATAATGACCGCTATGGCAATTACGATGCTGTGATCTTCGATGCACGAGGACACTTCACGCGAGGCTTTGTCGAGGCTTCCTTCACCCATTCCCGTTCGCAGGATGACTCCCTAACCTATCCTGATTCCGAGGGGCTGAACCCGGGACAGTATTACGGACCCTCGATCTTCGATGCGCCGAACCGCTTCTCTCTCAGTTTTAACTATCAGATCAAAGGCTTAAATGGCGGACGCGGGGCTGCGGGATATACGACTGGCGGTTGGGGAATTAGCGGTACAAGCATTTTCCAGTCCGGGTATCCGTTAACTGCCGCTAATACCAATGGCTTTCTGGCAGTGTGTGCATCGGGCGCCCTGAGTAATGTGACCGGGTGTTCGGCTGCGGACCCAGCAGTTGCTTATCAGGCTGGGAGCGGAGACTACAACGGCGATGGGGACAACATCGATTTCCCCAATGCGGTTAGCTACCATCAATCGACCAAGAACAGCTCCTGGCTCACAGGGGCGATTCCCTCGAGCGATTTCACCGCGCCCGCTTTCGGATCGGAGGGTAACGAGAAGTCGAATATGTTCCGCGGGCCAAATTTCGTTGAGACGAACATCAACATCTACAAGGACACGCGTATTACGGAAAGAGTTAATTTCCAATTCCGGTTTGAGATTTTCAACCTTTTCAACCGGGCGAACTATGTAGACTTCACCAGCTATTCAACGATTGACGCCGGTGGCATCGACATGAATCTGCCGGATGGAAATTTCGGCCAGGCCACAGCCTCGCATGAACCCCGATTCTGGCAACTCGGAGGAAAGCTTTCGTTCTAGGGGGCCACACAGCGCAAGCCGGCGATAGAAATGCCGTATAACTACAGAAATGGAGAGACACCGGCCGGGCGATAACAGAGATGCGCTACCACAAAAAGGGTGGTTACTGTTCGCCACGGTGTCTTTCGTTCTCTTCGCTCTTTCCGTGACATCGGCTCAAGATCCGGGGAACCGGATAGATACGATCAATGCAGCACTGCATAACCGGGAATTCGAGGCGGCACTCGAACTACTTCGTCCCGCACTGCAAATCGCGCCCAACAATGAACAGTTGTGGACGATGCAAGGCAAGGCGTATGCGGGCGAAGGACATGATAAAGAGGCGCTTGCTTCGTTTGACCACGCACTAAAAATCGCTCCGGACTATATTCCTGCCCTGCAGGGGGAAGCACAGATTAACTTCGACGCGGGCAGCGCTGCAGCGATTCCAATCCTGCAGCATTTGTTGCGATTGCGGCGCGACGATAGAACGAGCCATGGCATGCTGGCTGTACTCGAGTACCGGCAAGGAAACTGCGCTGCCGCCGCCCCCCATTTTGAAAAGGCGGAGGCATTGTTCGATGCTCAGGTCGATGCTCTTCATGCCTACGCCATCTGCCTGGTACGGCTCAAGCAAATCGATCAGGCGGCAAAAATATTCGAACATGCATTGGCGCTTGAGCCAGACAATCAGCAGGAGCGCAAATTAGCGGCTTCCATCGAGCTCATGGCCCACCAACCTCAAGCGGCTATTGCTACCCTGGGGCCAATGCTCAGTTCCAATAAACCCGATGTCGAAACGCTCGAGCTTGCTTCTGCCGCTTATGAAGCGGGCGACCAGACGGATCAAGCTGTCGATCTCCTTAAACAAGCCATTAATCTCGATCCCACCGATGTCAGCCTTTATCTGCACTTCGCGGACATTTCCTCTGTGCACCAATCGTTTCAGGTGGGGATCAATGTGGTGAATGACGGTATCAGCCAGCAGCCGAAAGCTGCGCCGCTTTATTTTGCGCGGGGCGTGCTCTACGTTCAGACGGGCCAATTCGATAAGGCGCAGGCGGACTTCGAGAAGGCGTATGAATTGGATCCCAATCAATCTCTCACCGCGGCAGCCCAGGGATTGGCAGCACTAGAGGCAAACGATCTTGATAAAGCGCTGGCCACAGTTCAGACGAAGCTGAAAGCCAAACCAGACGATCCCACTCTGCTTTATCTTGAAGCGGACGTTCTCGTGAAAAAAGAAGCGGAACCGGGTACGCCAGAATTTCAGCTGGCGATGCGCTCGGCCAGGAGGGCAATCGCCTTGCGTCCAAACCTTGGCCCGGCTCACGCGGTCCTAGCAAAACTTTATCTGCAGGCAGGTCAATATCCAGAAGCTATTGAACAATGCAAGAAGGCGTTGGAGATCGATCCCAAAGACCAAACATCGTTGTACCGGCTGATCCAGGCGTTGCGGAAAACTGGGAACGATAACGAGGTACCAAGTTTACTGAAACGGCTTGCTTCCATTCGCCAACAAACCACAAAAGAAGAGATGGAACATTACCGCTACAAATTAGTCGAAGGGAGCACTGAGGAACAACCTGCGCAACCTTAGATTTTCGAATCGTTTGTACCGATCGCGAGTCTGGCAAAAATGAGTTGCAGTGCACTTCTGAAAATATCCCATGCATTTCTCCCAATTACTCCCAACGCGTCCGAGGGCAGCAAATGATTGATTTCGCCAACCTGGAAGTTTGGTTCGTTACCGGAAGCCAGCATCTGTACGGACCCGAAACTCTAAAGCAAGTCGGGGAGCACGCCACTACCATTGTGCGTGGCCTCGGAAAATCTTCGCAGATCCCCGTGAAGATCGTTGCCAAGCCAGTGATGACCGGCCATGACTCGATTCACGAGTTATGCCTGGAGGCGAACCGGGCGAAGAATTGCATTGGCCTCATTACGTGGATGCATACATTCTCACCCGCACGCATGTGGATCGCCGGACTTCGGTCGCTCGATAAGCCTTTGCTGCACCTGCATACGCAATTCAATGAGCAATTGCCTTGGTCGTCCATCGATATGGACTTCATGAATCTGAACCAGTCCGCCCATGGCGACCGCGAGTTCGGCTTCATCGGGGCGAAGATGCGCCTCAAGCGAAAAGTTGTCGTCGGTTTTTGGCAGGATGCGGCAGTGCATGGAGAAATAGGGGCATGGTCGCGTGCGGCGTGCGCCTGGCACGACTCTCGGCAACTGACAGTGGCGCGTATCGGCGACAACATGCGCAACGTCGCCGTCACCGATGGAAACAAGGTGAATGCAGGAATTATGCTCGGCTACTCCGTTAATGGCTATGGGGTTGGAGATGTGGCCAAGCACATTCAACAAGCCACCGACGCGGAGGTCGACAAACTTACCGCTGAATACGATGACGCTTACACGGTGGTTGAGTCGATGCGTCCGGGCGGAAGCCGAAGGCAATCCATGCGCGACGCAGCCAGGATCGAGTTGGGGCTGCGGGCATTTCTGCAAGAGGTTGGCGCACATGCTTTCACAGATACATTCGAAGACTTACATGGGCTCAAGCAACTTCCGGGTATAGCGGTGCAAAGACTGATGGCTGAAGGCTACGGATTCGGCGCCGAAGGCGATTGGAAAACATCCGCTCTGGTGCGAGCGGTAAAGGTGATGAGCCATGGGCTCGAAGGTGGGGCGTCGTTCATGGAGGATTATACCTACCACCTGCCCAATGGCGGACAGATTCTCGGCGCGCATATGCTGGAAGTTTGCCCGTCGATTGCGGACAACAAAGATAAGCCCGCGGTTGAGGTTCATCCCCTCGGCATCGGCGGTAAAGAAGATCCCGTCAGACTGGTGTTTACCGCGGCTCCCGGAAATGCCGTGAATGCGTCGCTCGTTGATATGGGCAATCGCTTCCGGTTGATCGTCAACGAAGTGAATATAGTGCGGCCCGAACATTCTCTGCCGAAGCTTCCGGTGGCTCGCGCGCTCTGGATACCTGAGCCAAACCTGAAAGTCTCCGCGACCACCTGGATATTGGCGGGCGGAGCGCATCACACCGCTCTCAGCCGCGCCCTCACGACAGAACATCTGGAGGATTTTGCAGAAATGGCGGGCATGGAATTTCTCTTGATCGGCCCGGATACGACGATTCGAGAGTTCAAGAAAGAATCGCGGTGGAATGACTTGTACTACCATCTGGCGCGAGGCCTTTGAGGCGAATCATGGAACTTCGTCAACTCGGGAACAGTGACCTGCGAATCAGCCCGATTGGAATTGGAGCCTGGGCGATGGGCGGAGGCGGCTGGTCGGGCAGCATGGGGCCGCAAGATGACGGCGATTCCCTTCCCGCCATTCACGCGGCTTTAGATCACGGCATGAACTGGATTGATACCGCCGCGCTCTATGGTCTCGGCCATTCAGAAGAGATCGTCGCGCGCGCGCTGGCCGGACGCTCGCCGCGTCCCTATGTGTTTACCAAGTGCGAGCGGGTTTGGGATGATGACGGCAAGATTGGCGCATCGCTGAAAGCCTCGTCTATTCGCCGCGAATGCGAAGGCAGTTTGTGGCGGCTGAAAGCCGATGTGATTGATCTTTACCAGATTCATTGGCCGGAACCGGATGAAGACATCGAAGAAGGGTGGACCGAACTTGTTCGGCTGAAAGAAGAGGGGAAGGTTCGCTACATCGGCGTCTCGAATTTCAGCGTCTCGCAGATGAAGCGGGCGCAAGCGATCGCTCCCATTACTTCGCTCCAGCCGCCGTATTCGATCGTGACGCGGGAAATTGAGAATGAAATCTTTCCTTACACCTATCAAAACAAAATCGGTGTCATCGTCTACTCGCCAATGTCCGCGGGGCTTCTTACGGGCAAAATGACCAAAGAGCGAGTCGCCGGATTCTCATCTGAGGATTGGCGGCGAAACTTGCCGAACTTTCAGGAGCCATTGCTTTCACGCAATCTCGAACTCGTGGAATTCCTGCGGGAACTTGGCCGGCGGGATGGCAAGTCGCCGGGGGAATTGGCGATTGCTTGGACTCTTGCTAATCCAGCGGTCACGGGCGCGATTGTTGGATTTCGCAGCGTGAAGCAGGTCGAAGGCATTGTTAGCGCGGCCACCTTCCGTCTCTCCGCGGCCGAGGTGAATGAAATTGACGACAGGCTGCGCGCGCAAGTGGTAGCTTGAAATTTGTATTTTGAAAGATATTTCATTTTGTGGGGGAGGAAGTGAGCCAAACTCGCGATGATTGCGTCGCGATTTGATGTCATTGTTGGGGTAAGGATACTTTTCCCCCAGTGATCGAGCCCATGCGATTTCTGGCTTTACGATACGTCTTTCCCCCGGCGCTTCTGGTTCTCCTTCTCGCCTACGGGAGGGGCCAATCACCGACGGGGGCCCCCTACCGAGCCGAGGCGACGAGCAACAGCAAAGCTGATACCATTCGCTTGCCGGGTGAACCCACCGGCGCGAACCGCTGCAAAGTTTGCCACGCATCCGAAGTCGAAGGCTACGCAAAATCTGCGATGGCGCACTCCCTGCGCCGCGCGGCAGAGGAACCAGCAGGCGCGGTTACCACTTCCGACGCGAAAATTATAATGTACTCTACGCCTGCCGGCTCCTGGCAACGGCTGGAATCCGGCGGCAATGTGAGCACCTATCACATCGATTACGTGATCGGCTCGGGCAACCACGCCAATGGTTATCTCCTCAATCTGGATGGCCACCTTTTCCAGTCTCCGGTCGCGTTTTACAAGAGCCGCAACGCTTACGATTTGGCACCCGGTTACGAAAAGACTCAAGATCCGGATTTCAACCGCCCGGTCGCGGAAGGTTGCGTCTTTTGCCATTCAGGAACTGAGTTGCACATTACCGGGACCGAGAATCAGTTTCGCGCTCCGGTGTTCCCCGCAGAAGCGATCACCTGTGAACGTTGCCACGGTCCCAGCGAAAAGCATCTTGCCGACCCCAGAGCCGGCACCATCGTCAATCCTACGAAGCTCGAACCTGCTGCGCGCGACAGCATTTGCGAGCAGTGCCATTTGATGGGCGCGGCGCGCGTGCTGAACCCCGGGCGCGAGTTTCGTGATTTTCAAGCTGGGCAGAAACTGGAAAGCACCTTTACTGCTTACCACGATGCTTTGCCTCCCGATGGACCCGCGAAAGAATTTAAAGTCATCAGTCACGTCGAGCAGCTTGCCATGAGCATGTGCGCACGCAGCAGCCAAGGGCGCCTGTGGTGCGGAACCTGCCATGATCCGCATAACAAGCCGGTCGAACCGGTGCAGTACTATCGCTCGCGTTGTCTTTCCTGCCACACCAATACTTTTCCGAAGCCTCATCCGAGCACGGACAGCAATTGCATCAGCTGCCACATGCCACGGCGTGACGCACAAGACGGAGGCCACACGGCTTTTACCGATCACCGCATTCAGCAGCGTCCACAGCCACAATCTGATTTTCCGCCCGCTGGAGACATCGCGGCATGGCGTGAGCCCGCGCCGCCCGATCTTCAGAAACGCAATCTCGGCATCGCGTACCTCAACGCGGGTTTTCAGCGCCGGTCGTCAGGCTTCATCATCCATGGTTATCAACTGCTCACCGAGGTGCAGAACCAATTCGCCTCCGATCCCGATTTGTTCACCTGGATAGGAACGGCACTTTTGGTGGGGAAAAAATCTTCCGAGGCCGAACTCGCTTTCGATCGTGCCCTGGAACTCAATCCCAACTCAGCCGTCGATGAGACTAACGAGGCAGCGGCACACCAGCAGGGTGGAGACATCGACGGGGCAATCACTCACCTGGAACGCGCGGTTGCCATCGACCCGTTGCATCTCTCCGCCAGCAGCCAGTTGATTAATCTGTACAGACAGCAGGGGAATGCGGCCAAAGCCAATGAACTGTCGGACCGCGTTGCCGCACTCATGAAAGAAACGCCCGATTCTAATTCGTCTGGTTTCTCTCAGCCGGATTTGGTCGCGGCATCGACTTCTCCAAAGTTGGCGGAGACGGTTTTCAAAAACATCCAAGTGCTCAAGGGAATTCCCTCCGGCCAGATTATTCCCACGATGCGCTTCATCACTTCGGCGCTGGGCGTGCAATGCAGCTTCTGTCATGTGGAAGGTCATCTCGACGACGACGCCAAGCCGGCGAAAAAAAATGCGCGCAGCATGATGCGAATGATGGCTTCGATCAATCAAAACCATTTCGAAGGTGTCCGTGAAGTGACTTGCTACTCCTGCCATCGCGGAGCGCCCAAACCGGCCGCCATGCCGCCAGTTCCAGACGAGTCCGGCGGAAATGAGCTGGCGGGAAATAAACTTCCGCCTGAAACCGGGCCTCGCCAAGAACATGAAACGCTACCCGATAACCTGCCCACCGCCGATCAGATAATTGAGAATTTTGTTCAGGCCATGGGCGGAGTTAGTGCCATCGCGAAGATTACTACTCGAGTAGAAACCGGAACTACGGAACTAGGAGGAAAATCAGTTCGTGTCCAGATATTAAATAAAGGACCAGATAAGTATTGGTTAGTTCAGCACACCACCGTCGGCGATAGTATTATCGCTTTCAATGGCAATGCCGGATGGGGAAGCGTGCCGGGGCGCGCTTCCCATGATCTCAGCAGTTCCGATCTGGAAGCCGCTCGCGTGGATGCGGACCTGCAATTCCCTTTGCACATCAACCAGATTTTCCCTGAACTTCGCGTGGAATATCCGGAAATGGTGAATGGCCGCGAAACTTATGTGATTGTTGGCGTTCGCGAAGGCCTTCCGCCGTGGAAGTTTTACTTTGACGCGCAGTCCGGCCTGCTGGTGCGGCAAGTCCGCTATGCCGAGTCGCCACTGGGCCTCGATCCGACAGAGATCGACTATGAGGATTATCGCGAGGTTGATGGAGTGAAAACCCCATTCAATCGGACGATCGCCCGAGCCGGAAGCCGATCGACCATCCGAATCGAAGAGATCAAACAGAATGTCCCAATTGACGATGCAGAGTTTCTGCTACCTTCCGTCAAAACGCAGAAGCATTCTCAACCATAAGAAGTTGGTTGTTAAATCTGTACGGGCACAAGCTCTGGGATGCACCGGGAATTTTGGATGGATTTTACGGCGTCTTCGGCTGTGAATCTTCCCATAGTCAGCGCGCGCTTTCGGTCAGGCGTCATCTGAATGGGAGTTCGATCAATCCGCTGTACGTATTCGGCGGCGCGTGTCCCGGTTCGGACTACTTTCACAACAAATCTGATATTTTTCATAGTTTTCTCCTGTTTGATCGGACGCACGAATCGAGCGAAAAACAAATGGGAAAGGGCGCAAACCGCTGCGCATTTTCTCACAACTACCAGTCTCATCAGCCTCGGCGTGAATCTTGGCTTCGAGAGTCTTCCCGCTGCCGACACTCCCCTTGATCAGCGTGGGCTGGGCTTCGGCCTTTTCGACTTCAGATGGGCTGACTTAGTTCAGAGAACCTGAAAGAGTAAGAAGAAGTTGCTTGCTCAATTACAATGCTAGGCTTCTGCGCATGCGTTGTCAAAGTACGGCTGGGGTCAGCGGTCCCGGATCATCTGCAATTCTTTCGCAACTTATCGTCGGCAATCCGGAAATATTGGGACGCTGGAGCGGAATGCTGAGACTTTCGGGTCCCATGCCGTTCAGCATGGGGTAAGGCCAAAAAGGAGGTGCGCATTGTTCTTGCGGGCCCAGGCGCTAAGCCTCTCCGGT
>DATHMV010000051.1:0-187006 GCA_035486715.1 Candidatus Aquilonibacter sp.
ACGGCAGGAACAGTCGCAAAGTTATAGGCTGGGGGCGGCGAAGATATCGACCATTCCAGCGTCCAAGCGTCCCACGGGTCGTTACCGGCGCGGGCTCCCTTGAAATAAGAAATGATCAGGTTTGCTACAAACACAAGGATCGCAATCGCCTGGATAAATGCACCGATTGTGATGATCAGGTTCAAGGTATCCCAACCCCGCCCCGGCTCATAGGTGTAGATCCGGCGCGGCATCCCGAGCAGTCCCGGAATGTGCATCACGTCGAACGTCAGGTGGAAGCCGATCAGGAAGAGCCAGAAATGCCATTTGCCCAGGCGCTCGCTCAGCATTCGGCCGGTCATTTTCGGATACCAATAATAGAAGGCGGCGAAGAGCGCAAATAGAATTCCACCTACGATCACATAATGAAAGTGCGCCACGACAAAATAGGAGAGGCTCAGCTGCCAATCGAATGGCGAGGCCGCCATCATGATGCCGGTCAAGCCGGCGATGAGGAATTGGAATAGAAACGCGATGCTGAACAGCATCGGCGTCTTGAACTGAATCCTTCCGCCCCACATCGTGCCGATCCAGTTGAAAATCTTAATCCCCGTGGGAACGCCTACCGCCATCGTGGTCAGAGTGAAAAAGCTGTTGGCGTAGGAGTTCATTCCGATTGTGAACATATGATGAGCCCAAACGCTCATGCTGACGAAGGCGATGCACACGGTTGCGGCGACCATCACCGGATATCCGAAGATCGGTTTGCGCGAAAAGACGGGGATAATTTCCGACATGAAAGCAAAACATGGAATGATCAGAACATAGACTTCCGGATGTCCGAAGATCCAAAAGAAGTGCATCCAGAGGACTGCCGATCCTCCGGCCTGCGTATCGAAGAAATGGCCGCCCAGATATCGATCGATGAGCAGCATGATCTGGGCGGCCGACAAGGGGGTGATCGCAAGCAAAATCATTCCTGCCATGACCAGGTTCATCCACACCAGCAACGGCATTCGGTTGAGCTTCATGCCGGGGCAACGCAGGCAGAGAATGGTCGCAATAATATTGATGGCCGTGCCGATGCTCCCAAAACCGGAGACGAGAAGCGAGAGCGTCCAATAGTCGGAACTGTGACCGGGCGAGAAGGCGCGAGCGCCCAATGGCGCATAGGACCACCAGCCAACGTCCGGCGCGTTTCCTGCGCCATACAAGCCGCTTCCTCCAACAAGGCTGAAATAAAGGAGAAGTGCTCCCAAGAACGACAGCCAAAAACTAAAAGCATTCAGGCGCGGAAAAGCCATATCGCGCGCGCCGATCATCAAGGGGACCAGGTAGTTTGCAAATCCGAACAGGACCGGCATGGCCACAAAGAAAATCATGGTGGTGCCATGCATGGTGAACATGCGGTTGAAGACTTCCGGGGAAACGAAGTTGTTGTGCGAATGCATCAACTGGATGCGAATGATAAGCGCCTCGACGCCACCGATGACGAGAAACAACAGCGCCGAAACAATGTAGAGAATGCCCAGCCTTTTGTGATCGACCGTGGTCAGCCACTGATGAAGTTCGTCGACCCAAGGCCGGGCTTCGGTTTGGCCGACGGGAACGGTGATCACATTGGATGACATAATCAGCTTCCAAACGTTCTAATGCAGTGTTTCCATGTAACGCACAACGGCATCCAGGTCCGCGTCGCTTAGCTTCATAGCGGGCATCAGCGACCCGGGTTTGATTGCACTGGGGTCCTGAATCCAAAGACGAAGATTGTCGCGAGTGTTTTCAGCAGCGCCCGCGGCAATCGTGGCGCGGCTCATCAGATGGGTCAGGTCAGGGCCGAAGCGTCCATCCGCCGGAGTTCCGCCGATCGCATGACAGTTCATGCAGGCGTTCTGTTCAAACACTCGCCTGCCCGCAATTGCTGCATCGTCTTCGACTGCGGGTTTCTGTTGTGCTCCAACCCAAGCGGCAAAATCCTCCGGTCCATCCACAGAAATGCGGAGCAGCATCTTCGCGTGCTGTACTCCGCAGTACTGGGCACACTGACCAACGAAGACGCCTGTACGCTGCGGATCCATCCACATTCTGTTAGGGTGGTTTGGAATAAGGTCCGTTTTGCCCGCAAGCTCCGGTACCCAAAAGCTGTGATCAGTATCGGCTGAGAGCAATTGCAGGAACGTTGGCGTCGGATGGCCGGGCTCGCTCGCAGGAATATGTAGCTCGTTGGCGGTGACGATCCCCAGTTTCGGATAGCGAAATTCCCACCAGTACTGATGTCCGATCACGATGACCTCTACAGCGCCCGCGGGCTCGGGAGCATCCTGGATGGCGTGGATCACTCGCGCGGTGGCCAAGAATAGGACAACGACAATCAGAATTGGAATGATTGTCCAGGCCAGCTCAATCTGCGTGCTTCCGTAGACTTGAGCCGGCTCACGGCCTGCATCCCTGGCTCGCCCGCGGAACTTAACGATGGAGTAGGTCAGTAACACAAAAACAACGACAAAGATGATTCCGGTAATGACAAGTACAAAGACGGATAAGTTAGCAATTGACTTGGCTGGGGTTGAGGCCGGAGAAAAGATATTTGTGCCATGAGAAGACGAGCCTTTTGGCTCGCTTGCCCACACCGTTATAGCAGACCAAAACAGAAGAAGTATCGCCCGCGCAAAGAACCGCAACGTCGAAGATTTCATTGGCAACATCGACATTTCTCTTCTTCTAATTCCTATTGCAAGCGTGGCACAATTCTTACCGCTCAGAATTCTACTGATTGAAGAGCAAGCGTGCTACCAAAGAGATAGGCGCTCGTATTTTTCTGGCATCGCAACCGCGAAGGAAGGCGAACATTCACGTAAACCCTATCATTAACTTCGCGAGGCAACTAACACATGCCCAGCGGCCAGTGTCATCCGTGTGCCTCTTGCGTCAAGTGTCATCTGTGTCGTCACGCAATCGCGGGAACCAAGCTCGGCCCGATCTTATGAAGCGCAGTTCCTGACCGTGAATTTCCATGGCAGCAGAATTGCATAGACTCAGGTGGCAAGTGAGCCTATCCGCGACCTGGACGCTGGGAGTGAATTGCGCGATATTGATACGAGGTCCACAAAGAATTCAGAAAGGTTCTTATGTCGAAAAAGGTTGCAGACGTCTTGTGGGAGATGCTGGCGAAGGCTGGAGTCAAGCGCTGTTATGGAATCGTCGGAGACGCTCTGAATCCTATAGTGGATGCACTGCGCCGAAATGGCGCAATCGAATTTATTCCCGTTCGTCATGAGGAATATGGAGTATTTGCCGCGGTCGCGGAGGCTTATTTCACAGGGAACCCGGTGGTGGTGTGCGGAACTGCGGGACCCGGAGTTGTCCATTTGTTCAACGGATTGATGGACGCGCGGAAAGAAGGAGCTCCCATTATCGCCATCGCCGGGGACGTTGAGTCGAGCATTCTTGACACATCTGCGCTCGAGGAGCTGAACCCGTACAAGTTTTTCGAGACGGCTTCTCTCTATACCGCGCGGCTGGTTAATCCTGAGCAGGCGCGCGCCGTGATCAGCACCGCCATCGTCACGGCGGTTCTGGAAAAGGGGCCGACCGTTATCGCCATACCTGGCGACGTGGCGTCCGCCGATGCTCCGGACCAGCCTACCGACTTCACCATCGCAGCCCCCGCTATCCTGAGGCCTTCCGATACAGACCTCGACAAATTGGTGAGGATGATCGATGAAGCGAAAACGGTGGCGATTTTTGGCGGGGACGGTTGTCGAGAAGGTCGCGACGAAGTGGTTGAACTGGCGTGCAAGCTCAAGGCCCCCATCGGCTATGCCTTCCGCGGGAAGCAATGGCTGGAGCATGACAATCCTAACGCCGTTGGCATGACTGGGCTGTTGGGTTATGGAGGAGCGTACAACGCAATACATAAAGCCGACCTCTTGCTCATGCTGGGCACGGATTTTCCATTCTCAGAATTTCTCCCCGGCCCCAGCGTGAAAAAGGTTCAGATCGATAAGAACCCGAAACACATCGGTCGGCGTACAGCCCTGGATCTCGGTCTTGTCGGCGATATCAAGTCCACGGTCAGCGCATTGCTTCCAGCCGTGCGTGAAAAGACGGATGGAGAATTTCTAGCGAAGCAAATCGCGCACACGGAATCCTTCCACAAACTGCTACAGCACTATGTCGAGAAGGGACCGGGGATAAAACCGATACGACCTGAATTCCTCGCCGCCACGCTGAGTGAGCTCGCGTCGGATGACGCAATGTTTTTTGCGGACACGGGTACGGCCTGTATCTGGCTTGCGAGACACATCTTCGGTGGAAAAAAACGCAGACTCTTTGGCTCATTCTCGTGGGCGTCGATGGCCAACGCCGCACCGAACGCGTTCGGATGTGCCCTGGCATATCCCGGCAGACAGTGCATCGCATTATCCGGCGATGGAGGCTTCACGATGCTGGGACTGGGCGATTTGCTGACGCAGATCGAACGGCGAACTCCCGTGGTTCAAGTCATTCTCAACAATGAGAAGTTCGACTTCGTTCATATTGAACAACAGGAGGCCGGCTTCATCCCGTTTGGCGTGGAGTTCAAGAATCCAAATTTCGCCAAGGTCGCGGAGGCAATGGGCGCGAAAGGGATTCGTATCGAGGAACCCGGCGACGTTCGGGAAGGTCTGGCTGAAGCTCTCGCATACAAGGATGGTCCCGTTGTTGTCGACGCAGTCGTAGATCCGTTTGCGCTTGCCATGCCGTCCCATTCACCACTCCACACGGTCAAGGGGTTCACTCTCAGCTTCGCCAGGCAAGTGCTGAGCGGCAGACTGGATACAGTAATCAAGGAGATCGAACGCAATGTGGGAATCGTCTGAAGGCGGATTTCTGAGCATTGAAAGGTATGCCGGGCATGGCCAAACCCATTCTGGTGGTAACCAGCCGTTATCCGAAGGAAGTTGAAGAGCGTATCGAGCGCGATTACGACGCTCGGCGAAACCCGAACGAGTCTCTCTTCAGCCACCAGCAACTGCTCTCCGCGGCCGAAGGAGCAGACGCCCTGTTTATCACGCCGGCAGACCGGCTGGATTCCGGGTTTTTCCAGAAGGTTTCGCCCTCCGTAAAAATCATTCGCCACGTTCTCGGTGGGTCTTGAGCATATCGATCTGGAAGCCGCAGCTCTCAGGAAAATTTCGATCGCTTATACCCCCGGTGTCAATCATGAAGCAACGGCCGACATCGCCATGCTGCTTTTGCTGGGTGCTTCGCGTCGCGCTTACGAAGCCCAGGAGCTGGTTCGAACAGGAACGTGGAAGCCGTTGAGTCCCGACATGCTCCTGGGATGGCAAGTCGGTGGCAAAGTTCTCGGGATTTTTGGAATGGGGCGCGTGGGACAAGCCGTGGCGCGCCGTGCGCGAGGATTCGGAATGAAGATTCACTACAGCAACGGTTCGGAGTTGCCGGCGGAAATCGTGGGCGATGCCGTTTACCATAAGGATCCGGCGGATCTGCTTCGCGTCAGCCAGTTCTTGAGCCTGCATGCCCCGGAGACTCCTCAGACCCGCCATTTCCTGAACTCCAAAACCATAAGCCTTCTGCCCCCCGGAGCCATCGTGGTGAACACCGCTCGCGGCGGACTGGTGGTTGACGGCGACCTTATCGCTGCTCTTAAGAGCGGGCGGGTCGCCGCTGCCGGACTCGACGTATTTGAAGGTGAGCCAAACCTTAACCCGGAATATGTTTCGCTGAAAAATACATTTCTTTTGCCGCATGTCGGCAGCGCCACGATCGAAACCCGTACAGCCATGGGTATGTTGGCCCTGGACAACGTGGAGGCGGTGCTGAACGGTAAGCCAGCGCCGACCCTCATCAAGTCCTAGCCGCAGCCAGGAATCGTCTGTGCCACATCGTCTGAGCGACATTCAGGACGAAAGCAATGAGCGAACGCAGGAAGGTAGTCATCATCGGCGGTGGGTTTGGCGGGCTTTCAGCGGCTCAGCACGTAGCGGGCATTTTTCGATATTGCATACGCAACGGTCGCCGCGCGACCTTCCGGACTTCTGGGCAACGCAGCTGACGCGACTTCTGCATGGATGTCTCCTCTCCGGAATCGAGAAATATTTGGCCACGTCTTTGCTTAACTCGTACAAGTTTCCAAACGAAGAATTTAACAGGCGTGTTGAGATCGCTCGTCGATTGTCCCGTTGAAGGCTGACTTCCCGCCATCAATCCAATCTGATCCAGCAAAACACAAACCGGAGGAATAATGGGAGGATTCAACTGTAGTCACTGTTGAAGTCGAATGGGCTTCTGCGTAGTATATGCCCGATAGAGAGTTGACGAAGCGCTCATAGCTCGTCGCAGTTCCAGGGCGAGCAACATCGCGGAGACAACATGAACAAGGTCCAGAAACGGTATCTGTCGATCGGCGGTGTCCTTGGTTTGATTGTGTTCGCCCTGATTGTTTCACCCGGATGCTCATCAGGGTCGGCCAAGGGAGCACAGCAGAGCACGCCTGAGGTTGAAGTCGTTCAAGTTGCGAAGGAAGATGTTCCCATTTACGCGGAATGGATAGGCACGTTCGATGGACTGGTGAATGCCGATGTACGCGCGCAGGTCACAGGCTACCTGCTCAAGCAGGGCTATCAGGAGGGTTCGTTCGTCAAAGAGGGGCAGTTACTTTTCCAGATCGATCCGCGGCCTTTTCAAGCAGCGCTCGATCAGGCAAAGGGCCAGCTCGCTCAGGCTCAAGCAGCTCTCGCCAACGCACAAGCGGTACAGCGCCGCACCGAACTGGATGTCCAGCGCTACACGCCGCTGGCCGAGCAACAAGCTGCAAGCCAGCAGGACCTCGACAATTCGGTGCAGAACAACCTCGCGGCTCTGGCAACAATTGAAACGGCTAAAGCCCAAATCAAGACCTACGAAGCCGCGGTGGAAACTGCAAAGATCAATCTCGATTTCACACGACTCATTGCACCCATCGACGGCATTGCCGGTCAGGCGCAGTTGCAAGTAGGCGCGCTGGTGACGCCTGGAAGCGGCATCGTTACATCGGTCTCGACCGTCAACCCGATCAAAGTTTATTTCACCGTGGGTGAGCCGCAGTATCTGGCATGGCGGAAGCGGTTTCCAACCGAGTCCAGCCGCGCGGAGGCTGATAAAGAGTTAAAACTGCAACTGATTTTGGCGGATGGCTCAACCTATCCAGAGGCAGGCAAGTTTTTCTTCGCCGACCGGCAAGTCAACGAAAGCACGGGGGCAATTCGAATCGCGGGGCTTTTTTCAAACCCAAATAATGTCTTGAGACCCGGCGGTTACGCCAAAGTCCGCGCCGTAATCCGGACCCAACCCGGGGCGCTGCTGATTCCACAGCGCGCTGTATCGGAGCTACAAGGCGGATATCAGGTCGCGGTCGTAGACGCTGACAATAAGGTCGACGTTCGAACTGTCACTGTAGGTGATCGCGTCGATAACCGGTGGATCGTCACAAGCGGCCTGAATGCCGGTGATCGAGTCGTAGCAGAAGGGGTTCAAAGAATGCGTACCGGCGTGCACGTGAACCCCAGGCCTTTCATAGCGGAAAACCAAGTACCAGCCAATCGATAGGACAAGTGATCCATGTCGAAATTCTTCATCAACCGCCCCATTGTTGCCATGGTAATTTCCATCGTCATGGTACTGGTTGGTTCACTCACGGTCCTGAGCTTGCCCGTCGCGCAGTTTCCCAACATTACTCCGCCTGAAATTCAAGTAATCGGCACCTACGTTGGAGCCGATGCTCAGACTCTAGAGCAAGCGGTTGCCACTCCCATCGAGCAACAGATGAATGGAGTGGACAACATGAATTACATGTATTCGCTGAACGCCACGGGAAACAACACCACCAGTCTGATCGTGGATTTTGACGTTAAGACCGATCCAAATACCGATTTTATTCTTACGCAGTCGCGCGAAACACAGGCTGCATCGCAGCTTCCCGTCGATGTTAACAACTATGGCATCACGGTTCGAAAATCGGTCACCGCCCCGCTGATGTGGGTTGCTCTTTATTCCCCGCACGGAACATATGATGCCAAGTTTCTGGCCAACTACGCATACATCAATATCGTCGATCCGATTCTGCGCTCGCCCGGCATTGGCAATGTGCAGGTATTCGGCGCCGGCCAATATGCGATGCGCCTTTGGGTAAAGCCCGACACGCTGGCGAAACTTGGTATTACCGTTCCGGAGATCGTGAGCGCGATTCAAGCGCAAAACACCGTGAACCCGGCTGGCAAAGCTGGAGGCGAACCTGCTCCCAAAGGTCAGGAATATACCTACACTGTTCTCTCGCAAGGACGCCTGGTTTCGCCGGAAGAATTCGGCAACATCGTTGTCCGCGAAACACCTGACGGCGCAACCGTGCGAGTACGCGACGTGGCTCGAATGGAGCTGGGCGCGCAGGACTACAGCATCACGGGACGTTTTAACGGCAGGCCGGGCGCCATTATTGCCGCATATCAATTGCCAGGCTCGAACGCGGTCGATGCCGCAGCCGGGGTCAAAAAATTGATGGCACAAATGAAAGAGCGTTTCCCTGAGGATATGGATTTCGCCGTCTCCCTCGACACGACTCTTTCCGTGACGCAGGGCATCAAGGAAATCATCGAAACTCTTGTGATTGCGCTGGTCCTGGTCATTATTGTTGTTTTTCTTTTTCTTCAAGGCTGGCGTTCTACGCTGATTCCACTACTGGCCGTACCGGTTTCACTCGTGGGCACATTCGTGCTCTTTCCACTGTTCGGTTTTTCCATCAACACACTCTCTCTCTTTGGTTTAGTGCTTGCGATCGGTCTCGTTGTGGATGACGCGATCGTCGTTGTGGAAGGCGTGGAGCGTCATATCGAAGAGGGCATGACTCCGAAAGATGCGGCGTTGAAAGCGATGGAGGAACTCTCGGGCCCTGTCGTCGGCATTGCGCTGGTTCTCTCCGCCGTATTCGTACCCACCGCCTTCATTCCCGGAATTACCGGCAGACTGTATCAGCAATTCGCAGTCACTATCGCTATCTCGGTGATTCTTTCCGCGTTCAACGCGCTCACGCTGAGTCCCGCGCTCGCCGCGCTGCTGCTTCGCCCGCGCGAAGAGAGCCATGGCTTGTTGCAAAGATTCTTCGATTGGTTTAACCGCGTTTTTGAGCGCGCCACCGAGGGCTATGTCGGTTGGAGTGGCGTCCTGCTCAAGAAGACCCTCGTGGTGGTCATGCTCCTGGTGGCCTTTTGCGTGGCCGCCGGATTCTTTAGCAGTCGTGTGCCATCGAGCTTCCTGCCAGATGAAGATCAAGGCTATGCGTATGTGAATCTGCAATTGCCCAACAGCGCTTCCCTGGAGCGGACATCTCAAACTGCGACACAGATCGAAAACATTCTGGCGAATACCCCGGGGGTGAAATACACGACCAGCGTTATCGGTTTCAGCCTGCTCAGTTTTGTCCGCACCAGCTACAACGCTTTCTTTGTCGTCACGCTTAAGCCGTGGGACGAACGCAAGACCAGAGCCGAGCAATTTCAGGCCATTAAGGCACATCTGAATCAGCAGCTTTCAAAATTGCCGTCCGGAATCGCTTTCAGTTTTTCGCCGCCGGCTATCCCGGGTGTCGGCACCGCCGGCGGATTCACATTCATTCTCGAAGACCGCTCCGGCGGCAGCATTCCATTTCTCGCGAAAAATGTGAGTACGTTCATTGAAGCAGCCCGAAAGCGTCCCGAAATTGCCAGCCTGACTACCACTTTTCTGCCCAGCGTCCCGCAGAAATTTGTCGACGTAGATCGCGACAAAGTATTGAAGCAGGGGGTGAATCTTCCCGATGTTTACCGCACCATTCAGGCCTTTATGGGCGGATATTTCATCAACTACTTCAACCGCTTCGGGCGTCAGTGGCAGGTTTACGTTGAGGCCGAAAGCGACGATCGCGCCAGCGCGGATAACGTTGGGCGATTCTATGTCCGCAACAACAAGGGCGAGAACGTTCCGCTCTCCACGCTCACTTCCGTTAAATCGCAGTTTGGTCCCGAATTCACCATGCGTTTTGACGAATACCGTTGCGCACAAATCAACGGCAGCGCCGCGCCGGGGTTTAGCGCCGATCAGGCCAGCGCGGCCCTCGAAGATGTTTTCAAACAAACCATGCCGCGAGAAATGGGATTCGATTACTCCGGAATCTCGTTTCTGGAGCAGAAGGCACGGCAGGGAGTGCCGCCTGCTGTGATCTTTGGACTGTCGTTGTTATTCGTCTTCCTGATTCTTTCGGCTCTCTACGAAAGCTGGTCGCTGCCTTTCAGCGTGCTGCTCAGCACGCCGGTGGCGGTCTTCGGAGCTTTTGCGGTACTTTGGCTGCGCCGCACTCTGCTCGGTGTTTTTCTGCCTCCTTATATGGTGCAAATTGAAAGCGACGTCTATTCGCAGATTGGCCTGATCATGCTGATTGGACTTGCCGCGAAGAATGCGATCTTGATCGTCGAGTTCGCCAAGGATCAGTACGAACACGGGAAACCGCTAGCAGACGCGGCGCTTGAGGGCGCGAGGTTGCGGCTGCGTCCGATCCTAATGACCTCGTTTGCGTTTATCCTCGGCTGCGTTCCACTGTGGACGGCGAGCGGGGCTGGTTCTGTAGCGCGCCAGATTATGGGCACGGCTGTAATCGGCGGAATGGTCGCTGCCAGCGCCATCGGGATCTTTTTCATCCCCGGGATCTTTTACCTAGTCGAGAAATGGTCGGGCGCTGGCAAAGAGCTTGCACCGGGCATTGTGACGGCGACTCCTTCTCCGGCACCGGGAGATTGAGATCCTTTGATTGAGCTCTTTAGCGGGCGGTGATCAGAGTGGTGATCGAAGTAATAATCGGTACAGATTCCAAACGGAGTTTCGCGTCGATGAAAATCCCCAGATCGCTCAGCGCGATATCGCTCTCTATTATGTTAGCGGGTTGCATGGTCGGCCCCAAGTATCACCGGCCCGCGGTTCAAACTCCCGCTGCGTACCGTGACTTGTCAGAAAATCCGCAGGTTCAAGCGCAAACCGCCTCGTATGCCGATCTCCCCTGGTGGCAGGTGTTTCAGGATCCGAAGCTGCAGGAACTCATTCGCGCGGCACTCAAACAAAACTACGATCTGCAACTCGCAACCGAACGCATCAATGCCGCCCGCGCTCAGCTTACGGTTGCGCGTTCCAGCCTGTTTCCTCAGGTCGGTGGCAACGCTAACTTCATCGGCGGCAAAGAGAATCAGGAACAATCGAAGTTCAACTTTCTGACGCTCACTGCCGATGCGGCTTTCCAACTCGACTTCTTCGGGAAATTGCGCCGCGCAACCGAAGCTGCCCGCGCCGAACTCCTGGCTACCGAAGACGCACGCCAAGTCGTCACACTCACTCTCGTAAGCGATATAGCCAGCGCTTATTTCACCCTGCTGCAACTTGATCTGCAACTCGCAATCACGCAGGATACGGTCAAAACGCAAACTGACTCGGTGAAACTTACCAACCTGCGGCTTCAGCATGGCGTCGCCACTAAATTGGATGTGCTCCAGGCCCAGCAAGTCCTCGACACGGCCAACGCGCAGATCCCCGACCTGGAGCGGCGGATCGCACAAGAAGAAGATGCGATCAGCATCCTGCTAGGCGATTATCCGCATGACGTCGCCCGCGGCGTCGCTCTCGTCGAACAGACGCTGCCGCCGGAAGTGCCGGCCGGTATTCCATCTTCGCTCATCGAGCGTCGCCCCGACATTCGCGAGGCGGAGCAGATTTTGATTGCCGCGAATGCCGACATCGGAGTTGCTAAAGCTCAGTTCTTTCCTCAGATCTCCCTCACCGGCTCCAGCGGCGAATCTTTCGGTCGAGATAGCCTCTTCTCGAGCCACAACACGACGCAGCTCGGGATTTGGTCGTATGGCGCGCAGGTCAGCCAGCCGATCTTCACCGGAGGCGCGCTGAAGGGCAACCTGCATCTGGCCGAGTCGGAACACAAACAGGCTCTCATCGCGTACCAGCAAACCATCCAGCAAGCCTTTGGTGACGTTTCCGATGCGCTGATCGGTTACGAAAAACTTCATCAGGTGCGAATACGCCAGCAGGATAGTGTTGCCGATCTGCAAGAAACCGTCCGCATCTCCACCCTTCGCTATAAAGGCGGCACGACGACCTATCTCGAAGTGCTCGACGGACAGCGGTCGCTTTACGGCGCAGAACTGACGCTCGCCGCGGCGCGGGGCGACGAATACCGAAGCCTGGTTCAACTATACAAAGCGCTCGGTGGAGGCTGGCAATAGTAAAACTGCCGCCAAAATCACCTAATCCACACATAGCTTCAACACCGAAGCCCCTGGTTAATCGTAGGTTGGCAATATGTTTGCTTTCGAGATTCATTTAAGCACATGGCTGCTCGCGGCCGCTTCCGCATAAGGCTGCCAGTGCACATAAGAATTGTCGCCCCCGGCTGGCTGCGGTTTAACAGCGTCACCAGTGGCGATTTCCCGACATGAGGTTTCTATTGGCGAGTTTCGCGTCAGCACGAACCATTCGGCTGATTTAATAGCTATAGATTGCGGCCGGCGCCTTGTTTCTTTACGCTGCGGGATATAACGTGCCCGAGAATTACATTCTGGTGGGCCACCCGGATGAGTTCCGCCTTTCCGAAAAAGCGACGATGAAATCGACTTACGGGAAAGACCGTCGCCTGACAGCAAGCAAGCTGAGACAGATTTTCGATCGGATTCCCCGGGAACCAGACGGCAGTATTCGGCTCATGGCAAGTCTCTCTCTTCCGCTCAAGATTGTGGGGCCGTTCCGCTACGCGGACGTTCGCTCGGACGATCCGAACGACCTCGTTCCGCACGAAAAGCGCCGGACCTGAGGGGTCTCGATGTTCTCTTTGCCTGGATCAACCACACCGATGCCAAAGGTGAGAACAGCCTGGACACGGTGGAGGGCGCAGGTGAGAACGCCAGATTCGTGCATCACCTGCTGGATTTTGGTGATTCCTTTGGGAGCGACAACGATATTGCCAAAGATCCGCGCCATGGACAGGAATACATAGTTCTCCTATGACGTGGAGCCGAATGTACACTCTCGGATTGCACCCAGCTGATTGGGAGACTGTTCATTATCCGAAAGAAATGCCGGCTGTCGGCAATTTCACCGCCGCCGCTTTCGATCCCCTGACCTGGAACGTGAATTATCCCAACCCAGCCTTTGTGCAAATGACTCCGCTCGATGGGTATTGGGGGGCCAAGCACGTGAGGCATTCCGCAATGAACAAATCCGCGCCATCGTCGAAGAGGGACGATTTCAGGATCCGAAGGTTGTGGACTACATCACCAAGATGCTCGAATCCCGACGCAACGCGATTGGCCGGGCCTGGTTCCGTCAGGTGCTCCCGCTGGAAGGATTTCGAATCGTTGACGATCATCTGGCGTTTGACGATCTGGCAGTGCGATATGGCTTTTCGCCCCAAAGTCGCTACCGGCTCAGCTGGTTTGTGTGGCACAATGAAGCCCAAAAAAAGGAAGACGTGGCTACTTCCGAAAACTCTGTGCCACCGGACACATTCAAGTCTCTCGCCGCGGGATCGTATATTGGTTGCCGGATCGCTCTTGACCATGCAGACAAGAGATCGGTCACCATCTACTTCCACCATGAGGGAGACAACTGGAAACTCGTCGGCATCTCGCGAACAACAGCCTAAGCAATATAAGGCAACGCGCGGCTTCCTCTGGTGTGCCAGGTTTTTCGAAATCGGATGCGAGGCGTTGCTATGAGGAATCTAGTTTATCGACCTCTGTGGATGATCGTTCTAACCAGCATAGTCGTTGCTGGAATATCGGTTGCGCGCGGTGAGACCTCTCCTGCGTTCTTCGCGGAGCCGCACCCTGCTTTTGCCGGCCAGACGTTGTCTGCCTCGGGTGTCACTGCGCTCCACGCTATTGTGGATTCAGGCCGTAATGCCGATCTTCGCTGGCCTGACTTTACTGCGTACAGAACCGAGGTCGCCAAGCTTTACGAGACCAACAGCTCTTCTTTGCTTTGGATTCAGAACGGCCAGGTCCGTCCCCAGGGGCAGATCGTGATCGAGCTCTTAGAAAACGCGAATGTTAAAGGACTCGACCCCGAAGATTACGACGGTTCGCGATGGCGGGACCGCCTCCTTAAGCTGGATCAAAATAAGCTCGGGCAAAAGCCGTCTGAACAAGACCTGGTCTCATTCGATACCGCGCTCACGGTCTCGACAATGCGCTATCTCCGTGCCATCCATTGCGGCCGCGTAAATCCCAAGGAATTCAAGTTTGAGCTCGATATGGGAGGGGAACAACTTCCGTTGGCCGAATTCATTCAAATTCAAGTCTTAAATGCGAATGATCCAGCCGCCGAAATTCAGAAGCTGGAACCACCTTTCTTAGGCTACCGGAAGCTGCTCGCGCTCCTGCCGATTTACGAAGGATACGCAAAGCAAGCTGAAGAACCGAAGCTACCCACGATTACAAAGACTGTGCATCCCGGCCAACCCTACGCTGGCGTGGTTCGCTTGGGGCGGTTTCTGCAGACCATCAATGACATTCCTGCGAGCGTGCAACTGGATCCGAATGCAACCATCTATGACGGTGCGCTCGTCGCGGGCGTGAAGCATTACCAGGACAGACACGGGGAAAATCCCACCGGCAACCTTGACCCGCGTACGATCAATGAACTCAATACGCCTCCGTGGGTCCGCATTCGCCAGATCAAACTGACGCTCGAACGCTGGCGCTGGCTTCCGCATTCCTTCTCGCAACCACCGGTCGTGGTCAATCTTCCCGAGTATCGTGTACGCGCGATGAACCCGGATGGCACCGTCGCCTTCTACAAGAACGTCATCATTGGAAAAGCCTACGGCCACAAGTCTCCGATCTTTGAGAAAGAGATCCAATATGTGGTCTTCCGTCCGTACTGGGATGTGACTCCCAGCATCCAGCGGGGCGAAATCGTGCCACACATCCTGAAGGACCCGAACTATATCGCCAAGAACCACTTTGAAGTGGTCACTCTTAAGGGCGAAGTCGTGACCGACAATCAGGTGAGCCCGGAGGTTTTAGAAGGCATCAAATCGCTTCACCTGATGGTGCGGCAAAAACCCGGCGACACGAATTCTCTGGGCTTAGTGAAGATCATCTTCCCCAATCCGGATAACGTGTACCTGCATGGCACGGATGCTCCGGGACTGTTCTCGCAAGACGTCCGCGATTTCAGCCACGGATGCATTCGGGTAGAAAATCCTGAAGACCTTGTTGCCTGGGTGTTGCGAAACAATCCTGGCTGGGATTTGCAGCGGGTGAAGGCCACCATGAACGGCGAGAAAAATAATCTTCAGGTGAACCTTGTCACGCGGATTCCGGTTGTGATTGTCTATGGCACGGCTACAGTGAATGAGGAAAATCAAATTCGGTTTTTCGACGATATCTACGGTTATGACGCAGAACTCGACAAAGCGCTGGCCACAGAACATCCCTAAGTCGTTGTAATTTTTGGATTAGCATTGATGCACCGCATCCGGTTTGCAGCGCATCAAACTGAGATGCGCCACTTCGCATACTGGGAAGCAAACTTCTGGCAGGGACGTCGCGCATTCTCGTCGATCTTGCGGAGAGTGAAGAGTAAGTTCTGCTTATCGCTATTTCTTTTTGGACTGCTGGCGACGCCGGGGTATACCGCAGAATCCGCAGTTCCATCCCCACACGAGTACCGGCTCCGCTTTTATCACACTCATACGGGCGAGCGACTGGATGTCGTCTATCGTCGCGGTGATCAATACATTCCCGAAGCGCTAGATGAGCTCGACCATTTTCTGCGCGACCACCGTACCGGAGATGTGCGCCATTTTGATCCTCACCTCTTCGACCTCCTCCACGATCTGACTGCGTCGCTCGGCGATTCCGGCGGTGAAATCGATGTGATTTGTGGCTACCGCACGCCCTGGAGCAACGAATTTCTGCGCACGCGCAGCCCGCACACCGGCGTGGCGCAGCACAGCCTGCATATGCAGGCCGAAGCGATCGACATTCGCCTGCGGGGGATTCCTACGTCGGAGCTGCGTGATGCAGCGCTGCGCCTGCATCGCGGAGGCGTGGGATACTATCGCAGCTCAGACTTTGTGCACGTCGATGTGGGGCGTGTACGCCACTGGTAGTTTGTTTTCTTTACCGAGGACAGCGGTCGCTGCTCGGAGCAAGAAACAGGGCGGCCGACGCAGGCCGCCTGCAGCTACAAATGCTGTAGATGACGCCCCTAACTACTGTTCGCTGTCCACGGCCCGGGCGATGAAATCAGCTACCGCTTCCGGTTGCGAGACGTACACAGCGTGACTCCCCTTCACTTCGATAGACTGGGATCCAGCACGTTTACACATCGCCCGCTGCGCATCCGGCGGAATCATCTTGTCATCTGTGGCAACCAAGTACCAGCTTGGCTTAGATTTCCAGGATGCCTGGCTGACCGTGCCCTCGAGTGCCGGCACTCGCCAAGGGGCTTGAGAATCTGCCATGAAAGCCGCCAACTCCGGATTCACAACGGCGGCGAACGACGCGGCAAACTTCGAGCGATCGAGAGGACGTCGAGTGCGTAAGAAAGTTCCTCCAGCGAGGCATCGACATCCGGCAAAGGGAGGCACGCGAAACCTCCAAAACGGCCGGGTCGTGAACGAATCTGTTGGGCCGAGAATTCGTTGCAGCGGCGCGCCAAAGCCCGCGCTTTGGCGCTATCCCCCGTGTGTACGCCAGGCATACTTAGCGAGACCACAGCAACGTCGATGCCAGCATCATCCATGAACGAGAGGCTTGCTTCTTTGGACCACTGAAGCGGCGCAAGTCCGCCGACAGGGGCATTTGCGTTTTCCGTCTCCTCCCAGAAAAAGTCGGGCAAGATGTGGTGATGGGTATCGATGGTCAACGACTTATCTTGATTGCCGGTCATGTTTGCGTGCATCCGCGATCGCCTGTCTCTAGCCGAGAATCAGTTTGGCGGCGCGGCCAGCAATCATATGCGTCGGCGCGTTCGTTGGTCCTGTAATGATCCGCGGCATCACGGACGCGTCGGCCACGCGTAAGCCCGTAACACCGTGTACGCGGAGCTGTGGGTCGACGACCGCGAGTTTATCCACGCCCATTTTTGCATGTGCCGACGGCGTGACCGAAGCTCGCCGAGGCGAGCCGGGCAAGTTCGGTCAGCTTGGATAACCCGATCCATCTCGTGTTACCGCTATAGTGGCGACTGTGTTTGCACATGAGTCTTCTTGTTCAATGCATTCACATTACTATCTCCCCAGCGAAACCGCGGACCGCCTCGCCGTCCGTGAATCCGTGACCATGCAGTATGTTTCGCGCAAATCAAACTTTTAAGCTGCTATCATGCGGCCATGTCCACGGCACAAACTTGGGACCCGGCGTCTTATGCGCGAAACGCGAGATTCGTATCGGATTTAGGATCACCCGTGGTGGATTTGCTTGCCCCCAAGCCCGGCGAAAGGATTCTCGATCTCGGTTGTGGAGACGGCGTACTCACGAAAAAGCTGGCGGATATGGGTTGTGAAGTGGTTGCGGTTGATTCAAGCGTTGCGCAGGTCGAAGCCGCGACGAAGCTCGGCTTGAACGCGCATGCAATCAGCGGCGAAGAGCTGCTATACAACGAAGAATTCGATGCCGTGTTTAGTAATGCCGTGCTGCACTGGATTAAGCGTGCCGATGTGATGATTGCTGGAGTGTATCGCTCTTTGAAACCCGGCGGGCGCTTTGTTGCTGAATGCGGAGGCTACGGTTGCGTTCGTAAGATCCGGACTGCGCTGGTTCAAGCATTGGATCGTCTGGGGTTCGATGGCGAGGCTCGTGTTCCGTGGTATTTCCCCACACCCGGCGACTACGCCACTAGGCTGGAACGTGCAGGGTTTCGAGTCGATAGCATCGCGCTGATCCCGCGCCCAACTCCCTTGCCCGGCGACATTGTTGGTTGGCTGGAGACGTTTGCTCTTAATTTTTTTCAAGGCTTCTCTGACGAAGCGCGCAGCGATTATTTGCAGGATGTTCGGAGGATTCTGGAACCGCAACTCCGCGATGCGAATGGAATCTGGGTGGCTGACTACGTACGACTGCGATTCGCGGCAACCAAAGCTCGCGACTGATACGATCTTGTAGAGCAAAACAACAAAGCATTGGCCGCTCTGACAGTAAAGAAGAGTAATTCGCCGAACTCCAGAGTCGTCGCCAATGCGGAGATTGAGCCGCGGCCTCATCTCATCGCTACTCCAAACCACGCCTCTGTGCTACAGTTTCCCTCCACATGGCGACGCGTCCTGAGAACCCTCCGTCGGAGCCCAACCTCGGCTCGCTCTACTGTCCGAATTGTGCGAAAGAAGTAAACGATCCCTTGATCTGCGGTGACTGCTCCGCCGTGATCTGCCGACGCTGCGGCACCCCACTGGAATCTTCCGATGAACTGGGAATCGGATAATGAATCCAACACCGGCTGTAACGAACACAAAAATAGATTCCGGCAGCCGGCAGCCGGCAGCCGATTCACCGAGCCTCGTACGCGGCCTCACCCTACTAGACTCGGTCTTACTGCTAGTAAGCGGCATCATTGGCTCATCGATTTTTCTAACCGCAAAAGACATCGCCGGACCGCTGCCGCAACCCATGCTGTTTCTCGGAGTCTGGGTAATCGGCGGCATCATTTCCTTATTCGGCTGCGTCGCCTTTGCCGAACTCGGCTCCATGTTCCCCGAATCCGGCGGCCAATACGTCTACCTGCGCGAGGCCTACGGCGATCTCGTAGCGTTTCTTTATGGATGGATGCTCTTTGCCGTCGCCAACGGCGGCAGCATCGCCGCTCTCTCCGTTGCTGCGGCGGCTTACACCGGGCAAGTCTTCCCTGTTGTCTCGCAGGAACACATCGTTCTCTCGCTGGCCGGAATCACCATCACCCGCGTGCATCTCTTCGCGCTACTCCTCATCGCGGTGGTCACATATGTAAATGTCGTCGGCCTGCGCTGGGGCACGCTTTTACAAAATCTCTCCACCTGGACCAAGTTCTTGGCCATGGCCGCATTCGTATTTCTCGGATTCGCTATTGGCAAAGGCGACTGGTCGCACTTCCGGTCGCACGGTGTAAGCCTTGGCATGGGCCTCCATCCTGCACAACTGATCTCCGCCATCGGCATCGCCATGATCGCGGTCTTCTGGGCCTATGACGGATGGGTATATATCACCTGGGTTGCCGGTGAAGTAAAAGAACCGCGTCGCAACGTGCCGCGTTCGATGGTGCTGGGAGTGCTCGCGGTGGGCGCGATTTATGTTGCGATGAACTTCACCTATCTCTACGCTCTGCCGCTCGGCGAGATTGCGCAGCACGAGACCATCGCTCACGCCGCCGCAACCGCGCTATTTTCTCCCCGCGCCGCAGTGTGGCTCTCGCTGATGATTGCGGTTTCCTGCTTCAGCGCCGCCGCTACCTGCACACTCTCCGGCGCACGCGTTTACCTCGCCATGGCGCAGGACGGCATCTTCTTCAAGCGCATGGCGGAGATTCATCCAAAATGGCGCACGCCCGCCTTCAGCCTAATTGGTCAAGGCGTGTGGGCTGCAATCCTCACTATCAGCGGCCGCTACGATCAGCTCTACACTTACGTGATCTATGGCATGGTGCTCTCGTATACGCTGACGGTAATCGGCATGTTTCTGCTGCGCTGGAAGCGCCCCGACCTTCCCCGCCCCTATCGCTGCACTGGATACCCGTGGCTGCCTGCGATTTATGTGCTCGTAGGTGCGGCTTGGACTTTGAACACCATCATCACTCGACCCACCGAAGCCTTCTGGGGCACTGCAATCGTACTCATCGGCGTGCCGGGATATTCGTACTGGAAGTGCAGCAATAGAAAAACAGCATAATGCGATAGCACTTTCACACTGCTCACGCGTTCGATAAAAAAGCACCCTGAGAAAATCTCAGGGTGCCAATAGTCTTCGTCAATGTTTACGTCAATATTTCCCGTCTCACTCGCCCGGCGGTTTCTGTTGCTCCTCTTGCCGCTTTTTCTCCTCAGGTGTTTGCGGCTTCGGCTTCTGCGGGACTGGTTTTGCCGCAGCTGGAGGAGGAGCCGCGTGCTGCTGCGGATGCTCTGCTGGTGGTGTCTGCGGCCGCGCAGCCGGTTCATTGCGATTCGACTGCGGAGCTGGCGCCGGATGATTCTCTTCCGGCTTGGGTTGCGCCGCTGGCGGCCGATTAGCCGGTGCAGCCGGGGCCGGATGATTCGCCGGAGCCGGGTTTGCAGGCCGATTATTCGGTTGCACCGGAGCAGAACGACTGGGCGTTGCCTCAGGATGGTTTACGGGAGCAGCCGGAGCTGGACGGCTCGCCGGTGCAGTTGGTGCTGGGCGGTTCGCTGGTTCAGCCGCCGGAGCCGGATGATTATTCGGCTGCGCGGGAGCAGGCCGATTCGGTGCAGCCGCAGGTTGAGGCGCGGGATGCGGCGTCGGTTGATTCGATGGACGGCTCGGCGGAGCCATCTTCACGGGATGTCCCGAAGTCAGAGCAACAGGTTTTGCCGGAGGCGCCTGCTTCACCATCGGATGCACCGCTGCGGCCGGACGCAATGTCTGAACTTCATTCCTGGCCAACGGCTGTCCCGGATGCGCTGCCAACGCCTGCTGCTGTTTGGCAAACGGCACGGGCGGCGGAGGCGGAGTCTTCTTCGCCACTACCTGCCGATTCGCCACCGCAGCCGGAGGAGCAGCCACATGGCCCGCAGTTGCCGCGTGGGAACCGAGGACACTGGCGGATGTTGGAGCGACAGCCATGCGTCCGCTCACCGGCGCAGCCGCGATTTCCCGCACGTTTACCACAACCGCAGCTTTCGCCACCGGCTGCGCACTAACGAACGCCTGCTGCGGCACCACCGTGACTCCGCCCTGGACAGTACGATTTACATAAGTGACATTCGTGATCGTCGTGGTGTTATGCACGATCGTCGTGTTGTAGACGTTCGTCACCTGCGTAACGTTCACCGTTGTACTGCTAACGTTCACGCGAGTCATATACCCTTCGCTCACGTGATACGAGGGCACGAAAACTTCACGCGGCCCCAAAGGGAACCATCCCACATTGCCGCCGAAGCCTCCCGGACCGCCACCAACAAACACAACCAGCGCAGGCGCATAAACCGCTTGCACCGCGACAGGTCCGGCAATCCAGCCCCAGCGTCCGCCCGCGTTCACCCAGCGGCCGTAATGAAACGGCGCATAGCCCCACGGAGCGTCGTCCACCCAGGTCCATCCCCATGGAGAAACCCATGCCCAGTGGCCGGTGTGATATGGCGCCCATCCGACTTCCACGCGATTCGGAAACCAAACGTGCCCGTATTGCGGATCGTCACGCCAGTCGCCATTTTCGTCGAGATCGTCAAAGCCAACCACATCGCGCGAAAGATACTGCCTCGACCGCGAGAAATCATAACGATGATCGCGTCCCTGGCTCCAAACATCAAAATCGTCCGGCTCGCCAATTGGCTCGACATCCGCATAGAGAGTATCGGCGCCGCTGAAGGTGGCGCTCTGTCCACCGTGCAAACCGTAGCTCTGGCCATTGCCGGTCGCCTCGCCATCGCCTTCGCGAACGATGATGCCGGTGGTGTAACCGTCTTCACTCGCCTGGATGCGATAGTGTCCGGGCTGAAACGCTGTGAATGCCAGGTTCGGTGTGTCGATCTCGAAATCGTCGTTATCGTTCAACCAGCGCACAGTGACACTGATTGCGCCAGATGTAAGTTGAATCTGAATCGTATTGTCATCGAGATTGAGGAAGGAAAATCCGGTAAAGGGCGCAAGCCGGATCACGGCCGATCCCAGTTGTACTTCGGCTCGCGAATTTTCATCGGTCCAGAGTTTGTCGCCGGTGGTCATGGGACGGTTCGGCACGGCCCCCACCCAATCGTCTTCGCCCGCAGGCTGGAAAGAAACGGAACCTTCCATAAATCCCAGGCGCGCTACACGGCCCGGAGGATCGTCATCCTGCGCAAACGCCGGCTTTGCCAAAACGTTAGCGATCAGTGCGAGGCCAAGCAGGAGCCCGCACCAGCCAAACTTCTGCAGTGTTGTTCTCATTGAAGTTTTGTCTCCCAAGCATTTGTGAGTGTGTACGACGCTTTCCCTATGAACCCGAGCTCAATGGAAAATATGCCCAGCTTTGATGCAAGCCATGGTTCTCGTGGAGATCCTGCACCTGCATCAACCGCAATGGCTTGACTGGAATGAAAATGCGTCTGTTTCCCGAGCGATGCTGATTGGCATCAGCATAGCAGGTCAGGGGAAGCGCGAGCGACTCTTACTATTACCTCGGCAATCGTTCAACAGGTCCTTCCGAGGCCGCGTTTTCATCAGCGAGACGAGGGATCCCGTTCTTACTGGTATGTGCGACGTGAGATCTGTTCTCGTTCCTGAAAGAAGGCAGCGTAGAAGCGGCCGCGTAGATTTGAAAGGGCTCGGCTTTTGGCCGAGCTCTTTAGCCGGTTTCGTCGGCCCATACAATACAAGAAGAACGCATCGAAATTAGGTCCCGGTTCCCCCGAGTGCGATGACTTGCGGCTTGGAAGAGGCGCTGTCGTCGATGGAGACCGTTCCCGACACTTCGCCTTCCGTTTTCGGCGAGAATGTGACGCTGATTGTGCAGTGCGCACCAGCCGCGACAGCTTCCCCGCAGCTCGATGTCACGCCGAATGGTGCGCTGGCTTTCATCGAGGTGATTTTCAATTCCGTTTTGCCGTTATTGGTCAAGGTCACTGTCTGTGGCTTGCTCGTGGTGCCGTGCCTTTGTTTCGGGAATTCCAGGAGATTGGTTGGCGAGAATGCAACCACGCCCGTATTTAAGAATATGAACTCTTGGTTGTTGCCGTAGTCACTGACGACGATGTCTGGCTTGCGGTCGCCATTAAGATCTGCTACCGCGACTCCCCAGGGGAATTGGCCGGTCGGGTAGGCTGTCTGGCTTTGAAAAGTGCCGTCTCCATTGCCCAGCAATATCTCCGTAAATCCGTGCAACGGCAAAGTATTTCCCGTTGTGACTGCGACTAGGTCCAGTATGCCGTCTCCGTTCATATCCGCCGCGGCCACTCCCAACGGCGTGCCTGCTTTGTATACGATTGGCCGCTCGAATGTTCCGTCGCCTTTGCCCAACAGCACTGCGACCCCGCGCCCCTCGAACTCGCCCACAGCGAGATCGGTTTTTCCATTGTTTCTAAAGTCGGCCGCGAGAATGGATTCACACTCCGGTGCAAGATCATAACTTTCACCAACCTGAAATGTGCCATCGCCATTTCCAGCCAGAATTTGAACTGTATCCGAGCTGATGTGCCCCAGGGTGACCGCCAGATCGAGATTCCTGGTGCCTCCGAAGTGCCCGGCGACTAAGGCTTCGGGATTGCCGGTGAGCGGTGTTATGATCGCAGGTTCCTGGAAAGTGCCGTCGCCATTACCTAATAAAATTCCTACGCAGCCACATGTAGCTGTGTAGTCGCTCCGATTCAGAGTGGCAACATCCAACTTGCCGTCGCCATTGAAATCGCCAAGAAAAACGGCAGCCGGGCCAGGAGGTGTAGCGTATGACACCGGGCTTCCGAATGTTCCGTCACCGTTGCCCAGCAACACGCTAACACTGTCGTAGCAAACCTCGATCGTGCATACGCCATTCACCACAACCAAGTCCAAATTTCCATCGCCATTCAAATCCGCAGTTGCGATAGGCCCCGTTCCCGGGCCAACGTCGTACTTAGAAAGTAGGCGAAACGTGCCGTCTCCCCTCCCAAGAAAGACTTGAACCTCTGGCCCAGGATAAGTAACTGAGGCGATAGCAAGGTCGAGAATCCCGTCGTGATTAAAATCCCCCGTCACCACGCTGATCCCAGGCGCAAAAACGGAGCGCGTCTCAATCTGAGCGCCCGCGAAAAGAGAAAAAAACATCAAGCAGAACAAAAATGCAAATCGTCGCAGTAGTTTGGGAAATTGAGTCATGCCACCCTCTGAGCCGAAAGATATAAGGAAGGAGATTCTTTGGCTTAATAACAGGCGATAAATCTACCATGGTCTCAACCTGATCACAAGCTGTTCTCCCAAAACGCCCCGAATAAGTTTTCGCCTGTCGAAGGTCTATGCCGTGTCTAAGCACGCCCTACTAGGTCTTCTGGCAAAAGATGTGGGGCGCAGCCGCGCCCCACATGCTATACCCCACATTTAGGGGGCAGAGCAATTGTTGAGCATATGCAGTGATCGCACTGTAAGCCGGGCCATTACTGTCGGGATCGGTGGCTGTGGAGACTCCTTCTGCACTGGTACATCCGGTCACACCTGTTACCACAAGATTTGAGGAAAGCCCCTCCGCAGCGCTGATCGCGTCATAGAAGTATTTCCCCTGTGAAGACGTATTATTCGGGCAGGACGAGTTTCCGCAGTTGGTCTGATTTAATGTGCTGCACAACCAAGCGTGCTTTGTAGTGTTCGAGTAGTTGAAGGTAGGCGTAGCTCCAGAGCTGCTGCCATCGACAATACCCATAGCCTTCCACAAAGGATAGTTCGCCGAATTGACGCTCGAGGTTGCGCAAGCCGGTAATCCAGACCATGCCGATACATAACTATTGTCGGATGGAACATAGATGACCGCATCGCTCCACGGTAAGGTCTTGGGACTACAATAAGGCGTGCCTGCCGCACAAACCGTCGGGGTGGCAGCATTTGGATACGTACACCCCTGGTCGATCTCGCTAAACACCGGGCCGACGATGAGTTCCACGTTAGTTAAATAACCTGCCGCTCCATACCACGCCATGGAATAAGCGACCTGAGCCGAACCGGCGCTTGCACCCTGAGCGCACATAGCGCCGCTAGAGTGCAAGCTGGAACTGTTGATGTAACTCAGAAAGGTGGCAGGCCGGCATGCAGCCGCCAGAAGACTACCACGCTCCCGTTTGACGACGGATCTTCCCACGCCGTGTTGTACTCCATCTGGATCGTTACATATTTTGAGGCATAGGTCGCGACAAAGTTGGGAATCTCATCATAGGTATCGGTGGGCTAGAAATTGAAACTCCGAGGAACAACAGGAGCAGCGACACGAATGCGGTCAAACGCTTTGGCACGGTTGGTTCCTTTCGGTGGGAATTCCCGGAGACTAAATCGGGAGTATAGTTGAGCGCAAAAACACGCCGCTTCGCCGGGAAAATAAGTTTTGTTACGAAGAACGAACAAGGAGAGCGAAGTTAGACCCGTCAGGAAGTCCACACACAAAGGCGTGCCCGTTTAGGAGATGGGCTCTGCTGGGAACCGCACCGTTTCAAGGCGTGTCGCCGACGATTTAGAGCTACTCAATCGTTACCGGCGCGACTTCGGCAGTCGCCGGCTGCGGACGCCGCGGCGCCCGATTCGAAGGCAATCCCGCATCGCGAATCTTATAAAGCAGCGCACGGTAGCTGATATTCAAAGCGCGAGCCGCCTGCTTCCGATTCCAATGATGATGTTGCAGCACTTTCAAAATTACTTTGCGTTCAAGTTCATGTACCGCCTGCTTGGTAATCTTCTTGAGCGAAATCGGGCTATCCACGTCGATGTCAGCGCTGAAGAAATCCGTAGGCTGAGGCCGCAGATCGCCGGAGATCGCTTCCTCATTCCCCAGAATCACATACCGCTTAATCAAGTTTTCCAGCTCGCGAATATTTCCCGGCCAGTGATACTTGCGCAGCAGATTCATCAGCTCGTTCGACAACGGTTTGGCGCGCGAGTTGAACTTCGTGTTGTAGTGCTCAAGGAAATAGGCGATGAGATCCGCCAAATCGGAAGTCCGCTCCCGCAGCGGCGGCATGTGCAGATTGACCACATTGATGCGATAAAACAAATCGGCGCGGAAGGCGCCGTTTGCGATTTCCTCTTCCAGTTTGCGATTCGTGGCGCACACTACGCGCACTTCCACTTTCTTATCTTCCTGCGCGCCGATGCGGCAAAACTGTCCATCCTGCAAAAGCTGCAAGAGCTTCGACTGCAAACTCATGTCGAGCTCGGAGATTTCGTCGAGAAACAGTGTGCCTCGGTGCGCCATCTCCACGCGTCCGGGCTTCATTCCAAAAGCGCCGGTGAACGCGCCCTTTTCGTAACCGAATAACTCACTCTCCAACAGAGTTCCCGGGATCGCGGGGCAATTCACTTTCACCCATGGTCCCGTCTTCCACGGTGACGCCGCGTGTATCAAGCGGGCAATAATGTCCTTGCCCGTTCCGCTTTCCCCATGAATCAGCACAGGAACGTTCGCGCCCGCAATCTTGGCAAGGCGCTCGCGCAAGGCGCGCATAGTATCCGTGCTGCCGAATACGATGGCCTCGGGAGGCATATCTCCCAAAGGCTGGGCGAGAGTACTCACTGAATTCGATGTGCTCATAAATGGCGGCTGGCTCTGCGGGGGACGGGGGTATAGTATCCCGTGCATCCGAAGCGCCAAACGTAGGGGAGTGTCAGTGTTAAGACTGAGGCTAGCCTATCTGCTTGAGGAAAAGCAACTTACTAAAGATTGGGAAGGACAGGAGCAAAGTAATATGGAGGGGACTTTGCACTCCGGTATGAGGCAAAGTTACCGGAGAGAACTCTTTTCACACAGTAGAAGCGAATTTCCTTTGCCGGGTTTTGATAACCGTACGCGTACCCACCAGCGGCCGTGAAAACTTGAGCCCTATCAGGTTATACGTGGCAGCGTGTTCAGTTCTAACCACCTTTGCCAGCAACGTACGCGCCGCACGCGGCAATGATGCCAACGCTGCCAAAGGTGAACTGGGAATCTCCAGCGAGATTTCTGTAAGGAATGGAATCGCGCGACGAACTGCCACGAGCATACCTCCTGCTGACACGTTCAACGCAGTGGCAAACTCCAGGAATTCTTTATCCTGCCCGATGTCGCTTCTGACAAAAACAGGTATGGCTAAAGGCAAACGCGGCCATCGCCGGCGTTCCCCGGCTGATATCCTAGCTTTCACGTACGATCCTCGGTAAATCTCAGGTCATTTTAAGCATCTCAGGGGCCAAATCTGCCATGAATGCCGATGCTGCCCATGTGGATGGTCGAAGAACAGCTAAACTAAGGTCGATTCATGGGCGCAATAGTCCAAAACCTCATGAAGCGATCTCTTTTCACTAAGTTCGGTCGCTAAGTCGAAAGTTAAAGAAATACCGAACAGGCCTTACGGAAGTGCAAGCTTTTGCCACACTTGGGTAATCAGGTTGCATTTTTCGTTGACATGAAAAGTGCCTTAGCATACGATTTTTTCACGGCACTCCCGTTGAAAACGGTTGGGTGCCACCCCCCTCTGTGTTAGACCGCTGTATCCCTTATGGCCACCGTGCAAAAGAATCTGTTTGCTTCCCAGCCCGGGAAACGTAAGGCTGAAGTTCCAACGCTTCCCGCTCTTGGTGGTCCGGGTATGCCCAGTGCGGCCGATCTTCCGCAGGCCTACCTTGAATTGCAGCAACGATATCAACGCACCACCAATGCATTAGGTTCTGCCGCCCATGATTTGAAAACGCCGCTGGCCATTCTGAATGGTTATGTCGAGGTGCTCCAAAGCGAAAAGCTGGGCCCCATCACGGAACGTCAGCGTGAAGTGTTGCGCGACATGCAAGCCAGCGGCAAACGGCTGCAACAGTTCATTCAGGATTTTTTAACCTTCAGCGCCCTCGAAACCGGCGGCCTGAAGATGCAGTTCGCGGTCGGCAATCTCAACGAATGCCTCTCGGATGTATGCCGCTTGTGGTCGGGCCGCTTCCAGGAAAAAGGATTGGCGCTGTATTTTCTAGCCAATGACAAACTGCCCCAGTTTCCATTCGATTCTCCCAAGTTGGAAAGAGTAATCTCCAATTTGCTCGAGAATTCTTTTAAATTTATTCCGCAAGGTGGAACCGTCTGGATGCATGCTGAGCCTTACATGTGGGAGCGTCGCGCCGCAGCGCAGCCGGCCTCGACCGGCGAACGCCGCCGGCAGAACGATCCCCAACCAAATTCCGTGAAAGTCAGTGTCTCCGATACCGGTCCGGGAATTCCAGCGGAATTTCATCAGGAAGTCTTTGACGATTTCTTCCGCCTGCCCGGCAACGAAAGTCAGGAAGGCGTGGGACTCGGATTGTCGATCGTGCGTCGTCTGGTGCAGGGCATGGGCGGCAAAGTCTGGGTCGAAAGCGATCCCGGAACAGGCTGCAAATTTTCCTTCATCATTCCTTTCAAACCCTCCTCCATGGCTGCCGGCAAAGGAAAGAATCGATGAACGATACCGCAAAAATCTTGTTGGTCGATGACGAACCAGCCATGCTGCGCTACATCCGCACGCTGCTGGAAGTGGACGATTACAAAGTCGAAACCGCGTCCACCGGAGAAGAAGCCCTGCAGCGCATCGACAAAGGTATGGAACCGGACCTGGTGCTGCTCGATGTGCTGATGCCCGGCATCGATGGCCTGGAAACGTTGGAACAGCTTCGCCAAAAGCGTCCCGGAGTGAAAGTCGTAATGCTTTCCTGCGTCAACGACACGCGCAAGGTGGTTCAGGCTATGCGTCTGGGAGCGCACGACTACATCACCAAGCCATTTCAGAAAGCGGAACTCGATGCAGTTATCGACCAATGCCTTGATCAGGGCAAAGGGCCAGTCGGAGGCGAAGTCGAGGAAGTTGCCGACGATGTTTTCTTCATCGCCGCCAGCCCAGCCATGCGCAAGATCCGTTCGCAAGCCGCATTGGTGGCGAATGTCGATATTCCCGTATTGCTGCTCGGCGAAAGCGGTACCGGCAAAGAAGTGCTCGCGCGCCTGATTCACAAGCTCTCGCCCCGAGCGCATCGTACCTTCCTTAAAGTGAACTGCGCCGCCGTACCTGCCGACCTGCTCGAAAGCGAACTCTTCGGCTACGAACCGGGTGCATTTACCGGTGCCGTACACGCCAAACCAGGCAAGTTCGAGTTGTGCAACAAGGGTACGATTCTGCTCGATGAAATCGGCGAAATGCCGCCCGCGCTGCAAGCCAAACTGCTGCATGTGCTGCAAGACCAGCAATTCTCACGCTTGGGCAGCCGCACCATGATAAAAGTCGATGTACGCATCCTGGCAGCCACGAACATCGATATTCCTCAGGCATTAGCCACCAAGCGCCTGCGCGAAGACCTCTATTACCGCCTGAACGCCTTCACCTTGCAGTTACCGCCATTGCGCGAGCGCAAAGAAGAAATTCCTGTTTTGCTGAAGCACTTCATGACGCACATGGCAGAGCAATACGCCCGCCCGCAACTTCCACTTTCACCAGCTTTACTGGAGGCCTGCCAAAGGCATCCGTGGCCGGGAAACCTGCGCGAACTGAATAACTTCTTAAAGCGTTACTTGATTCTTGGCGACGAAAACCTGGCTGCGGCTGAACTTCAACCGCGTTTCGATGGCAGTGGAGGCGCAAATGGAGATTCCGGGTCTAAAACTGGAGATTCCAGTGGCGGCTTGAAGTCACTGGCGCGTAGTGCGAAGGATGAAGCCGAAGGAGAAGCCATCCGGCAGGCGCTCGAGCAAACCAACTGGAACCGCAAACAGGCGGCAGGCCTTTTACAAATCAGCTACAAAGCTCTTCTTTATAAGATTCGGCAATACGGAATCGCCGAAGCCAAAAGCCATCACAAGCTTTCTGCCGGAGCTTAAACCCTTATCAGCGCACGACAGAATCCGCACTGATGCGTTTGCCTACTGCACTGTCAAGCTGAATCCCGAACTCTGTGAGAACGACCCCGAAGTAGCTGTCACAGTCAGCGGGTACGATCCCGCCGGGGTTCCTGTGACCACTGGTTGTTGCTTGGTATGGCTGCACGAAGGCAATGGAGCAATCACCGCAAGCACCGTCAAAATCACAAACAGCCCGAGCCAACGACGTCGTTTCCTGCTGCTCCCTAGCCCAAACACAGCCATAGCCGGAGAGAGCAACCAGAACGCATAGAAGGGCCGGCTCCATTTTGAAGAACTGATCGTGGTCAGCGGGCGCGCGGTCGTGGTCAGGTTGAGCGTGCTCGATTGCGGGCTTGGCCCGTTAAAGGTAAGCGTGGCCGGGCTGAATCCGCAGCTGGCTCCTGCCGGTAAGGAGGTGCAGGTCAGCGTCACATTGTTTCCGAACGTCACAGCCGGGGATACCAGCACGGAGTAGACCGCCGTGTTTCCGGCGACCACGGTTTGCGACGAGGGTGAGATGTTCACCGAATAATTTGTCGACGTAAATGAAACCGATGTGGAGACAGCCTGGCTGGTGTTATTGGCATTAGTTGCCGTGGCCGTAATCTGACCAGTCCCCGCCGTCGTAGGGGTTACGCCGAATGCAACGGTTGCGATAGAACCCGCCTGAAGAACAGGAATCAGGCAAACCGCCGTTGAGCCGGTCGGCACGCTACAGATGCTGCCTGCTCCAGCCGACGAACTTGTGAATGTTGCCGCCGTGTTGGTCGTAAACGTGCCATTCACAGTGATGTTGGTTGCGAGATCGGGGCCAATGTTCGAAACCGTGAAAGTTGCCGTAATCGGATTCCCTGCTCCAATCACTCCCGTCGACGGCGAAAGTACCGGCGTGATGCAGGTAATGCACAATTCATTGGCTGGCCGCAGTTCAACGGCAAACGCGTCCGTGGTTCCGGAGAGAGCAGGTTGCAGCGGATTGACTGTTTCCAATGTGCCTGTAGCGGAGGTCGTTTGCCCGGCAATATAAGTATTCAAATTAGCATCGACCGTAATACTGGTCCCGCTATCCACACCATTGCCGCCGAAATAGGTGGCATAAGAACCTGTGGTAGTCGTACCGGTAATTGTGGTTGTATCGATGTGCGCGAAGAAAGCATTTTGCGTGCCGTTAAGCGTGCTCTGCAAAGCTCCGATTGTAACGGGAAAATCCGGTGAGTTGGTTTCTCCCGTCACCAGCGCGCCACCGGCAGTGTCGACTGCAATCGCCAACCCACTATCGTTCAGGCTTCCGCCAAGATAGGTAAAGTAGCCCAGGCTTACAGCAGTACTTGAGGTTCCTGAAGCTTCGGTTGGATTTGTGAACTTGGCCACGTAAGCGTCTGTATTCGTCGTGGCGGTCGGACACGGAGTTGCTGCCGGAGCATTCAGGCAAGGCTGAAATTCTCCTGCATCGGTGGGGATCAGGAATGACGGAGAATTTGTCGATCCAGTAATGTAGATATTGGCAGCGGTGGGATCAACCGTGATTCCGGTGGAAGTATCAGCGCCCGTACCGCCGAAGTAGGTGGAAAACAATAACTGGCTTGCGCCAGTCTGCGCGTTGTTAGGGTTCAGCTTGGCAACGAAAGCGTCTGTTGCGGCAGGACTGGTTGGCGCGGTGCACGTAACCGGTGGAACAAACGAGTTAGGCGGCACAGTGTCCAGGCAGGGCTGGTAAGCGTTCGCGATGGGAAAATCGCCGGCCGCCAATCCTCCAGTACCATTCGTACCTTCCCCGCTATTAAAGAAATTCGTAGTGCCGCTGAAATAAATATTGTCGCTGGTATCGACCGCGATGCCCCCGCCTACCGCAATCGTGCCATTCCCACCGCCAAAATAAGTGGAGTAGGCGATGCTGCTCGGCCCTGAGAGTGAAGTCTTTACTTCGGTCACAAAAAACTGAATCGACGACCCTTGTGCCGGAACTAATTGATAGGGCGCTGGCAGGAAACTGGCAGGGAAATACACGGTTGGAGTTAACGAGGATGCGTTGTTGGAGGTCGTTGTGCCCGTGATGAAGGCATTGGAATTGTTGTCAATCGCTAAGCCGGTAGCTACATCCGTGCCATTGCCGGAAAGATAAGTCGAATAGTTCAGCGCCGTGAACGTAGGATTCAACACGCTCAAAAAAACGTGGGAAGTCCCTGTGCTACCCGCGAGAACCCCGCTCTGATATCCATTGGCCGTGGGAAAGTTGGTCGAACTGGTCGTTCCCGCAACATAGGCATTACCGCCGCTGTCCACGGCTAGACCTACCGAAGTATCGATTCCATTGCCGCCCAGGTAAGTGAGAGCGCGCAATCCGGTTAAGCCGGCTGTGGGATCGATCTCCGCAACAAAAATATTCTGGGTCGCACCGGTAGCAAGACCGCTCTGGACTGCGCCGGCAGTAGCTGTCGAAACCAGCGCGGCATTCGTAGAACCCGAAAGATAAATCTCCCCGTTTCCATTGACCGCAATCGAAGGGGAAATCACTGTCCCGCTACTACCAAAGTATGTCGAATAAAAGATAGTGGGGTCGATCACCAATTCCCGGCTGCGATCATACGGCCCAATCTCAAAACCAACTCGATTCGCCGCACGCAGAACAAACTTCCCTTCCACCGCCCGTTGCTGCCCCGCTACGCTTTGATAAACTCGCGGAGCCTGCAATCGCACGCCCGCACTCGTTCCCTTCAGAATCAAATCCCCGCCGCTCAGCTCCAGTTCAGTGGCGCCATCGAATTTCAACTCGGCTTGCGCCGGGTCAGCTCCGGGAGCAACCTTGAAGTCGTATTCCAAATGCCCCTGGTGGCCGTAGAAAACCAAATCGATTCCCGGATAAACACTCTGATAGTGCACGCCGCCAAACTGTGGAATGCCGGTTCGCCATTTTTTGGGATTATTGCCGATGAAGTAGTTGCTCTTTCCGGGCAGAGGATCGCTTCCGTCAACAACTGGTGCGCCATTCGCTCCAACCAACGTCATGCGGACCGTTTCCAGGCTCGCATTTTTCGGATCCTTCGGCGACTTCGTCTGCATCGCCAGTAGGGCTCCGGTCTCATTCAAAAACAAGCTATATCCCTGGCCGCGCGAAACAAATTTCACATCTGACTCAGCCTGCCCCTGATTAGGCTCGAAAACCATTGGGAGCTGACCCAGAAGGGACCGTGCGTCCGGCTTCGATTTCGCAGCCGAATTGGCGAACGGAGCTCCCGCTGGAAATGCGGATACACGCGCTAGTGATTTGTCGGCATGGCGGAAACTCCCACCGAGCATAAGGGAAGCTGCAACCGCCAAAACAAAGCCCACGCTTAACGCGCCAGGCCACTTCAAGCCGCCTTTCAAGCTTTTTCCCGACAACTTACGGCCATTACCCATCACGCTTTTCCTCCGCTGCACGCGTATCTTTCTGGAGAGAGTAGAAACGGCGCACAAAATTTACCTCGCGCCGGCGAAACCGCCCGCTGCTGACATGTCATTTAGGAACTGGCGGAAAATAAACAACTACTTAAACATCTGACGGATAGCCAAGTCAAGCCGCGCCCCACGCGCAGCACTCTACGAGGTTGTCAGATGCATCAAATAATGCGGAAAGATGCCGGGAGAACCGGGGAAAAACAGCCATGCCTGAAAGTGCTGCAGCAAATTGCAGGTGACCGACTCTATTCTCTGGGACTTTTTGCTCTTGCAAACGGTGGTCAGTTCTATAGAGTGGGGTTATTAGGCGCTGTCCGCAATGCTCGGCGGAAATTGCGCCTGCCAGTTCGGCTGTTCCGTTGCATGAATTGAATCGATGGCAGGGAAAATGCTTTCGGGAAATACGCCACAATTGCACCCTGAAACGCAGGAACGCAGGCTGATGCGCCGCTTCGATATGCGCCTGCCCGCTATCGTGCGCCTGGATTGTACGAACGAAGATCGTGCGAACGAAGACGGGCAAAGCGAGGGCCCAACTGGCGAATTCCACACCGAAACCCAGAACGTAAGCGCCCGCGGCGTCTTTTTTTATTTGGACAAGCCCGTACCCGCCGGCACCCGCTGCGAAGTCACCCTAACCTTCCCACCCCACATCACTCTCACCGATGCGGTTCGTGTTCGCTTCACCGCCCGGGTCATCCGCTCCGAGTCACCGCTGCCCTCTTCGCGTGTCGGCACCGCGGCCATGATTGAAGATTACGAATTCCTGCGCTCGAACGGCACTCCCGACTTCCTCAGCACATTGCAGAAAAGCTGGAATACGGCAAACTAAAAAGCGGTCTTCGGCTTCCCGCCCCGAAGCCGCAAGCCATTTTTTACCTTCCCAAATCCTTCATCCGCTGCCGCAGCCGCCGGTAACGCTGCACCATACTTCCGATATAAAAGCCATGAATCAGCCAAGTTGCAATATAAGCGGCATATAAAAAATTGACCGAATTCATTGCACTACCCCACGCAGCGATTCCAGGCTCTCCAACTCATCCGCTTCGCGCTGCAACCGCTCTAGGCGATAACGCGCCCAGCATATCAGCAGCGCAAAACAAGAGAATGCCAACCAGTTGAGCAGCAGCACATGCAACATCCTGGGATCAATCGATCCGCCTCCGCCAATCACCGGCTGCGGATGCTGCGTGCGGAAAAACCAGATGGAAAAATAAACCAACGGCACGTCGAGCGCACCAAAAATGGCAAGCACCGCCGCCAGCTTCGGAGTCTGCGAGCTGTCGGAAAACCGCCGCAGCACCAGATAGCTCACATAAATCAGCCACAACACCAGCGTAGTCGTAAGTCGGATATCCCAAGTCCACCAGATGCCCCAAACCGGCCGCGCCCAGATGGGTCCGGTCACCAGCACGACAGTACAGAACACAACGCCTACTTCCGCCGACACAACAGCCAGCGCATCCGCCTTCTCATTGCGCCGGATGAGATAAATCACCGAAGCCACCAGATTCACGAAGAACAACAGAAAGGCCGTCCAGGCCGAAGGCACGTGATAATAAAAAATGCGCTGTACATCTCCCATGGTGCGCTCCATGGGAGCGACCCACATGGCCTCATAGAAGGCATATCCGAGCAGCAGCGCCGTAAACACCGCGAGAATGGGGAAGGCTCGCTTCATTCTGCCTGTAGAACCGTTTCGAATAGCGCCAGACAAGCAGTAGTAAACACCACATCGTAGGTGAGAAGCAACACGATCCAAAAGCGCGCCGAGCCGTCGCCTGCGAGGAGAATGCGTGTAGCTTCCACCATCGATTGCACCGCCGGAATCGAGATGGGAAACAGCAGCAGCGGCAGCATGATTTCGCGGCTGCGCGTGCGCAGCGACATCGCCGCAAAAAATGTCCCATTCACCACCAGCGCCCACGTTCCTAAAAGAGCAACAGGAATCAACTGCCATGCCGGACCCAGAGCGCGCAAGTTGTAAAAAATGATGAACAACGGCGCCATCACCGCTTCGAGCAAGCTGACCAGAATAAAGTTTCCCAGCGCTTTCGCAAGGAACAATCCATTCGCCGGCGACGGCGAAACCCGGTAAGCATCCAGCACTTGGTTGCGCAACTCACGCGCCCAGGTCTGATTCAGCGCCACGACCGCGGCAAACAGGAAGGCAACCCAAATCAATCCCCCCGCGATTTCGCGTGACTCCTCCGCGTTTGGATCGAACGAAAAACTGAAGACCACCACTACCAGCAGCGAAAAAAACAGCATGGAGTTGATCGCATCGCGCGAGCGCCACTCCAGCCGGATGTCTTTGGTCAACGTGGCGAGTGTGATCGCGCGGAGCGAACTCATTAATTTCTCGCCTCGGCAGAATCCGAAACAAGAGAAGAAGTCCGGTTTACAATCTGTCCGGCTTGCATCCACACAAATTCATCCGCTACGCCTTCCAACAGCGATGCCTGATGCGTGACCACAAAAATAGTCTTGCCCGTATCGCTCATGCACTTTAGCAAGCTCACCATTTCTCCCGCGGAATGCACATCCACGTTGGAAAAAGGCTCATCGAGCAGCAGAATTTTCGGATCGTGCAAAATTGCCCGCGCCAGCGACATGCGCTGCCTCATGCCCTGCGAATATTGGCCCACAGGCCGAACCAACTCAGGATCAAGCCGCACCGAGCGAATCGCCCGCGCACAACGCTCGTCGTCGAAAATGCCATACAGCCGAGCAAAATAGCGCAGGTTCTCCATCCCGCTCAATTCGTCATAAAGCAGCGATGGGTGCGCCATATAACCGATTTCGCAGCAAGCCTCGCGCGGATTTTCGCCCATGATAAAGACGCTGCCGCGGGTAGGAGAAGCCAGTCCCGCCAAAGCGCGCAACAGCGTAGTCTTCCCTGCCCCGTTGTCGCCGAGGATCACATAAAACTTGCCCGCGGCAAACTCCGCGCTCACACCGCGCAACGCGGCGAAGCGGCCGAATTGCTTCACGACGCCATTGAGCTTGATAACTGATATGGGCGCTACTGTCACAGCAAAGAATCTAAGGACTTTGACAGGTTTTTGCAAAGGGCATGAGAATGGCTCGATTCGGCCATTCAAGTCGAACGGAAATGGATCGCAGCGATGAAGTTGAACAGCGAAATATTATCGGATATTTAATTCGTCGTAACGGACGAGGGCCTCTGAACCTGTGTCATGCTCTTCGCCGGTTCAGCCTGCATCTGATTCCCCGGCTGTTGCGGAGCATACTTCGAAGCACATTTGGCCTGAAGCGCTTTCGCATGAAAAACCCCATCGCGGCCAAAACTTCCATCAGCCAGCGCTTGTGAATCGTCCTTAAACGTATCGGGAGGCGCTTCAGTTCCCGTGTAATCAACGTTCAGTAATTGATTCTGTTCGACCAGCACAAACTGCACGTGCGTCCCCGTACGATGAATCGATCCCGGCTGCACATTGCCCGCCACCCGCAGGCGCTTGGTATAAGCGCCATCCCCCATCTTGTGCAGTTCGGTAATGGTGACGTAGTAGCTCTTGCTGTCCTGCACGCCGGTGTACGCGAGATAACCCAGCAGCAGCAGAATCACAACCGTGGCCGCGCCAAATTTTAAATACGTTTTCCCTTGACTTGACATTCCCTGCCACTCCCGAGAAATCAACGCACGTGTTCTACCGAGGTATAAACCTTGAAGCGCTCCGCCGGCACGCAAGTCGTGTAGCCGTCGCGGTGCGTCGAATCCGAGTGGGGATCGTCACGAACCACGCGGTAACTGCGGATCGAGAAGCAAGCTACGTCTCCCTGCGCTTGCGCGCCGGGAATAAAACGAGCACGGTTTTGTTCTGCATCGAGCACGAGCAAACCAATCGAATTGTTGCTCGACTGGCCCTGCGCTTTCCCGGAATCGCCCTTCACACCGCTCTGATCATCTACGGAACTATCGTGAGAGTTCAACGGCTCGGCAGTCTGCGATTTATTCGCGCTCGGAGTTTCTGTTTGCGGCGATTGTGCGAAAGTCTGCCCGGCGCCTAGCCAAAGCAGAGTCGCAACGGTAAGAAGGCGAGTACGTGACATATGGAGCCTCCCGATGAGCGAATCATAGTCCATTCCGGCAAGACAAATCTACATTTCATTCACCGGTAGTGGTGCAGTTTGGTTTTTATACGACTTTTGTCATCCTGAGCGGAGCCGTATCTCCGGCGTAGCGAAGGATCTCCCGCTTTACCGATCTGACGCTGCAAGCCAAACCGCACGACTACTCGTTCTCCGATCGCATGTCCCCTGACAACCGCTTCCGTTAAAATAAAACTTAACCACTTATGATCCATCCCTGGCACGACGTAACTCCCGGCGACAAGCTTCCGCAGGAATTCGACTGCGTGATTGAGATCCCTTTCGGATCGAGCGTCAAATACGAACTCGACAAGGCTAGCGGCCTCATCAAGCTCGACCGCATCCTTTACTCGGCCGTTTACTATCCGGCGAACTACGGGTTCATTCCGCAAACGCTGGCCGAAGACGACGACCCGCTTGATGTCCTCGTGCTCTGCCAGGAAACCGTGGTCCCGCTCACCATCATTCACGCCCGTACCATCGGTCTTATGACCATGATCGACGGCGGCAAGCCCGACCATAAAATCATTGCCATCGCCACCCAGGATCCCGAATTTAACTCCTACCACGAGGCTGCGGAGATGCCCCCGCACCGCATGCTGATGTTGCGGCGGTTTTTTCAGGATTACAAACAGCTCGAAGGCAAGGCCGTCGAAGTGGACGAAATACGACCAGCGAAAGAAGCGCATCCCATCATCCTCGATTCCCTGCACCGCTACAGCGAACAACGCCGCAAAGGTTTCAAGGCACCGGAAAAACACTGAGCGTAGACTATCCGCAAAGCAGTACCCATTCCCGAGGAGGTGCTTATGGTCCACGCACAGGTTTCGGGCTCATCGCCGTTTGGAGAAGGCCAACGATGGCTTACGGCCGCCGGTTCGCTGATCGTAGGCGCGGCGTTCTTCGCTCTGTGGTTCTGGCTTCTTCCGCAATGGCTCGGCTTCAGCGTGGAAATGGCTGGTGCGGCACGCTGGCGATGGCTGGCCGCGATCCCCTCGGTATTGGGCTTCGCCGTCGCCCTGCGCTGCGTCTGGGATTTTGGTTGGACCGGCCGCGGCACGCCCGCGCCCATGATTCCGCCGCAGAGATTAGTTGTTGTAGGTTTTTATCGCCATGTGCGTAATCCCATGTACGTGGGCTTTGCGGCAGGATGGGTCGGATTATGGATTATTTTCGGACATCCCAACCCAGAGGTGATCGCAGCCGTAGCGGCGGTCGCGCTCGGCGTGCATTTGTTTGTCAGGTTCTACGAAGAACCAACGCTGCACAGCAAATTCGGGGCGCAGTACGATGAATATCGCCGAAATGTACGCCGATGGTGGCCGCGGCTGCAAGGCTGGAATCAGCCACTCTAAAAATTAAAGCTTTTCCGATCGCTACAAACCTGCCGCCAGACAAGAGTTTCAAGCGGTCATGTCCTGAAGTAACTCCCATCGCGCAGATCATCCCGATAGAATCCGGTAAGTCGAAACCGCCTTTCCAGTTCATAGCTCATCCCACGAAAGGATTTAAGCCAACATGAAAGCTCTACGACATTGCGCCATACTCGCATTTCTTGTCGCCCTCTGCTCCGCTCTAAGTTTCGCTGAAGAACCGGGAATGCATCCCGCCTATTTGCACGCGCTCACCGATCTGCGTCATGCCCGCGCTCATCTGGAAAACCTGGCTCCCACACATCACATGGACAAGGAAGAAGAGCACGCTATTAACGAGATTGACAAAGCCATTGAAGAAATTAAACGAGCCTCCATCGACGACGGGAAAAACTTGAACGATCATCCTCCAGTCGATGCCCGCATGGACCGTGCCGGCCGTTTTCACCGCGCCCTGGAGTTGTTGGATAAAGCTCACAACGACATCGCCCGCGAAGAAGATGATCCTCACGTCCGCGGCCTTCGCAATCGCGCCATCGGGCATATCGACGAAGCCCACCGCATTGTCGATCACCTGATCGTCCAAGCGGCGAATTACTAACCTCGTCCCATGAAATAAGGCCCGGCAATTTTGCCGGGCCTTCTGCATTTTAAAGTTCTGTGAAACCTACCAAACGTGGCAGGCATTTTCGGAAACCATCGGCTGTCCAGCCTTGCATCCCCATGCCTTCTGGAACTCAGGCATGTTCTGCACCACGCCGTCCACGCGATATTTGCCCGGAGAATGCGGGTCGGTCAGCACGCGGGTGCGCGCCACTTCCGGACGCCGCTTCTCGCACCACACGCGCCCAAATCCAAGGAAAAAGCGCTGCTCGGGAGTGTAACCGTCGATCGTCTGCCCCTCTTTGCCCGTCTTGTCATCGGCGATCATGTGTTCCAGCGCCATCAAAGCAATCCGTGCCCCACCGTTGTCGGCAGTGTTTTCGCCCAGAGTAAGACGGCCATTCAGCTTCAAATCGTCAACAGCAACAAAGTTCGAGTATTCGTCGGCAATGCAACTCACTCGCTTCTCAAACTCTTTACCATCCTGCTCGGTCCACCAATCATGCAGGTTGCCCTGCGGATCGAACTTGCGGCCCTGATCGTCAAAACCATGGGTCAGTTCGTGACCAATCACTAAGCCGATGCCACCAAAGTTCACGGCGTCATCCATCGATTTGTCGAAGAATGGCGGCTGCAAAATACCGGCGGGAAATACAATCTCATTAAATGATCCGCTGTAATAAGCGTTCACCGTGGGCGGCGTCATGCCCCATTCTTTGCGGTCAAGCGGCTTGTCGATCTTCGCAACGTCGCGCTTCGATTCGAACTCATCCGCCCGCGCGATGTTGCCGATCAAGTCGTCGCTCTTAATCGTGACCGAACTGTAGTCACGGTAAACATCGGGATAGCCGATCTTATTCCGAATCGCATCCAGCTTGACCTTCGCTTGCTTCCTGGTTTCCTCGCTCATCCACGAAAGATCGTGAATATCTTCCGCTAGCGATTTCTCCAGCGCGTCTACCATTTTCAACATGCGCGCTTTGCCATCTGCGCCGAAAGTAGCGTCCACATATTTCTTGCCCAAAGCCTCGCCCAATTCGCCGTCTGTCAGACTCACACAGCGCTTCCATCGCGCCGGAAGTTCCTTCTGTCCGGTCAGGTTCTGCTGAAACTTAAAATTCGCTTCGACAAATGGCTGCGAAAGCCAGGGCGCCGATGCCCGCACCACATGCCAGCTCACATAAGTTTTTAACGACTCGAGCGATTCCGTCTCCAGCACGCCATTCACCTGTTTGAAGAAATCAGGATTGGTGACGTTAAGCTGCTTGAAGTTAGGTGCCCCCACGGCCACAAAGTATCGGTTCAAATAAAAATTTGGCCCCAGTGCCACCGCCTCGTCACGCGTCATCTTATGGTCGCGATTCTTCGGATCGCGCCGCGCCGTGCGATCCATGGACGCTTTTGCCAGCGCCGTCTCGATCCGCAACACTGCCTGCGCCGAATCAGCTGCCTGTTGTGGCGTTTGCCCTGCCAGAATAAACGTTTGGGTAATGTACTCGACCAGATGCTGGCGCATATCTTTCATCTTCTGGTCATCTTTAATGTAGTAATCGCGGTCGGGCAGTGACAATCCACCTTGGTCGATATATGCGATCACCTGATCCGCATTGTGCAAATCCGAAGACGCATAAAAACTGAACAGCGACGGACTTCCCGTTAAATAAAGGTGCGCCAGTTCGTCAATCAGCTCAGCCTTGTCGCGCACCGCAGCCACGCGGTCAAGTTCCGGCTTTACAGGAGCGATGCCTTTTGCGTTCACAGTCTTCTCATTCATGCACGAGCCGTACAAATCGCCGATCTTCTGATCGACGGCATCGCGACTCGCTCCGCCGGCAGCAGCCTTCTCCAGAATGCCGCGTTCAATATCCAAATTGCGTTCGTGCAACTCTACAAAGCTCACCCACTGCGCCTGATCCGGCGGAATTTCTGAATTCTTCAGCCAGTTGCCGCAAGCGTATTGATAAAAATCCACACAGGGGTCGACGCTCTTATCGATGTTGTCGATACTAAAGCTGCCACTGGGCTTGGTTGAGGCGGATTGGGCGAAGCTGCCGAGGCTCGCCAGAAGCAACAGGGCCGGCAGAAATCGAAACGGACGCATAGAAATCTCCTTTTTTGAGAGCGCATGGAATTCTAAGCCCGCCTGGTAAGGATGAGCAAGGCCGAGCCGCGAACTGAAATCCACTTCGAGCGTACTGCGGGTATAATCGGAGCTTACCAACTCCCACGAAAGCTGGGCTCCTCCGATGACTTCTACGAATGGCAATTCCGGCAACGGCAACAATGGTTACAGTGTCCCCAAGCCGCGCGCAGAGTGGCTTGCGCAGCGCAAGCAGGAAAACCACGACGGCAACTTCTCACAGATGCATTACGCGCGCCAGAGTGTAATCACCGAAGAAATGTCGTTCATCGCGCACAAAGAAAAGCTCACGCCGGAACTGGTGCGCGACGAAGTCGCCCGCGGCCGCATGATTATTCCCGCGAATATCAACCATCCGGAACTGGAGCCGATGGCGATCGGCGTGGCCTCCCTGTGCAAGATCAACGCGAATATTGGTAATTCGGCCGTTACGTCAGAAGTAAACGAAGAACTGAAGAAGTTGCACACCGCCGTGCACTACGGCGCCGACACGGTCATGGATCTCTCCACCGGCGGCGACATTCACAACATTCGCGAAGCCATTCTGCGCCACTCGCCCGTGCCCATCGGTACCGTGCCGATTTACGAAGCCATCGCGCGCGTAAAACGCGTGGAAGATTTGAACGCCAACGTCATGCTCGAAGTCATCGAAGAGCAAGCCGCGCAAGGCGTGGACTACATGACCATCCACGCTGGAGTTCTGATCCAGTATCTCCCGCTGATATCCAAGCGCATCACCGGAATCGTAAGCCGCGGCGGCGCGATCCTCGCCCAATGGATGGCCTACAACCACAAGCAGAATTTCTTGTACGAATGCTTCGACGATATCGTTAAGATTTTCAAGAAGTATGACGTCAGCTTTTCTCTCGGCGACGGCCTGCGCCCCGGCTGCGTTGCCGACGCCAGCGACGAAGCCCAATTCGCCGAGTTGAAAACTCTCGGCGAGCTGACGAAAATCGCCTGGCAGCACGACGTGCAGGTGATGATCGAAGGCCCCGGCCATGTCTCCATGGACAAGATTAAGGAGCAAGTCGAGAAAGAAGTCGAACTCTGCTACGAAGCTCCGTTCTATACGTTGGGCCCGCTAGTCACCGATATAGCCCCCGGCTATGACCACATTACATCCGCCATCGGCGCGGCCATGATCGGATGGTACGGCGCGGCCATGCTCTGCTACGTCACGCCGAAGGAGCACTTAGGGTTACCGAACGAAAAAGACGTGAAAGACGGCATCATCGCCTACAAGATTTCCGCCCACGCCGCCGACATCGCCCGCCAGCGCCCCGGCGCCCGCGACCGCGATGACGCCCTTAGCTACGCCCGCTATAAATTCGACTGGGAGAAGCAATTCGCCCTTTCGCTCGACCCCGAAACCGCCCGTTCCATGCACGACGAAACTCTGCCCGACGACTACTACAAAGAAGCAGCTTTCTGCTCGATGTGCGGCCCGAAATTCTGCTCGATGAATTATTCGTCGAAGGTGGACGAGTACAACAAGCAAGTGCATGGCATCGAGAAAAAGGATTATTCGGAATTAGTGGACCGGCTGGTTTCAATTAAGTAGTGATTCGCCACGAATCACGCAGCCCCGGACGCATTCGTCCGGGACCAATTTGAATCCACCCCAAAACGAGGTCTATGGATCACCACGAGGCAGTCCGGAAATTTGAACATTTGATGTTGAAAAGAAGCCGATCACGCACGCGAAGTAGCCACGGAACTGGAAACCTTAGAGTATCCTAAAAGTATGTCAGTGAACTGGCTTGAGGTCGCTCAAAAGATGGCCGAGGATGCGCGGGAGCAGTTGGCGATTAATCGCCGGCGCTAACGGTTGCGGCAAATCAACATTCACAATTTTGTTCGACAACTCGACGGAAGAGGGATACAAACTGGTCGCGGTTTTAAGCTCATCAGAAAGCTGTGGTTCGAACCAATTCCCGCCTGGGCCGCAGCAGTTCGTTAGTTCATCGGGCAGTTATTCATCAAGGTACCCCGCGTTTCGCATCCTTCGCGATAAGTTGAAATTTCTCCTGCGATAAGATATCCACACTACCCAATGGCGTCCGGAAGAAGGTTTACGATGCTGCCCAAACCAATTCGAAATATAGCCGTTATCGCCCTGATCTGTTGCGGCACTATTCTCACCAACGCCCAGTCGCAACCCACTCAGCTCGAAGTCCCGAACGCTCCGATTCCGATCCATGTGCTGGTTCAAAGGCCGGCCGACACGAAGACCAAGCTTCAAATCATCTGCCTTTTCCAGTCGGCTTCCGCGAACACCTTGCACGGATCGTTGACCGAGATCAACGAGAAACTGAGCGGACTGTTGGATCAGATTCGCAAGCCAGAGAGCTTTGCCGGCATCCTGGGAGAAACCCTTCTAATCACTCCGCCTCTAGGAAAAATGACGGCCGATAAAATCTTCATCATTGGTCTCGGCGATTCTCAATCCTATACGCCGCAGAGAATGGAACTGGTTGGCTCAATCGTTTATCGGGAAGCCGATCGCCTGGGTATTGACCATCCTTTTTTTGCTCCAACTGTGCTGGATGGCGGAGTAACGGGATTTTCGACAAGTGAAACGGCAGAGTGGTTTATCCATGGTTTTTTGCGGGCTGCGGCTTCAGAAAAACAACTGGCCGGTGCGGGGTATGCGCGTGGAATCACCATCGGGGAGTTGACGTTTCTTGCGGGGGCCACGCACGCCAAAGATACTCGCGACGGCATCGCGAAAGCATGTGCCGCTGCAACCGGGAAATGATTATCCTCGATTCCAGCAAGAAAGCCGACAATTGCTCGCACGGGAATTAGAAGCTCCCATCCATTGCGTCCCAATACTCCTTGTGACTGTCCTGTAGGACATTGTCGCGTCAGTTAACCCCGTTCATCTACTTGCGGCAGCGTCGGTTAGCGCTCCAAAACCCTTGTCTGGCGCTGGAATCCGGGCATCTGCTTCCGTAATCTGTTACCGGTTACGCGGGCGTGCGATAGTACACCTACCGTTATGACCCACTTCCCCCAACCGCACCCTTCGCGGCGCGCGTCCCGGGTCCAGTTAGGCGAGTCCGTCCTGGCTGCGATTCGTTTAGAAGATGGCCGCCGCACCAGAGCTAAACTTCAATCCATTTCCGTAACCGGAGGCCTTTTGCAATTGCAACACCCTCTCGCCGACGGCGCATTCGTGGAGTTGGCGTTTCAAACCCAATCCGGCCCCGTGCGCGGCATGGCTGAAGTTCTTGCGCCCATGCGGAAGTCGGCGTCCGGAGTATTACAACCGTTCCGCTTCGTCGCCTTCGAGGATGACGACCATCGCCGCCTGCGCACCTCGGTGGACCATGTAGTCGACCGCAACAGTCTCCTCGGCCTGAAGTCTTCGGTGTTCGTTGTGCCGAAGACGATCTAGGCTGGCTTTCTCGCAGTTTGGCGACGCGGCGACTCGGGCTATGCTCTCGTTATACTGATCGAGGTGTGCGCAACTTGCACGCCTCGACAAGATGACACGAGAGATCACCACCCACTCGCCCGAGGAAACAATTGCCTTCGGCCGCACACTGGCGGAATTGCTGGCGCCTCCCAAGCTCACCCTGCTGCGCGGCGACCTGGGTGCGGGAAAAACCACGCTGGTCAAAGGAATCGCCGCGGCCTTCGACGCGGCGGAGGAAGAAGATGTTACCAGCCCCACCTTCACGCTGATTCACGAGTATCGCGGACCACGAGTTACTCTCTTTCACATCGATCTTTACCGCATCGACACGCAGCGGGAATTGGAAACGCTGGGGTTGGATGATCTGCGCGCGGAACCGGGCAGCATTCTACTGATCGAATGGGGAGAGAAGTTCGCGCGATTCGTCCGCGAACGCGATGTGGAGATTTCCCTGGAAAAGGAAGGAGAAAGCACACGGAAGGTCCGAATTTCTCTCTAGCCTGCTTTGGTGAAATCGGCGAGAATGTCACGGCACCGAAATGCAAATCAATTCGACACAGGAAAATAGCCATGACGACCAATACCGAACTCACCATTCGGCCTCAGGCAAAGGGCGGCATGTTCCTGGGACCCGATAGTTATAACGGCGCGATCATCACCGTCCGCGAAGGCTCTTCCACGTTGGCCGGACCTGCGTTCACCAACAATGGCGATTCCGGCACACGCTCTACGAGCCAGATTCCGGGATCGTCCCCGTATACGATAAGGATGCCGCTTCTGCCTCCTACCGTTTACTGGGTGGTTGCTGCGGATACCACGGTCAATTACACCGCGATGTTCAATTTGTCAGCGCCGAAGATGCTCACCATCGAAGCTCGTGTGCCGCTGCCTGCGGCGCAGGGCGATCAAGTTGCGACAGCACAGGTGATGGTCGCTCCCGGCCAACAACCGAGTCTCCCTGGATTTGTCATCGAGATTCCGGGCCTCTGGGTGCAACCTGAAGTGGTTGTGCTGGGAAATCTGGTCAACCTGAAGACCAAGGTTACGATGATGTGTGGATGTGAAATCAACAACGGGAGCCCGTGGATCCCCAATGACTTTCAGGTCTCCGCACAAATCGTAAAGCCCACGGTTCAGCAGCCCGTCCACTTGAGATTCAACTTCAACAGCCAGTACGTAGGACAAACTCAACTCCCCGCCGGCAATTACACGGCAGAGATCAGCGCGCGGCAGATCAGCACCGGAAATGCAGGAAAGGCGACGGCACAGTTTCAGGTGCTGCTATCTTGAAGCAACCGGTTTTCAACTAAAAATCGGCCACCACGGCCGCACCGAGAATCAAACCGACGATCACTCCCCCGACGAGCAGATCCGCATTCAATTGCTGCTGTTGGGCCGCCTGACGCGCAGCCCTCACGGATGCAGCCTGCGCCGCCTCCTGCTGCTGCTCATCTGCCGCCGCTTTTTTCCAGAAGGCAGCCAGTTCCGGGCTGCGGGGAACGCCGGGAATTCCCCGGTCATAAACTTGTGCGAGTCCATCCTCGCCGAAGTAGCTGCCGTGGATCGCGCTTTGGTTCAATAACGCCAGCCCAGCCGAGGGATTCGCCGGTGTGCCCAGGCCCTTCACCATCATCAGCCCGGCCAGACCAAGCCCATCGAAATTCTTTTGCAATGCGGCAATCCTGAAACATTCGTACCCTATGTTGTAGAGCTTTGCGTGTACAGAATTCTGTCCGAGCTGAAGAAGCTGGTTTGCGGATATCGGGCAACTGGACATGGGCGTGCAGAAGTCGTCATGAATCGATGCGTACCAAGTGCCGTGTCCGCCTCCATTCCACGTGACGGTCCCGGTCACGCGATTGCCCCGGATCGTTCCAACGTAGTCGGCAAAGAAAACGCCATCGACGCGCTTTTTCAGATCGGCAAATCTGGGGCTTGAGTAAGAGGGATTAGGGTCCTCGCGATGAATGACGATGGTCCGGCCATCGAATTTTTGCACGGTCAGCGAGGCAATCGCGGCGAACTTCCACAGAGCCTGCCCACGGCGCCCTTCAAATACCCATACCGCGCCCCCGCCGCCATTCGGGCTCGTGCACTGGTCGGCTTCGCATTGATACATCGCTCTTGGGACGGCGGGACCAGAGACGATGTTTGGTCCGGATGAGCGTTGAGCCGGCGTTCCGGTTTGCGCTTCCAAGCCCGTATAGCTGCCAATGGAAGCCAGTGCAAGAAGAACGGTGAATGGAGATCGCATCGGCCCATTCCTTTCCGACGTGTTTCCGGGAATAGTAACACTGGGGCTTGTCGGCAGTTATGAAATTCTCGTGAGAGTTCGGAGTAGAACCAACTAGAGTGCGAATTCGATGGGCGATCACAAGCGCCGGTTTCAAAATCCCATGATGTTGTAGCCGCAATCGACGTAGATCACTTCGCCGGTGATTCCGCTGCTGGCGTCGGAGGCGAGAAAAACTCCGGTTGAGCCGACTTCGCTGACTTCGACGCTGCGGCCGAGTGGAGCGCGTTCGGCGTGTCCCTTGAGCATGTCACCGAAGCCGGCAATGCCGCGCGCGGCGAGGGTTTTGACTGGCCCGGCGGAAATTGCGTTCACGCGAATTTTCTTCTTACCCAATTCGTAGGCGAGGTAGCGCACCGAACACTCCAGCCCAGCTTTGGCTACGGCCATCACGTTGTAGCGCGGCACGACCTTTTCGGATGCGTAGTACGTCATTGTCATGATCGATCCGCCATCTTCCATCAGCGGCGCGGCCGCACGCGATACCGCGACTAGAGAATAGACGCTCACATCCATGGCAATGCGAAAGCCCTCGCGCGTGGTGTTGACGAAGTCGCCTTTCAATTCGTCAGCCGGCGCGAAGGCAACCGAATGCACCAGCGTGTGCAGCTTGCCGTGACGCTCTTTCAGCGTGGCGAAGAGCCGAGCGATCTCGTCATCTTTGCTTACGTCGCACATGTAGCCTTCCGCACCGGGCAACGAGAGAATCAGATCCTTCGCTTCCTGCTCCAGCCGCTCGTTCTGATACGTGATGGCGAGTTTCATGCCTGCGGCATGAAGCCCCTGTGCGATCGACCAGGCGATCGAGCGCTTGTTGGCGACTCCGAAGACGACGGCGTTTCGGCCCTGCAAATCAGAGGACATACAGGCTCCTTGGAATGGGAAAGAATAACAGTTTCCGGCGCTCGGAAGTTTCACAATGCTGCGAACGGGCCAGGTCACGATGTTCACTACTGCGGTCACGAAAACAATCGTGGTAGAATGCCGCTTTCCTCTCCTGCTGGTCACGTAATGGCCAGCTTGCTCCGCTTACAGTCCAAACACAAACAAGGGAGATGTTTGTCTTCCAACCGAGGAGCCAAAATGGATCGCAAGAGAATTCCGGATATTTTTCAGTCGATCTGCGTTGCCGCAATGTTGGTCCTATGCGCTTTTACAGCATCGGCGCAGACCGAAAGAACTATCTTCCACTTCAACGGCACAACTACCAGCGGAGGCCCGCAAGGCAATCTCATTGCCGACTCGGCGGGAAATTTCTATGGCACAACGTGGGCTGGCGGGTCCAATAACCTGGGCATTGTCTACGAGATAAGCCCCCCGGCACCACCCGCTACCACGTGGACACAAACCATTTTGTACAACTTCAACGGTCCAAATGGGGCACAGTCGACGGCGGGATTGGCCATCGATGCGGCAGGCAACCTCTATGGCACCACCGTCTACGGCGGCAATGGACCGTGCACCGTGGTGGCCGTCGTCATCGGCTGCGGCGTGGTATTCGAACTCTCGCCTCCCGCTGTGCTCGGCGGCAGTTGGACGGAGAGCGTTCTTTACAATTTTCAGTACGGCAGCGATTCTGGCGCTCCTCGGGCTGCCTTGATCTTTGATCATGCGGGAAATCTTTATGGCACGGCATCCGGCTCTGGATTTGATGGCACGTTCAATAATGGAGGATCGGTTTTCGAGCTTAGCCCTCCGGCTTTACCGGGCGGCTCTTGGACGGAAACTACTCTTTTCAGCTTTCCTCTCGCGGTACAAGGCATATGGCCCTTTGCCCGTCTGGCGTTCGATGCTTCGGGCAATCTGTACGGCACCGCATATGCCGGGGGCAACAGTCGCTGCACCGGCGGCACCGGCGGTTTGGGATGCGGCCTAGTCTTTCAACTTGCGCCGCCGTCTCTGCCCGGCGGCAACTGGACCGAAACTGTGCTGCACGCATTCGCTGGCGGAAACAGCGATGGTGCCAACCCGGCCGGAGCCGTGGCAATTAATCCATCCGGAACCATTGTGGGCACAACCAGTAAGGGTGGATCGAGCGCAAGCGGCGGGACGGTATTTGCCTTACGGCCTCCGTCAACCTCCGGCGGAGCGTGGGCGTATCAGACCATCCATGCGTTTGGGAGCGCGGGTGATGGAGCTGATTCCCGCTCCGATGTCACATGGGGAGGCGGACGAAGCATCTACGGCACAACTACAGCGGGGGGATCTCTTAACAACGGCGTTGTATTCGAGATTACGCCACCGGCGAGTCCTGGGAGTCCTTGGACCGAAACCATCTTGCATGACTTTTTATATTCGACCACGAACCATGCCGATGGAGCGGTTCCTGCAGGAGGGGTAATTATTCGGGATGGCGAACTTTTTGGCGCTACCACCCAAGGCGGTCCGAATAAGGCCGGTACCGTTTACGGGATCGCTCCGTAGCTGTATTTCGATACGCCTAGTTTTCAGTGTGCCTCCAGCTGCAGAGCGACTGGAGGCTTTTCATTTAGGGTTTCAGTATTCACCAGTTTTCTTGGATTATGGAAAGCCCGAGCGAGTATGGCACCGGTTCGCGTGGGCTCAACTTTTCACTGCACCTACTTCATCGACAACCGCAGACTCTATCGGCCAACTGGCGGACACAAACGATAATCCATAAACGCAAGCCAGAATCGCGAACGCGGCCACCAGGCTCACCTTATGCGCAACCGCGCCGACAGCCAACGCAAGCACCAACTGAAGAAATGTTCCCGCAAAATAAAACGCATTCTGCACCCGTCCCATCAAGTGATTCGGGACCATCTCCATCAGGCTGGTATTCATGGCCACGCCGCCCACGCCCCGCGCCGATCCCATAACGAAGTAGAAAGCGATCGCCAACGCCAGCCAGCGCGAAACTGGAGCGCATACCACACACGCTGCAATGATTGCCATGGAATAGCCAACCGAACGGCGTCCACTCAGAAACGCGATAACCGCGGGAGCATAGAGCGCGCTAAGAAACGCGCCAGTTCCCCACCCCGCATTGAGCCATCCATAGCCCACAGCGCCGGCATGAAAAATGCGTTCACTCAGTGACGGAGTAACCACAACTCCTGTAATCATCGCGCCAAGAAACAACGCCCAACTGATGCCGAGCAGTACGACTGCACGATGATCGCGGAGAAAATGCAAGCCTTCGCGCATCTCGCGCCAGAAGCGCTGCAACTGTGTTTCCACCGCAAGAATGTCGGCCCGCAATTCTTCTGGACGCAGCACCACATGCCGTCCCTTGCGCACGGCGAGATAGCACAAAAACGAAACCACGTACGTGGAAACGTCGATTAAGAGCACGCCGCCCAAGCCGATGTGGTTGTACATGAAGCCGACAAGCGCGCCGGCAATCAACCACCCTCCCTGCACACCCGCCATAAGAAAAGTGTTCGACTGCACGAACTGACCTTCGGGCGTAAGTTCCTGAATAAGCGCCGTAATGGTCGGCCAGAACATCCAGAAACCTGCGGCCACCAGAGTATTCATCAAGTACAGCTGCCAGACTTGCACACGGTGTCGAAAAGCCAGAACGGCAACGGTCACAATGATCACCGCGCGTACCGCATCGAGCCACATGACCAGCCGCCGGCGATCTTCACGATCGATAATAACTCCAGTAAATGGCAGCATGAGCATCGCGGGAATCGTCTGCAATACGGCGAACGTGCCCAGCGCCATTTCCGAGTGCGTGGCTTCGAGAATGTACCAGGCCACAGCGGCCGAATTCATCCCGCTGCCCAACATGGAGATCACATTGGCCGCGAAGACAAAACGCAGCGGCCTCTGGCCGAGGATGTTGCGCATACTTTTACTTTAGCCGAATCGATAACGGGAGTGACGAGGAGCGAGAGTTACGAACGGCACCTACGCAGCCGTCGACAACCGTTCTCCTTCTTCTTGAATCCGTTTCCAGGCACGCTCCACGTGCCTCTCTTCCGTATTGGTCTGGCCGATGCAGAGCCGCAGCGTGAGTTTTCCGTTTAATTTGGTGTGCGTGAGAAAAAGATTACCGCTGCGGTTGAGGCGATCCATAATGGTTTGGTTGGCCGCATCGCCGCTTTTGTGGCGAAAGCAAACAAGATTGAGTGGGACAGGCGCAGCCAGTTCGAAATGACTGTCATCGCGCACCCACGCGGCAAATTGCTGCGCCAGTTCCACGTGCCGGCGAATGTGATATTGCAAGCCTTCCACTCCGTAATGGCGAATCACAAACCATAACTTGAGCGAGCGGAAACGCCGGCCGAGTTGAATGTGCCAGTCGCGGTAATCGATCACCGCACCCGATTCCGAGGCCTGATTGCGCAGGTATTCCGGCACGATACTTAAGGTCCGGGTCAGCGCCTTGCGGTCGGCAACCCAGAAGCAGTTGCAGTCGAAGTTGGTGAACATCCATTTGTGCGGATTGAAATTGTAGCTGTCCGCAAGTTCGACCCCACTTTGCAAGTAGCGGAATTCAGGGCACAGCGCAGCCGTGCCCGACATGGCCGCGTCCACGTGTAACCACAGATTATGCTGCTGCGCAACGCGCGCAATCTCGGCAATCGGATCCATCCCATTCGAAGAAGTAGTACCTACCGTGGCGCAGACAAAGCAAGGAACCAAGCCAACACGCTTATCGGCTTCAATCTGTCTAGCCAAAGCGTCGGCGCGCATGGCAAATTTCTCGTCCACTTCAATCAGGCGCAAATTCTCGACGCCAATACCCGCAATCATCGCGGCTTTTTCCAATGAAGAATGCGTTTGCGTGGATGCATAGGCGACGATACGTCCATCGCATCCCTTCTTATTGCTTGTGTAATTTGTTGCGCGCTCCCGTGCGGCCAGCAACGCGCAAAGAACGGCGCTGGAAGCCGTGTCCTGAATTACACCGCCGCCGGTACTCGACGACAGAAATTTCTCCGGCAACCCGAGCATAGGCACGAGCCAGTCGAGCACATGAGTTTCGAGTTCCGTGCAGGCCGGGCTGGTCGACCACAACATGCCTTGCACATCAAAGCCGGAGGAAAGCAGGTCACCCAGGATGGATGGCCCCGAGGCATTCGAAGGAAAATACGCGAAAAAATTCGGCGATTGCCAGTGCGTGATGCCGGGAAGAATGATCCTCTCAACATCTTTCAGCATCGCGTCGAAAGCTTCGCCTTGCCGCGGAGCGCTCGGCGGTAACGAGGCACGGACTTCTCCCGGTTTCACCTGTGAAAGCACAGGGAGTGACTCGATACGCGAGTGGTAATCGGCAATCCAATCGACCATGGCATGGCCATGGCGGCGGAACTCCTCGGGCGTCATGTGAAAAGATTTTTCTTGGGACACTGTGCTTGACCTCGATGGAATCAAAGCAAAATCGTAGCAAAGCGGGAAACTCAATCAGCTTAAGCGGCCGAAATACAATCGCGTCTTGTATTCAAACGTGGCCCTGCCTTCCAAGGCATGCACATCGAAGATGCGCCGCAACTCCGCTAGCATGGGCGCATGCCGCGGATGATCCGGACCGGGCGCATATGACGAGGAGAGCAAACGGCCCTCTATGCCGGCATAGTCGAACTCCTGGCGCATATCGAACACCCGCTCCTGATACGGAGCCGGATCGAAGAACTCGTTGATTTCCGCAGTGGTGCGCTCGTGGCGAATGTCCTGGTAATCGGTCCCATACTTCAACAACAGCGCTTCATAATCACGCAGAAATGGCGTCGAATCAGTCACCCGCTCATTCCACAAAAGCGCAAGCCAGCCGCCCGGTTTCAGGATGCGCATAAATTCACTGCGCGACCGCTTGCGATCGAACCAATGCGCAGCCTGCGCCGCAGTAGCCAAATCCACGCTACGATCCGCCAAGGTTGTCGCCTCGGCGGTTCCCGCGACGCTTGTGAACCTGGGAAACCCCACCAGCAGCCGTTCGCCCGCCGCGCGCATCTCGGCATTCGGCTCAACCCCAAAAACCGGATTGCCATTTTCCAGCAACACGCGCGTCCAAATACCCGTACCCGAGGCGACGTCAGCTATAACTTGATCCCGCGCAAGGCCGCACTCTTCTTTCAAAGCTTGCAGCGCTTCGCCTGGGTATCCCGGCCGGTAAAGTACATAGTTTTCTACACGATCGGAGAATCTGCTGGTAGCGTTGGAGGCAGGCATGGGTTGGGAAAACGGCAAGTTTTTTCATCTTGCCAGAAACCTATTTTAATTGCAGGATAGCTATATTGTCCTTCCCCGCCGGGCCCTGTGCCGCAAACCGGTGACGGCGCTCCAAAACAACATTGACAGGAACGTTCCGAATAACGGGAAAGCCTTCTCCACGTGGGATGCGGTAACATTCAGCTTAAACACGAAAGTTAACTTCGCATGAGAGTCGTTATCAAAGTCGGCACCAGCCTGATCGCACCCGGCGGTCAGATCGATGCAAATTTATTGCGCGCCATGGTCGATCAATTCGATCTGAGCAAGAACGAGTATTTGATCGTAACCTCCGGCGCAATCGCGGCGGGAATGTCGGGATTAGGCTTGGGAAAGCGCCCGAACGACGTGCCAGGCATGCAGGCCTGCGCCGCAGTAGGGCAAAGCAAGCTCATGCACACCTACGAGCGTCTGTTCTTCGGTAAGAAAATTGTCGCGCAGCTTTTACTATCAAGTGACGACTTCACCTCGCCAGTCCGCTACCGCAATTTGCAGAACGCGCTGGCCGAATTGCTCTCACTGGGGGTGGTACCGATTGTGAATGAAAACGACAGCGTCTCCGTGCGTGAATTAGTCGGCGCTTTCGGCGATAACGATGAACTCAGCTCGCTTCTGGCTACCGCCGTGAAAGCTGACTGGCTTTTGCTGCTCACCGATGTCGACGGCTTCTATGTACCAAATGGCCGCAAGAAGCCGAAACTTGTCCGCGTGGTGCGCAAGCTCACTCCCGCATTGGAAGCACAATGCAATGGCAAAAGCACTTTAGGTCGCGGCGGAATGATTTCAAAATTGCGCGCCGCCAAACTGGCGAGCGAGGCAGGCGTCCACGTGGCTATCGTGAATGGAAGGAATCCTCAAGGAATCACGCTGGGCATGGAGCGTAAGATCGGAACATATTTTCCTCCATCGCAGGGAAAAAACTAATGGCGACTACCGTAGCCAATCCGGCTTCCACGCAGGAAAAACTTTTGCGCGCCCGCGAAGCGTCCGCCAAACTTGCGTTGCTATCGACCGGTGAGAAGAACGCATTGCTTCTGACAATCGCTGACACGATTGAAAGCCATTCTCGATTGATTTTGGATGTGAATCGGCAAGATGTAGAAAGCTCCGGCCTGGAAGGCGCAATGCGCGACCGCCTGTTGTTGACCGAATCGCGAATCAAAGACATGGCGCAAGGCGTACGCGACGTTGCGGCTCTTCCGGATCCTATCGGCGAAACTCTGGCGGAGTGGACACATCCGAACGGCATGTATATCCGCAAAATACGCGTGCCGTTGGGCGTGGTTGGAATCATCTATGAATCGCGCCCGAATGTCACCGTGGATACTGCCGTGCTCGCACTGAAAACCGGCAACGCTATTGTGTTACGCGGCGGCAAAGAAGCGGCACGCAGCAACCAGCAACTAGTGGAAATTCTTGCCGCCGTACCTGGAGTTCCAGAAGGCGCAATCGAACTTCTGCATTCGAACACGCGCCAATCGGTTCACGATCTGATCAAAGCCCGAGGCTTGGTCGATGTGATTATCCCCCGCGGCGGCGCGGGCCTGATCACATTCGTCACCGAAAACTCAACTGTACCAGTCATTGAAACCGGAGCCGGCAATTGCCACATCTTTGTAGACGAATCCGCTGATTTCGACATGGCCGATGCCATCGTGATCAACGCCAAAACACAGCGCCCTTCGGTTTGCAATGCCGCCGAAAAATTGTTGGTGCATGAGTCTATTGCTGCGGAATACATTCCCCGCATCGTGAAGAAATTAATTGACGCAGGCGTGGAAGTTCGTGGAGACGAGAAGGCGCGCGGCCTGGCAATCGACGCAAGCCTTACCCAAGCCACAGAACAAGACTGGTACGAAGAATATCTACGTTTGTGCATGGCGATTCGGGTGGTAGCAGATGTGGAAGTCGCCATCGCCCACATTAATCGTTACTCGACCAAACACTCCGATTCCATCATTACGCGCGATGAGGAAAATGCGCGCAAATTCTTGCGTGGCATAGATTCGGCTGCCGTCTACTGGAACGCTTCCACGCGCTTCACGGATGGTGCAGAATTCGGCTTCGGCGCGGAAATGGGTATCAGCACTCAGAAACTCCACTGCCGCGGCCCCTTCGCGCTCGCAGAACTTACTTCTTCGAAGTACGTGATTGTCGGTACGGGGCAGGTGCGGTAAATTCTGCCGAGGCCGGGCCGGTCGCATCCGGAAATACCAGATAGTAATCGCGGTTGATGCTTACATCGCGCCCACCGCGGGCCTCGGCCGACAGGAGTAAGCTTGAGAGGCTTAAACTCTTTACGCGCGTGTTTCATTGATATAGCGTAGCACCCGCTGTGCTAACTTACTTACTTCACAGTGGAGCCTCATGAGATTGTTCTCATCATTTTTTCTCCTGATCGTCCTGTTCGCGTTTCTGTCTCCTCGTGTCAGTAGCCACGCTCCGGAAGCTTCCTCCCACGGCCAACCCATCTTCGGCTTCCGCGATCCTGCCACCGAAAACACCATAGAATCTCGCTTCCTCGCCGTACCCGATTCCAAACTCGCCGAAGAGCATCTTCGAATCCTGACCCAGGCTCCGCACATGGCTGGCACGCCCGAGGACAAAGCCACAGCCGACTACGTCGCGCGGAAATTTCGCGAAGCCGGACTCGAAACCGAAATCGTCGAATACAAAGTTTGGATCAACTACCCCTCCGAAATCAGCGTGGATATTACCGCTCCCGCTGGGGTCACCATGCATGGCCCCACGCGTGAGCACGTCGAAGGCGACCCATACGACGGCGATCCGCGCGTGGTGATGCCCTTCAACGGCATGTCGCCCTCGGGCGACGTCGAGGCTGAAGTTGTTTACGCCAACTACGGCACGCCGGAAGATTTCGAGAAGCTGGAAAAACTGAAGATCGATGTGCGCGGCAAAATCGTGCTCGTGCGCTACGGCCAGAACTTTCGCGGAGTAAAAGAATTCATCGCCCAGGAGCACGGCGCGACCGGAGTCATTATTTACTCCGATCCTTTCGACGATGGCTGGCGCCGTGGCGATAAATATCCCGATGGCCCGTGGCATCCCGATACCGGCGTGCAGCGCGGATCGGTAGGCTACATGTTCGAGTTTCCCGGCGATCCCACCACGCCGGGAATCGCCTCACTTCCTTCTCTGCCAGCCGAAAAACGCATCCCTCCTGAGAAGTCCGCGCAGATGCCAAAGATTCCGGTCACTCCGCTTTCCTATCACGATGCCGCGCCGATCCTCCAGCATCTGGCGGGGCCCGATTCGCCGCGCGAATGGCAAGGCTCCCTTCCTTTCACTTACCACGTTGGACCGGGCCCGGTGCGGGTGAAGATGCACCTCAAGCAGGATTATCAATTCCGCACCATCTGGGATGTAATCGGACGAGTTCGCGGCAACGAATTGCCCGATGAATGGGTGGTCGCGGGAAATCATCGCGATGCGTGGGTCTATGGCGCGGTCGATCCCAATAGCGGCACGGCGGCAATGCTCGAAGCGGTTCACGGGGTTGGCGAACTGCTGAAGTCTGGCTGGAAGCCGAAACGCACGATGATCTTAGCCAGTTGGGATGCCGAAGAAGAAGGCCTGATGGGTTCCACGGAATGGGCCGAGCAGCACGAATCCGAACTGGCCCAATCGCCCGCTTATTTCAATATGGACGTCGCCGTTTCCGGACCAAAGTTCGGCGCATCAGCCGTGCCGAGTTTGAAACAATTTCTGCGCGACATCGCGAAAGCCGTGCCCGCACCAAAGGGAGGAACTGTTTATGACGCCTGGCAGCGTGCTGATCAGCCGGGCGCTCCGTCGACACAATCGCCCACCGAAGCTATAGGAGATAGCCACCGCACACCGGCTGCGACGGTCAAAAGCGATGTATCCGTCGGAGATCTCGGCAGCGGCTCTGATTACAGCGTCTTCCAGCAACACCTGGGCGTGCCCTCCAGCGACATCAGCTCCAGCGGAGCCTACGGCGTGTACCACTCGGTCTTCGACAATTTCGCCTGGTTCAAAAAATTCGGCGACCCCGATTTCATTTATGAGCAGCAGATGGCGAGAATGTTTGGGCTGGAAGCCGTGCGCATGGCCGATGCCGACGTGCTGCCTTACGACTACGAAGAATACGGCAAGGAAGTAGCGGCCTATCTCGATGCCGCCGAGCAACGTGCGGAAAATAAATTTGGTAACCATGCTCTCGATTTCGCGGCCGTGAAAACCGCCGCCCGGCGCTTTCAGGATGCAGGAGCAAAAATTCTGTCGAAACAGAAAAATCCTCCGCGCGATGCTTCCAGGTTGAACCAAATCCTGCTTGAGGCCGAGCGCGCCTTACTCGTTCCCGAAGGATTGCCGCACCGCCCTTGGTTTCGCCACGCTATCTATGCCCCCGGAGAATATACCGGGTACGCCGCCGTGGTGATTCCGGGTGTAAATGAAGCTCTCGATAAAGGAGACACCGGGCGTGCACAACAGCAGTTGGCAATTCTGGCGGCCGCACTGGATCGCGCCGCTAAGGAGCTAGGGGGATATCGGTGAAAAAGAGGCAATTGACTAGTCATCTGACTAGTTATAAGATGCTTTTATCGAGACGAACTATGGCTTCCTGGCAGCTGCAAGAGGCAAAATCCCGATTCAGCGAATTCCTGAACGCAGCCCTTAAAAAAGGGCCGCAGATCGTGACGCGCCGCGGCGTCGAAGAAGCCGTCCTCGTGCCTATCGAAGAATGGCGGCGCATGCAGCAATCCAGCCGTCCGAATATCAAAGAACTACTGCTGGCCGGCCCGAAGGTTGAAAGCCTTATTCCTCCGCGCAGAAAGTGGAAACGTCGCCCGCCCGTGGAGTTCGAGTGATTCGCTATCTTCTCGATACAAATATCATTTCGGAGATACATAAGCCCAAGCCTCATGGTGGTGTTCTTGCATGGTTTGGCGGCCTGCGCGAGGAACAGCTTTTTCTCTCGGCGGTTACCTTGGGCGAACTGCAAGACGGAATTGAACGCGCTCGCAAACATGATGCGGCGAAAGCACAAGCTATTGAGGCATGGGTCGATGAATTGGAAAACTCGATAATGGTTCTACCTACCGATGGGCGCTGCTTTCGGGAAATGGCCCGCCTGATAGTCGGCAAACAAATAGATCTTTTCTACGACGCCATGATCGCAGCGAATGCGCGTTTGCACGGCCTCACCGTCGCAACGCGTAACGAAAAAAATTTCCAGCATCTTGCCGTCGAGATATTCAATCCATTCAAGTCTCACTGACCATGAACGCCACCCACGCCCTCGGTCAATTCCTGCGCACCCTGCCCCATTCGGCGGCAGCCACGTTTCTTGCGTTGTTTCCTATCGTCGACCCCTTCGGCGGCATCCCAATTTTCTTTAGCATGACATCCTCCTGGACTGCACAGGAGCGCCGTCGCACAGCAGTCAAGACCGGACTCTGGGTATTCGCCATCCTGGTTACATTTCTTTTCTTCGGCCGCTTCGTACTTTATTTCTTCGGCATCTCACTTCCCGTGCTCAAAATCGCCGGTGGATTGATCGTCGCCAACACGGCCTGGGGCATGGTCACATCGCATGCGCGCATCACGCCCGAAGAAAGCAATGAAGCGCAGGGCAAAGAAGACATTTCTCTCACTCCCCTCGCCATGCCGCTCATGTCCGGACCCGGAGCCATCGGAGTAGTCATGGCGCTGGCTGCCCACGTAGACAATTCGGCGTCCTACATAGGCATGGTCATCGGCATCGCGGCTGTGGCTTTATCTGTACTTTTGTTCTTCTGGTTGGGAGGTCCGCTGGTGCGCCGCCTCGGCCCCAGCGCGGTCGGAGCCATCAATAAGATTTTTGGCTTTCTCATCCTCGCCATCGCCGTGCAACTGGTGTGGGACGGCGTAGCCGACTTCCATAGCTAGCCGCAAAGACTCTGGGCGAGTTCTTCTTATCACGAAGCCATCTTGTCAGTTTGCAGCCATACAGACGAACTGGGATCTGTTGTTACAATGTCCGGTCAACCGGAGTTCCCCATGCCTTATCGATCTCATGTAGTCTTCGTTTTATTTTTAACGCTGTTTGTGTCGTCACTTCTTCAAGCTCAGAGTGCTTCCACATACAATCAATCCCCTCTCCGTGTCGGCATCGTTGGCCTCGTTCATGGGCATGTCCAGGGGTTTTTCGAGCATTCGCTGCACAACCCGCAAATTGAAATCGTGGGCATCGCGGAATCTGATAAGGCTCTTGGCTCGAAATACGCAGCGCAATATGGATTCAGCGAGAGTTTGTTATTTCCTGACCTGGAAGAGATGCTTCAGCGCGCGCATCCCCAGGCCGTTCTCGTCTACACCAACACCTACGACCATCGCCGCGTAGTTGAAACCTGCGCCCGGCACGGGGTCCACGTCATGATGGAAAAACCGCTGGCAGTCAGCTTTGCAGATGCCCAGGCGATCGAGAAAGCGGCGCACATCGGCAAGATTCAAGTGCTCGTTAATTATGAAACAACCTGGTATCGCAGCAACCGCACTGCTTATGACCTCGCACACGACCACTCTCTGGGCGAAATCCGAAAAGTCGTAATTCACGACGGTCACAGCGGCCCTAAAGAAATCGGCGTCGGCCCGGAGTTTTTAAATTGGTTGACTGATCCCAAACTTAACGGCGCAGGCGCACTGTTCGACTTCGGCTGCTACGGTGCCGATCTCATGACGTGGCTGATGGACGGTCAACGCCCGCTCACCGTCACAGCCGTTACGCAGCAAATCAAGCCAGCAATCTATCCGCGAGTGGATGACGAGGCGACCATCATTCTGACTTACCCCAAAGCTCAGGCTATCGTGCAAGCTTCCTGGAATTGGCCGTTCGATCGCAAAGATATGGAAGTCTACGGGCAAACTGGTTATGTAATTACCGTGAAGCACGACGATATCCGCATGCGACGCGCTGGAGAGCAAGAAATACAGATGCCGGCAAAACCGCTCCCTTCTCCATACGACAACTCAATTTCATTCTTGAAAGCTGTAGTGATGAATGGAATGTCGCCGGATGGCCCGTCGTCATTGGAAACGAACGTCACGGTGACAGAAATACTCGACGCAGCCCGCCGCTCCGCCGCTTCGGGCAAAACGATTCATTTACCAAGTTCGCGGCAATAGGCATCGCACTTTAGCCGCCCCAGCAGACCAAATTTTCCTTCGCCGTCTCCTGCGTGCATCGAAAAGCTTCTGGCAATCCTTGCAGCAAGTCAGTCGCAATCAGTGAATGCTCGCCCATGCTCTCGCGCATCACATCTCCGGCCAGTCCGTGAAGATGAACCGCCGCCAGCACCGCGGCAAAAGCATCTTTCGGATTTTGCGCGATCATTCCAGCGACCATACCAGTCAGGATATCTCCGGTCCCGCCAGTAGACATTCCCGGATTTCCCGTCGTGTTCACCCAAGCCTCGCCGTCCGGCTGCACCACCAGCGTGCGATGTCCCTTAAGCACCACAATCAATCCATGTTCGCGCGCAAACTTCCGCGCTATTCCCAACCGGTCTTTCTGCACTTCAGGAATGCTCAATCCCGCCAGCCGCGCCATCTCACCGGGATGCGGCGTAATCACCAGCGCTCTTCCCTTCCCATTCAGTTCACCGGTGCGACCCTCAAAAGCATTCAGACCATCGGCATCGAGAACGATCGGCATTTGAATTTTCGCGACAAGTCCTCGCACCAACTCCGAAGTCTCCTTCTCCCGCGAAATCCCCGGCCCAATAGCCAGCACAGTCTTCCCTTTTGCCAACTCCTCAATTTGACTTTGTGCGTCAGCCGAAATCGTGCTGGTATCCGTCTCGGGCATCGACTCAGTCATCAACTCGGGATGAAATCCCGCTACAGTCGCCAATATCGACTTCGGCGTAGCTACAGTCGAAAGCCCAGCCCCCGAGCGCAAAGCCGATATTCCCGCCATCGCCGCGGCCCCGGCCTTGCCCAGCGATCCGCCCACTACAAGCACATGCCCGTAATTTCCCTTATTTGATTCAGCAGGACGCAGCGTAACCAATGGCGCAAGATCGCGCGCAGTAATTACGTTGAGTTGCAGAGAAGACACAATCGCTTCTTCGGGCGATCCGATTCCAGCCACCACTGTAGTTCCCATCGTCAGCGAACCAAAAATATGCGCCGGACGCGGCGCTGTAAAAGTGACAACAGCATCCGCTCGCGCGATAGTCCCACTCTGCGGAACCATCGCATCGGCATCGGCGCCCGAAGGAATATCCACAGCGACCACCGGTACGTTGCTCGCATTCATCGCCGCAATAGCCTCGCCATAAAGCCCGCTCACCGGAGGCTTGAAACCCGTGCCCAGCAGGGCATCCACGTACAAGTCAGCGCGCAGCGCAATCTGCACCCGCTCACTTTTAAACTCTTCGGCAGAACGTATCGGGATCACGATCTCCCGTAATTGCCCAAACATCACAGCAGCATCGCCCCGCAGCTCATTCGGATTCGCCAGAAGAATGACATGAACTTTTCTTGCCTGCTGATGCAACCGCCGCGCCGCCACAAACCCATCGCCGCCATTATTTCCTTTGCCGCAGAATACAACCACACGTTCTGCCGCAGCGTAATGCGACAACACAAACTCCGCCACAGCAGAACCGGCATTCTCCATCAACGTGAGCGATGGCACGCCGAAGCGCTCGCTGGTAGCGTGATCGATAGCTCGCATCTCTTGGGCACTAACAACCTTCATAATCCGACCACTTTCATATCCTCGCCTCTCGACCGACTATAAAACAAAAAGGCCCTCCACGAGTGCGGAGAGCCATGAATTTACCGGCCACTAGCCACCGATCACATCACTGGGCACTGCCCTTTTGCAGAGCCTGCACCCGGCTGTTCTTCACGCTGTAAGTGAAGTACACCACCAATCCAATCGCGAGCCAGCCGAACAAGCGAATCCAGTTCCACATTCCCAGCTTGTACATCATGTATCCGTTCGAGATCACGCCGAGAATTGGAACCAGCGGCACCCACGGGGTCCGGAAAGGCCGCGGCTGGCTGGGATTCGTGTAGCGCAATACCATCACGGAAATCGAAACAATCACAAATGCCAACAGAGTACCGATGTTTACCATCTTCGCGATGTCGTCGATCGGAGTCACGCTGCCCACCACTGCCGCCAGCAAGCCAACCAGAATCGTATTCTTCCAGGGAGTGCGGAACTTGGGGTGCACCGCCGCGAAGAATTTCTTCGGTAAAAGGCCGTCATTGGCCATGGCGTAGAGCACTCGTGTTTGGCCGAGTAACATCACCAGCATCACGCTCGTCAGCCCCGCCAGCGCTCCCAACGTAATAATGTTCGCCGCCGTGGTTAGGCCACGGTCCAGGAATGCAACGGCAACCGGCGCCTCAATATTGATCTGTTGCCAGTGCACCATCCCCGTTAGCACGCCGGCCACGGCAATATATAAGACCGTACATATCGCCAGCGAAGCGATCATGCCAATGGGCAAGTCGCGTTGTGGATTCTTCGCTTCCTGAGCCGTCGTCGAAACCGCATCGAAACCAATGTAGGCGAAGAATATGTAAGCTGCTCCGGCGCCGATTCCCGCAAAGCCGTTGGGCGCATACGAGTGCCAGTCCATGCCCCAGTTGCTGCGGTTGATGTAGTGAGCGCCCAGCCCGATCACGAAAAGTACCACTGCCACCTTAATCACCACGATCGCAGCATTAAACCGCGCGCTTTCTTTAATCCCGATGACCAGAATCGCCGTAATCACGAGCGCAATGAGAAAAGCTGGAAGGTTAAGGCCGATTTCCGCGCCAAACAAGTGTGGCGCCCCCAACAGATCGTGCGCGCGTTGCAGCAACTCCGGTGACTGCGCGCTCACAATCGCGCTCACTTTATCGAGAAATGTTTGCGTACCCGGCACCAGCGAGGAATCTGCGGCCAACGCCATCTGACGCGCAACGGCAGTTTCAGCGGTCTTCAGCGCCGTCCAGTGATCGTAGGCCAACCACAGCGGCATCTTGATGTGGAAAATATTCAGCAGTTCAATGAAGTGGTTCGACCATCCGGAAGATACCGTGCTGGCACCCATGGCGTATTCGAGCGTAAGGTCCCAGCCGATAATCCACGCGATCAACTCGCCTAGCGTAGCGTAGGCGTAGGTATATGCGCTGCCTGCGAGTGGAATCATGGCTGCAAACTCGGCGTAGCACAATCCCGCAAACGCACATCCCAAGCCGGATAGAACGAACGACATTGTGAGCCCCGGACCGGCATAGTGCGCCCCCAGCCCTACCATTACAAAGATGCCCGCCCCGATAATCGCGCCCACGCCCAACGCGGTAAGCTGGAAAACTCCCAGCGTGCGCTTGAGGCTGTGTTCGCCCGTCTCGCGGGCTTCTTCCATCAGCAGGTTCAGCGGCTTGGTTGCCAGCAGATTTGCCATTCGTCTCGTCTCTCCTTAAGTCACGCCGATACGCGCTTTGCGCCGGCACTTCTCGACCATGCGTAATATACCGGGATGCCCAGCACTACCACAATCATTCCCGGCCATGTGAATTGCGGTTTGTAGCGCAATAGTATGACATCGATAAATAAAGCCATCACAATATAAATTGCGGGCAGCACCGGATACCCCACCGCGCGGTAAGGCCGCTCCGCGTCGGGCCGCGTTCGCCGCAGCACAAACAAGCCCAGAATCGTCAAAATATAGAAAAGCAGCGCGGCAAAAATAATGTAGTCCAGCAACTGGCCGTAGCTTCCTGAGATGCAGAGAAAGCAAGTCCAAACCATTTGCACCATCAGAGAGACTGCCGGAGTCTTATACGTGGGATGCAGCCTGGCCACACTGCGGAAAAACAGGCCATCCTTGGCCATCGCGTAATAAACCCGCGCCCCCGAAAGGATCAATCCATTGTTGCAGCCGAATGTCGAAATAAGAATGGCCCCCGCCATAAGCAATCCGCCCGTCGAGCCAAAGATCTGGCTCATCACCGCGGTGCCCACTCGATCTTCAGCGGCGTACTTGATTCCCCGCCCCAGCAGCGTACCCGCGCCAGCCGTGCCATCCAGCGGCAGCGTATTCAAATAAATAAAATTGCAGGCCAGGTAAAGCGCCGTCACCACGCCCGTTCCCAGCGCCAGCGACAGCGGCAGGTTGCGGCTGGGATTTCTCACCTCGCCCGCCGTAAACGTCACGTTATTCCACGCATCCGAAGAAAACAGCGACCCCACCTGCGCCACCGCCAGAATCGTTAGCGTGCCCGCCATCACCACCGGCCCGCCCACTCCCACCTGCACCGCGTGCTGCGCGCTCAGTCCCGCATTCCGCCAGAAATGCCCGCTGAAGTTGGCCGCCAAAGCCGTCGCGTTGCGCCCCAGCGCCAAACCAAATAATGCCAGCCCCAGCAACCCCGACACTTTAGCCGCAGTGAATACGTTCTGAATCAGCGCTCCGGCCTTCAGCCCAAAAACATTCACCACCGAAAGAAAAATTACTAGCAGGATGGCGACCAGATTCTGCGTGTTGATTCCGACATCTATATTCCCCAGGACCATCGGCCCCACGCGAATCGGCGGAACCTTCCACAAATGCAGAATCCAGTGCGAAGATGAAATGGCAGGAAAGAATACTCCCAGAAATTTACCGAAGGCGACGCCTACCGCTGCAATCGTTCCTGTCTGTATCACCAGGAACAAAGTCCAGCCGTACAGAAATCCCCACAGCGGGCCGAGCGCCTCGCGCAGGTAAACATACTGCCCGCCGGCGCGCGGCATCATCGCCGCCAGTTCGCCGTAGCTTAGCGCGGCTGCGATGGTCATGAATCCCGTCACGGCCCACGCGCCAATTAACAGAGCAGGAGAATTTACTTCCCGGGAAATTTCGGCGGAAACAATGAAGATACCCGAACCAATCATCGAGCCGATCACCAGCATGGTAGCGCTGGTCAGGCCCAGGCCTTTCACCAACTCCTTATCCTGCTGGCTGTGGATGCCCCAGTCGGTCGCGGCTACAGGCGATGTCGGTCTACTCAGAAACCCTCCCGGTATAGCCGAAAACAAGATTCATAACGCCCTGAGAACTTTACCTCAAGATGCGGAAAAATTCCTCTGCTGATTTGCGCGGGTCTCGTAACAGATCGGATATCACGGCCACAGAATCAGCTCCCGCCTCGATCACCGAGGCCGCGTTAGCCCGAGTAATCCCGCCAATGGCCACCAGCGGCTTGCGCGTCAATTGCCGCGCCCGGCGCACGCCTTCAAGGCCCACCACGGGGTCGGGCTTTTCTTTGCTTGAAGTCGAAAACACAGGCCCGATAGCGAGATAGTCGGCAGATGTCAGATCAGCTTCAGCCAGCTGTTCCGGATTGTGAGTAGAAACTCCCAGCCAGCGCTCGGGGCCGATAATCCCTCGTACCGATTCCGGGAGCAAATCGTCCTGCCCAACATGCACACCATCGAACTCGGCAGCTAAGGCAAGATCGGCACGGTCGTTCATGATGAGCCGGAAATGTGGCGCGGGCGCCCCCGCCCGCGAAAGCCTGCACAATTCGCGGCCATGCTCCAACATCTGCCGCGCATTGCCAGACTTGCTGCGATATTGCAGCAAAGTGCATCCCCCGTCGAAAAGCTCCTGCGCAAAGATGACTAAGTTTTCCGCTGGCGGAAGAATCGCAGGATCAACAATGGCATACAAGCGTGGGAGTAGTAGCATGTAAATCAGTTTATCCATTTGCTGCAAAAAGATAGATTCCAGTATGCCGAATAGAGCCGGAAGATTGAGTTTCCCCAAAATAAGTGTGGCGATTCTCGTGGCAAACGTCTTAGGTATCGTGATTTACCTTCTAGGCGCGCGTCATGCTTGGGCCATACCCGAAGAAAAGGCAAATGGAATACATACAATAACGGGGGAACCATTCGTCTGGGCGCTATTCGTCTTCCCGGTTTGGATCGTTTTCCTCGTTATTAATTTAGTCTGGGGATCGATGATCGTGGCGCGAAAGAGCTGGCTGGATGGTCGTCTATGGCTGGCAGCATCTTTTATTTGGATTGTCGCCGTAATCGTCGATTTTATGCACCACTAAACGAATTGGAATGATTTTTAAATAGTTCCTGCTTCCCTACTTCCCTTTAGAATTCGCATATTTACCGCGAGAGCTCGCAGATCCAATTCACTTCCCATGCCTTCCCGCCATCCGGCGAGTACGACTGTTCCATTCGTGAAGAATTCGGCGAGATGTCGAGCCAAACGTAGCGTACTAGAATGGTGCGGCCTTTAAAGTTCTCCTGATGGAAAAACTCTCCGCGCTTGCCGGTGAACCCACCCACAACGGGAGGAGCATCGAGCGTGCCGTTATCCAGGTCGACAAGATAAATGCTCCATTGCCGCGTGGCGGGATTGTAGAGGCGAAGCGTCTGCGCCTTGATGTGAAGCTTCTTGTCGGCGCTAGTGACTTCGAATTGTTCGAAGTTCGCGTTGCTATCGAGAAGCTTGTGGTGATTAGAGATGCCGTCGTACTCGTCCCAAACATTCGAGTTATTCAGGCGGTCGGGCAAGCGGCGAACATGAGCCTTCCAGTCGCCGATAAGGAAGTCGAAGTCATGGGAGCCATCGCGTTGCGGGAGATTGGCAGGATTGTCGGTGGTTTGGGCATGAAGTGGAATTGTGAGCGTGATACCGAGGGTAAGAAGGAGAAGCAGGAAAAATACCACGATTTTGCCGAATTTCATCAGGGTTGATCCTTTCCTGAGGATCAGATGGGACAAAAACGGTTTCGTTAGCAGCGCAAGCAGAATAAGGCAGCGATCCCGGCTTATTGCGCGATCCGGCCGGGGTGTATTCCTTCTCCCAGCACGAAACTCGAACCCACCGCCCCTACAACCGCGGAATGCCGCGGCAGATCCAGTTTCTCGCGTAGCCGGTAAACAGCTTCGATCCCTGTACAGTGCGCACCGATGAGATAAGAAACTCCAAAACCTTTCAGCTTGTCCGCGGTCCAATCGAGTTGCTCGTCCGTGGCGGCGAAAAGATGAAATCCGCCGACAAGCGCGTACACCGGAGTGGAGGGAAATTCTTTCTCGGCAAAGGTCAGCGTGTTCACAATGCCCGCATGTCCGCATCCGGAAACCACGACTAATCCCTTGTTGGTGTTAAGCACCAGCGACTGGTCTTCCGGGATGTTGTCCTCTACCAGTCCCGACGGCGTCTGGACTTTCCCCGTGACCGACCAGTTGCGCTCAGGATATGGCCGCGGGACCGGACCGGTGAGCCATGCGCCAGGGAACAACTCCGCAGGCGCATCGTGCTCCACGAACTTGCCGCCCGTTGCTTCATATTCCTGGCGCAAGGCAATCATCACATTGCCTTCTTTCCCATCCTTCGGGCGGCTGTAAAAAATGCCCTTGCCGACATGCACGATCGAGAGCGCAGCCGGATTTTTCTTCATGAACTCGCGCCGCAGCGTCAGTAGGCCGCCAACATGATCGTCGTGATTATGAGTCAGGACGACCTCGCGCACATCGCTCAGGTCAATATTCAACTCGCGGACATTGGTGAGCACGGTCTCCGGCCTAGCACCCGTATCGACGAGAATGCGATGCCCGTCCGCTTCCACTAACGCCGCAAATCCCCATTCCCCGACACCTTCGTCAGAGAGCATCGTCGAGAGGATGGTGATTTTTAGATTTTGCACAGCGGCATGACTCGGCGAAGCCGCGAAGAGAAATGGCGACGTCAGGGCCAGCAAAACAACGGAAATTAAAAATCGTGCAAATGGCGTTCGTTGCATGACAGCAATAATAGAACAAGCATCCAACGGTACATCAAAACGAATTGCTTACTTCCCTTTGGCCAGAAATCTCTCAATAAACCCTGTATCAAACTTACCCGCGCGGAAATCCTCATCCGCCATAATTCTGCGGTGCAGCGGAATCGTCGTGAACACGCCTTCTACGATAAACATATCCAAAGCCCGCGTCATGCGCGAAATCGCTTCCTCGCGGTCTTTGCCACGCACAATCAACTTGGCAACCAGCGAGTCGTAATAAGGAGGAATCACGCCTTCAGCATAAGCCGCCGTGTCCACGCGTACGCCCGTTCCTCCGGGTGGATTGAATGCAGTAATCTTTCCCGCCGACGGTGTGAACTTCTCGGGATGCTCCGCATTGACCCGGCACTCGATGGCATGACCGCGATGCTCGATCGGCCCCTGCAACACTTCGCTCATGTTCGCACCCGCCGCAATCATGATCTGACTCTTCACCAGATCCACATCGGTCACCATCTCCGTAACTGGATGTTCCACCTGAATGCGAGTGTTCATCTCGATAAAGTGCAGCCGGCGATCCTTATCCATCAAAAACTCAATGGTTCCGGCATTGGTGTAGCCGATCTCCTTCAGAGACTTGCACAGAACCTTGCCAATTTGATCGCGCAACTCGGGTGTAACCTGCGTCGAAGGCGACTCTTCCAATAACTTCTGATGCCGCCGCTGAATCGAGCATTCCCGCTCGCCCAGGCTCACCACATTGCCATGCTCATCCGCCAGCACCTGAAACTCAATGTGCCGCGGATGCTCGACATATTTCTCCATGTAGAGATCACCGTTGCCGAACGCACCCGCCGCTTCCGACTGCGCAGCTTTGAACAATCCCGGCAGCTCTTCTTCCGAACGGACGATGCGCATACCACGCCCACCGCCGCCGGCGGAAGCTTTCACGATCACTGGAAAACCCACCTGCCTAGCCCACTCCACAGCTTCGCCTTCCGAAGCGATAATCCCATCCGAGCCCGGCAGAATTGGCACGCCCGCGCGTTTCATGGCGGAACGCGCTTTTTCTTTTTCTCCCATCAGCCGCGTCACTTCCGGCCGCGGACCAATAAACTTGATACCGCTCATCTCGCACACTTCCGCGAAGTTGGCATTCTCGGCCAGCAAACCATAGCCGGGATGCACCGCGTCCACGTTGGCAATCTCCGCGGCACTGATCACAGCCGGAATATTCAAATAGCTCTGGGCCAGTTGCGGCGGCCCAATACAAATCGCCTCGTCGGCAAAACGCACCGGCAGGGAATGCCGGTCCGCCTCGCTGTAGATCGCAACCGTGCGGACACCCAGCTCTTTGCACGCGCATATCACGCGCAGGGCAATTTCTCCGCGATTGGCAACCAGAATTTTCTTAAACATGCTCAAGGGATAGTGGGTTCGAGGCCGGCCCTGAAAAATACCCGCTCATTTGGGATACGCTGTGGTTGTCGATCGGCATCCCGATCACTACTTCTTCGCCCGAATGGCGAATAACTCCTGCCCATATTCAATCGGCTGGCCGTTGCTTCCCAGCTTCTTCACGATTTCTCCGGCAACGTCCGATTCAATCTCATTCAATAACTTCATCGCCTCAACGATGCAAAGCACCTGCCCCACTTCAACCACGTCCCCAACCTTGACGAACGGAGGCGCACCCGGCGAAGGCGATTCGTAGAACGTTCCCACGATAGGAGATTTCACCATCTGCAGATTTTCTTGCGGAGCGGCTTCGGCTGGAGCGGAAGCTGGCGGAGCAGGAGAAGACACAGCTGCCTGCCGTAATTCTTGAATGGGGGCGGCAGCCCGGTGCCCCTCCGCCGGCGAATACACTACGGTGTGCTCGCCGCCGCGCTTCACTTTTACTTTGACATCGCCGCGTTCCAGTTCGAACTCGGTAATGTCTTTTTCGATTAAGAACTCTATGAGTTCCTTCAGCTCTTTTTGATTCATTCGCTATATAAAGGTTGGAACCGCTTGCCACTCCACGATTAAAACCAGACACAGTTTTTCGCTTGTCCGGCCTGCTTTAAAATTAAATCTGAATTCAGTTCTTGCCAGGCAGATTTATATCACCACAAAGTCCTTGCTCGTGGGCGTCAGCACCTCATAGCCGCTTTCGGTGACGGCCACCATGTCCTCGATTCTCACGCCCCATTTGCCGGGGAAGTATACTCCCGGTTCAATGGTAATGACCATGCCCGGCCGCAATGTTTCCCTCTGCCCGGGCGCTACCCGTGGAATTTCGTGGATCTCCAACCCCACGCCATGCCCGGTGGAATGAGTAAAATAGCGTCCCAGCCCGGCTTTCCGCAATACTTTTCGCGCCGCATCATCCACTTCGGCAACGCTTACTCCCGGCCGTACCGCGGCAATCGCCGCCTGTTGCGCTTCCCTCACCGATTCGTAGGCGCGGCGGGCCTGGTTCGGAACAGCGCCCGATGTTGCTTTCACCCACACAGTGCGGGTTTGGTCGGAACAATAACCACCGAGTATAACACCGAAATCGCACACGACGAATCCGCCACGGGCAATCGGCTGCTCCGTAGCTCTGCCATGCGGCAGCGCCGACCTTGCTCCAGACGCGATAATCGTTGGAAACGACATCGCTTCAGCCCCTCCCTGCCTTGCCGCATACTCCATCCCGGCGGCAATCTCGGTTTCCTTAATTCCCGGCCGCAATTCTTCCAGCGCCCGGTCGAACAAACTTGCTCCCAGCTTCACCGCCGATCGAATTGCTTCCAGCTCATCGTGATCCTTCACCAGGCGATCGCGCTCTACCATTGCTGACGCGCTTCTTAACCGCAGCCGCGCAGGCATTAAATCGTCCAGGCGCTTTTTTTCGGCCACAGTCATGTGCTCGCCTTCGATGCCGATCGACTTTCCTTTAGATCGCTTGTGCCGTGCCGCCAGCCACTCCCCTAGCGCAACCGGCAGCGACTTTTTCGGAATCACTACTTTTGCCTCTTTTACCTCAGCGCGCGCCTGCGTTTCATAGCGCACATCGGAAAAGAAAACACTTCCCGCTTCGTCCAAATAAAGAAATCCCGCGCTGCCGGTAAATCCGCAGAGATACCGAATGTTAGGCAGGTGACTGATCAGCAGCGCATCGAAGCGGCTCGCGGCCAGCTGCTCCCGCAGTTTTTTCTGGCGGAGGAGAAAATTCATTCCTGCTGAGTTTAACAAGAAAGCACCAAGTACCGAGTACTCAGTACCAGGAACCTAAGCACCAGCCCCCGATGCACGGTACTCGATACTGGGTACTAGATACTCAGTACTCAAACACAAAACCGCCGGCTCTGACAGGTTCTTCAGGCCGGCGGTTCAAATCTTCAACTGCGCTGCTATGTCTGACGCTGTTATGTCTGGATAATTCGCGGCGTAATGAAGAAGATCAACTCCTGGTTCTCCGTGTTCACTTGCGTGTGCTTGAACAAGTTGCCGAGCAGTGGAATGTTCCCCAACACCGGCACCTGATCGATGTTGATCGAGTTCTGCGTCTGGATAACGCCACCGATCACCACCGTCCCGCCATCGGTTACAAGCACCTGCGTGGTCGCCTGCTGTGTAATCAATTCGGGGTTCCCCTGCACTTCCTGTCCGAAGTTCGGCGTGGTATTTTCCACGTCCACATTCAGGAAGATGGTGTTCTCCGAAGTGATCTGCGGAGTCACCGTCAAGCGCAGGAACGCATCGACGTAAGTCACAGTTGGCGGACCGCCCAACTGCGCCTGCGTCACAATCGGCACACGCACGCCCTGTTTCACCAGAGCCTGAATATTATTCTGCGTAACCACTCGCGGCCTGGATAGAACCTTCAGCAGCCCGCGCGATTCAGCCATTGAAAGTACGGCATCGATGCGCACCGTGTTGCTGGCGTTCAAGAGCGTCAAGCCACTGGTTGGTGAGGTCGATCCCAGGTTCGAGAACAACGGAATCGAACTTCCTGTGGTCCCTCCGGTTCCCGGCACCGTGATGTAGCCCGGAGTCAAGTTGCTGACCGTGGTCGGGGAGGAACCTGCCGTGGCGTTACCGCCGATTGCGCTGTGGCCGTTGCCCCAGCCAAAGCCAAGCTGTGTGCCGATGTCGCGGGCAAACTGCCGCGTCGCCGCCACCACACGCGCTTCGATTTCCACTTCTTGTGTTTTGCGGTCAAGCTGCGTCAACAGGCGGTCGATGATCGGAATCACCTTCGGAATATCGTTGACGATCACGGCATTGGTGCGTTCGTCGGCTACTACGTCGCCGCGCTGCGAGAGAAACTTCTTTACCGTAATGATCACATCCTTGGCGTGCGCATAGCTCAGGAAGCGCGTGACCGAAACTTTTTCTACGGCCATAGCTTCCGATTCCACCTGTGCCCGCCGTCCGTCGGCTTCTTTCTTTAGCGTGTCCACGGTTGCAATGCGGAGAACGTTGCCTTCCAGTTCACGCGCCAGGTCGTTATTCTTGAGCACGATGTCCAGCGCCTGATCCCACGGCACATCATCCAGCACAATCGTCAGCGTACCATGCACGTTTGGATCGAGAACCACATTCAAGCCGCTGATCTCGTGAATCAGCCGGAAGAAATCTTTTAAGTCCACATCCTTCAAGTTGACCGAGATCGGTTCGCCCGTATATTTCGGACCAGCCGATGCAGGTTGCTGTCCAACCTGCGCCCTCTGCTCTGCGGCCAGGTTGACCGCCGGCTGAATGCTTGCATTGGAAGCCTGCGCCGCGTTCATGCTCACCGGCAGAAGCTCTGGAGCGGTCTTATCGGAGAATTTCGCCGCCGCTTCTTGCGCGCGGTCACCGGGATCGGCCTGAGCATCTGCTGTATTTGCCTTGGCTGCGTAGGTTGGCTGAACAAATACAAAGTCACTCGATGAGGCGGCGTCAGCTTTGGCGCTGGCCGGTGCCGCGCTCGCTGTCGTCGTCTTCGCAGGAGCCGAATCGTTCGCCTTGGGCTGCGCGTTGTTCACTTCCATAACGCGCGGCGCAAAAGGAGAAATCGCCTTGCTCTCCGGTGCCGGGGCCGCAGCCACCGTCTTCGGAGCGCTCGCCTTCGCAGCCGTCGTTGGCTGTGTGTGGAGAGTCAATACGAACTTGCCGTCCGCTGCGGGATTCATCTCATAGCGGCAGGAGTGCTCCAGATCGACCACGATGCGCGTGGTTGGAGGATTCTTGCCGTCCATGCCGATGCGTACCCCTTTGACGTCCGCGCTGCCCACGGCAATGTGGCTCTGCCCCGCGCCCATCAGGGTGCCAGGAAAATCCACAATCAGCCGCGCCGGCGAATCCGCCGTGCTCAGCTTGGGCGTCACTGTGCCGCGCGCGCTGATCTCGACCTTGATCTCATCCGCGCCGCGCACCACGTTTACGCGCTGCAGTTCGTTTCGTTGTCCCGTCGCTGGCACTGACGGTCCATCGGCGGCCGAAGCCGTCAGTCCCAACAGCAGCGTTAGGAATACACTCAGCAGTTGCTTTCGCATTTCGCCTCTCCCCGGCTCGCGGGTCTGGCCCGCGTTTCCTTCCTGGAATTCGTTTGTTCGGCGCATCATTGTTGTCCTTCTCGCCTTACCCGTATTACACGGCGGGCGTATAAATTTTCTTTACTACTTCCCGCGTGAACGGTTTCCCTAACTTGTCCTGCACCGTCTCCTCGAACACAACTGTGTCTCCGGTAATTCTCATGACATATCCGTTGAACACAGGATCGTTTTCGTGCAGAAAATAAGCTTTGTTCAGGCTGTTCGTCACCACCGCGACAAACCCACCCTCCGACTTCACTACTCCCCGTAAATTGATCTGCCCGATCTCGAGGCACTTCTTGCCTGTCGAGCATCCCGAGCCAGTCGGCTGCTGCACCACCGGACTAAAGAACGGATCGCGCTTGCCCGACATCGCCCACTTCTTTTCCTCGGGCTTGGGAGCCTGATTCTTGGCGGTTTCCGCGGTCTTCGTCTCCGGCACAAGGGTTGGTCCGGCGGAAGGAACAATCTTCAATTCAGGCTTCACAGGCGCCTGTGCGACGACATGCGGCGCCTCTACTTTCTTGATCGCGGGAGCCGCTTGCGGTTTCACCGCCACAGCCACCGACGCTTTCTTTTGCGCGCTGGCTACGGGAGCGACTACCACGGGTTTGCTCGAAACTCCCGGGCCCGGCTTCGCCGTCTGGTTCGCCGCAGGCGTGGGCTTGACGCCCGGCGCGACGTTGGAGTCATTAGTTTTTTTCTGCTGCACCGGTGCCGTGGTGCTCTGCACGTTGTTGTTGATCACGTTCGGATTCTGTGCCCACATTCCGCCCGTCATCATTCCCACTGCCAGAATTCCAGTCGTTAGCTTCATAGCGATTCCTATTTGCCCGCCGGTTTGGCTCCCGGCAATGCCGGGGCTGGTTCCAGGTCGTGGCTGAAGAACGTTGTCGCGGTAAATGTCGCGACCACACTCTCGTTCGGAGCGTACTGGTACGTATGCTTCGCCTTTGCGTCGTTCGGATTTTTCGTATTGCCCACCAGCAATCCGCTGATGTTGACGATGCGTTCGAGCTTGCCCACGCGGTCGAAGAAATTCAGCATCGAGTAATACGGCCCATCCAACTCCATATCAAATGGCAGCTCCGAGTAGTACTCTTTTGAGGCCACAGGCTTTGCCGTATACCGCCGCAATTCCACTCCCGCCTTTTGCGCTTCACCGTCCATCGTTTCGATGAACTCGTCCACCTGCTTTTCATTCGGCACGATGCGCGCTTCAATCTCCAGTTGTTGCTTCAGATTGGCCAGCTGCCGTTCCATGTCCTTCAACTTGGGACGGTACGACTCCAGTTCGTTGTTTTCCCGGACTTTTTCCTGCAGCGCATGTTGCGCCGTTGCATTCTTATCGCTCTGGCTCTTGAACACGGTGTAGTACAGTGCCACGGTCACGAGCACGCCGCCCGCCAGCACCGCACCCCATTGTTTTAAGCCCGAAAGTTCGCTGAAATTTGTCGCCATAGGTCTGCCTCTACGACTTTCCCTTCTCGCAGCTCAGCGTGAATTGAAATGCCTGCATATCCTTGATGCTTTCATCCTGGTACGTTTCTTTAATCTCAACCGTCTTAAAGAAACCGGTTTTCTGCAGGTTCGTGATCAGGTTCGCCACGGCATCCGCGCTCAATGCCGTGCCTTCCAGGCTTACGCTCGCACCGGTATCGTCCATTTTCTTCAACCAGACCGCTTCGGTTTCGTTCACCGTCTGGCCCAGCATCGCCAATAGATTCACAGGTCCGGCTTGCCCGGCGCGCAACGAGTCGATCACATCCACACGCCGCTTGTAATTGTCGGCTTGTCTCTGCCGCTCGAGATAGCGTGCCTTAACGTCGCTCAGCTCGCGATTCTTCTGCTCCGCAGCCGTCATCTGAGTCGCGATCGTCTTGCCCTGGCGGTCCAGCCGGTACCAGTAGCCAAAATTCAGCGCGCCTGCCAACAACACGACAACGACGACCTTCAGCATTGGCGATCCGAGATCGCCTACTTCCATCGTGGGCATCGCGGGCCCGCTGCTGCCACCGCCGCCGCGCTTGCCCTTTCCCTTGGATGTTTCGAGCAGATTGATTTTGATCATAGGGATTCAAAGCTCCTCAACGCCAAGCCCACCGCAACCGCCAGTTGGCCCGGATTCTGCTCCACCAACGCCGCGCCCGGCCCATCGACCGGCGGCACCACACGCTGGAATGGATTCAACAACTCAACCGGCATGGAAAATTCCTGCCGTAACGCTTCCATCAATCCCGGCACTTTTGCCGAGCCTCCGGCCAGATAAATTTTTTCGATGTGCTCGCCCGCCGCGCTCGCGCGGAAGAAATCGAATGTCTTCTGAATTTCCAGCACAATGATTTCGGTCACCTGCTGCAAAATCGGCCCCTTCGCGTCTTCGCTGACCGTGCCCACCTTCTCGCCCAGCTTCAGCTTTTCCGCATCGTCAAAATTCAGGTCCAACTCCTTTTGCAGCGAGTCGGTGTACTGATGTCCGCCCACGCTGACGTCGCGCGGAAACAGCGGCGTCGTGCCCTTCACAATGTTGATATTCATCACGCTGGCGCCCAGGTTGAGCAGCGCCACTACCTGGCCCGGCGCCGGCTGGTAGTTGTACTCGTAGCAGTTCTGCAGCGCCAAAGCGTCGATGTCCACGATAGCCGGGGTGCGTCCTGCCATCGAGAGTACGTTGGTGTAGTTCAGAATCTTGTCCTTCTTGACGGCGACCAGAAGCACGTCCATCTGCGGGCTGCCCGCTTCTTCGGAAAGAATCTGGTAGTCGAGGCTCACGTCGGCAAGGTCGAAGGGAATATGCTGCGCCGCTTCTTTTTCGATCGTCTCGGCGAGTTCTTGATCGCTCATTGAAGGCAGCGAGATCTTTTTCACGATCACCGAGTGTCCGCTCACCGCCGTCGCAACCGCTTTCGTCTTGATCAGGCAATCGGCGAACAGCTTTGAAATCGCGCTCGACACTGTTCCCGAATCCACAATCATCGAGTCCACGACAATGTCGGAGGCCAACGCTTCCAGTCCCAGGTGAGAGGCTTCAATCTGCCCACCCTTCTTTTTCAACTCGACCGCTTTAATGCTGGAAGAGCCCACATCCAGACCCACAATCGATTTCGATCCCATTCCAAACATGTGTGCCGCCTTTTGTGTGGCCGCGGGCGCCTTCGCCCGCGCCGGTTTTGACCTAACTCTGCCCTGCCGCCTTCGCTTTCCGTTTCGTTCCTGGCTCCATCTGGCTCGACTTCTCTTCCATCCACTGGTCCAGCTTCGATTTTTTGAAGCGCCAGCGATTGCCCAGTTTGAATGCCGGAATACTCTGTTCCCCAACGTACTTGTAAAGCGTGTCCGGACTCACTCCCAGATACTGCGACGCCTGGCGAATGTTCATGACTTCTCGTGAGTCGGCCATAGTTCCTTGCTCGTCTTTCAAAAGCAGCGTGCCGCTTGCTTTGGCCCGCATATTCCCTCTCGCAATCTCTACGAGAGCTTTGGTGTCCCGAGCATATATCAGCCCTGAAAAACCCCGCGTCCACGCGAGTTTCCTGTTTTTACTGGGTTTTTTACGGTTTTTCCGGGAAGGGCCTAAGCGCGGTTTTGCACCAACCTCTACAGGTTGTGGATCTGCTTAACTGGCTATCTATTAGAGGTAGTATACGCGCAGATAGCGAATGGTCACTTGCGTACCGATAACCGAAGTACTAGAGACGGTACGGAAGTACTAGATCGTCAGCTCAAGTAACTGTTTTAGTGGACTTTAACTTCCCCACTCTTTGACGACAAGCGCGTGACCGAAGCGGGGATTCGAACTATGCACTGCGCAGCAGCGCCATCATAGGGGTCGTGGAAAATCCTCCACCCGCAAAAATATGCGGAATTGATTGTTCGAGTAAGCAGGGGCACAAGAGGCGTACAAAAGCTCCGGCTGGCGAGTCCCTGGAATCGTTCGACTAATGCGTTCGCTTGTGCCTGATTCAGACGCTCCGACGACTACTGCACGTCGCTGACTTTCCCGCTCAAGAAAATCACCTTCATGTCTTTGTAGTAGTAAATGACTTTATTCCCGAGCGTCACTTTCTTTTCCGGCTTGCCCATGGCCGCTTCCACTTGATCGGGCGTCATTCCCTTTTCAATGCTTGCAGGCTCGGCTGCCGGTTGCTCCTGAGCGGCTGGTTGCTGTTGCTGGCCCTGGTCAGCCGCGGGTTGCTGCCCAGCCTGATCTCCGCCCTGCTGCTGTCCGCCGCCCTGATCCTGGCCTTGTTGCGCGTCATCGCTGCTGATCGAGAGCACTTGCCCGATCGTATCTTCCACCGGCCCTGCCGCCGAGTTTGCCAAGGATCCCTTGGGAAACTGAAAAACCACGTTCGCCTTGTTATAAGTCGGCGGATCGGTCTTGTTGCAGGTGTCGCAGGCAACAATTTCCAGCGTGACCGTATCCTTCGCTGCGTTCACATCGATCTTCAGGGGATAAACTTTGTCGCCCGTCGCAAACAGATGCGTCGTCTGCTCCTTGCCAAATTTCCCCATGATGGATTTGCGTCCCATCAGCGACAAACTGTTTGGGCCTTTGATCGTGCCGTTTTCGTATTTGCTGGCGAGGACGTTCTGGTCGCCGTATGGCACTGCAAGAATTCCGCCCTTCTGAATTGCCAGTAGCGTGCCTTTTTCCACCACGGAATATCCGCTCGTATCCGATCCGATCTTTGCCAGCTTGTATTGCGCGGCAAGTTGTTCTTGCAGCGTGGGCGCTTGTCCCCACGCAGTCACAACAGCCACGGTAAAAAGCACAACCCCAGGGATCACGGCGCGGAATTTCTGTGGCATCGGAAACCTCCAGTTCAGTTTTGCAAAGTATCAAACGGATGAAGCGCTCTGAAATGAGCGCTGAATCGAAACAGGGTGAACGAAAAACGGCTTGCCTTAACACTGCAGAAGGGAGCGCCGTCTTCCGGCGCTCCCTGGTTGATGTTGGAGTGCGAACGAACCAGCTACTGCGAACCACCCCCGCCCGAGTTAGCAGTTTCCTGCTTGACCTGCGACTCGGTCTGATCAGCTTGCTGCTGCTGATCCTGGAGAGTCTTCGCCACGGTGGTATCCGGTGGCGGAGGCGTCACAGCCCCTGCTTGAGTCCCGGTATCCGGCGCCGCCGGCATCCCGTTCGTCCCTTGTTTCTTCGCCAGTTCACCCATGCCGTTGGTGATGTTCTCCTGGAAGTGGTTGTACATCTCCTGCAAATCATCCACTTTCACGGCAACGGTTTGTCCCGACGCGCAGTCACCTTTCTTGGTCGCCGATACACTGGCAGTCACCGTCTGGTCAGCATCCGGAGTGTCCGTGAGGCGAGTAATCACATCGCCCGACGACAACGCACATTCCTGACCGTTGGCCACCACCGTTACATCGGAATCCACCACAAAGGTGCGCTGTGCTGGATCCAATGCCGGCGGCGGAGTATCGCTGGTAGAAGCAGGAGCCGCTGCTGGAGCAGCCGATGCTTGTCCGCCCGAATCCTGGCCGGCCTGCGACTGCTGCGCAGCAAGTTGGGCTTTCACTTCTTGTGCAATAGCTTCCTTCACCTCAGGACTCAGCGCCACGGGTCCGCTCGCTACCGGAGCCGCGTCTCCGCCGCCTCCTCCACTATCCGCGCTAGCTGCCGCATCCGCAGCCATGGCATCGGCGTTGGCGTCTTGGCGCGCCTGGTAAGCAGCCTGCAATTGGGCTGCAATCAGATAGTCAGTGAGCCAGTAGTAAGGTGCGGCATAAACCGGATAAGGATTCCACCATCCGCCATAGAATCCCCACCATGGCGATCCCCCCCACCCCCATAGCCCGACGCCCCAGGCAAGCGGCGCTCCCCATGGATGCCAGCCCCATCCATAAAATCCGGGATGGTACCAGACCCCAGGATAATAGCCGTAATACATATGTCCACCCCAGCCGTATCCGCGATAAAGGCCAACATGGTAGCGCCCGCCGGCATAAAAGGTGCGCGAGTAGTAGGCGTGTCCGCCGCGCGTTACATACGCGCGCTGCACGTAGCCGCCGTGTCCATGCGTAACGATGGTCGCGCCATTGTGCACGCTAACCACCGTGCGTCCGCCGCGAACCCCGTGATTGATCTGCATTCCGTTCCGGTTGATCGAGCGGATCTGTCCATTCGGACGAACGCTCGCCGTTCCACCACCTTTTAGTGAAACTGTTCTACCCGGAGGCGTGCGGCTTCCCACGTTGCCGCGGCTTGCCGCCGGACTCGGATGTGCGCCACCAGCAGCCGGACGGCCAGCCGCAGTGTTCGGCCGGCCTGCCGTAGTCGAGCGACCCGCTGCCGTGTTCGGACGGCTCGGCGTAGTCGAATGTCCAGCCGCGGTGTTCGGTCGGCTCGGAGTCGTCGTGTGGCCTGCTGCTGTATTCGGCCTGCTGCCCGTTGTCGTGTGACTTGGCGTAGTCGAATGACTCGTCGTGGGAGCGTGGCTTGTGGTTGCGCTATGCGAAGGTGTTGTGCTGTGTGAGGGCGTCGAACTGTGCGATTGCGTGGCCGCATGAGCAGGCGCTGCGGGTTTGGATGGTGCCGCCTTGGGAGCGGCAGGTGCGCTCGTCTTGTGCTGGCCCCATGCCATCGCCGGAACCATCAGCGCGAGCCAAAGCACCAGCCACTTCCGCAAAATCCCTTCACTTGTCGAAGTGCGATTCATTACTGCCTCCTGATCTTTCGAAAAGCTCTTTGTGGTCCATTCGCTCCCTCGAAATTACTCTCATCCGCAGTGTGGAGCGCGCTCCGGACTCTACTCTCGTAAACACAACGCTCGCCAATTCCGCGCGCGTGACAGGCAATTAATTTTTAAGAGGTGCCCAATTGCGAAAGATGCCGCCCGGCAACCCGCATCTAGTGGCGAAAAAACGTTACCAGAAGTTCGCCACGCGCGCAATCATTCTATGGATTCCTTGAACCCGAATTGCCGGACAAGGTTTCGTTCAACTTTGCATGTTTAGTAACCAGGTTACCTCCATGCAAAATTACGGCTAATAATCCAGTGCCCGCCCCCGCTAAACATCCGTAATTATCGATAACCCGCGCTTCCCTCCAAACTCAGCCTGCTGTAATCTATCCTTCTTTCCACCGGAGGAATTCTTGCGCTACCTCGATCGTCTGCAACCCCTCGCGCTTCTGGTTATGCGTCTCGCACTCGGCGCGGTCATGGTCGGCCACGGATACCAGAAGGTTTTCGGCGGCCTTCATCATCATGTTCAACTCGTCACCAGCCTCGGTCTGCCCGGCTGGAGCGCTTATCTTTCGGCCTTCGCCGAATTTCTTGGCGGCCTTCTCGTTCTGATCGGCCTGTTCACTCGCTTTGCCGCCTTGGCCATTTGTATCGATATGGCAGTCGCCATCGCCAAAGTGCATTTCCACCATGGACTGATGGGCAACGGCGGCTACGAATTCCCGCTGGCTCTGGCCGCTCTGGCATTCGGCCTGACCTTTCTCGGCCCCGGCCCAATTGCCTTTGACCACATCCGCGCTCCCGGCGGCACAAAATCTAAATAACGTGTGCTTATCGCGGCGCAACTTTTTGGCCCCATTCGGGTTTATTGCAACGTCGCAGGATTACGTCCAGCCGAAAGAATGAAGCCCTGTTCGCTTGACGTTTCTTTACGTAAATAGGCTTTTGTTGAATCTGCCTTGAGTATGAAATTATGATGGTACGTAACCAACTCTGTGACATCCGAAAGAATTTGTAGGCGCATCTTAACGTCTACACGAACTGATAGGAGGTTTCTCTTGAGAAAGTTAGCACTGCTCACACCGGTTTTTGCTTTATTGCTTTCTTGCCACTTCGCCGCCGCCCAGCAGGGCGACATCATGTTCTTCGGCGGTACGCTCATGTCCTCTTCGCCCAGCAATAGTTCGCTGGCAGTCGGTAACCTCTCTGAAAAAGGTGGCACCTATCTCGGAGTCGGAGGAGACATCGTCGGCTTCAAGCATCGTCTCGGCTTCAACATCGAAACCGCATGGCGCGCCAGCCAGGCCAGCTACTTTGGCTATGAAACCTATCGTCCAATTCTTACTGACTTCAATGCGCTCTTCCAGCCCAAGATTGGCAAAAAGCTTGGCCTCGATCTCTTCGGCGGCATCGGCATCGCCAGCACGCGTTTCTACGTGCCCTACGCGACTTCATGCAGCTATTTCAGCGGTTGCATCAACTACACAACTCAGGACCACTTCATGCAGGATGTAGGCGGCGGCCTTCGTTATTACTTCTGGCATCATGCCTTTGTGCGTCCCGAAGTGCATTACTACCACATTGATGGCAACAGCAATATAAACACCGGCGGCTTCAGCACCGACAATGTCTTCCGCGTGGGCGCATCGCTCGGCTATACCATCGGCAACGACTAAAAGTTCACTTTGCAGAAACAAAAAAAGGCAGCGTCCGAAGACGCTGCCTTTTAAATTTATCGTCTAAAGTCTACGGCTCGTGCATGCAAATCTCGGCTTCATGAATCGCCGCGTCGATGTGCTCGATCGTTTTGTCGCGATGGCCATGAAACTCGCCCTCGGCGTGCGCCATATGGTCTCGCGCGCTGCGCAACGCTTCCAGCGCATGTTCCACGCGCGGATGCGGCGGCATTGGCACGGCAACTGCCGGCGCAGCCACAACCGTTGCCACTGGCGCTTTGGGACTGGCGGCCGCTGCTGAGAAAGCCAGAGTTAGCAGAACTGTCACCACAATCAATAGTGTCAATAACCCAATTCGCTTCATACACTCCTCCTCGTCCGAATTTCTGGCGCGGACGCCGCCTGCATCCTCCATGCCCCGGATCGCTTTCGCAGCTCCGCGACACCAGCACAGTATAAGTCGCACTTCCTCCGCAGACCTGTACCTAAGTTGATTCTCATAAGGAGCATGAATCCTACCGCTTGGCGTGATCCCTAACCACTCCGCCGTGAGACACCATACAATTACCGCTTCACCGATTAATTCTCACGCGATCGGCGCTCCTTCCACCACCACACCGCCAGAATCAAAACAAACCCCACAGCCAGCGCGATATCAAATCGCTTCATGAAATGCATTAACACTTTCCGCTGGCCGCCAAAAAAATATCCCACGCACGAAATCGCACTCACCCACAGCGCCGCACCAATCACATTAAAGATCGCGAATTTCTTCCACGACATGCGCAGCACGCCCGCCACCGGCCCCGCGATTACGCGCATTCCAAAAACGAATCGCGAGAACAAAATCGTAGCGGCCCCATATCGCTCAAACAACTTCTCCCCGCGCATCATCGCCGTATCACCGCCAATGTGCAGGACGCGCAGAAAACGCTCCAGCAAAGGCCGCCCGCCATAACTCCCCACCGCGTATCCCGCGCCGCTTCCCAGCGCCGAAGCCACTGTTCCCGCCACGATGATCCCTCCCAACTGCAGATCGTGCTCGGTATACGATAGAAAACTCGCCATCAGCAAAACCGTCTCACCCGGCAAAGGCACGCCGGCATTCTCCAGCAACAAAGCCGCCGCAACAGCCCAGTACCCGTAATGCACCAGCGCGTTGCGCAGCAGTTCAAGAATGTGGTGAGTCATGATTTGGGGATGGATATTCTAATAGTGTCAGTTGCTCCACCGTCATCCTGAGAAGAGTTGTCGTTCGCGTAGCGGACGGCAACGCAGTCGAAGGATCCTATTCGCGTATTACTGCCCAGACTCGGAAAGGCATTTCTATGACTTCTTGCGATTCTTATCCTGTCTCCCCACGCGTAAGAAACCCAATCACGGCACGATTAAATTCCTCCGGACACTCCTCATAGGGCAAGTGCCCAATACCCGGAAAAACGATCGACTCGGAATTCGGGAAAAACTTCGCCAACCGCTCCGCCGAAGACGCATACACAGCCGTATCCTTGCTTCCCCACATCAAAAGCGTAGGCACGTTTGCGAGTTTCGGCAAAACTGTCTCCAACTCGCGCAGGTCAGCAGTCCAGGTCCGCACAATGCTCAATGCGTGGTCAAACAATCCCGGCTTCGCCAACGGAGCTTTGTACCCCTCCAGCGTTCCCGCCGGAATGCGCTCGCGGTCGCCATACATCCGCGCATGCCAATAGGGATAAAACAAATTCATGCGCGGAATAAAGCGGCGAAACAAAGCCGACCCAAAATTGCTCCCGAAAAATGGCGCCAGCCTCCGCCCATGCGCCGAATAGGGATTCACCGGCGCTACAAGAATGAGCCGTTCAAGATGCAACCCGAAATTTCCACTCAGGCATTCCTCCGCAGCCATCATGGCAACCGCCCCGCCATGCGATGTTCCCAGCAGATCGAACGAAGAAACCCCTAGTCCCCGGATGAATCGCAGCAACCGCCGCGCCGTGCCGCGCATGGAATAATCCACATCCGCGCGATCCGAAAATCCCGCCCCCATCATGTCCGGCGCATAAACTGTGGCGTAGGGCGCAAGTGCCGGCATGGCAAACCGCCACGAAAACGAATATCCCAACAATCCATGCAAGAGAATCAAAGCCGGCCCGGGTGCCCCATTTCTCGCGTTTTTGGCGAGAAAGCCTGTCCTGAGCTTGTCGAAGGATGGGGATTTTGCCGGCCCCGCCCGCAGATACCGCATCCGCGCTCCTTCCAACTCCGTCCAGCACTCTTCCACGCCCTCGCTGAACCCCGGAAAAGGCGTAAAAGAATTCACTCGATCTGCCGCCATCACCGCCAATTCTTCCCGATTCCCAGACAACTCTTTCCCAACACCAACCTTCTATCTAAGTGAACATCGCCTCTGTTCGCTTCACTTGGGGAGCCTCGGCTCCCCGTTTTTTCCCGGCATCCAGCTCCGCTCTGTCATTCTGAGCGGAGCAACGGCGAAAGCCGCTGCGCAGTCGAAAAATCTCAACCCGCATTTCGGAAGCCGAGCGCCGGAAGCCGGACGCCGAATTATGCCGCTACTTTCCTCTTCTTCCTCAACAACTTCTTCAAAACCCGAATCCCCTTATCCACATGCTTCTCCTCCAGCAAAAACGGAGGCAGAAACCGCACGACAGTATCGTGTGTCGAATTAAACAAAACGCCCTCAGCCAAAGCCTCATCCACAATCGGCCGCGCCGGAATCTCCAGATTGATCCCCTGAATAAACCCGCGACCGCGCACTTCTTTCGCCGCAGCACTCTTCTCTGCAACCGCCTTCAATTCTTGCTGCAAGTACGCTCCAACCTTATTCACATTCTCTAAAAGCTTCTCTTCTTCAACAATCGCCAAAAATTCCAGCGCCACGCGGCAAGCCAGCGGACCACCACCAAAAGTAGTCCCATGCTGCCCCGGAGAAATTGCCGAAGCAAATTCCTCCTTCGCGAGAAACGCTCCCAACGGCAATCCGGCCGCAATCGGCTTGGCAATCGCCACAATATCCGGAGTCACTCCAAAACCCTGGAACGCAAACATCGTCCCCGTGCGCCCCAGCCCGCACTGTATCTCGTCAAAGATCAGCGCCGCCTTGTGCCGGTCCGCCGCTGCGCGGCACGCCTGCAGAAATTCCACCGAGCACTCGTAAATTCCGCCCTCGCCGAAAATCGGTTCCAGCACAATCGCGCAAGTATTGTCGTTCACCGCCGTGCGCAAGCCCTCGACGTCGTTCTGCGCGACGAACGTCACCTCCTCCAGCATCGGCTCAAATCCTTTGCGATGCTTCTCCTGCCCAGTCAGAGACAACGCCCCAAACGTCCGCCCGTGATACGACCCTTCAAGCGCCACCAGCCGCGACTTCGTCTCGCCGCCCGTGCGATGCCCCGCCAGCCGCGCCAGCTTAATCGACCCTTCAATCGCCTCAGTCCCCGAGTTCTGAAAAAACGCCCGGAACGTTCCTCCCGTAGATCCGTCTCCTGAGGTGCTTCCCGCCAGCGTACACAACCTCTCCGCCAGTGCCCCCTGATACTCGTGGTAATAAAGGTTAGAGACGTGAATCAGCTTCCCCGCCTGTTCCCGAATCGTCTTCACAATCCGAGGATGCGCATGACCCAGCGCATTCACTCCCAACCCAGAAACAAAGTCGAGATAACGCCGGTCGTCGATGTCGTAAAGAAACACGCCTTTCCCCCGCGTCAACACCACGGGGTAGCGAGCATAGGTTCCAAGCAAATACCGCTTCTCTAAATCTGCGATTTGTTCAAAAGTTTTCATAGGAAGGTTTGATTTTACCGGAATCGGCGCGAGCCGATACGAGGTGACTGTGGATTTCCCTCAGGCCGCGAAAGCGGTTAATCGCGAAGTAGCGACCGCCCTGAACGGAGCCAGGGACACCACGACGATAGCCTAACGTTCTACACTGGATCTTTTGGCATCCTGCGGGCTCATCCGTAGGAGCGGGTGACAATTATGTCGAATGCCCTTGTCTACAAAGTTCAGTAAGCAAATCTATCGCAACGTAACAGAGCAGCGCTGTGACCTTGTATATGTTACATGCACGTCATTCATACTTACTCCCACTTACTCCACATGGGACGCCGACCTTGTGGTACAAATACAGCGTAGTAACCGCTTCCAGTAATACAACTATCGCGGAACTTTCTCGGAGGGCAATATGGCGACGCCAATCCTGCCGCAGATAAAGAACATAGTCTTTCTCATGCTCGAAAACCGGTCGTTCGACAACTTACTCGGCTGGTTATACACTGGCACCACTCCGCCCAGGAATTTCTGGCCCACCAACAGCCCGAAGCAGTTCAACGGCCTCGTGTTCGGCAGGTTCTCCAACCCTGACAGCAACGGTAAGGCGATCGATGTGATTCCTATCTCCGATGACATCTGGAAAACTGGCTACGCCATACCCTACCGGGACCCCTACGAGGCCCTCAGGGCCGGTAATTCGGAGGACCCCAGAGATCCTGGCGACAATTGGTACGGCGTTATGAACCAACTCTTTGGCAACCAGCAAATTATCCCCGGCCTTCCCTCCCCCAGCAGTGGGATTCCTCAGATGAAAGGCTTCCTCCAGGACTACTACTCTTTTTCAGATGGAACGTGGGCTGGCCAAGATATACTCTGGACCTACTCGTCGAGCCAAGCCAAGGTGATCAATCTACTGGCAGGCATTCATGCAGTCAGCGACCGATGGTTCTGCTCGGTGCCGTCAGAGACCAACCCAAATCGCGCGTACTCGATCTGCGGTACTTCTCTCGGGCGTGAGAGCAATTTACACTGGTCCGCGCAAGAACAGTTTAATACCAAGACAATATTCAACTGGCTTGCGGAGGCCAACCCGCCCAAGAGCTGGGGACTTTACTTCACCGACCAATGGGTGGGGACAAAATCGTACACGGAGTACACCTTCCCGCAAATGTCTCAAGCCAGGGGCGGCGAGATCGCCTCTCTGCAAACCTTCTACACTAGGGCGAAAGCGGGTAACTTGCCGGCCTTCACTTACCTCGAGCCGACCTGGACCTCACTATCAGCCGATGGAACGGACTATCACCCGAACTCTCATATATTTCCAGGCGAGAATTTTCTCCGTGAAATTTATCTGGCGATTACTAGCGGCCCACAGTACAGAAGGAAAGAAACGTTATTCATCATCACCTTCGACGAACACGGCGGCACTTATGACCATGTCGCCCCGCCCTGGGGCGCCCTCAATCCGGATGGTCGAAACGGTATAGAAAACGGGTTTAAGTTCGATCTGTTTGGTGCGCGCGTGCCGACCATCTTCGTCTCACCCCTTTTGCCGTCCAGCACCGTCTTTCGCGAGCCCGAAGGCTCCACCTACCCCTTCGATCACGCTTCGTTCGTCGCTACCATTCTGAAGTGGGCGGGCGTCACGCCCACCGTGGCAGCACATGGTAAGAGAGTAGCTGCCGCGCCGACCTTTGAGGCTTTGTTCTCCCTGCAAGCCGTGAATGAGGAAACGGCATCGCTCGATCAACTGCAACCATCACCGGCCCCCGCCGCGCCGCCGGGCCCGGCGCATCCAGCCGGATCGGCTAAAGAACTCGGGGCGCTGTTGCAAGGGATTCCGGTCGTGCCGGCTCGTGTGATCCTCGGCCGGAGCAAAACTTTGGACGCGGTCCAGGCAGAAGCAGCCCGCTACCGGCAAGATCCGGAGAAGTTCGAGGCCCTACTCGAGACCTAGCCGCCGCAGAAACGACCTCGTCGAGCGCGGGTTTAGCCGCCGGCCGCTCAGAGTTGACGCGGACATAGCACGTTCGCTGAAAGAGTTATCCCACGCAGCCTGGTCCGTTTCAGGGGATAAATACTATGAAGGAGGGCAACAGGATCGTTCCTAAAATCGTGTCCGGGCCGAGATTGTTGAAGGTGGTGTAAAGGTTTGGTTGAGCGAAGATGCCACGCCTTATCTGCAAGCTCCTAACACCACGAGCGCCCGCGATTACATGCAGGACATCATCATCGCTTTTTTCGTTGTCTATTCTCCCGTGCCCGGCCGCGCTTCTCAGCACCCGAAAACTTCTCCACCACTTCCCGTGGCACAGGCTTGCTTTCAATCTTTTCTGGATCCGCAGCAGAAACGCCTGCCCAAACCCTCGTCTCCAAGCACTCCACCGCCAAAACCCCCTTGTTAAAGAGCTTGTGGCGAATGCAAAAACTGCAACGCCCCCACTCCGTCGCCTCTGACTCCACCATCACGTCATCGGAGAATCGTGACGGCGCCATGAATGACACTCGCAAGTCGACCATGGGGATACCGATGATTTGATAAGTCTTCAGCATCTCCCGCTTCGACAACCCGGCCTTCTTGAACAACGCCGTAGTGCAGGCATCGAAATAGTTTAGGTACCGCGGGTAGTAAACGATCTGCGCCGGATCGCAATCTCCCCACTCAATATGTATAGCTTTGCGACTAACAATTTTTTTCGTCTTCCCCACCGGTAACTTCTCCGTCCTTAAGTTGTGCTGCATATGCAGCTATTGCCGAGCAGCCTGAATAAATAAAAATCCTTGCACTTTACCCATATCGTCGTTCAGCCGGTCGAAGGAGATTTCCCGGCGCGAGTCGGAATAGCGCGCATCTTGCAATAAAAACTTGTGAATAGCGTACGAAGTTTCGCCAGTGGAGCTCTCTGTGGTTTCCACATAAGTCACACCGAAAAGCACGTACACATGGGAATTCCACTCCATCAGCGCCGCATGTTGATCTCGAATCATTTGGATCAAGAGCGGGCCATTCACTGCATCGGATGTCAGAGAATCCGCCGTGATCATGATCGGGCGTCCATCGCTTAGCAGATGTCTTCCCCTCAGCTTGCTTGCAATGTCCTTCAAAGACTTTGGATCCGACGCTTTAACGCTGTCTCCAAGAGCCGAATTCTTGCCGCAGCATATTTCTTTGTCGTTGAAAACGATCTCCAATGATGTCGTCAGCACATCGGGTGCATGAGTAGACCGCGCCGTCAGCGACGGTAGATCGCGGACCCGGACATCCTGCTCCGCGTAAAAGGCCTGCCCATACGCAAAGCAACCAACGGCAAAGCATGATGCCACGATGCATTTAGCCGAGAGGAAGAATGCAGAACCTACAGTTAGTCTGCGGGATGCCATAGCTATCTCCAAGCCGGACGATCGCGTCTCCAGAATCCTACTCCCGTGGCTGAATGGCAACGTTAGTCGAGCCTGCTCCGGGAAGGCGAAACTGGATTTCAATACAGAGGACTCCCGCCCACCGGCCGCGTCTTCCACCTCCGGTGCACCCACAACCACTGCTCGGGATACTTCCGCACATACTCTTCGATAATCGAAGTAAATTTCTGCGTGTTGGCCATGATATCGGCCTCCAAATCGCCGGTGCGCTCCAACTCCACCGCCGGATCGAAGCGCAGCCGGTATTTCCCCAGCTCCGCATCCCAGATCGTGAACGTGGGCACCACCGCTGCATCGGTGCGCAACGCAATGCGTGCCACGCCGCTCGCCGTGCACGCCGGGATGCCGAAAAAATCCACAAAGATTCCCTGCGGCGGAGTCATATTCGTATCCATCAATATGCCCACAACTTCGCCCGCCTTCATCGCCGCCAGCAACCCGCGCACAAAATCGTCTTTCTCCACCACCCGATTGCCGTACATGGTGCGGTATCGCCGGATCAACCCGTCCAGATATACGTTGTCCATGGCCCGCATCACCACATGCATCCAGTGTCCATGCAGCGAGTGCGTAAACGCCGAAAGCTCCCAGCCTCCAAAATGCGCTGTTAAAAAAAGCACACCCTTGCCGCGCGCATGGGCCTGCTTGTAATTCTCCAACCCGTCATACACCACAACCTGTTCAACGTTCTCTCGCGTGTACTTAGGAAAGTGGCATACTTCAGCCAGTTGACGACCAAGCGAAGCAAACTCCCCGCGCAGAATCCGCGCCCGCTCCGCTTCAGATTTTTCAGGAAATGCCATGGCGAGATTGCGCATGCCTACCTGGCGCAATCGCACATGCAGAAGATAAACCACCCAGGCCAGACCAATGCCAGTGGCGCGTGCCAGCGGACGCGGCAAAATACCGAGGATTTTGATGAACGGCCAGGCTGCCGCGTACTCAAGTCGCTGCCGCATTGGGGAAGCGTGACGGTATCAGGGTCCCAAATTCCTTGTCAAACGAAGAGAGTAACGATTGTCATCCCTAGGCTGCATCATTGTCGTCCCGAGGCTTGGTCATTGTCATTCCGAGCGAAGCGAGGGATGACAACTCCAAGGTTCGAAAATGAAAACTCTAGGTTCAGAATGACATTCATTAAGAGTTCAGAACCCGGATGCCGGAAGCCCGGCTTTTATCACTTCGCCGCATCTTGCGCCCACTTCGCCAGAGTAGTCAAAAATGCATTCGCGCCCACCGGCGCATCGATCTCTCCGGTCAGCGACGTCCGAAACGGCACCATCCGTCCATAAAACTCCCGCGTGCTGTCCTTATCCTGCTTGATCACCGCGCCATTCAAGCTCACGCCTGCAAACAGCCCGCGCGCCCGCGAATAAGTCAGCACCTCGGCCCGCATCTTCCAATCCGTATTTCCCTCCGCATGGCGCCCCACCGGGCCAGCCGCCACCGATGCATCGGCGCCCAGGGCAAATTCGCTCGAAAGCAAATGCTTCATGCCTTCCTTATTCATAATCAGCATCACCAAATCTACGGCCTGGCCGCCAATCTGGAATCCGAAGCTTCCCCCGGTCACTACAAAAAACGCCGGAGTGCTCCATCCCTTCGGCGTGCGGCAACTGGCCAGCCCGCGGCCATATTTCCCGCCGACAATAAACCCGCCCTTCAACATAGAAGGCACCACCGCCACGCACTCCGCCGACCCTAACACCTCTTCGGGAATGCCCTTATCCGGCGCGCCTTGAATGTCATCCAGCACGTCCGCCGCAGCCTGCACGCGGTCCTGCGCCTTCGATTCACGCGGCTGATCGTCCGCCGCGAAAGAAAAAGAGCTGAGAGACACAAGAATAGTCAGCAATAAGAACTTTTTCATGGTTCCTCGCTACACACAGAATTTTAAGGAAGCTATTGTTGGGATTGTAAATGAATAGAGTCGCGACGTGTGGAAACGATAAAGCTGGATCGGGAGGTGCAGGCTTCCAAGGCAAAAAATCGGGGCTGAAAGTAGTGACCCTAATCGCCACTCTCAACCCCGTCTCCCAGGTTCTGTGGTAGGTGAAGCGAGTATGCGTCGGACTCGCTTTCCCTACAAGATCACCGAGGTCACTGCCCAAAAGTTACCCAAGCGTCCGTAGCTCCAGCTAGGAGCTAAAAGCTGTTTTACTTAGCCGCCACCAGCGAGTGCGTAATGGCATGTACCGAAAGCGCAATCCGGTTCTGCACGCCCACCTTGCGCATCAACTTTGCCACATGTGCCTTCACGGTGCGCTCTTCAATACCCAACTGCGCGCCAATCTCTTTATTCGACCTTCCAGCCACCAGCATTTCCAGCACTTCTTTTTCGCGGTCGGTAAACGTCACGCGGCCCGCCGGAAAAATCCTCCCCGGCGCCGACGATACCCGCTCAATAAACATGGAAAGCACTCTGCGCGGCGCCCATACCGATCCCTGGCTCACAATCCGAATCGCCTGCGCAAACTCCGCCGGCGAAGCCGCCTCATCCACATAGCCCTTGGCCCCGGAAGCAATCGCCTTCAGAATGGTCTCTTCGTCCACGCCCGATCCGGTCACAATAATCCGCAGATCTGGACGCGTCGCCTTTAGGCTCGCCATCACATCAAACAAATTTTGTCCCGAGCGATTCCCCAGCAGAATCAAATCGACATCCTGCAACGTGGAAATCTCCGGCAGCCCGGCCGAGATCAGTTCGAATTCGGGCTCGGTGTCAAAAAGGGCTCGGAATCCCACAAACCGCAGCGGATCACTCTCCACCACGGCAATTTTAATAGTCGGTTTTCTCGCTACAGCAGCTTTCATAGGTTTCCCCGTGGGGCGTAATGATTTCCTTAGAGCATAACGGCAATTCCCCACAGTGCAAAGAGAAGGTGACCAGAGTTGAATTACGGGAGTAACATGAAAAGAAAGTCCAAAATGCGCTTTCGAGACCCAAAATTGCCGTCCATTTCGTAGGCGCGCGAATCGCGGAGAAATTCTCGCATGACAAAAAGTAACACTCGCCTGTTTTCCATCATCGCCGTGCTCGCAATTGCCGCCATCGGCGGCCTTTCCGCCCCGGCACTCTATGCCCAGGCCCCCAGCGGCGCCTACCAACCCAAATTTAAGGGCGATCCCGCCCACTCCGATTCCGAAGCCGCCGCTCTCGCCTACATGCGCGTCGTTATCCGCGCCCAGCACCGCTTCCAAAAGCAATACAGCCACTACGCCACATCCCTAGCCGAACTGGTCCACTCCGGCTCCTTCACCAAGCGCATGGTCGATCCCAATCGCGGCGACTACACCGCCGGCTTCAAAGGCAAAAAAGACAGCTTCGTCCTCACCATGACCCCCCAGCACCTCGATGCTGACCACCGCTCCTTCTACTCTGAAGACGACGGCAAAATCCACGCCGACGAAGAAAAGCCCGCCAGCGCAGACTCGCCAGTAGTGAAATAAGTCTTCTTTTGAATCTGTCATCCTGAGCAGAGCAGGAATTAAAGCGAAGTTCCTGCGAGTCGAAGGATCCCTTTATGCCGATACAGCCAGCACCCCCTGCAAGCCATTCTCATCACGAAACCAACACGTCGGTTATGATGGAATAAGAACTTATTCTAAGAACCCAAATGGAGGAATCATGCCCGCAACCATCGGCGCACCCGCCCCCGAATTTACGTTAAAAGATCAGGATCAGAAAGAAGTAAAGCTAAGCGACTTCAAAGGTAAGAAAAAAGTGGTGCTGGTTTTCTACCCGCTCGACTGGAGCCCAGTCTGCACCAAAGAGCACGCCTGCATCGTCAATGACAAAAAGCAATTCGAGCAGCTCGACGCGCAAGTGCTGGGCGTAAGCGTGGACAGCGTCTGGTCACACAAAGCCTACGCCGAAAAGATGGGCATCCAGTACCCGCTGCTCGCCGACTTCCAACCACGCGGCGCTGTAGCCGCCAAGTACGGAGCCTATCTCGAAGATAAAGGCATCACCGGCCGCGCCATCTCCATCATCGACCGCGACGGCAACCTGGCCTGGCACAAAAACTACGACATCCCAGTAGTCCCGGACATCGACGAAGTCTCAAAAGCTCTGGCCGAAGTAAAGTAAGTCTTCGATCAAAAAGAAGCGTGCGCCCCACCCTTCTCGCGTTTTTCGCTAGAGGGTAGGGACTTTGACTTCCTACGTCCCAGCCTTCACCCCGGTAGCCTTCCCGCCGCTATAAGTCACTACCAGCGGCTTCCCCCCATTCGGATATCGCACCGTCTTCTCGTCCGACGATGCTCCCGCATCCGGCACACCCATGCCCACGGCGAAATCCGCTTGCAGTTCATCCATCCCAGGCTTCACTTCGTGCTGCTGAATGTCCTGCCACACCTCCGCCGGCCAGTGCTTGTACAACTCATGCGGATCTTCCACATAAAACATCTCATCCGAATAAATCTTGTACTGGCCCTCGTTCTCAAATCCAATCGGCACCGCGAAATCATGCCCATCTTTTTGAAACAAGGCCACCACCTGCCGTCGCCCGCCCGGCGCAGGCATCGCCATCACATCTTTAATCTCCAGTCGCTCAATGGGACCGAGCAATCCCGCATCATGGGCAAAATCCACTCTCTTCACTACCGGCACGTACCGGTAATACGTATATCGATATCCTTCCTTCACCCACACCGGTTGCAGCGTCAACTGCATCGCCGACTTCAAATCGTATGGATACAACTTTTTCGGCGTGACGTAATAATCCGCATTCGAGTAGCCAGCAGCCTTGGCCTGCTGTTGCCTCTGCGCCGCGACATAATCCTCATGCCGCTGATAAAGAATGTATCCCGCGCGCCCAGCCGCAATCACCAGCGCCAGCGCCAAAGCAATCTGAATCCTCTTCTTACCCTCTTCACTCATCATGCGCAAACCCTATCAAGTCGTAATCAGTTCCGTTTGTCATCCTGAGCGGAGCAGGAACAAGCGAAGCGAAGTTCCTGCGGAGTCGAAGGATCCCTTTCACCTGTAAAGTCCCCGCAGCCCCACAAGGAATTCGTACTGCGCTACACTAAATAACAAAGGAAACCCATGCCTACAGTCACCGAAGAAGATGTCCTAAGCGCCCTCAAGAGTTGCTACGATCCCGAGATCCCGGTCAACATCGTCGACATGGGCCTGATCTACAAAGTGAACTTCGCGACCGCAGAGAACTCCGAGGACGCCAAGCAAGACGTCACCGTCGACATGACGCTAACCTCTCAAGGCTGCCCCGAGCACGTCAACATCAGCGCGCAAGTAAAATCTCGACTCGAACAGTTACCCGGCATCCGCAACGCAGCCGTAAATGTAGTCTGGACCCCGCCCTGGACCCCGGAACGCCTCAGCCCGGAAGCTAGAAAACAACTCGGCATTGAGTAACCAGCTCTCCGCGTTTCGCGTGACACACCACCATTTGGAAACCGCCTGAATCCAGCCACCAGCGGGGGAGCGGCCCTTTCAGGGCCGCGTAAGCGTACACAACCGGTTTGGGCTAGCCCCTGCGCCTAATTCCACTTAACTGCCAATCTCCTCCCAAGCCTCGACCGCGCTCTGGCCCGCCGCTTCCGTAATCCGCTTGCCCGCCTTCGCGGCCATCTCCATTACCTGCATGCCGCGATCAAAATAATCCGGCAGTGACTTCCGCACCTTCTCAAATTTTTCCGGATACTCCGACGCCAACACCGCCAGCCCCACGCCGCCGGCCAGCACTCCCGCCGGATACCTCTTTTTTAAAAGCAACACCACCGCCGCCCCAACCGATGTCGCCACGACTGCCTTTTTCCAACCTTCCATGATCTCCCCCGAGAAACAAAATCTGGCTGCGATTGTACATCGATCAAACGCAAGCGATGCTCAGGTAAAACCCGCAAAACAAAAAAAATAAAACCACTGTGCAAAGGCACTGCATTCGAACCAATTGTCATTCCGAGCCCCGCGCAAAGCGCGGGTGAAGAACCGTAAGCAGGCATAAACCATAAAGTGAACCAGCCAGGATCACCTAACAACCTCCATCGCGGCAACACAACCGCGATATACTTCCGGTTCGAAAGGCGAATCATGTCGAAGCATCTGCCGCTACCCATACTTCTGCTGCTAATCATCGGCTCAACCGCCCAAGCCCAAAAACCTCGTGCCCGCGATCTCGGCGTTCCCTTCGACGGCACCCCCGGCGCCAACAACGCCATCACAGATATCAAAGGCGTCGAAGTCGGCCACACCACTCTCATCTCCGGAGAAGGCAAACTCGTGGTCGGCAAAGGTCCGGTACGCACCGGCGTCACCGCCATCCATCCCCGCGGCAAAACCAGCAACGACGCCGTCTTCGCCGCCTGGTTCACCCTCAACGGCAACGGAGAAATGACCGGCACTACCTGGGTTGACGACTCCGGCTTCCTCAACGGACCCGTCATGATCACCAACACCCACAGCGTAGGTGTAGTCCGCGATGCCGTCATCGCCTGGAAGGTCAAGCACGGCACGCCCGACATGGAAGGCTACTGGTGGTCGCTTCCCGTAGTCGCCGAAACCTGGGATGGCTGGCTCAACGACATCAACGGCTTCCACGTTCATTCCGAAGACGCCTGGCACGCCCTCGACACCGCGCGCTCCGGCGCAGTTGAAGAAGGCAATGTAGGCGGCGGCACAGGGATGATCTGCAACGAATTCAAAGGTGGCATCGGCACCTCGTCCCGTGTGCTCGACGCCAAAGCCGGCGGCTACACCGTCGGCGTCCTGGTTCAGTGCAACTACGGAACCCGTAATCAACTCCGCATCGCCGGCGTTCCTGTAGGCAAAGAAATCCCCGAAAAGCCGGCCTACGGCGAAGACGAAACTGCCAGCATCGGGATAGAGAGCAAGAGCCCATCAAAGTCCACGTGGGGACAGCCGCCCTCGGCTGTCCAGCGGCCCAAAGGGTCGCTCAATTCAGGACACGCTGGGAAAGATGTTGGCTCCATCATCGTAGTGGTAGCCACCGACGCGCCCTTGATCCCCACGCAACTCAAGCGCATCGCCAAAAAAGTTTCTCTCGGCCTCGGCCGCGACGGCAGCTACTCCGGCGACGGCTCCGGCGACATCTTCATCGCCTTCTCCACCGCCAACCCCGGCGCAGTAGGCACAAACGGCCTGCATCAACTAACCATGCTCCCCAACGACTCTCTCGACCCAATTTTTCTAGCGACAGTCCAGGCAACGGAAGAAGCAGTAGTGAATGCAATGGTAGCCGCCGAAACCATGAAAGGCATCGACAACCACGAAGTAATCGCCCTACCCCACGACCGCCTGCAACAAGTCTTAAAAAAATATAACCGCCTGACAAAGTAAGCTCGCTGTCAAAGTAACCAGTCAAGGCAGCCCCGTATCCATCCTGAGCGGAGCAGGCATTCGCGAAGGCGAATGCCTGCGGAGTCGAAGGATCCCTATACCCAAGAATTACCGCAGGCAAGCGGCCTCTGCGACGAGGACATAACCTCAAGAGGAGCGCTAATTTTCAAACGTGGGATCCCGCTCGAAGAACAACTTGTCCTCGACGGATTCAAGGAGTCATAGTCATGGTCGCCCACTTTCCCGCAAAAGACGCGAGAAATGGGGCACCTGAGGGCTTGGGCTTCCGCTCGACGGAACCAACTTGAAGTGTCCCACCCGCCGTTCTTACAGTCAGGGTTTCACACAGAAACATCCCAGGGGAGTGCATCTATAGACCAATCCGGGACCGCAGAGGATCTCGGAGGTGCCTGCCCAAGGAAGGGATGAAGCACGCGAACTCCCGGCGTTTTGCCCTTGAGAGCCCAATACGATGATCCCAGCGCACAATACGGCACGGGCGATGAAGAGACTTGGCATTTTCATAAGGTTCTCCTGGTTTTGTTTGGGTCAGCACGTTTTGGGGTAGCGGCAAGTAACGCAGTTCGTGATGCAGGTTACTGTTGCCGCGCCTGCCACGGCATGCAATGCAGGCTCGTCTAAATCACGCAGCGTTACTTTCTTGATGGGGAGTTTCTTTGTACCTTTCTTCACTTTGTCCTCCTTACATTGTTGTACCTATTTAGTTGTTCTACTCTGCGGTCCCGGACAATAACGAATCTTCAGGTTTGGTAGCGTGACTTTCTTGATCGTAAGTCGAGAGGAGCGTTTCATAGGAAGGTTCCTATGGATGCCGGTTAAGGACGTTGAATGCACAGAGTATCCCTCCCTCCATAGAAAAATGTCAAGATACTTATAGGGGAAACTATCTCTAACAAGGAAGAATAACTCTTACGAAGATCATTCATTTTTAACCTTGGGTGCCCCACATTAACTCCTGTTGGGTAAATCCCTTGGCACGGGGGATTCCAGGAGTCATGATCGTGGCCAGTTCGGCAAAAAATGGGCCGCCCGTCCTTAACGATGAATCGCTGTCTCATAAATCATGAGCACGATAAAAGCGATGACAGCGAGGATAACAATCGCGAAAATAATTACAAGAGGCCAGAAAACCCAAGACCAGGAAGATGATTGTTTTTTTCTGATCTGTCGTACGGCGTTGTGCAATGAGAAAGCCGTTGCGATTGCACCCAGCGGCGTCAACATGAAGGCTGGCATAAAGGCATCCAGCTCAGCCGGTCCCCTGCATCCATGCTGAAGACAGTAAATAGAAGGCAGGAGAACCGAAAAGAAGTAAACGATGGCAATGAAATACGCAATTGCGAGGCCTACTCTGCGTAACATAGACCTACTTTCAAATCGTACTTTCGTCGGTGACGGATGGCCCACATCTTCAACGAGAGAGTATAACTCTTAAGCGGAGCACTAATTTTTCAATCTTGGGTGCCCCATGTTTGCCTTCTTTTTGGCAAAATGTGGGATCCCGCTCGAAGAACAAATCTGTCCCGATGGATTCAAAGAGTCGTAACCATGGCCAACCCTACTTCTCAAACCGAAGAGATCAAACTAACTACCCTCTAACCCCTTCCAACTGCACCCCGACCTGATCCACAATCTCAATCCCAAACCCTTCCAGCGCAGCCACTTTCTTAGGCCGGTTAGTCATTAACCGGATCCTCCGCAAATTCAGATCCGATAAGATCTGCGCCCCAATGCCAATCTCCCGCTGCGTCTCGCGCGCGTTATCCAGCAAAGCCGGCAACTGCTTCCCCCGATGGAAGGTCAGCGCCGTCCGCTCTCCAACCTTCTCCTTCGAAAATCCCTGCGACGTCTGATGCAGATAAATCAGAGCCCCTCGCCCCTCCTGCGCAATCCGTTGCAGCGATCCCTCCAGCGTGGCGTGGCACTCGCATCCGGTCGCACCAAACACATCGCCCATCAAACAATGCGCATGCATACGCACCAGCACCGGAGTCGGGCTGTTCTCAATATCCCCGCGCACCAGCGCCACATGCGACTCTCCTCCATCCACCTCGCTTTCATACGCGATCAGCCGGAACTCCCCAAACCGTGTCCCCACCAGCGCCTCGCCCACGCGATGCACATAACGCTCATGCGCCATCCGGTACCGGATCAACTCCGCCACCGTCAGCATCTTCATGCCATGCTCGCTGCAAAACTGAATCAGGTCCGGCACCCGCGCCATGGTCCCGTCATCCTTCATGATTTCGCAAATGATCCCGGCGGGAATCATCCCAGCCAGCCGCGCCAGATCGACGGAAGCCTCAGTCTGCCCAGCCCGTACCAGCACGCCGCCTTTGCGTGCCCGCAGCGGAAACATATGCCCAGGCTTCGCCAGATCCGAAGGCCTGGTCGCCGGATCAATTGCAACTTGAATGCTCCGCGAGCGGTCCGCAGCCGAAATTCCAGTAGTCACGCCGACCCGGGCATCAAACGCCTCGCAAAACGCCGTGCCATACTGCGACGTATTCTCCGCCGACATGGGACCCAGCCGCAGATGATCCAGCCGCTCCTCCGTCATCGCCAGGCAAACCAACCCGCGCCCATACTTCGCCATAAAGTTGATGGCCTCCGGCGTAACCTTCTCCGCCGCCAGAGTCAGATCGCCCTCATTCTCGCGGTCCTCATCGTCCACCACAATAATCATCCGCCCCGCGCGAATCTCTTCGATCGCCATGGGCACATCCGTAAACGAAGCTTGCGTGCTCATAATGATCAAATTGTAGCAAAGCAGGTTTACAAATTTGTCAACCGCAAGAAATGCGATTTCGGTAGTGACTTTGGGGGTAGCGCAGCGCTTTAGCGCTGCGATATTCGGCGGAAAAATAATCTGGCTTTAGCCACCGTGGGGAAAAGCTACAAATTTAAATCGCCCGTCTCTCCGGCGGATGACCGTCCTTCTTATGCGCCAGTTTCAGCACCATCATTTTGCGTAGCCGTTCCGAGTGCTCATGCAGGCACGATCTCAACTCAGAAAAAACTTCATGCAATTCAGAGTGGTCGGCTGTAAGCGACTTATAGCAAAGTTCGCGGATTCGATCTTCTAAGCGTCGAGCTGGCACATTCCTCAAAGAATGCAACGCCGCAAAGAAGTGAGTCCATCCGGTATTTTGCGTATTTCACTCTACGGGATGTTCCGCACTTCCAACTCACTTCCTCGCGAAGTTCTTTTGCGAAGAACGACCAGCCTCATCGCCTGCTATGGCTGCCCCGGCGTACCCGGTGTCGACAGATTCCCAATCACGTCACCCGATACGATCATCTCCACGCGCCGGTTCAATTGACGCCCTTTCTCCGTGCTGTTATCCGCCACCGGATCGGCTTTGCCCATTCCGTGCGCCACCACGCTATTCATATTCACGCCCGAGCTCACCAGATAATCCCGCACCGCCTCGGCCCGTTTGTCTGAAAGCGTCTGGTTGTATTCGTCGCTGCCAATCGAATCCGTATAGCCGTCGATCTCCAGCTTCAAATCCGGATACGCCAGCACGATTCCCGAAATCCTCGCCAAACGCTCACGCGCTTCCGGCTTCAATTCGTATTTATTGAAAGCAAAAAGCACATCCGGCATGCTGACGATCAATCCACGGGCCGTATCTCGCGTCTGCAAAACCTGATTCAACTGGGCCAATAATCTTGCGCGCATCTCTTCTTTCTGCCGGACAGCTTCCGCGCGCTGCTGCTCCGCCGCAGCCTGGGCCTGTTGCGCCGCGGTTGCCGCAGCCTGCGCCTGGGCCTGTTGCGCCTGCGCCGCAGCCTGCTCGCGCTGCGCTTCAGCTTGCGCCGCTTCCGCGTCCGCCCGCCGTTTCGCATCCTCATCGGACTGCGCCTGGGCCTGTGCCGCTTGTTGCTGCGCCGCAGCCGCATCTGCCTCGGCCTTCGCCTGCGCTTCTTCGTGCGCTCGGCGGTCCGCGTCAATCTTCGCCTGTTCCTTCCGGCGCAGCGTTAGCACGCGCGCATCTTCCGCCATCTGTGTAGCCCCACGCGCCGCCGTACCAATCGGAGTTCGTCCCTGTTTGCGCTGGTAATAATCCTCAGCCCGTTGCAGCATATCTTCCGCTTTCGTCAGGCTGTCCGGAGCATACTGTTGCGCACCCGCCGCTTTTGCGATCACAACCGCATTGCGTGCCTCCAACAGATCAAGCGGCACCTTGATGCTCGCCACGCTCGACGGCAACTGATCCGCCGGAATATCAATCGTATATTGGCTCCCTTCCAGCACATCGAACTTCGCATCGATCGGCTCTTCAAATCCTTTGGTGCCGCTCTTCACAATATTTTCCGCGATCACCTTATTGCTCGGGTGCGTCACCGAATAGTAAGGTTCCGCCGTGACGATCAGGCCAAACGCCTGCAATTCCGTGGTTACATCGATCTTGTCCTTGCCGTTGTCTCCAGGCAGCACCTCGCCCAAATTCACCGCGCGCCCTTCCGGCGTAATCGCCCACAACACATAAGTAAGGAACTGCCCGCCAAACCGGTTCGCCGGCGTCAGATGCGCCAACTCCACATGGATGGCCAATCGTCCGCCCTTGCCCTCAACTTTGGCGTGTCCATCCACGTCGGGCATCAAGTCCGTGCCTTTAAAATTTACCTCGGTCGACCCGCCGCGATTCCGGTAATTCACAGCGCTGGTTGTCCGCGCCGACACCGTCACGCGAAATACCGGCATATCGTTCTGCCCGGTACTCTGGTTCATCTGTTGCGGTGCATTCTGGTCGGTGGCCGGGGGCTGCGTAGGATGCGGATCGTTCGGATACATCGTTGTAGGACTATCCTGCGCCCACATCATGCCCGCCAACAGACTCGGCCCAAGGAACAAGAAACCGGCCTTCATAAGATTTTTCATAAAGTTATCCCCTCTGTGGGATCAGGAATACAAAACCTAATCGTCTGATGTTTGATTCTTAAGCGTACCGCAGGGTTTACGCGAACCGTATACAGCACTCTACCTAGAGGGGTATGGAAGAATAATGAGGAATGGAATGAGAACATCTTTTATTGTCACGACGTGCGCAGGTACGCTTCCATATCCGGACTCTGTTCTTTCTGTTTCCCAAAATGGGTGCCAGTTCTTCGGGTTCTGTGCGAGAGCATACTCCTCTGAGCGCAGTCTAAGGCGAGTACGACGCGCCAATCCATAGATTCGCCGCCGTAAGCGTTCGTGAAACGCCTCTTCGACAAGCTGGGGTCAGGTTCTTCACAAACAAGCGAAGAATGAGGCTCACGCTGTTCTTGTCTGACGCCATCAGGCCGGAAATTTCGGAGCCGATGCACTACCCTTTAACTATAAGTTGTCATAACTCAATCGCGCATACGTTATTACATACGTTATAAATAAATATAACAAATGCATATGTATCAGACGTACAATCCGACTTAGGGGTTAAGCGGTTTGGGGCCCCGTTTCAATCCCCTGGAAACGGAGCACAAAATGAAAGCTAATATTAGTTATTGCCGTATGCGCCTTAGCACTTGGCAACGCGTGATCGCCTCACACTTAGCGGCGTTCGTCGTTTTAGTTATGTCACCTGTAAGCGGCGCCGCTGCAAATGTGACGATCACTAATAACTGTAGTTACACAGTTTATCCGGGAATTTACCCGGCCACTTATGATAATGGCGGCTGGGAGATGACTCCCGGCAGCTCAGTAAGCTTCACACTGGCGAACGGATGGAATGGCCGCATTTGGGGCCGCATCGGCTGCAACTCCGCTAGTCCGGCCGTCTGCAATACGGGATCCTGTGGTGGGACTGGTTTGCAATGCGCGGGCACTACGGGCGTGTCCGGCACATCGCTCGCCGAATTCAATCTGGATGCCTCTGGCACCGACTATTACGACGTGAGCTATGTGGACGGCTTCGATAATCCCATCGGCATCTCCGTCTCTAACTCAAGTTGCGTTTCGCCAAATACTTGCACGGCGGCTCCATTGACCAACTGCCCAAGTGGTGAGCTCGCCGATAGCGGTTACGATTGCCTAAGTCCCTGCACGGAGTATGATACTTCCCAATATTGCTGCACCGGCTCCTATGGCAGCAGCTCCACTTGCGTGGTTTCGAATTGGTCACAGCCCGAGCAGTCTTATGTCACCAACATTCACAATTCCTGTCCCAACGAGTATGCCTATGCTTACGACGACAGCGTTGGCCTGCATACCTGTGCGACAGGCGCCAACTACACCGTGACCTTCTGTCCGAATGGAAGCGGCGGCGGTGGTCCCGCCCCAATCGTAAACGGCGACACCTACACCGTGACCCCGCAGAACGCAACCGGATTGCGGCTGGATGACGAGGGCGATAGCACGCAGGACGACAACACGATCTGGGTCTACACCGCGAACAACACCGCGGCGCAGAACTGGGTCTTCAATAATACGGGCGTGTCGCCGGCCGGTTATTACAACATCGCCCTTGCAGGAGGCGCGAATTGCGTGACAGCTTCGGGAACCGGCAGCACTTCGCTGGTTAACCTGCAGCCCTGCAATGGCTCTTCAGGGCAAGCTTGGGAAGCAGTTGCTTCGGGCAACTTCTACGTTTTTCATCCCGCCAATAACACCGCCAACTGCATGGACGTGCGTGGCGATGGGATGACTTCCGAGACAGTTGTGCAGGTCTATACCTGCAACGGTGGAAACAACGAACAGTGGGCACTCACTGTCAACTAATTTTTTCTTCAGGTCGCGGGTCCGGGACATTAATGTTCCGGACTTGCTTTTGATGCATCGAAACCTACTCGCCCTGGAAGTTAGGATACGACTCGCCAACGTATAAGTCATTCGGAGATGGGCCATCCGTCAGTTTATTGGGGATATAACTTATGTGCAGTTACAATTTGTCTCTCAATCGCGTTGCCAAGCGCGCATTTCGTTCTCTTACGAGCCGCCCAATGCTGGCCGGAATTATCTCGGCGTGTGTGTGCATTCCTGCAGCATTAGCACAGCAATCCCAGCCGCCGCAGGCTGAAGATCCCGTTGCTTTGAAGAACGATATACAGCAGTTGAAAACACAGCAGCAGCAGATTCTCGATAGCCTCGCAGAATTGAAAAAGCTTGTGAACTCAAGAGTGAGCAACGCCCAGCCGGCGCTCAAGGTGCCCGACACCATGAGCGTGGACGGCGAACTCTTCCGAGGCGAGGCGACGGCCCCGGTCGCCATCATTGAGTATGCGGATATCGAGTGCCCATTCTGCCGCCACTTCGAGCACGATATCTATCCTAGAGTTTTTGACAATTACATCAAGACCGGCAAGGTGCGGCTTTATTACCGCGATATGCCATTGCCCTTTCACGAACATGCCATGTCCGCGGCGATGGCCGCTCATTGCGCCGGCGAACAGGGAAAATTCTGGGAGATGCACGACAGCCTGTTCATCGACAAAATCCCGACCCCAGGCCCGAACGGCAGAAGTTCAGGCCTGACCACAGGCGATATTGATGAACGCGCCGCGAACCTGGGCCTCGACACAACCAAGCTGGACGATTGCATGGCGAGCACGCGCTTCGCCGAGAACATTGACGGTACGCCGACCTTCGTGATCGGAACCATCGGCCCCAATAGCAATATTGTGACCGTGAAGAAAACAATCGTTGGCGCTCAACCCTTCGGCGCTTTCAAAGCCGCGATCGATCCGCTGCTCGATCCCACGACCACGGCAGCAAGATAACAGGGTGGAACATATGTCGAGTCGGGTCCGGCCAGTTTTATTTTTAGCTGACTGCATCCCTGCTGAGGTTGCCCAGCTTTCGCGGTGTTCGAAAGCTGGTTCCATGAACTTAAACCAAAGCTTTTTACATGGAACCACCAAACCTTGGTATGCGTTCAACGCCTCTCCACTCGAAGTTGAGGCTTGGCTTCGGTAGAATAATTAATTCCTCAAAAGCTAAGGCCGCCTTGCGGCGGCCCTTGATGTCTCTGAGAACTGACTACTGAGAAACTGTTTTAGTCTCCCGCCACCGGCTCCGCCACTTCCGGTTTCGGCGCAGCAGGAGCGATGCCGCCAGTCTGTTTCGCCAGCGCTCCCAGTGGAATAAATCCATCCTGCGACTGTGCCGGTTTTTCTTTCAACACAACTTCGCGATACAACGAAGCCATGCGTGCGTTGTAGGCTTCATCATTCTTCTGCGGCCCACGATGTCCGGCAACAGGCGTTTCGGAATGATCAACCGCCAAAGCCGCCTTCGCATCCCGCGCCCGCTTCTTCTCCTCGCGAGCGTTCTTCGCAATACCCAGCTTATCGAGATCGTGCTGCAGTTCGTTGGTGACGATCTCTTCGCGCAGCCTCAGATAGTCGACGTGTTCCTCTTCCATCTTCACCTTCTTGCCGCCGGCAAAGATCTCGTGCCGCCCATGCTCCTCATACCACTTGGTGAGCGTGGCCGTCATGTGCATCTTCTCGATGATGTTCCGCCAACCCACGCCCGTGTTGTAAGCGCAGAACGAGATCTCGCCTTCCTGCGTCGCGTAAGGGATGATGCACTGCTCCGTACGCCGGAAGTCGTAGTTGAACAAATCCTGGAACCACATACCCGCGATGAACAAGAAGTTCCAGCGATCATTCGTACGGCGCTTCATCACGTCGTCGATCGTGCGGTCGGGTCCAACCTTGCCATAATTCTTTCCCGTAACGTTGTAGTTCTTGTCGAACTTTCTGAGCAGGTCGATCAGCTTGAAGTGCGTCGGCGACTGGAACGGATCGTAGTTCTTCATCAGGCAAAGCGCCATGCCAAACGCCGTGAGTTTCTTTCCGCGCGCCGCGTCGTTCACCTTGGCAATGTCCTTAGCCAACTGATCGCCATGCAGGAAAGCCGTAACCGGCACCGCTTCCTTAGTCTCTTTATCAATCATCACAGCCATGCCAGTCCCGCAATTCGGATGGCAACCGCAACTTAGTTGGCCCCAGTCGTTTTTCACGTCGTTGGCGTGCATCAGGTCTGCCCAATCTGAAAACGTACCCATGAAGGAAATGGGGAACCAGTCGCGGCTTGGCTCGCCTAAGCCGGTTTGATTTTTTACGTCGTGAGCCAAGTGAGAAAGTGTGTAGCGCTGGGCGTTGCGGCGATCGTCGGTGACGGCTTCGTCGCGGCCGGTGAAGCTTACTGGCTGGAAGCTGAGGAAGCTGATCGTCTTCGGATTGTCGAGCGCGAACTTGATGATGCGGCCGACTTGCTCGTTGTTGATACCATTTACGATCGTTACTACCGGAACGATTTCTACTCCGGCTTTGTGCAGGTTCTCGATCGCTTTCAATTTTACGTCGAACAAGTTGCCGACCAGACGATGCGCGTTGGCGGCGTTGCCGATGCCATCGAATTGTAAATACGCGTAGCGCATGCCAGCTTCGACTGCCTGTTGGCAGAACTCAAAACTTTTTGCGAACTCGATTCCGTTGGTCGCGGCCTGCACGGAGTTGTATCCGACTTTGCGCGCGTAGCGAACGGCGTCCAAGAAATATGGAGACAACGTGGGCTCGCCACCGGAGAACTGCACGCTCATCTGCCGGCGCGGCTTGATGGTGATGGCGTTGTCGAGCATGGTCTTGATTTCTTCCCACTGCAATTCGTGGACGAAGCCGACTTGATTTGCATCCATGAAGCAGGGATCGCACATCATGTTGCAGCGGTTGGTGAGGTCGATGGTGAGCACGGAGCCGCGTCCGTATTTCACGGTGGAGGAGCCGTGGTGGTGCAGCTTCTCGTCGTTATGCGCAGCGATATCACGGCCGGGGAAGACGTCTTCAAGATGCTTGGAGAATGTGGTGTCGATCGACATCACGTCTTCGAAGTGGCCGTGCTTGGGGCAGTCTTTGACCATCAAAATCTTGCCGTCGCGCTCGACGATGGTGGCTTTGATCTCGCCGACCTTCTCGTTCATGAGCACTTCGTGCGGCAGTTTGCCGTCGAGGATCTGCTGTCGAATTTCAGGGACACACTTCGGGCAAAGCGAATCGGTGGAGCGGGGCCAGCCCAGCGGCGGCTTCGACTTTTCGTAGGACTTGAGCAGAGGCTTGTCGGACCACTTAGGGGTGGGCGAAGGATTGGGCTTGATCCGGTTCATGCGGTCAAAGACCATCCATGTTGCCTTGGCGGCGACGACTGCTGCGGCTTCTACGTACTTGATCGGCTTGCGCATGTTAGCTTTAGGCTCCTAAGCTTTTTTAGCTTCTAGCTTTTTTGATTTTGGGGCTTCGGTCTGGGAAAAAACTGGCTTGCTTTGCCTTGGTTCCACCCGAGATCCTTACCCACCAAAACCTGATTCACAAAACCCAACTACCTGGGAATGAATCTTCCTTCTTATGCTCTGGTGCTTACACTTTTCCCTGGGTGTTGTTCTGTACAGATGTTATTGGAGGGCAAGGAGATGCGCATCTTTATCTCAATGAATGGGAGAAAAACGGGGTTTAGCGGTTAATTGGGGGATTGAGCGGGCGTAAGTTGTTGAAAGGAAAAGGGTCGGATTCCGGGAACTTCATTTTTTGGGTTGGTTATGGGGATGGAAATGGGGGCTAGAATTGCTTCTTTAGAACTCCTAGAGGCGGCGTGAATTTTAAGATTGAGTTTGAGCGGGAAGAAGACGGGCGGTGGATTGCCGAGATTTCCGAACTCCCAGGAGTCATGGCCTACGAGCCGACACAGGCCGAGGCTGAAGCAGCCGTCGAAGCGCTCGCGCTGCGCGTAATTGCGGACCGGATGGAAACGGAGAAGGTTGGACAGAAAACAATCAGCTTTGCTACGGCGTGAGCAAGTGGCCAAGTTCGAAAGCCTAAGCCGGGCGTATCGAGCTTTGTTACGCATCGGATGGTCTGCTAAGGCGCACAAAAGGTTCTTCCCACATCACATTACAGAGAGACAGTATGCGGATTTTCGTGTGGGTATTTCACGACCGGGTGGACATCGGTCCTCAACTGGTTATATCACCGCGACCAGCGTAAGGCACTGGAACCATAGTCGACGGAGAAATATTCTTAAGAACGACGGTCCCAGCGATTTTGTCATGCCAGGCCTGAGAGTCGCGGTCGAAGATTGCCCAGAGGTATCCGAGCCCCAGGAAGAAGCCGCTAACAAATTTTCCCAGAGTTTCGCGCAATAGCATTCGACCGATTCCGGGAAGATCTCCGTTTCGCTTATCCGCGACCCGCAGACCTGAGAGCGCTTTCCCAGGTGTTTTGCCACGTGCCAGGAAAAACATCAGCAACACAATGTAACCAATGATCGCCAGAAAGAACGTGCTGAAACCCATGGCACCTCCTAGGCCAGAATCGCCCCGGTTGGAGATATCAGCACCGATGCCCGCAACCCCACAAGATACCATTGCAACGGTTAGGAAGATTGCAACGCCGATGAACATATCAAGGAAGTGTGCGAACAAACGCCCGCCCACGTTAGCTTTTTTGCCCGCGACCGGATCGGGGCGATAGGCATCGCAGACGTGGCAGAAAAGCGATGAACCGTCAGTTTCGTTGTGGCAGGTTAAGCAGAGCATAATTCACCCTCGAACAGCGGTTTGTAATTCTGCAGCCAGTGCGTAAGCCTTCCTGTATTACTCCACGTCAGCGACCTTTCCATCCTTGAAAGTAATCTTCATATCTTTGTACTTAAAAATTTTCTTTGAGTTCAGATCGATTACTGTGAGCGGTGAGCCCAGACTCGCTGTCACCTCGTCAACGGTCTGACCAAGCTGAATGGTTACGGGGCCGATCGGCGTAAGTGGGGCGGGGGTCGGACGAGGTTCTTGCTGGGCTTGTGCCAAGACCTCTTTTTCAACTTGGCTAGCATCAGTGAGTTGCCGGTTCACCTCCGCCGCAACGTTCGGGTCAGGCGAGGGAGCATCCCTTGTGAACGCAGAGTTTGTTTGAGCGGCTTTAATAGATGGCGGGGCCGCTGGCAGGCCATCCTGTCCTTGTTTGGTCTGTAACTCTTGCAGGCCCTGGTCAATGGTCTCCCGCATTTGGTTATGCATTTCCTGCAAGTCGGAGAGCGTAATCGCGACAGTGGCTGACTTTGCACACTCGTGGCTGGCTTTGCTCGACAGCACCACCAAGTTCACGCTCGTGGCGTCCGGTGCTGCGGGAGAGACCATGTTGAGAACATCGCCGGCGCCAAGCTCGCATTCGGCTCCTGAGGAGTCGATTACATCGAGAGAACTACCGACCACGAAAACGTGGGTTTTGGAGTCCGAGAGTGGTCTGCCAATGCCACTGGATTCTGGGTCAGGATCTTGGTTCCGCGCAGCTTCTTGATTCTCCAAAACCAGCTGACTTCTTACTTCAGAGGCGATCATTTCTTTAACCGCCGGGGTAAGTGCGGGGGAGACATAGGTGGTCCGTACGTCAGCAGATGCGTCTGGACTCGCCTGTTGCTCCTGATAATCGGTAGACAAATCAGAAGAGATCAGGTAATCGGAGAGCCAGAATGAGGCGGAAGAATAAAAAGGTGAGGGGACAAAATAATAGCTGTAGTAACCGAACCAAGGACTGCCAGCCCACCCCCAAGAATAGTTGACTAGTGCGTACCAGGGATTATCAGCCCAACCGTAGAAGCCTGGGGCGTAATAGAAGGCAGGAGCGTAAACGTTCAGGTAAATCCCCCGATACTGATACACGCTATAAAATCGCGTGTACGAACGGCCGTTGTAAGAATAAATGCGTTGCACATAAGCATGACCGTTATGCATATAACCGCGCTGCACGTAGCCAGGAGCTCCGCGCTGGGCAACGATCCGAGAATGATCCGGTCGTTCTACGGTCACTCGGGTTCGACCAGTTATGCTGTGATGAATATCCATTGACCGCTCGGCGTCATGGATATCGCTCACTTTGCCGTTCGATCGTTTTTGAAGCGTGCTACCTGTTTTCAATTGAATCTGTATGGATCCCTTGGGTATAGGCGGTTCAGGTCGGGGCGGTGGATTTCCAGGACGCGGTTGCTTGAAGTCTCTGGGACCGTGAGGTGGATCGTTGGTAATTGGACCTTTTTGTGGAGCAATCCTCGGTGTACTGACAGGACTAGGGGCGGCCGGTTTGGACGGTGGTTGCGCTGCTGGTGCAGTTTTTGATGTCTTATTGTTGTTTTGAGCAGAGAGGAATACCGAAACCCACACGATCAGTATGCCCGCTAGGAAGCGGACGCAACGTTCTTTGCGAATGGAAGACATAATCATCGATCCACGCCTTTCTAGGGTAACGAGCAATCTCTTTCGACTGGTGCGCCATCGCTATTCGACATCAACGACTTTTCCGTTGACTAACGTTACTTTGATGTTGGGAAAGTAATCGATCTCTTTGGCGCCTACGAAGGCTACCCTTTGCGGCTGACCAAAAATTGCGACAACCTCGGCTTTCGTTTGTCCGAGCGAAATGTTTTTTGTGGGTTCGGGGGGCGCTGTATTAGGCTGCGCGGCTTGGTTATTCGCGGCCGTGTCCGGCGATTCGACGGTGACAACTTCAGCGATTGTTTTCATCAAGTCGTCTGCCGGCGGTATATTATGTTTTGAAAATGGAACCTTTATCTGGCCGTAGTACCGGTCGTTGCCGTAGGGATCGCTATAGATCTGCAGGATGACATTTTTGTCAGTCACTGAATATGCAGTAATCCAAAATTTTTCGCCCGAGACGAATCTCCGCTGCGGAGTGTTGGATGCGGTCTGGTTCCCGCCTAAGAACATCGTCTCGGTCATTGCGTCGCCGAAACTCTTAGATAATTTTCCGTCCTTGTAAGTCATCGTCGAGGGGATCTTAGCGTCCAGCCGAAACATGATTACTCCATCCTTGTGGAGTACCAGGATCGATCCTGGCGCGACGATGTCAGACCTATCGGCGGTGATTTTTGTAAGGGTGAATAGTGAAGCCAACCGCTGTTGGATCTCTACTTTTTGATCCTGAGTGTAAGAGAGCTGAGCCCCCGTTAGCAGGGATAAAATCAGGATCACCACAGCGTGTTTGCGCATTTAGTTTGCTCCTTCGCCTTGGGGATCGACGTGATTACAAGTCGACGTGGTTGAGAAATGAGGCAATTCGCCCTCCGCAAATCAACCTTGCGAAGTAGACCGCGATCGGCTAAACTTCACAACTGGCAGAAGGTGGCAATAGCTGACTTTTGCTGACGCGCTGCTGGTTCTACCCTGTTCCTTCCTCCTGAACCAGGCGCTGGGACCCTTGGGACATCCGTGTTACTAACTTCATTTAGGCGGTAGTATGCCCGGCAGTAATGGGAACAACGCCCGGCTTGACTCGTGGAAAGATATCGCCACCTATCTACGGCGGGACGTGCGCACGGTCATCCGTTGGGAGAAGCAAAAGGGACTGCCGGTGCGGCGGGTGCCGGGAGGGCAGCGGAAGTCCGTTTTTGCCTATACCACGGAACTAGATAATTGGCTTACTCGCGAAGGGGAGAAGCCGCAGAGTCCGGACTCCGTTCTTAAGGCAGAGAGTGAGGGCATGGCTGAAGCCGCGCTGCTCCCAAACTCCGTTATCGAACCCCAGAGTGGAAATTGGCGCTCTCGCATTGCAAAACGGAGCTATTACATCGCATTGGTTGCGGCGGCCGTCTGGATTGTAGGTTGGTTAGCCGTATTCGGCCCACGCTTGCTCACGGCTCAACCGGACATGCCAACGCGGGTGGCGTTTACGCCGACTTCTTTGCAAGCCTTCAACGAGCGGGGGCAGGTGCTTTGGACACATCGGTTTGAGGAACCGGTGGACGATCAGTGGCAAGACGAAGGTCGTCACTTGGTAAATTTGGCGAGGATTGCCGATTTTCGAGGAAATGGAAAAGAAGAAATTCTCGCCGCCATTCCGGTAAAGGCAGATATCAATTTCCCCGATCAGAATCGCTGGCAAGTGGACTTGTTCTCGAGCAAGGGACAATTGCTGTGGTCGTATGTTCCCCAACGGCATTTCCAGTTTGGAAAATATGAGATTGGTGAGCCATGGTCCGTCATGGATGTGCTGGCCAGCGAGCAAGGTAGAAAAGCGCAAATCTGGGTCGCTGTTTGCCAGGGGGTATGGGGAAATTCATATGTCGTCAACCTTGATCCGGAGAGCGGTCAGGAAACATTGCGATTCGTAAATACGGGATCAATTCATTCGTTGGCGGAGCTAAAGACGCTTCGTGGGAACTACCTATTAGTGGGCGGATTTAATAATGAGCCTGACACCGGAAGCTTGGCAGTTGTAGATGAGGCTAAGGGGTTTGCGGCTTCTCCGCAAAGCGAAGGTTCAAGACACAAATGTACGAGCTGTCCGAAGGGAGATCCAGATTATTATTTTGTGTTTCCGCGTTCCGAGATTAACGAACTGGAGCACATACATGAAGCTTCGGTAATTCAAGTGCAAGTCCTTGATGACCAGATTCAGGTTCGAAAATCAGAGCTGCGCTTGAAAGAGGACGATCCTCAGACGATTTACATATTGAAGGTGGACGATGGTTTGCAAGTTGCTTCGTTGCGGTTTGGATCGGGATACGACATGCTGCACCGCCGACTTGAGAAAGAGGGGAAGTTGGATCATACGCTGGAGAATTGTCCGGAGCGGTTGCATCCTCGGGCGGTAAAAATCTGGACTCCGGCGGAGGGATGGAGCGAGATTAAGTTGGAGCCTACCACGGCGAATCAGTAGAAAAACTCAGTTTCGCGCAACGAGAGGCCCCTTCGGCGGCGAATTATCCGCTTGGCGGATCATGGATTCCTCGGGCGGTCGCTTCGCTCCTTTGTCGGAATGATAAAACTTCTTGTCAAATCTCCTCCGGCGGGATGGAGTTTTCAAGATAATCTTCATCCGCGCAGGCGTGGATGGTTAGTGGAGGATCTAATAGGTGCCAGGCTTCGCGGTAGGGTTCGAGGCGCATTTTGCGGGCTTTGCGGTGGGGATAGAAGCGGAGCATGGGTTTGGGCGTGCAGACTTCTACGGGGATGATGTACCAGATGTTTAGTTCGACTACGTGGGCGGCTATGAAGTCGATGTCGCGTTTGGTGTACACGGCTCGGCCTTTGCCTACGGAGTAAGTGGCGCGGGTTTCGTAGGCGCCGGCGCGGAGGCAGTCGGTACATTTGACTTGCACGCGGAAGAGATGGACTTCGGGCTTGGGGCGGTTGTCGAGGATGAAGTCGTAGCGCTCGCTGTCTCCCCAGGGCTTGCAGATGCCGAAGCTGCGCTGCGAGGCCTGGTAGAGGAAGGCGGCTTCGGAGCGCTCTCCGGTACGCTTGGTGTTGTGGAGGTTGTGGTTGTTGTGGCTGGGGGACATGCACTCTTGGGAGCGGTTTTTAACTGGGTAATTGGCTTCGACTTAATATCGTAAGCGCTGGTTGGGGATTGCGTCTGTGACTTGTGTCACTGAGAAATCCTCAGCTTGTTCTGGTGGCGGTGGGACATCGGATTCCTCGGGTGTTTCTTTTGGTCAGTGGCTGGAATGACAAGAGTCAAAAATTTAACTTACTGTCATGAAGATCCCTCCGCCTAGATTGTTTGATTGCCGTAGGGATTCCTCCTTGCTCCCTTCGGTCGCGTGTAGGAATGACAAGAGTTTGTGGGCGGGCTGGGTTTTCGTTTGGTGGGATGCTGGTTTGTGTGCGGTTATTGCGGTAGGCGGTTACAATCCCCACCCAAGCTATACGCTTGCTTGGATGGGGGTCGTCGACCACACTGCTTACACTTGCGCCGGTTCACTCTTGCGGTGCTTCACTTTCGCTTGCACAGAAAAAGAGTTCTATGACGGTGCGTCTCTCCTTGGCATACAAGTTGACGTGTCGGGGATGGGATGATGGGCTTCCAGCGTTTCCAACACGGCTGCGATGGCATACTCGGCTTCGACGGGATCGACGAAACCGCATAAGTGAATTGCGCCGTAAACGATTTCACTCAGGTCGCATTCCGGCAGGGCTTCGAGTCCATGTAAAGATTTTCCCAATTGACTGAGCAGCAACATCAAGCGGGGAAAGCGCTGGTCAATAGGGCGAAAATCCGGATTGGAACCGGCCTGGCCAGAAACATGATTGAGGCACTCGCGCTCGGTGCGGAGAGAGATAAATGTCCGATTCAGTTTAGCCATGGCTCCCTTTCTGCCTGCGCTGGCTGAATCCGGCGAGATTTTTTTCCCAAGGGAACACATTGATGCGATCGGAAAAGCGACTTTCAACAAGTTCATCAGGCGCGCCTGCGTTGCGGTTCTTCCAGGAATCGAGCCATTGACCGAAGAACGTCTGAGGCCTGGAGTTTTCCGGTCCGGAGCGGGTAACTCCGGCTTTTGAAAACCGCGGCGGCTCAATCTTTATTTTTGGGCAGCCGGAGCTGTGGTCTACGAATCGTTCCTGAAATTTACCGGGAAGCACTTCGCGGAGCGTCCAGTCGATATAATCGACGCATTCCTCGACGAGCCGCATCTGCACAGCGGTTTCCTCCTGGAAGGCCACGAACATAAGAGGTTGCAGAGCATTGCGAATGTGGTGATTGGTGAGGTCGATGAGTAGAAGCTGTTCGCGGAAACGGCGCAGCATGCGGCGTTCGTATAAGTAAAAGAGCGAAGCTGCAATCAGTCCACCCAGCAGGTCATCTGCGATCCGCTGCCAGCCCTCAAGCCCGCAGCGAATCGACAACTGATCTACAGCGACCAGAATTGCAAAGACTAGGAACAATAAAAGAGCGGTTTCCCGGAGGAGGGAACGCTCCGTTTTGTAACGTTTCAAGAAATTCATGCACTGGCTCCTTTGGCACTTTGGCCTGTTACAGCGTGGGAGCACCCCAGCTGACTGGTTCAATCCATCCATGGCGCGCCGAAAAACGGCATCCGGATTTAACGGAATGCGTTTGGCCACGCAACAAATCAGCTTTTATTGGGGTTGTTTCAGACCAGAAGCGTGCAGAGGAGATCCTGAAGAGAACGTCTATGGCGCAGGCTCAAAACGGGTTCCTGCGGGCGCTCAAAATGGTTAACCAAGCAATCCACGCAGAGTGGCGGCAGCGCAGAGGAAGAAACGACCAGATCAATAGGAGGAGCAACGAGCTGGATGCGTGGCCGCTCGGCCGGAGCTAAAATGACTGGCGCATCGGCTTCATTGAACGTTGTTTCGGGCAAGTCTTCGCGTGGGACAGCGGAGACAAAGAATGCCGCTCCCATGAGGACGAACACCAAAATAGCCCGCAATCGCATTCCTGCCTACTCCAAGTTTTCTTCAAAGTACTCCCGCAGGAGGGCGCTGTCAATGGCGCTTGCGGGGGGTAGCTTCAGAATAGCTTTAACTTCTCCACCTGAGTGTTGTCGGGCCTGGCATCGGGTGCTTCATGGGTTTGCCTTCGCGCTTGGCTTCCTGGTGTGCGGCTTTCAGTTGGAAATACCATTTCGCGGGGCGGTCGGCGTCGTCGATGAGCATGAGATGCGGATTGTGCTTTAAACCTTCGGCTTGCAGTTCCATGGTGCGGCGGTCCTGCTCGACGAATTTGGAGAAGACGAATTTCAGCAGCGCGGGGCTGAAGGGCAGCCAGCGGAAGATATTCCAGGCGGCGACTACGTCGATGCGGCATTGGTTGCGGGTGATGGGAGTGACGGTGGTGAGCGAGGAGAACCAGTACTTCCCTGCCCGGATGATTTCCCGGCGCAGATTGGGCAGCATAAAGTCGATGGTGGTGGTGATGGAGTCCGCGTCGGCATAGAGGCGCAACAGCTTATAGGGCGCGGAGTTTGAGCTGGGCGTGTGGGCGCTCATGCGGAAGCCGTTGGGAATGGGCTCGAAGTTTTTAGTTTTTTCGTGGATGCTGTGGCGGCTGCGCCACCACCAAGCCTGGTGGACGAAAGGTCCGTGGGCGGGGTCCATTAGGCCGATGATGCCATGGTCGATGCTGACGGGCATGTCGGCAGTGAGATAGGCGAGGTTATATCGGTCGGTAAACTTTTCGATGACGGGTGCAGGCTCGGGAGCGGCTTCGGGTTTGGTAAATCCTGCGCCTTGTGGATTGGGATCAGGAATGTAGACCCAGATGAAGCCGTCGCGCTCTTCGCAGGGATAGCTGCCGGCGTAGATGCGGTCGATTTTCAGATTCTGATCGGCAGTAAGGGATGGGATGAGCTGGCACTGTCCGTTGTGAACATCAAATTGCCAGCCATGGTAGGAGCACTCAAGATTTTTGCCGTCGAAGTGTCCGCAGTTGAGCGGCATACCGCGGTGCGGGCAGGCATCGCGCAGGGCGAAGGGTTGGCCGGAGCGGGCGCGTCCTATGACTAGCGGAATTTCCAGCAGCGTGGCTTTGTTGAGCTGGTTGCGCTGTATGCGGTCGGCGGGCAGGGCACGGTACCAGAAGCCGGTAAGCATGAGCGAGTCGGGCGCCTGGCGTTGCGGGGAAAGTTCGGACATGAGGAATGGTTGATTGCCGATTTTCGATTGCCGATTGAAACCCATATGCTAGCATTCGCTGGACTTTTTTGGTGCGCGCGGAACTTCGTGTGCATAGAACCATTTCTTAGTAACCCAGGGGAATCGTAATGGAGTTTCTCGGCCATTTTCGGCGGCTTACGCCGGTGCAGCGGAATACGTTCATCGCCTGTTTTCTGGGATGGACCCTGGATGCGTTTGATTTCTTCATCCTGACCTTTTGCGTCAGCGCAATTGCGACCCAGTTCGAGACGAAAATTTCTGCCGTCGCGGAGGCGATTTTTATTACGCTGGCCTTTCGTCCGGTGGGAGCGTTTCTTTTTGGATTGATGGCGGATCGCTACGGACGGCGGGTAACGCTGATGGTGGATATCATCGCGTACTCGGTATTCGAGCTGGCGTCCGCGTTTGCGCCTTCGTTAAAAGTTTTTCTCATCATGCGAGCATTATTTGGCATTGCGATGGGCGGAGAGTGGGGCGTGGGCGCGGCGTTGGCCTTTGAAACTTTGCCTGCCGAGGGACGCGGATTTTTCTCAGGATTGTTGCAGGAAGGATATGCCGTTGGTTATCTGTTGGCCGCGCTGGTTTTCGGCACGGCATTTCGCTTTGTGGGATGGCGGGGAATGTTTGTGATCGGCGCGTTGCCAGCGTTGCTGGTAATTTACATTCGCGCGAAGGTCGATGAGTCTCCGGCGTGGTTACAGGGGCAGGTTTCGAGACGCGCAGAGAGCAGGATTGGTAAAGATATTCTTACTTATCTCAGTACTTTTGTTCTGCTGGTTGTGCTGATGTTTGCCTTTAATTCTTTTAGCCACGGGACGCAGGATCTTTATCCGACTTTTCTAACTAAAGGGCATCAGTTCGGGCCGCAGACGGTGATGTTGATTACTGTAGTGGCAAATATTGGGGCCATGCTGGGCGGGATATTGTTCGGGACGTGGTCGGAAAAAATTGGGCGGAGGCGCGCGATTGTGATTGCCGCGCTACTGGCGATTCCGGCGATTCCGCTTTGGGCTTATTCGCATACTGTTCCGATGCTCGCGCTGGGCGGTTTTGTGATGCAGTTCATGGTGCAGGGCGCATGGGGAGTGATTCCGGCGCATTTGAATGAGCTGTCGCCTTCGGCGGTGCGCGGGACATTTCCCGGGTTCGCTTATCAACTGGGAAATTTGCTTTCTTCAAGGAACGTGGTGATTCAGGCAAAGCTGGCGGAGAGCCGTTATCGCGGGATGTATCCACCGGTGATGGCCTGGACGGTGATCATTGTGGCTACGCTTGTGGCAGTGATAACTTTGAGCGGCAAAGAGCGCAAAGGCACGGAGATGACCACGAGTTAGATTGCATTAACAATGTGCAAGTTTTGGCATATTCCTACCTATTAGAGTAACTGGTACTGGCACGACAGTCTCATTGTCATGATTTTGCCGCTGTGCTACCGTTAGTTAAATTTCACGCCTTCGTAAAATCATTTTCAAGGGCCATTAACTTTTAGTTTTGCGCGAACGCGTGTGCAGGAGTACCGCCACTATGAAAGAGACTATGGGGTCCACTGCTTCGAGCGTTGCAGGCGACGAAGAAAATTTTGCCAACCGCAAGCTGATCCGCCCGTCGCTGCCGCGGGTTGAGCACGGCAATCACAATTCCAACCATTCGAACCACAACTCGAATCATTCCAGTCCCATGCAGATGGAGCGCCGTGACCGCCATGAGCGCGGAGACCGTGGCGAGCGGGGCGGAGACCGGGGATTCGACCGTGGCGCCGGTGGTGGGCGAAAGGCGGCTCCGCCGGAGCAGACCAACGCGGAGAATTTTTATTATCAGAAGCAGATGCAGTCGCGCACACCGATGGTAGTGGTGCTACAGGATGGCGAGGAAGTTCACGGCATCATCGAATGGTACGACAAGACCTGCATTAAAGTGAACCGCGAAGATGGCGGCCCGAATTTAATGATTTACAAGCCGGCTATTAAGTACATGTTCAAAGAAGACGAAAGCCGGTAGAACGATTGAGTAATTGGGTAATTTTGTAATTGAGTAATTCAAAACTAAGTTTGGGCGCGGCTGATGCCGCGCCCTTTCATTTTGCGTCGATGTACATCCAGTCTTTGCTACAACTTCGGCAACACAATCCCCTGTTGTGATTGGTATTTGCCTTTGCGATCGGCGTAGCTGGTTTCGCAGACTTCGTCGGACTGGAAGAACAGAATCTGGCACAGGCCTTCGTTGGCGTAGATGCGCGCCGGGAGCGGCGTGGTGTTGGAGATTTCGAGCGTTACAAAGCCTTGCCACTCCGGCTCAAACGGGGTGACGTTGACGATAATGCCACAGCGGGCGTAGGTGCTTTTGCCCACGCAGATGGTCAGAATGTCGCGAGGAATTTTGAAGTATTCGACGGAGCGGGCAAGCGCGAATGAGTTGGGCGGCACGATACAGATATCAGTGCGGATAGTGACGAAGGATTTTTCGTCGAAGTTTTTGGGGTCGACGATGGTGCTGTTAACGTTAGTGAAAATCTTGAACTCGTCGGCGACGCGCAGGTCGTATCCGTAAGACGATAGTCCGTAAGAGATCACGCCTTCGCGGACCTGCTTCTCGGAAAAAGGGTTGATCATGTCGTGTTCGCGGGCTGTCTTGCGAATCCAGCGGTCACTCTTCAGCATGGAGCTCCTTGGGGTTCAGTTTATTCTGCACCCAACGCCACTCGTTGTGAGAACTCCTTGCCAAGCTGTATTCAGCGACTCAATGCAAGGGATCCTTCGACTTCGCATAATGTCCTTCGGACAATCATGCTTCGCTCAGGATGGCAAGATAGCGCAGTGCAAAGTGCAAGCCAGTTTACGGGAGAGATGCTCCCGTTGACAATCTCGGTTATCTCCCTTAGCATCAATCACTTGAAGCATGATTTTCACATCATGCGCGGGGGCGTTCGTGATTAAGCTCGACATTATCAACGAAGTGGTAGCCAGAACCGGCATTACCAAGACGAAAGCCGAGCTGGCCGTGGAAACGGTTTTTGAAAGTATGAAGAACTCGCTGGCGCACGGCCATCGCATTGAGCTGCGCGGATTTGGCGTGTTTAACGTGCGCCCGCGCAAGACTGGCATTGGGCGCAATCCGCGGACCGGCGCGGAAGTGTCGATTCCTCCGGGGAAGGCTGTGCGGTTTAAGCCGGGGAAGGAATTGCAATCGATTGATTGAAAAAATGGTTTCCGGTATTCGCTATCCGGTAGTCCGCGTTGCTTCCACTTTTTCTTCCAAAGCGTAGTAGCATTTAGTAAAGGTTCGCCATAGCCGCGGGCCCCGAAATCGCATGCCGGAATCCACTCCTCCTACTGTTTCTTCCACAGTCGAATACTTCCGGCCGACACCGGAGTGGTTGCCGCCTCGTCAAAAGCCGCGCTACTGGCTGCACGTTTTGCTGCTGCTGGCAACCTGCTTTACCACGCTCGTGGCCGGGGCGCGCATGCAATATAACTTTCAGCATGGGCAGCCGGCGCTTTCGATGGCGGATGAATCGATTCCGTTTTTCCCCGCTAGCTGGGCGGTGACGCATCCGGCGCGGCTATTAGGCGGGTTGCCTTTTATGGCCACGCTGATGCTGTTTTTTCTGGCTCATGAAATGGGCCATTATTTGTATTGCCGCCGCTATGGAGTGTATGCGACGCTGCCATTTTTTATTCCCATCCCGATGCCTCCGATTGGGACGATGGGAGCCGTGATTCTGATCCGGTCGCGGATTCGATCTCGCACAGCGTTGTTTGATATTGGGATTGCGGGGCCGATTGCGGGGTTTGTGATTGCTCTAATGGCGCTGGCGGTTTCGCTCATGTGGTCAAAGCCGCTGCGGCCGGGATTTGGCGGAGCGGAGTATGAACTGGGTTATCCGCTGATTTTTCATGCGATGCATCATGCGTTGACGTGGATGGGGTTAATACATGGAACGGCCGCGCTGCCGTTCAATCGCGTGCTGCTGCATCCTACGGCGATTGCCGCATGGGTGGGAATGCTGGCTACGTCTCTGAATCTGCTGCCCGGCGGCCAGCTCGATGGCGGGCATATTGTTTTTTCGATTGCGCCGCGAGCGCACAAAACCATCTCGCTGCTCACGATTATTGTTCTCCTGTTCATGGCGTACTACTTGTGGACGGGATGGTTTCTGTGGGCCATCATTTTGAGGGTGAGCGGACGGCGGCATCCGCAGGTGGCAGACTGGCCGTATATTTCGGGCACGCGGATGTGGTTCGCGCTGTTGGCGGTGCTCATGCTGGTGTTTACGCTTACGCCGGCGCCTCTGGTGCACACTGCGGGACGCGAAATCTTGCCTTCCCTTTTGAGCGGGCTGCACGATCTGCTACTTGGCTTGCGCCACTTTTTTATCCGGACAGCGCATTAAGTGGGCACAGACTCGCGTTGCGGGCTGTTCTTTCGTATACTTCGCTATTCAATCGTTTTAATGGATCGCTTTGGAGGTGGCGTCTTGTTTAAAGCTCCGCTGACTTGCCTCATTTTTCTGCTGGGATGTTTTCCTCTCGCCTGCACTGTCACGGCTCAAACCATCTCGATTGATACTTCTCATCCGACGAACCATTTCATCCCGAAAGAAACTTTGGGGGCTGGAGTGGATCGCATTGCGGCCGAGGCCATCGACAAAGATTTGCTGCAACCTACTTTGGAGAAGACGCAGGAATCCGGCTGGCAGCCGGTCACCTACCGGCAGAACACTGAGCTGGCGGTCGAGGCTTGGCATTGGAATCCGCAGGGGACCTGGAGCGATAGCAGCGGCAAGGGATATTTCACCGGCGCATCAACTCCCACGGAAATGCTTCGCTACTCGTACGGTTACGCACTGCCTCGCCGCGGATTCACGCGCAATGATGGCACCGATAACGTGGGCTTCTCGCGGCTGACCGATGGCGATCTGAATTCGTTCTGGAAGAGCAATCCGCATCTCACGCAACATTTCACCGGCGAGAGCGATGCGCTGCATCCGCAGTGGGTGGTGGTCGACCTGGCGCAGTTGCAGCAGATCGACAGCATTCGCATTGCGTGGGGCGAGCCTTACGCGCGGCACTATGCGGTGCAGTACTGGACGGGCGATGACCCGATGAGAGCCGTAACACGAGGCGTTTGGCAGACTTTTCCGCAAGGCGCAATCAATGACGGAAAAGGGCGGGCCGAAACCATCAAGTTAAGCGGCACACCCCTGCCGGTGCGATTCGTGCGGATTTGGATGACGGAATCTTCCGACACCTGCGATGCGGATGGAAGCGCCGACCCGCGCAACTGCGTGGGCTATGCCATTCGCGAACTTTACCTGGGCACGACCACTGCTGACGGCGACTTTCACGATGTTGTGCGGCACACGGCGGATCAGGAGCAGACGACGACGTATTGTTCGTCGGTCGATCCCTGGCATCAGGCGGGGGATTTGGGATCGACTAAACAGGCGCAGGTTGGATTCGATCTATTCTTCACCAGTGGGGTGACGCGCGGCCTGCCTGCGATGATTCCGGTGGCCATGCTGTACGACACTCCCGATAACGCGGCTGCGGAAATTGCGTATATAAAGAAGCGCGGCTATCCAATTTCATACGTCGAGATGGGCGAAGAGGCGGATGGCCAATATATGCTGCCGGAAGATTATGCCGCGCTATACCTGCAGTGGGCGACCGCAATTCATCGGGTCGATCCCTCTCTGAAGCTGGGCGGACCTTCGTTTCAGGGCGTGAATAAAGATATTGAAGTGTGGCCGGATGCCAACGGAAAAGTTTCCTGGACTGGACGTTTTATCGATTATTTAAAGCAGCATCAACGCATGAAAGATCTGGCGTTTTTTTCGTTTGAGCACTATCCGCTCGATCCGTGTCGAATTCCGTGGGGCAGTTTGTATGATGAACCGGAACTGGTGAGCCACATCATGCAGGTATGGCATGAGGATGGAGTTCCGGCGGATATGCCGATGTTCATTACCGAGGGAAATCTTTCCTCGGCGGCCAGCGAAACTTATCAGGATATTTTTTCGGGCCTCTGGCTGGCCGACTACATTGGATCGTTTCTGAATTCCGGTGGCAACGCCGTTTATTACTTCCACTATCTGCCGCTGCAAATGGAGCCAGGATGCAATAGCTCTCCGGGAACGTTTGGGATGTCAACTGTCGACGCCAATTATCAGATTCAGCAGCCGCTGGCGCAGTTTTTTGTGGCGCAGTTGATCAATCTGGAGTGGGCGCAGACTTCGGGCAGCACGCATGAAGTGTTTGCGGCGAAAAGCAATGTGGAGGATGGCGCTGGGCATGAATTGGTAACGGCGTATGCGGTGAAGCGTCCGGATGGAAACTGGGCGGTGATGGCGGTGAACCGGGATCAGATGAATGCGCATCGGGTGCGGATTGAATTTGAAGGCGGAAATAAGAACGAGGGATTTGCCGGGCCGGTAGAGATATCGACTTTCGGCAGCGCGCAGTATCAATGGCATCCGGCGCAAACGCGGTTTATGGCGCATGCGGAAGACAGCGGCAAGCCGACCATTGTGCCAACGAGCAAAGGCTGGGCTGATCCCGATGGGCCGATTCTTCATACAAAGGCGAATGCAGAGAAGGACGCAATGTTCGATCTGCCGGCGGCTTCGGTGGTGGTGATTCGAGGGATGGTTAAGGGGCAATAACAGGGGTCATCGTCGAACGTTCCGCCTGGTTTCGATTGGCGGCCCCACTTGTTACTTCTTGCCTTGAGGGCGCGTTAGTTGCGCGATTGATTTTTCGGCTGCGGAGTCTTGGATCAGCGTCCCCAGCCTTTTCAATTTCGTTTCCTCTTTTTTTGCGCTGATTACCCAGTACGTGCTGGTTCGCTGATACCACGGCGGCTGACTCGTGAAGAAATTCCACGCGATTTTGTTGGCGCGGAATTTTCTTTCGTAGGCCGGCGGAAGCGTAACAGTTTTTCTTTGCTCGTAGGAGTAGATTGCGGAGCGCTTCGCTTCTCGCTTTTTGAAGGCGGCCATCCCGGTGGGATGCATAAGCCCGAGCGAACTGAGCTCGGTGGCGCGTCTGATGTTGATTGCACTCCAGATACTGCGTGGCTTGCGCGGCGTAAAACGAATCTTGTAGCTGGCGGCGCCCATGCTTTTACGAACGCCATCAATCCAGCCGAAGCAGAGCGCACCGTCTACCGCTTCCGGCCAGGTAATGCTGGGCCGACCGGAATCGCGCTTGTACAGACCGACCCAAAGTTCCTGCTCGATCGCGTGATTTTCTTCCAGCCAGGCACGCCAGTCTGCAGGCGATGAAAAGAATTTTGGCTTCGTTGTCATGCCAGAAGAATAACCTGCTGCCAGAAAAAATTTACATCAGCCACAGAGCGTCCACATCGACAATCACCTGCGTGGGTGGAATTTTCTGCGATGCGGCGTAGGCCAGCATGGCGCGCAACGTTTTATTCAGCTTTTCGCGGCTGGGTGACTTCAATACGAAATGATAACGGTAGTCGCGCTTCAGCCGGATAATGGGCGCCGTCGCTGGGCCCAGTACGCGCACGCCTTCATGGCGGTTTTGCTCAAACCACTTTCCCAGCGTGCCCGACCATTGCAAAGCATCATCAAGCTTGTCGCTGCGGATGAGAACATTGGCTAATGCGGAGTACGGCGGGTAGTGCATCCAACTGCGAAAGCGCAGTTCTTTGTCATAGAAGCCGGTAAAGTCGTGGCGGGCGGCATACTGTACGGCGTAGTGATCTTGAAAATATGTTTGCAGAATCACTTTGCCCGGAGACTGGCCGCGGCCGGCCCGGCCGGCGACTTGCGTGAGCAACTGGAAGGTGCGCTCGGCGGCGCGAAAATCGGGCAATCCCAATGCACTGTCGGCACCGACCACGCCAACTAACGTTACACCGTGAATGTCGTGGCCTTTGGCGATCATTTGGGTGCCCACCAGCAAATCGAGTTCGCCCTCATTGAGCGCGGCTAGCGTGCGCTCAAAATCTTCGTGGCCGCGAACCGTGTCGCGGTCGAGGCGCGCGATGCGGGCCTGTGGAAACATTCCGTGCAGCAATTCTTCCAGCTTCTCCGAGCCTGTGCCGAGAAAATATACGTACTCGCTGCCGCAATGCGTGCACGCTTTGGGTACAGGCGCGGTGTAGCCGCAATAGTGGCAGATCATTTTATGCTCGCGCTTGTGGTGAGTCATGGCAATGGCGCAGTTCTGGCATTGCAACGTTTTCCCGCAGGTGCGGCACAGCGCAACGGGAGAATATCCACGGCGATTGAGCAAGACCATCACCTGCTCCTTGCGCGCCAGCCGGTCTTTGATTTCCGCGGCCAGTTTGCGCGAGATGACCTGCTCCTGGCCGGTTTCCTGGAACTCCTGCCGCATGTCGATGATTTCAACCTCGGGCAAAGGGCGCTGCTCCACGCGATCGGGCAATTCGACTAAAGCATATTTATCTTTGGTCGCGTTGAAATATGACTCCAACGATGGCGTAGCGGAACCCAGCACGACCACGGCATTCGCCATCTTGGCGCGCATAACGGCAACGTCGCGCGCGTGGTAGCGCGGCGTTTCTTCTTGCTTGTAGGAAGAATCATGTTCTTCATCGACGATGATCAGGGCAAGATCGGCAACCGGAGCGAACACAGCGGAGCGGGTGCCCACCACCATGCGCGCCTCGCCATTTTTGATGCGGTGCCATTGCTCAGCACGTTCTTTGTCGGAAAGCGCGGAGTGCAGGATGGCGACTTCGTCGCCGAAGATCTGATGGAGATCTGCTGCGACAGCAGGCGTGAGTCCAATTTCGGGGACGAGCAGAATAGCGGAGCGTCCGGCTTCGAGCACCGAACGCATGCCGGCAAGATATACAGCGGTTTTACCCGAGCCAGTAACTCCGTGCAGCAACATGCCGGAAAATTTTCGTTTTTCGACGGCCTCGCGTACACGATGCAATGCGGATTTCTGCGCCGGATTGAGGTCGAAATCGAAGGGCGAGGGCCTTGGTTTGCTGCGTGAGACGGCGAAGCCTGCCGGTTCTTCACTGATTTCAATCAGGCCGCGTTTAACGAGCGTACTCAACGTCGTTTGCGGGACTTCTAGCGCTTGGAGGTTTTTCACCGGAACCTGGCCTCCCGACGCGGCCAGGGTTTCGACGATCATTTTTTGATTTTCGTTGAGCTTTCCTTCTGCTGATTTTAGCTTGGCAATTTTTACCGTTCTGGCCGCATCGCGGACGGCGGAGACATCCTCGCGCACCAGCCATTTCTTTCGGACCATTCCAGTTAAAACAGCTTTGGAAATTTGCGTAGCAGAGCGCAAGGTTTGTTCGGAGATTGCGGTTGTTTCGCCAGGAACTGAACCTTGCGCGGCCAGATAATCGAGTGCGCGAAATTCTGCGGCCTGCTCATCCGGCGTACGGCGCGAACGCGCGGACGACCCCGATGTGCCTGCCGAATGGAGTGCCATCCGGCCTTCCGCCGTGATGCAATAGGCGATGGAGCGTTTGAACTCCGCATTCAGAGGCAGCATGGTGCGAAAAACTTCACCGATCGGGGCGAGATAGTAATCAGAGATCCAGCGTCCGAGACGCAAGAGCTGATCGTCGAGAACCGGCGCGTTGTCGAGCACGTTATAAATTGCTTTGGCCGCGACCGAAGGCTTGCGGTCGTGCAGTTCAACCACAATACCCGTCATGCGCCGCTGGCGAAAAGGCACCAGCACGCGGCCTCCGACAATCGGCACGGCATCCGCAGCGACACGGTAGGTAAAAACCATGTCGAGCGGTACGGGCAAGGCAACGTCGCAAAATTCGGGCATTGATTGGAAGGATAAACTAGAGAACTCCCGTCGAGGCTGGGTCGGTATAGCGCAGGGGTGCTTCGCTTCGCTCAGGATGACAACAAATATTGAAGGTAGCTTATTCGGCGGCTTTTTTCGGCGGCTCGATGCCGAGATACTTCATCACCATCTGCAAATCCTTCCACGCTTCGCCTTTCTGTCGCGGATCGCGCAGCAAAAAGGCGGGGTGGTACGTGACCGCCAGGCGCGCGCCCGGCCACGACGGATCGTTGCGAACGCCCGCGGGCATAAAGTCATAAAACCGGCCGCGGAGATCGGCCATGGAAGAATTCATCGCTAACAGATTTTTGGCTGCAGTGGCGCCGAGAGCGACGATCACCTTGGGCTTAATGGCCGCGATTTGCCGCATGAGAAATGGCGAGCAAGTATCGCACTCATCGCGCTCGGGCTGGCGATTCCCCGGCGGACGGCATTTAACCACATTCGCAATGTAAACATCCTCGCGCCGCAGCCCCATCGCCTTGATCATATTATTGAGCAACTGGCCGGCGCGGCCTACGAAGGGTTCCCCCTGCGCATCTTCATCGGCGCCCGGACCTTCGCCCACAAACATCAACTCGGCGTGCGGATCGCCCACGCCAAAAACAATTTTCGTGCGACCTTTAGAAAGCTTGCAGCGGATGCAGTCGCCGAGATCTTCGCGAATGAGCTTCAGCGCAGCGGCAGGATCGGCGACGCCATATTCAGGCTTGGGCGTGATCACTTCGAAGATGTTGTCTTCAGCAACGGCTTGCGCCACGGTAGATTTTTTTGCGGTCATTTCCTCTCGCGCTTCGTTCTGGAATTCAGGGAATGAAGATATTACGGCAGCGACCGGTTCGAGTCCCCCTTGCGGCGAAAGCGGACCGCGCCGGTAGAAATCGTAAATGCCCATCTCATGGCAGTAGCGGACGCGTTCGGCAAGAGCGCGCCGCAATTCCGGCTCAAGGGTATGAGGCATTGGGATTGATTGTAATTGAGAAAATGAAAAGCGTTCTCAGGCTTTTACCAAAGCCTTGCGCCGCTCGCGAATGCGGACCACCTGATCGAGGACGCGTTGCGCGACTTCCAATTTGGTGGTCTCGGGAACCTCGACGATTTCGTCGCTGGTGATGATGGTAACTTCATTGCGTTCGGAGTCGAAGCCGATGCCTTCGCGGGAAACGTCGTTGACGACAATTGCATCGAGATGTTTGCCGGCCAGCTTCTGGCGGGCATTTTCGAGGACGTTCTCGGTTTCGGCGGCAAACCCTACGATAATCTGGGACTGCTTGTGCGCGGAAATCTCTTTCAGGATGTCGGCGGTCGGCTCCAGTTCCAGTGTGATGGAGCCTTTGCGCTTTATTTTTTGTTCAGCGGCGGATTTGGCGCGGTAGTCGGAGACCGCGGCGGTTTTGATCACCACGGTCGCTTGCGGCAAGAGATTAAGCACCGCATCGCGCATCTGCGCGGCTGACTCCACGCGTGTAAGTTCCGCCGCGCCGGGTGGCGTGATCTCGGTTGGGCCGCTCACCAGCAACACACGAGCGCCGCGGCGCAAAGCTGCTTCGGCAAGAGCGTATCCCATGCGCCCACTGGAGCGATTGGTGAGATAACGAACGGGATCGATTTTTTCGCGCGTGGGACCGGCGGTGATCAATAGGGTTTCGCCGGCGAAATCCTGCGATGCACCCAGCGCCTGCAAAGCGGCAGTAACGATCACTTCGTTTTCTGCGAGTCGTCCGTTGCCGGTCATTCCACAGGCAAGATATCCCGAGCCGGGTTCGACAATCTTCACGCCACGCTTGCGAAGAATTTCCAGATTCGCCTGTGTCGCCGGATGATTCCACATGTTGACGTTCATCGCGGGCGCGACAACGACGGGTGCGGTGGTTGCGAGATAAAGAGTTGTGAGGAAGTCGCTGGCAATGCCTTGCGCGAAGTGAGCGAGAACGTCGGCAGTGGCCGGAGCCACCAGCAGAGCGTCAATCGACTGCGCGACGGCAATGTGTTCGATGGCGGAGTCGATATTGGCGGCGTGTTCTTCGCCGGGAGCGAACATGCCGGTGATTACTTTTTCTCCGGAGAGCGCCGCAAAGGTGAGTGGGCGGACAAACTCCTGAGCCGCGCGAGTCATGATGACCTGCACGCGTATGCCGCGGTCTTGCAGCAGGCGAACTATTTCCGCCGCTTTGTAGGCCGCGATTCCGCCCGTTACTCCGAGAGCAATTTTCATGATGTGCGAAACTCGCTCTCCGCGGCAATACTTTAAGCTTCGTGGCCGAAGGCCTGATCCAGAACTTCAGAGGCCTGCTCGGCGACGCTGCGGGTTTCAGGAATCTCCCACTTCACCTTGCCCGCGCGAATTTCATCCTGTGCGATGCGGCAGGGTTTGCGGGAATTTGTCGGTACAACCGGCGGAGCACCTGATTGCAATTGGCGGGCGCGCCGGGCGGCGACCAGAATGTATCGATAGTTGCTGTCGAAGCCTTCGATCAATTTCATGGACTCTCTCCCTTGTTGCCGGGGACGCAAGATTTTGATGGCCGAAAGTTCTGCGCTGCGTTCTTCGCCAGCGGAGCTAATGACACCTATTCTCCCACGAAATCGAATGTTGTGGGGGCAACGGATATTTATTTTGGTTACGAAGGACTACCCTCCACCGGGACCGCCGGAGGAGCGAAAAGAATCGAGAATGGGTTGCAAGCGTGATCGAACGTTGGCGAGGCGACAGCTATCGGCCTGCGCGACAATCTTTTTCTGATCTTCGGAAAGCGGCAGTCCTTCGCGCAACAGGCGCTCGCCGCGCACGATGGATCGCAGGCAGTTAATGGATTCATCCAACTGATCGTTCACGAGAATGTAGTTATAGCGCTGGTAGTTTTCGATCTCGCGAGTGGCGGTTAAAAGGCGGCGCTGAATTACATCTTCGCGATCTTCGCTGCGTTTGCGCAGGCGCTCTTCCAGGGTTTTGCGATTGGGTGGAAGAATGAAGATGCTGGTGGCGTCGGGAAGTTTGCGTTGAATCTGCTCCGCACCCTGCACGTCAATATCGAGCAGAAGATCGCGGCCATTCTGTTCGGCATCTTCGAGAAAGCGGCGCGCGGTACCATAGTAGTTGCCGAAGACCTCGGCATGCTCGAGAAATTTATCTTCGCAAATCATCTGCTCGAACTCGGGGCGGGAGATGAAATAGTACTGCCGGCCATCGACCTCGCTGCCCCGCGGGGGGCGTGTGGTGTAGGAGATGGAGAACTCGAGATCGGTGACGGATTTCAGGATCTCGTTGACGAGCGTCGATTTGCCCGAACCGGATGGCGCTGAAATGATGTAGACGACTGGCTTGTGGGAGATCATTCCAGGTTCTGCACCTGCTCGCGCGATTTTTCAATCTCCGCTTTCATGCTTAACCCGGCTTCGGTGATTTTCAAAGCATCGCCCGCGAGTCCGGAAGTTTTCGAGAGCAGTGTGTTGGCTTCACGATTCATCTCTTGCAGCAGGAAGTCTAATTTTTTTCCTACTTCCCCATGCTGGTCGAGAAGGCCAAGAAAATGTTGTATGTGATTTTCCAGACGGACAACTTCCTCCTGAATGTCGCTGCGATCGACCAGCAGAGCGGCTTCCTGCAATACTCGTTCGCGGTCGGGGCTGGCGCCCAGTAACTCTTGCAGCCGCGACTGGAGACGATCGAGATAGCTTTGCAACATGGCCCGGCGATATTCCTGCACAACATTAACGGCCTCTTGAAGATGCGCCATGCGCTCGCGCAGTTCGCGCTCAATGCTGCGGCCTTCCTGCTCGCGCATTTGATTCAGGCGAGCGAGAACTTCAGCGACAGTCGCCATCACCGCGGGTTCGAGAGCGCCATCGACAGCATTGCTGGAAGAATCGAGCGCGCCAGGAATGCGCAGGATGGAATTGAGATCGGGTTCGACAGGAACCGAAAACTCGCTGGCAGCGGCACGAAAAGCCGCGATGTAGGCGCCGACCAGCGGGCGATTCAACGCCAGAGCCTCGCTATTGCCGCGCTCGAGACTGAGAGTGACTTCAACGTGGCCGCGGGCGATTTGCTCTTTGAGCAATCGACGAAGTTGCATTTCTATCGAATCACAGCCCGAAGGCAAACGGAAATGCAGATCGAGAAAACGGTGGTTCACCGATTTCAGAGCAAGCGAAAAGGCAAGCCTGGCATTGGCGGAAGCTGGCGTGGACGCCGCGGCTGATGGCGTGGCGGCGCCTTCAGTCTGATTGGTTAATTCGCCTTTAACCTGCGCAAAGCCCGTCATGGAGCGAAGAGGCATAGATGATTTTCTCAGATTCCGATTCTTGAAACTTAACTCGGTTGCGCCGGCTCCAGTTTCTGTTCGAAATCGGCAAACTGCAAATCGTAAAGGCGACGGTAGGTGCCCAGCTTCGTCATTAGATCCTCATGAGAGCCAATATCGGCGATTGCACCATTTTCGATAACCACGATGCGGTCGGCGCGGCGGACGGTGGAGAGCCGGTGTGCGATCACAAACACAGTGCGGCCGCTCATTAGATTATGTAACGCCGATTGCACCAGCGCCTCCGACTCGCTATCGAGGGCTGAGGTGGCTTCGTCGAGAATCAGGATTGGCGCATTCTTCAAGATGGCGCGCGCGATGGCGATGCGCTGGCGCTCTCCACCGGAAAGCCGCACGCCGCGTTCACCGATCACTTCATCGTAACCTGCGGGCAATGCCTTAATGAAATCGTCTGCCAAAGCGGCTTTGGCTGCGGCTTGCACCAGCTTTAGCGGAACGTGCGGCTGGCCATAGGCGATGTTGTTACGAACCGTATCGTTGAACAGAACAGTCTCTTGCGTAACGATTCCGACTTGTTCGCGCAAGGAGCCGAGAGTGACGTCGCGTACGTCGTGTCCGTCGATGAGCAAGCGGCCCCCGGTAACATCGAAGAAACGCGGGATGAGATGAACCAGCGTGCTTTTGCCCGAACCGCTGGAGCCGACGATGGCTACAATCTCGCCGCGGCGAACTTCGAGATGAATATCGTGCAGCACGGTTGCGTCCGCACCCTCGCCCCCATAAGTAAAGCTGACGTGATCGAAAACGACTGTCTTTGAAAATGCGGGCAGGCGCTTGGCATGAGGCTTTTCGCGGACGTCATCTTCGATGTCCATGAACCTGAAAATTTCGCTGGACGCGCCGAGAGCCTGCTGGAAATTGTTATTAAAGAGCGCGAATTTGCGGACGGGATTGTAGAGGCTAAAGACCGCCGTTATGAAGGCTACGAACACGCCGGGGGTCATCTCATTGTGGGCGATGCGGCCGCGGCCGATCAGCAGAAGAAGAGCGATGCCGATGATGCCGACGATATCCATCAGCGGCGAACTGAGGGCGGTTGCGGCTACGGAACGCAGGTTGGCGCGGAACAGACGCCGCGCCGCGCCGCGAAAGCGGGAGATCTCCCATTTTTCACTGTTGAATGCTTTGACGATTCGATTACCGGTGATAGTTTCGTGCAGAATGTTTTGGATCTCGGCGAGTTTGTCCTGCCCCTGCCGCGTGGTGCTGCGCACGCGCGAGCCGATTTTGCGAGAAGAATAGATAATGACCGGAACGAACAAGAGCAACACCCACGACAAACTTCTGCCCAGCACCACTACCACGCAGGCTACGAATAGAAATGTAAAAAACTGTTGCAGCAATTCCGCCAGCACTGTGGACATGGCGTACTGCACGCGCTCGATGTCGTTGATAATGGCGGAGAGAATCGTTCCGGTGGCATGCCTGGAAAAAAATGCCGAGGAGCGCCGCATGATGGCGTTGTAGAGATCGTCGCGCAGGTCGGTGATCATGCCGAAGCCGGCGTGATTTACGAGGTAGGTGCCGGTGTAATCGCAAATTCCTTTCAGGATGGTCGATGCGATGAGAGCAAAAGCTACTGCTGTCCACGCATTGGTGAAGCGGGAGGGGACAAATTGCTGCAGAAAAACCACGTGATGCGTTCCGGGAATGGTGAATAGCTGAATATCTTTCGATCCCGTCGAAGGGTTCAGCACGCGATCGAATACGGGCCGTACCAGCAAATACTTGAATGCATCGAGCGCACCCACAGCAGCCATGAGCACAACTGAGGACAGGATTTGCCACCAATGGGGGAGCGCATAGCGAACCAGGCGCGTCAGTTGGCGCATAAAGCTCCGAGCAGGCTTGAGCGGCTTACTCGCAATAGCGTTGGCATGAGATGCAAGGGCTTATTTTACTTCGGTTGTTGGACGTTTGTCGTCGATCCTTTGCCGCCGATAGTTAACTTTTAGCTGACCGGCGCTCACAACGGCTCCTCTATTTCTACTTCGGCACTTCTATTTCGGCATATCCCGATGCGCGACCTTTACACGGTATCCCGCCCTATGCAGGCGCTTGCCTACGTCTTCGGCGATCATTACGGAACGATGCTGGCCGCCGGTACAACCAAAACTGATGGTGAGATAACTTTTGCCCTCGTGGATGTAGTGCGGCAAAAGGTAGACGAGAAGATCGGAAATACGGCGGATGAATTCCTTAGTCTGCGGGAAGGAGCGGATGTATTTGGCAACGCGCGGATCGCGGCCAGTGAGCGGCCGAAATTCCGGAACGAAGTGCGGGTTGGGCAGAAAGCGGACATCAAAGACCAAGTCTGCTTCCTCCGGCACGCCGTGGCGGAAACCGAAGCTCACGCAGGAAACCAGAATGCTTTTTTCCTTCGATTGCTCGCGAAAACGCTCGGTGATGTGCGCGCGGAGTTCGTGAACATTGAATTTTGAAGTGTCGATGACGAGATCGGCGAGGGCGCGAATCTTTGCCAGATGGCGGCGTTCGGTCTTGATCGAGGCATTGACCGGTTCGTTCGTGCCCAGAGGATGCGGCCGGCGAGTCTCACTGAAACGGCGCATCAATACGGCGTCGGAAGCTTCCAAAAAAGCCACTTTGGTTGGAATCAGCCTGCGCACTGCTTTAAGGATACCGGGGAATTGAGCGAGCTTTGACCCTTCGCGCACATCCACAACCAGCGCGGTGCGACGAATCTCCGCGGATTGCAAGGCCAGCTCCGCGAAGCGAGGAATCAGTTCGACTGGAAGATTATCGACGCAGTAGTAGCCCAAATCCTCGAAGGCCTTCAGCACACTGGCTTTTCCGGAGCCGCTCATGCCGGTAATGATGACGAGTTCGGGAGCGTGCGGAGCGTCGCGAGTATGGACCTTGGAGGATTTCTTCGCCGCACGCGGAGGGTTCTTGCGCCTAGCAGGAGTAGACGATTTCGGGGGCGCCATGCACTGGATAGTAGCATTGAAGATGTGCGCCGGGGCAGCTTTGCGAACCGAAGAAAAACCCTGAACCACGAAGGGTACGAAGGATCACAAAGGCCGGGCGCGACTGTTCCTGGCTACTTTTGCACTTTCGATTTGTCTCCGCCCCACTCGTGCATTTAATCTAAATCGCCATGAAGAAGTTTCACGAACTTACCGAGCGCGAAGTGCTGGCCCTGGCGATTTCTTTGGAAGAAGAAGACGAGCGGGTTTACGGCGACTTTGCCGAAGGATTGCGGCAGGACTATCCCGCGTCGGCGGAAATGTTTGACGCCATGCGGGAAGAAGAATCGGGGCATCGACGGCGGCTGATCGAACTTTTCCAGAAAAAATTTGGCGAACACATTCCGCTGATCCGGCGGCAGGATGTGCGCGGATTCGTGGACAGGCCTGCATTATGGTTGACGCGCCCACTGCGAATCGAAGCGGTGCGCAAGGAAGCGAGCACGCTGGAAGTGGAAACGCGGCGGTTTTATGAGCAGGCGGCAAAACGCACGCAGGATGCGAGCATCCGGCAACTGCTCGACGATCTTATAAATGAAGAACGTGAGCACGAAGAGCGGGCGCAGGAATTGGACAAAGAGAAATTACCCGCCAACGTGAAGGCCGATGAAGAACTGGCGCAGCGGCGATTGTTTGTTTTGCAGATTGTGCAGCCCGGCCTCGCAGGTTTAATGGATGGTTCAGTGTCGACGCTGGCTCCGGTGTTCGCGGCCGCGTTCGCGACTGGTAAAACGCACGATGCCTTTCTGGTTGGTCTCGCCGCTTCCGCGGGCGCAGGCATCAGCATGGGATTTGCCGAAGCGCTTTCCGATGATGGAAGCCTCACCGGCCGCGGGCACCCGTGGGTGCGGGGATTAATTTGCGGCGCGATGACCGCGCTTGGCGGCATCGGACACACTCTGCCATTTTTGCTGAAAGACTTCCGCGTGGCACTGTGGGCGGCGGGGGCGGTGGTTTTGGTGGAACTGGGAGTAATTACGTGGATTCGACGGCGCTACATGGATAGTCCGTGGGTTTCGGCGGCGCTGCAGGTGGGGTTGGGTGGGGCATTGGTATTTATTACGGGGGTGCTGATTGGGAGTTCGTAGTTGAGCACTTGGCATTCAGCACTTAGCATTCAGCCATTTCGGTTTCTAGGGACTGAATGCTAAGCGCTGAATGCTGGAATTATGGCTGCGTCTCCAACGGGTGTTTGCTCTTTTCGTAAAATTCGTTTTGTAGCTTTAGGCTCACGTTGTCGGCTTTCACTGCTTTGATCGACTTCACTATGGCGTCGATCCACCAATCCATTTGAAATTTGCCCAGCTCTGCGGTCGCAGCTGAACCATCGCCGGAATAATGGTTGGGAAAGCGCGCGTACCACCAGATGCCGGTGTAGACGTCTTCGGGAAGATTTTGGCGGTGTTGGTCGGCGCCGGACTCGCTGGTGGCGCGGTCGAGGTGGACCGTATCCGGGCGCGCGATCATCATTTTCGAGGTTTCGCTTTCGCCGGCGTGCATATCGATCGAGGTCTTCTTTTTCGGGCCGCCGGAGTCGGGGCTTCGTTTGTCGAATACGTAGACCACGTAATCGTGAGACGCATTCAGTTGCGTTTGCGCGAAGTAGGGTAACAGGCTTTCATTGCCGCCGTGGCCGTTGACGACGATTACCTTCTTGCAGCCGTTGCGGGACATTTCATCGGTAGTTTCCTGAAGCAGCGCGAGTTGCATCTCCCGGCTGTAGGCGATCGTGCCCGGTTCGTGGCGGGCTTCGGCGATCTGGCCGAAATAATATTCAGGAAAGACTACGGCATATTCCTGCTCGGCGGCGTGCAGCGCGGCGTAGCGGACATCGAGCAGATCGGTGCCTAGAGGCAGATGCGGGCCATGTTTTTCCAGAATGCCGAAGGGCAAGAGACATGTTCCCTGGGCGCGGTGAATGCCTTCGCGGAAGTCGGCGGCGGTGAGTTCTTCCCAGTGGACGGAGAGCTTGGGTTGCAGCGCAGCGGACTGCGCCTGCAACATTTGCAAAGCGCTGGGAGTCATCAGAAAAGTGAAAGATAAAATTGAAAGAATGCCGGAGCATGCGCGAGTCCTCATTGCCGAATCTTCCTCCGGCGCGGATTCTAGCACGTGTTACCAGGACATGGTGTCCCCTATCGGCGTTTTAAGACGATAGCAGCACAACGCCTGTGGCCTGCGCAGAACGCCGCAATTCTCTGTCCAGAGTAGCCAATGGCAGCCCCTGCCGTAATGCCAGTTCAAGATATGCAGCATCGTATTCCGACAATCCCTGTTGACGCGCGACGGGAAGTATCTGCTCGAATGCCTGCTTCGCTTCGATCGGCATCACGGAGATTGGTAATCCGGAAATCCGCCGCAAAAGTGCCGTCACTTGCGCCAGCGCGATGCGCTTGCGTTTTTCTGCAACTAATAATGCATTCGCGATTTCCAGCGGCCAAATGGAAGGTACCAGCGCTTCCGCGCCGGTTGAGAGCAAGTCGAGCACGCCTTCCGTGAACTTTGCGCTCTCGTCTTCAAAGCACCAAGCTACAGCCACGGATGCGTCGAGCACGAATTGTCTAGTAGCGGCGGCCTTCATTGATCAGCTCGCGTATGGTTGACTTGCCCAGTGTCGCACCCTTCCTCAACTGCCGGATAGCGTCGCTCAGAGTGCGGACGTCTTCCTTTTCACCGGTGTCGGGAGGGATCAACTTGGCTATGGGAATGCCACGCTGCGTGATCTGGATGGTCTCGCCTTTCGAAGCTCTCTGCAGCAATTGATTGAGATGAGTTTTCGCCTCGAAGGCACCTATGCTTTTCATGTTTTTGATTATCTCATCCAACAGACTAGTTTATCAACCAGTTTGATATTCATTTCCACTTAAAAAGGCGGGGAGTCAGCCCGCCTCCACACAACCCTACTTTTTTTCTATCTCAGGAAATTTCCTGCAGCAGGTCTGAGCTGACGGTTTCTCGAATCTCCTGGCGTTTTCCGAATGTGCGGTCGAGGCATCTGCAAAAAAGCTATTTCGGCAGCAGAATGTTTTCCAGCCACGGAACGGGTAAGGCTCCCTGATCGAGGGCGCGATCGTGGAATTCTGCCAGAGTGAAGTCTTTGCCTTTGGCGGCTTCGTAAGCATGGCGTAACTTCCACCATTCGCTTGTGCCTACGTAGTATGTCGGCAACTGGGTTGAGCTCAGCTTGGCTCGCTGCAATTTGCCTTCGGCTTCGGCGCGGGTTTGGAAGGCATCGTTCATCATGAACGACATGGCTTGGTCGTCGGTCATGCCCATGGTTTGCATGCGGACATCGAGAACGGTATTGCCGACAGCGCGCAGCCAGACTTTCAAATAACTAATGCGGTAACGCGGATCGCTGTTGGCAAAGCCCTGCTGCATCATGACCTGGGCGATGTACTCGGCCCAGCCTTCCACGTAGGCTCCATTGCCGAAGATGCCGCGGACGAGGCGGCGCGTCAGTGGCTGGATTTCGTTGGCGTGCTCGGCCTGCACGTAGTGGCCGGGAAGCGCCTCGTGAATGGTAAGCCACTTCAGCACCCAGTTGTTGTACTCGCGCAGCTTCGACTCGGCTTTGTCCGCTGGCGTTGTGGGATCGATGGGAGTAACCCAGTACTGGGCTTCGGCATTGGGATCCAGCGGCGGCGCGGAATGGAAGCCGGCTACGGAATAGATGCCGCGCATGAAAGGCGGGGTGGGGATGACCTTCAAATTATCGCGCGACTTCAGGGAGACGATTTTTTTATCGATGATGAATTGCCGGACGCCGGCGAGATCGTCGTTAATGGTCCGCATCAGGTCATCGCGCTGGGCGTGATCTTCGGAAATTTTCGACAACACTTCTCCAATGACCTTGTTCTCACGCTCTTGAGGGCTCAGGCTAGCGTGATCGTCGTGATCGGGGTAGTACTGCTTATGCAGCGGCAGCGCGATCTGGAGCATTTCGGCGCGTGTCTTTTTAAGTTCGGCTTCCGCGTCCACGAGAACCTGATCCGGCGTGACGGGAGTTTCCATGACCAGGCGGAATTTTTCCGCGTAGAGTTCTTTGCCCAAGCGCCAAGTGCGATCGGTTTTGCGCTTGGATAGATCTTCTTGCAGCCAGCTGGAAAAACTCTTGAGCGTTTCAATGGCCGGAGGAGCAACTAGATCGAACTCGGCTTTCAATTTCGATCCGGCGGGAATGGCTGCCGCGATCGTGCTCTGGATCAGATCAATGTTGCCGTCATTTTCATCGACGGCAACCTTGATGAAGATGGGGTCAGCATTCACTAACTGGCTGCGGGCTTGTTCGAGGAAACGCGGAGTGGCGGCGATGCGGGAAAGGATGTCGCCGATACGGACTTCTTTGGCGGCGTAATCATCGGTGAGCGGCTGAAAAAGAGCGCCACCGAGAAGCTCCACATAGAAAGTGGGATTGTGCTTGTAGTTCTGAATGCGGTCGAGTTCGAGCAAATTTAACGCGATCTGATCATCGATGAGTTGCCAGTCAGCGGCATCTTCGGCGCCGAGAGAAGCCAGCGGAGTTTCGGTGTGAAAGCGCTCACGCCACTGAACATAGGCACGGCGCTGCTCCGCCATGCCGGCTGTGCTTACATCGTCGAGCAGCGCATCAAGCGCGACCGTCTTGCCGGTTTTGGGATCGACGTATTGGTGATATCCGGCTTGAGAAGCGTTTGAAGGTGACAACGCCAGCGCTTCATGAATGAACTCTTCGCTGAGCTTGGCGAACTTATCGCTGGCATTGTTGGAAGAGTTGGAAGTTTGTGCTACCAGAGCACTCGAGATCAGAACGCAGGCTACGACAGGCAGGAGTTGCATAACGCCTCATGAATTCGGTCTTCGGTCGAAGACCGATGATTGTGACCACGAGAGTCTAACAGGATGCGCTCTAGGGCGCTTCGATCAATTCCATCTTGCCGTCGCGGGTTCGGTGCAGGATCATGACTTTGCCTTTGGGGTCGCGGAAGACGAAAACGTCGCGGTCGCGGAAGTGGGCTTCTTTGATGGCCTCTTCGAGCGTCATGGGACGCATGGAGACGGATTCATCGGAGCGAACGAGATGCACCTCGGTCGTGCGGGCCACGGCGGGATAGCGGTGCACGGCAACGGGCACGGCGGTCTTTTCCGTAAGGCCGACCTTCGCCTGCGCTGCCTGCTCCGGCTGCGGAGTGTTGCCATTCCACTTCTTTACTTCTTCGCTTTTGCGGGCGGAGCGCTTTTTCGACTGCCAGCGTTTTTTGTATTTCACCGCCTGCTTTTCAAGATGGTCGAGAGCTTCGCTGACTGCGATCGTCATATCCTTTGCTTGAGCCACACTGACCAGCGGGCCGTTGCGCGGGTTGATCGTAATCTCAGCTTTATGACGGTGCTTTTCGACCGTGAGGATAATGTGCGCTTCGAACTTGTCACCGAGGATTTTGCGGATTTTCGTAAGTCCGGTTTCTACTTCAATGCGGATGGCGGGAGTGACTTCGTAGTGTCTTCCGGTATATTCCACGTTCATGAAGCGGCGCTCCTTGAATTTGGGATTGGAAACCGCATTTAGGATTGCGACTTATGTCAGGGATTGTAGAAGGCGGAATGGAGCATGTGCTGTCCCTGTAACTCCGTGTCTTTCGCCCCTTCGGGCTGCTTCCTTTTGCTTTGCTGCTTCCCCACGGCTTGCGCCGTGGGCTGCATTCTTGCGCCGCTATCGCGGCTGACTGATTCAGCGCTAATTTGTAGTTCTCTATTACTGCGCTACTGCTACTGCCGCACCCTGCGTTGGTGTGTGCTCGGAATGCGCATATCTTCGCGATACTTCGCCACGGTGCGGCGTGTCACCTGAATGCCTTGCGACTGTAAGATGCGCGTAAGCTGCTCATCGGTTAGCGGACGGCTGGAATCTTCCTCGTCGATTAATTTTTTCACGCGGCGTTTCAGAATGAGAAGCGAAGTATTGCCGCCTTCCGGTCCCTGCACGCTTTCACTGAAGAAGTAACGCAGCTCGAAGACACCTTGCGGCGTGTGCGCATATTTGCTGGCGACGGCACGGCTTACGGTGGAGGGATGCACGCCTATTTCTTCGGCGACCTCCTTGATCATCATGGGCTTCAGGTAGTCGATGCCTCGTTCCAGGAAATCCTGCTGGCGAGCGACGATGGAGTAGCAGACTTTGGTGATGGTCTGCTTGCGCTGCTCGATATTCTTGATGAGCTGGATGGCGCTCTTGTAGCGCTCTTTCACGTAGTCGCGCGTGGTCTTTTCGTTGCCGTCGCGGGTAAGTAGTTTTTTGTAAGCCGGGTTAAGGCGAAGCTGGGGCAGGTCGTCGTCGTTCATCAGAACCAGCCATTCGTCACCGTGCTTGAGGAAAGCGACATCAGGCTCGATGAGTCGGGTTTGCCCCTTGTTGTATTGCAGGCCGGGGCGGGGATCGAGGGTGCGGATGTAGTCGAGGGCCTGCTGAACGGCTTCGACGGTGCGACCGATGGCTTTGGAGATTTCTTTGTGCTGTTTGTTTTGGACGGCGCGCAGGTGCTGATCGACGATAGCGATGGCATCCAGTAAAACTTGCGCGGTACCGTTGACCGGCTTGTCGCCGTTCTTATTTTGCGCGAGTTGCAGTTGATGATAGCGCAGTTGGCGAAGCAGACATTCACGGAGGTCGCGACAACCTACGCCGGGAGGATCGAGCTGGCGAACGACTTCCAGGGCTTCCTGCAAATCTGCGGCGGTGAAACGAGCGACTTGTATTGGACGCGCAGGAGCAACTTCTGGCGCAGGAGCGACCGCCGCGGCAGAGTCACCGTTGCGTGACGCGCCAGATACTTCGGCTGGCAAATCGGACGGCAAGTTATCGGTCAAGATTAAGGAACTTTCAACCACTCCATGCGAAGCGAGTTCGAAAGGATTCGGTTCCTCTCCAATCGCTACATCAGAATCGCTTGCGGCAAGCTCTTCCGGCGGAACTTCAGTCGATGGTTCTTCCTGCCCTAATCCCAGTGCGGCAGCTTCGCTGACAATATTGCTGGCCGCTGCGGCATCGGCTTCCGGCGGGGCGGGCGGCGCTACGCCAAGCATCTCTTCGTCGCTGGCGATCAGATAGCCGTCTTCGTTGAGGTTGCCGATGATCTGTTCGGCAGCCTCGCGAACGGCGGGGCTCAGACTCAGGGCGCCAACCTGCCAAGCCAGGTGATCCGTAAGATTGGTCGGCTTCGAAAGAAAATTTTCGAAGGACGGGCGCTCGATGTCTTCGGTCTCGCTGCGAGTGCGATAGCCGGGGTCGAGGTAATCCTGAAAGAACGAACCGAAGTCGATCTCCTCGAATGGATCTTTCTTCTCGGCCGCCGGCAGCGGGTTTTCTTCGGTGGTAGCGGATGCGGCGCGGTCGCGGTCTTCTTCTTTGCGGCCAACTTCGTCGATCAACGGGACGGAATCTTCGAGCTCTTCGAGAACCGGGTTCTCGACCATCTCGGAGTTGATCATGTCTTTTAGCTCAAGCTTGTTGAGCGCGAGGACGGAGACCATCTGCACGAGGCCCGGGGTGAGGATCTGGCGCTGCGATAGTTTGACGCTCAGTTTGTGCTGTAACAAAACCATAAAGTCAGTTGTCAGTGGCTAGTGGTCAGTCATTTGGATACCGACCAACGTTAACCGCTTGCTTTTTCACACCAGGGAAAAACTTTCTCCCAAGTACACGCGGCGGACTTCCGGATCGTTCGCCAATTGTTCCGGCGGGCCGTGGCGAAAGATTCTGCCGTCGTCGATGATGTAGGCACGATCCGTTACCGTCAGCGTCTCGCGCACATTGTGATCCGTGATCAGCACACCAATGCCGCTGGCCCGCAGACCACTAATGATTTTCTGTAAATCGAGAACGGCGATGGGGTCGATTCCGGAAAATGGTTCGTCGAGGAGAATGAACGTTGGATTAATGCACAGGCAACGGGCGATTTCGACGCGACGCCGTTCGCCGCCGGATAACGCGTACCCCCGATTTTGCCGTATGTGTTCCAGCCCAAGTTCATCGATAAATTTTTCCATCTTCTCGCGGCGCTCGTGCCAGGACATCGGCTGCGCTTCCAGTACCGCGAGTATGTTTTCCTCAACCGTGAGTTTGCGAAAAACCGAAGCTTCTTGTGGGAGATAGCTGATGCCATACTGGCGCGCCCGCAGATACATGGGAACGTCAGTAATTTCCTGACCGTCATATAACACGCGGCCAGTATCGGGGAGGATCAGGCCAACAATGGCGTAGAAAGTAGTCGTCTTGCCAGCGCCGTTGGGGCCGAGTAAACCAACCACCTCGCCCTGCTCTACACGCAGGCTGACACCGTTTACAACGCGACGGCCACGATAGGACTTGCCAATTTCATCAGTGGCCAGGGTACGCATTTATCGTGCCATCTTGTGGCCTTATTTTGCCACTCGCGTTTGTGTTACCACAGGAGTACTTGCTTCGCCTTCTACGAGCACCCTATCATCGGCTCTAAAGAAAGTCAACGAAACCCCGGTAATCTTGCCATGTTCGGCATCAAAAATGCTAGGCGGCCCGCCAGTGAGGACAAATTTGTCATCGGAGGCGGTGTAAACCAGGGTCTGGCCGTTGGCGCGGCGGCTTGGTTCCTGAATTACAACATTGCCTTGCGCCACCATCCGATCCAGTCTTCCGGGGCTGTTAAGTGATTGATTGCTCGACATTTGACTGCGGGGCAGAAGGTAGACATCCATCTCATTGGCGGTGGCGTGGAAGTCGGTACCGCGCGCGGTGACACCGCCTTGATAGTGTGCCTTGCGCTCGGGGTCAGAGTAGGTGAGTAGCATCGCACTTATGGTCACGGGGCTGGCCTGGCCGAGGCTATTTTCCGATTTTTCGTCTATTTTCGATTTATATTCGCCACTGGCCATGCGAGAACCAGGCTTTGAGTTTACTGTTTGTATAACTGGCGGGGCTGGTTTCTGGGGGTCGCTTTTTAGATCTTCGGGCTGTTTTTCCGAAGAATCCTCGGGAGCTAGTTTCCCCTGAGCTTTGCCTTGGACTTTCTCTTGAACCAAGACGGTCGAAACCCGCTGTGAGGCGTTTCCCTGAGCAACTAGTGAGCGATGGTCGCGATCAAACTGGATGGAGGGAGCTTCAATGATATTGGCGTCTTGCCATAAACGCGCGTTGCCTTCATAGAGAGCAACGGCGGGTAAGTTATGCGCCGTCATGGTGGCTGAGGTTACGTGGATCGGCGAGGAAGACGCCAGCAGCGCGCCGTTCGGCTGCTCTTTGAGTTCGTTATAAGTGCTTTTCACGTTGCCGTTGGCAAAGGCGTCGTTCGAGGCACGGTTGATGCGAATGATGTTGGCGGTTGTGCTCATGCCACCGTTGCCTACACGCGGGCTGCCGGTCAGCTGAAGGATTTGATCGGCGGGAGTGTAGACCGCTTTTTCCGCCCAAGCCTGGGTTTGTTTTGCAGGCTCCTGATTATCGGCGTAGACGACGCTTCCCTGCTGGATGATCGATGCGATTCCTCCTTCCGGAAGAAATGCGGCATCGAGGGTTTGGCTGGTGCTGACGCGGTTGGGCTGTCCCTCAGCGACATTAACGATCTTGGCATTGGGCGCGCCGTGCATTGCGGTGAGGCGGCTTGCACCCTCAGGAGTGGCAGTGAACTTGGCATCGAAGCGGCCGGCTGTAATGATAGTTTGCTGCGCAGGGCTGGCGGGATTTTGATTCTGCGCGGGAGAAATCTTAATTTGCGCGGCGCCGGATGTGTTCGCGCGATCCAGCCGTTTGCCGTCGGCGACGAAGAAGTCGATCACAGGCGCGGTAATCTCGAAATCCTGTGGGCCGGAATTGTCGGACTGTCCGGCGCTTGCGCCTTGCTGTATTAATCGAACTCCTGCTGAAGCGTGAGCTTTTTGAACCACGTTCTGTCCAACAAAATCCAAGTCCACGCGCCCCGCGTCGCCCTGCATCGGTTGACCGCCTACGCGCTCAACGTGAACATGGCCGTTCAACGTAGCGGTGCGCAGCAGATTCTGTTTGCCAGTGAGCAGCAGATCAGCCTCATCGGAGCGGACACGCATTTTGTCCGCATCCTGGCCGGTAGACTCGGCGCTCACATCGCCGCTCGCCAATATGCGTTGCACTTCATTCTCCGGTCCGAGAATGAACGTGGCTTGCTCGGATTGCAGAGTTCCGTTTTCCCGCTCCATGCGGGGATGTTCGAGCACGACCACTCTGGGTTCGCGGCTGATGGCCCCAGAGGTGGCAAACAGCCTGGCGGCGTGCTGCCCGGTTAAAGTCACATGAACCTGCGAGGCAAGAGTGAGCACTCCGGCCTTCGCTGAATAGCGCACGCCCACCGCCCAGCCTGTAGCCTGCGGCGTGCGAAAATTCACGCGGGCATCGGTGGAAGCGTCTCCGCTGTCGCGATTAAAAACCAAATCTGTGGTTTCAAGATGGATGGGATTCTTTAGTTCTTTCGGAGTCGCCTGATCGGGCGCAGCAGCGCCGGATGGATTGGCCTGTAAATCGATCTGCACGCCGCCGCGAGCCGTTACGTCGCCGGATTTCGGATCGAAGGTAAAGTTGTCGCCATAAATCTGATCGAAGCGCGAAGTGTCGCGGCCGTAGAGGACGATGCTGACATCATGCAGATCGGCACGACCGTTGAGCTTGAATTCCTTCACATCTTTGGCGCGGATGGTGAAGACGGTGCGGCCGGCTTCGGATTTGGAAAACTGAAAACCGCTGGCGGTTTGCTTGATGTCGTAAGAAATCTTGTTGGGAACTTCTCCCAGAACGTTGTGCTGCCGTAGCCGCGCGTAGACATACATGCCCGCCACGACAGCGATAAACAGAACCGTGATGACTGCCAGCAAGCGGCGCAGGCGGTAGATGGGAAGAGGCATTGCAAGTTCAGTCTAATGCAAACCAACTCTGCGTTTGGCAAGCGGCATGGCCCGGACTCGATCGTGATTTTCTTAGAAGCTCTCGTCCACATTTACTTCCATGATCATACGGTCGAGTTCGGCCCTGGCTTGGTTCTGCTGCGCGGTGAGATCAGTGGACTGTTGGCGCAGGACGGCCAACCGGCTTTCCTGTCCATCGAGCTGGCCGACATAGCGTTGCAGCAAAGCCTTTTCCTCTGAAGTCCCCTTGAGCGCTTTCATGTTCTCTCGAACGCGATTTTGATCGACCGCGATCTGATCGCTTTCGCGCTTGCGGTCGGAAATTTGATTGGAAAGGTCGTCGATCTTCTCCTTCTGCTTCAGAATTTGATCGAAAGCCTGCTGCATGGCTGGTGTCATGCGTTTCTGTTGCACAAGTAGGGCAACTTCGTTGTCGTCGAGATTGGTCAAAGCATAGTCAGTTTCTTCGGGGTGGACAGCTTCCACGGCTAATTCTGCCGTCTTGCCTGCATCCACGGAAACACGGAAGCGGTGAAACGACTCCGTAGATTCTTCCGGCTTTGGCGTGGTAGGCGTGAGTTCCCATCCTTCTTCTGCGGGATATTCCACGACAATCTGCCGGGATTCGGTGTCGGCGTTGCGGATGGTGTACTTCTTCACCTTCCGCTGTTCCCTGGTAAGCAGCATGACGCCATGGACAACGCGCACGCGGCTGAAAGGCTTTTCCATGGAGTCTTCCGCGTATTTGACGTGCACAGCGGCGTCGCCAGCGTAGGAGAGAAGCCGACGTTCCTCAGGGTGAATGGTTTCCAAGACGCCTTCCCCGGCGAACTGGCCCGACTCGAGAATGTTGAACGTGCCTGAGTCGAGGACCTGTCCGCTAGTATTTTTGATCCACAGCGCGCGCAGCGGGGCGGAATTTTCATTCCACAGTGTGACTCTTTCGGCCTCGATATGCGCTTGCAAAATCGGCACGAGGGCTGACTGGTTCCTGCCGATGGTAATTTTCTGGCTGATTTTGTATTCGAAAAAATCTCCCGCGGACTTGCCTTCGGCCTCGGAACCTTGTTTCTCAGCAGTACTCATCAGCGAGGTTGACGTTTCGACGGTCTGTGCAGCACCTTGCACCTCGACCGTCTCGCTGACATTCCCGAGGTTCAGTGTGGCATCAATTTGATTGGTGCGGCCGACGCCGATGTAAACGTTCGTTAAGTTGAACCGCTGAAATCCGGGAGCGTTGACAAACAGGGCCGACTGGCCAGGCTGAATGTCCGTGAAACTGTAGCGACCCTGACGATCAGTGGTAGCAACCTGCGCTACGCCGGTTTCTTCGTTGCGCACTGTTACATGGGCTCCAGAAACTCCAGCCCCTGAAGGGTCTTTTACCAGGCCGGATAGACCCGTCAACCCGTTCGCCACGCGGAACACTCCTCCACCGACTCCACCGCCTGAGCCAGCACCGATTCCGCCACCCGCCTGTAACTTCGCAAATTGGTCTAGACGGTCGGACTCCAATGTCGCTTCGTGCGACTGCGGCGTAAGCATCACGGACTCTGGCAATGGCACGACCGGCCTGCGCGCATAGAAGGGCTGCGAGATGTTTTGAATAAAAGATTGCGGCGCGCCCGCGACAAGAGAAAGCTGAACATCTTTCCAGTCTTCGCCGATCGTGTTATCGACAATGGCCCAGCCCTGCAACAGCGGCTTCTCACCCTGCTTTTCAGGGAAGATGATGCGATAGGTGCTCTTCCAGATCGGCACTTCGCTGATGTAGCTGACGAAAATATCGCGCTCACCGGCGCCGCTCGCGGTAAAGCTCATCCGCCTTACATCGCGGGCGCGCGACGATCCGAGCAGGGTGAGATACCGCCCAACTTCGTCAGTTAGCTCGCGATCGGCAACGCGCACTGATGTGCCCGAAGCGAGTTCGAAGTTCCTCATTTCGCCCGCGTCGGTAACGATGGAAAAAGTTGTGATGTCTTCAAAATCGTCTTTGCCGCGTTGCTTGCGGATTTTTTCGACACTAAGCAACCGGCCCGCCGCCGTTGCCGATCCGCTATGCACCTCAACGCGTGCCCCGCGAAGCGCTGAGAGATATTCGGTCTGCGTAACTTGCTCACCAAAAGGCAGGCGCAGCGACTTCAGTCGCTCGTCGAGCGGTGCAGTCGAGTTGTATCGCACCGACGAGATCCGTCCCTCGCCGAGATCCACCGCAGTGAGCGACTTCAATACGTCGTTGAGTTGTGTGGTTGTGAAGTCGATATTGAGGTCCTGTGTGCCGTGAACACGCGCTGTATGTTCGAAGTAGCCCACGCCGTTCTTGTAGAGCACCACACGTTTCACGGGTAATCGCGCGGGGGAGTCGGCGGCAGCAGGCGCTGCAGGCGTCGGCACCGACGGTTTCGATGGTTTGGTTTGGGCGAATGAACCAGCAACCAGCGTGAGGCTGAGAATGGCCGTAAGCAGGTGACGCATGGCACACCTCCGATTCGATAGAACCGGAAGTTTAGCATTAGGTTGTATACGGCAATCTTTCAATCCTCCACGGTAAATCGCGTCCGACCATGCGAATGAGGTATCTTGACCACCTTGGCAGACATGCTACCAGCGGCAGACACCGTTGAATGCGCTGCTGGAGCGGCGGTCATGGGAGCACCATCCCAACTCCCATTGCTTTTTTACCGAGGTGTAGTATGCCCAGCGTTCGAACCCGTAAGTGTTGGGACTCGGCGGGAAATCTCCCGATTGAAGCGCGTAGTTGCGGTAGCCGGCGACGCACTCGGACTGGAACTGGGCCACTTGGCTCTGATACTTGTCGGTCGTTTCCATGATCCATCCCTGCAAGGATTTCTGGCGGGCGGTGCAGGCTTGGGACTTAAAAATCCAATCGCCAAGGTTGGCGGAATATAACAAGCTGTGCATCGAACGTGACGAATGATAGCCCGCGTTCAGCACATTCAAAGTTATTGGATAAAAACCGTTGTCGGCCCGGTATTTTTCCAGAGCCTCGATCAGAGGGGTTGCATTTTGGCTGGCCGACGAAAGATTGGCCTTTGAAGTTTCATCATTGAGCATCCTGGAGTTGGTCATAGCCCACTTCAGCCAGAATGCCGCCAGCAAGAAACAGATAAAACCAACGACGTTTAAAACCGAAATATTTCTTAATGCCATTATTTGGATTTGCAGGCCGCACCCGCTGCTTTCTTACGGCAGTTTAATTCGGGCACAAGGTTTGGGACGCGAGGATTGAAGAGAACGGGATTACGGAGGTACTTTTTAAATTAAGCGCGATCGTTCTCGCGTCCACAGCTACCGCTCACGAAGCGATTCGAAAATCGCGCAGCTCCAATTCGATTCCCCCGAACTCAGGATGATCGTTGTGGCCGACGGTGAAGGCGATGTCGATGGCATCTCCGGCGAGAAGCGGCGATTGCTCCAGGCGCTCGGCCATGTGCCAGCCTAGAGCGTCGAAGACCGGGTTCAGTTTCCGACCGCTGCCATTCGAGTTTGCCTTCAATTTCAGTTTGATGTGTTTGTCTTTCAATATTTTTGGTGGAGCGGTCAGACGAACGTTGCGCGCGCTAAACGCCGGTTCATGATTGCCCGTTCCATAAGGCTCAAGCAATGAAAGCATTTGATAGAGAGGAGGTGTAACTTCGTCAAGATGAAGTTCGGATTCAATGTCGAGAACTGGATCAAAATCGGCTTCCGTTAAACGGGATCGCGCGAAGGTATCTAAATCCGCCCGGAGTTGAGCGACGTTCGCAGAGGGCAAGGCGAAGCCGCAGGCGTGGGAGTGTCCGCCAAAGCGGGTGAAAAGGGCGCTGCTGGCTTCGATGGCTTCGAGCAGGTGAAACGGACGAATCGAGCGGCCGGAGCCGAAGGCTTCTTCACCTTCGCGCGAAATCACGATGGCAGGACGGTGGTAACGCTCGACCACGCGAGTGGCGGCGATTCCGATAACGCCGCGGTGCCAGCCTTCACCATCTACCACGATGCAATAAGACTGGCATAGCGCGGGATCGCCGGCGATGCGCTCTTCGATGGCTTGCAGAATACGGCGCTCTTCTTCCTGACGTTCGGCATTCAGACGATCGAGTTTTCCCGCTAACAGCCTGGCTTGGTCGAAATCTTTTGCACTGAACAGGTCGATCACGTCGCGAGCAATATCCATGCGCCCAGCGGCGTTGATGCGGGGAGCGACACGGAAAGCGACTTCGGTGGAGTTAGGCGCGCGCTTGTTCGAAATCTGCGCGGTTTCGAGCAGAGCTTTCAATCCCGGATTTACCGCGCGACGCAGCGCATCGAGGCCGAGCTTGGCGAAGACGCGATTTTCGCCGGTGAGGGGGACCGCGTCGGCGATGGTGGCGATGGCTACTACTTTCATGAACGACAAGAGCAGGCGGGTTTGATCTTTTTCCGGCAGGCGGCGCTGTATTAATCCCTGCGCGAGTTTGAACGCGACACCTGCGCCGCATAGTTGCTTGTAGGGGTATCCGCATCCTGCCTGATTCGGATTGACGACCGCATGGGCCTTTGGCACGCCGTCGGGGCCGGGCAGATGATGGTCGGTAACGATGAGATCGACGCCGAGTTGGTGCGCGGTTTCTGCGGGGGCAAAGGCGCGAATGCCCATGTCGACGCTGATGATGAGGCGAATGCCCGCGGCGGCCGCGCGTTCGATTACATCGTCGCGCATGTCATAGCCTTCGCGAATGCGGTGCGGGACGTGGAAGTCGGCAGCGCCTCCGCAGAGTTCGATGGCTGTTTTCAAGATGATGATTGCCATCGTGCCGTCGACGTCGTAGTCGCCATAGATCAGCATCGGCTCTTTGCGTGCGATAGCCGCGTCGATGCGGTCCACTGCTGCGCGGAGGCCGGTCATTTGTTCGGGCGCATGGAGGTGATCCAAAGAAGGCAGGAGATAACGAGCGGCGGAATCGGTGTCGGTCAAGCCACGGCGAAGGAGCAAGCGGGCCAAAGTTTGAACAGCAGCTTCATCGAAAGAGCCGGATGTTGCGTTGCGGTGAAACGGCAGGCGAGGAAAGTCGCGAAGAGCCGAAGCCAGTGATTGCGCTTGCGCAGAATCTGCCGGAGCCAATTCCCAGCGCACGGCTAGTTCTCTTCATCCTGATCCGGTTCGTCGATGGGAATGCCGCCAAAATCTTCCGAGACTTCCATCAGCCGCTGGTAACGGTCGTACCAGTCGGTGCTGACTTCGCAAAGAAACATCGATCCCTGATAGGACCAGCCGAGCTGAAGAAATCCAACTTTGCCGACGTGCGTACGCAGCCAGCGGGCATCCTCGACATCGTCGCCGTCGCTGAACTCGGAGTGGGAGAGGCGATCGACCAATTCATCCAGTTCTTCGCGCTCCAGCTTCCAAGCGTGCATGGTGAGGAAGGGAGCGCCCGCGCTCTTGGCCAGTTCGACAAAATCCTTCCAGCCGTCGGGATTGTCTCCCATTTCCCACATGACGCATTGCACTTCTTCATAGTCTACGTATCCGTGGAAGCGGCTCATGCCATGGCCTTCGATAAAGGCGATCATGTCATCTTTAATGATGGTTAAGTCTTCACGAGTGGGTGACATAGCGGAAATATTCTACGAGTTCATTGTATGCCGTTTGGGTGGGAGGGTGCCAGCGACAGGAGGGCGTGGCTATGGTCAGATTGAGCCAAACGGGCGGGTGCTAAGGGATATCCCTCGTCCCTATGAAAAACGCGGGACTGCGAGGATGAGCCGAATGAGACTGCCACGTTTCCGGAAGAAGCGGCGATGCTCCGGGCGTGAATGTCGTGTTACACTCTATGTTTCACAAAATAAAGCCCTGCTGATACAGGACGATCTATCCGCACATGCTTCTTTCCAAGGAATATGTGGGCTATTTGGCCCGCGAAGTCACCAAGAAATTGATTGCGGGCAAGGCTATCGAAACCGATGCCGTGCCCAAAGTCACGGAGCGCGTTCATGCTGCGCTGCTCGAGGAGTTGACGCTGGAAGACCGCATCAACGATGAGGTCCGCGTCATTCTTGAAGCATACTCGGACGAGATGAACAAGACCGGCGCCAACTACCAGGAGATGTTCCGCAAGGTGAAGAGCGAACTGGTGCGCAAGTACAAGGCGGTGCTGTGAGACTGAGCCGCGACAAAGTGAACGTGCTGGCCCGCGCCGTGGCCGACGCCCTGAAGACGGTGGACGAAGTGGACTTCATCGAAGACCCCAACACCATCCGCCAGGAAACGCGTAAGATTCTCGAAGATCTGCTCAACGGCGAAGCCCGTATCGATCAGAGCGCGCGGCAAAAGATTGAGAGCCAGAAGCGGACCATTCTTGAAGGCTCGCAGGAGTGGGACATTCTCTACCGCAAGTATTACAACGAGGAAGTGAAGAAGCTGGGCGTGTAGGCGCTTCGGCTGCGATTTGAAGTTCCCGCCTACTTTTCTCCAGGATTTCCTTTTTCTGCTAATCCTGTGAGCGAGGAGTTTCTCCCTGCTCCCTTCGGTCGCGTGCCGGAATGACAAAGTTTGTGGGCCGCGTGCACCCAACTTTCCCTATTCCGCCATTCTCATTCCGTCATCCTCAACTCGATGCTCACCAAATTACGCACCCAACGGGACGGACGCCTATCTTCCGTCGCAACAATCTTGAACGGACCAGCGTGAGAGTCCAGCGGCTTGCCGTTCATTTCGTCGGCAATAATGATTTCTCCCGGATGAAAGCCGGGATCGATTTCGGCCAGCGCAAATACCACACGATAGCCGTCGGAACCGGTTGCAATCACATATCCCGAAAGAGCTTTGCCACGTAATTCGCTTCCCAGCGGCGCACCCATCTTTGCCAACAGATCGGAAAGACGAACTCCCGCATAAGCTTCGTCGGCATTGGTATGCGGGTTGTGAATGGAAACACTGACGCGTGGAAAAGACTTTATATCCGAAGGAGCCAGCGTCATCGGAGCATGCGAGGGAGCGATGAGTTGTAACGTGCTCGCTTCCGGCGCCATCATGCCGCGATGGAGCGCTTCTGGATGCACGTCCTGTGCAGCAATGGTGCAACGGGCATTTAAAAACAAGAACAAAACACACGAGACAACAAGTTTCGATCTCTTCGGCAGCATGGGTGCAAGGATATCCTTGCGCCGCGCCGTTGTCAGCCCCACTTACTTCATGTCGCTCCTGTTACAAATTACGAACTAAACCGCCCGCATTGTTCGGCAAACCAAATTCTGGCGTATGGTATCCAAACTAACGACTCCGTCCTGAAACAGCGTTCCTTCGTCCGTAACTTTTGCAGACTTCTGCACCATGAACCGCTTTCCGTCACAGAACGGTTAGCGGTGCAGATGTTGTTGAACAAACAATAAGGAGGAAGCGATGAAGCGTAACGAAAACCGGGTGCTGGGTCGAACTGGCGCCCGAGAGCTTACAGCGGAGGAACTGGCTCGCATCAGCGCAGCCGGGCCCTTAAACACTAACGTCATTACTGTCAATCCCAAAACCGGTCAGAGAGACGGTGACGGCTAGACGGAGGATACAATGCAGACGAACAATAAACGCGTACTGAACCGTACCGGCGCGCGCGAACTCACTCCGGAAGAAATTAAGCAGGTGAGTGGGGGCATCCACACCAATACCGCGTGCACCTTCGATGCAAACACCAAAAAACCTGACGGAGACGTCGGTGAGTGCTGAAAACTACGGGCGGCGTTTAAAGCGCCGCCCGCTCTATTTCGCAGGAACACGATGAAGATTGTGATCGTAGCTTTTGCAAACGACAATCACACCGCTCCGTTGAAATGGGCTTTGGAGCAAGCGGGCTACACCGTTGCCTGCTGGGGCGGCCTGGGATGGACGGAGAGCCGGCAGGCAACACTTTCCTTCAACGGCGATGCGCGGATGGCGCTGGGCACGTTTACTGTTGATCCGGGCGACGTTGTGTGGATTCGACGTCCGAACCCTCCGGTGCCGAACCCCAATGTTGCTGTGCCCGATAAGGTATTTGCAGATGAGGAGTATCGCTGGTTTTCCCTGTCGGTTATGTACCTGCTTGAGCATCTGCCGGTGCGCTGCATCAATCCTTATTCCGCTTCCCGAATGATCAATAACAAGGCGGTGCAACTTTGCCTTGCGGCAAAAAGCGGCCTTCTTGTACCGGCGACGGTGATGACGAATGCGCCCCTGGCGGTGAGGGATACGCTCAAGGATTCACAGCGAAAGATTTGTAAGGCGTTTTTCCCGCACATCTGGAAAAAAGAAGGAAGCGAAGCGCTGGCAGTAACGGAAACTTTTGAAATAGCAGCTGACGCTTTGCCCGAAGATGAAGTGCTAACTTATGCGCCCGCTATTTATCAGGAAATGGTCGTAAAAGCTTTCGATGTGCGGATGGTGCTATTGGGAACGACTGTTTACTCCTATTCTCTGCGCACTCCAAATGAAGCGCTTGACTGGAGGCAGGAAGTTGGGCAAGGACATGTATCGATTGAAGAAGTTGCCACTCCGGCTGATGTGGAAAAAGGCGTGCTGGCTTTTTCGCGCGAAGCCGGGATTGAGTTCGGGAGTTTCGACTTTGCTATAGATCGAGATGGATGCTGGTGGTTTCTGGAGGTGAACGAGGAAGGACAATTTTTGTGGCTGGATGAATTTAGTCCCTCGATTCACATGCAGGAGAAATTTCTCGCATTCCTCACTTTGCCGAAAGGGGCGTCCCGGCAAGATATCGAAAAGAAACAAGCCAAATTCCCTTCCTGGAAAGACTATTGCCGATCTCCCGCGAAGGAAGAGGTTCCAGAAGAAACTCATCTGGTAGCGCCTATTCTCTCGGTCGAGCCTTAGAAAGGTACGGCACTCAAAAAAGCAGCGAGTATAAAAAAGGCCCCGCGCTTTCGCGCGGAGCCAGGGTCCAAGGTACAGGAGGACCAGAGGAAATTCTTACGCGGCGGCTTCGCGCTTGTGCTGGATGGTTTGCAATTGCTCACGGTATTTTTGTGCGTTACTGACAATCTTGCGTGGGGGAAGGCTGGTCACCCAGAGATCAGGAGGCGTGTTGCGGCGCTCGCGGCGGGTACCGACGGTGCCGCGGTTCTTGAGGTTGGTGGGATGCTGCTCGTCTGTAATTTGCTGCCAGCCGCTGCCGGAAGTCGCGTTGAATACCCCGATATAGCCGCCAGTCAGCAACTGCAGCGGTTTCTGAATCTTGTTCATCTGGTCAAAGCGCGTAGAGCCTGCGGCGCGGAAATTTTCAAACCAACTCGGATAAACGAAATCAGAGAGCAGGATATCGTCGATCTTGTAGCCGAAGCTGTCGTCCTCGCAGGCATCGCAAACTTCATAGGCATAGAGCATTCCCGCGGTCTCACTGTTTTGCACGAAGACGGTGAGGTTGATATTGGGGTCGCCCAGCATTTCCAGCAGTTCGTGGCTGGCAGTAACCGTCCACGATGTGCCGGCTTTCAGATCGCTGGCGGCAAAAACTTTGCCTATGGGCAAACCTTCGGTGGTGAGATCATGATAGCCGAGAGCGTTGGCCTGATCGGTGTCGTCGAGCAGCACCAGCCACCAGCTTCCGCTGGCCGGCTGCGAGCCTTTAGCGACGATGGTGAGTTCCGCGTCGGTTCCCCAGACCGGGCGAAAATCATTGGTGACTTGTTTTTGCAGCGCGGCGACGGCCGGGGTTATATCAGTTTCGGTGAGTATGGTGCTTTCGTTGATGACTGAAATTTGAATTGTGGGAGTTTGTGCGTGCGTGGATTGCGGCATATGCCTTATCTCCTGAGAACAGATTCGGAGAACGCGCAGCTCAGTTGCGTGACTCTGTGAGAAAAAGCTTATACGCTGATCGGATCTTGGTAAGTGATTTCGCTACTAAAATTGAAGTGGAATTCCGAATTGGGATTGAGAGTTTGCTGTTTTTGGGATGAAGAAAATTTGATTGGTTATTTAATAGCATGCGGCAGCGCCTGAAGGCGCGGTTTATCATGCCAATGCTGTGACGGTATGCCTAGGCTTACCCTGATCGAAACCTTGTTTTGAATCTTGTTTTTAAATTTTCGCATGGCTCATGATCCCGACTACTTTGTTCCAATCCTCTCAAATTACGGAAGCTGTGACGCGGGCCGCTGTGGACGCGGGTTTCGACCTAGCGGGCATCGCACCGGTCGGCGATTCTCCTGAGTTGGAATATTTTCCGCAATGGATTGAGGAAGGGCGCGCGGGGGAGATGAAATATCTCGAGGCGCGCGACGAGCAGGGGCGATTGAAACGCGCGTCGCTGGCCAATGTGGCTCCGTGGGCGCGCAGCGTAGTGGTATGTGCCATCAATTACAACACAGCGCAACCTTACTCAACACAATTTGCCGACAAGGGCCAGGGATGGATTTCGCGCTATTCATGGAGTGCTCAGGATTATCACGACTCACTGATGAAGCGGTTGCGGCAAGTGGAGAGCGCAATAAGAAATGCTGCATTGGGCGCATCGGTGAACCGGTCCATGAGCACGCCGCCGAGCGGGTTTGAAAATAACGAGCTCATGACACGCTGCTATGTCGATACCGGGCCGATCGTCGAGCGCGTGGCTGCGAAGTATGCGGGGATTGGCTGGATTGGCAAAAACACGTGCATCATCAATCAAAAGGTGGGATCGTGGATGTTCCTGGGCGTGATTCTTACGTCGCTCGAACTTACGGCGAGCTTACCTGCACCCGATCGCTGCGGCAGTTGCACGCGATGCATCGATGCCTGTCCCACAGACGCGTTCATCGCGCCTTATCGGCTCGACTCGAACAAGTGCATCGCTTATCTCACGATTGAAAAGCGCGGCGCGATTCCGGAAGAAATGCGAGCCGGGATTGGACGGCATGTCTTTGGCTGCGACATTTGCCAGGATGTTTGCCCGTGGAACCGGAAGGCTCCGGCGACGAAGCTGGAGGAATTTCAGCCGCGGGCGGAGATGGTGAATCCGGCGCTCGACTGGCTGGCGGAGATCAGCGCGGAAGAGTTTCGCAGCACGTTTCGCGGCACGCCCGTGAGCCGGGCAAAGCGCGCGGGGTTGCGGCGGAATGCGGTTGTTGCCATGGGGAATAGCGGTAAAAAAAAATTTCTGCCGCTGTTAAAAAAGCTTGCCACTGATGAGGACGCGATCGTGGCTGAAAGTGCGGTTCGGGCTATTCTGGAGATTGGATAGTTTTGTAACTGCGGCGCTCCTTAAGACGTAAAGGAAGTCAAAGACCCCATCCTAGTCGTATAGAACGCGACTAAGGACGGGGCACCCGCTTCACTTGTTTATACGCAATACTGGATTGAACGTATATTTCGTTACTCGCAATGGTGGAATCCAAACGATCAAAATTCTTCATACAGATTTAACCTGCCCTTCACACCTCCCTATCTGCTTGTTTTTGTGATGGATACGAAACGGTCATCTTTATGACCGAGTTACTTTTTGACTTCCGTAACCTCGCGCTGTTCCTTTCCGGCAACTAATCTGTTGCAAAGGGGTTCTTATACCGGGCGGTTTTTTTGTAGCTAAACCTATGGCATGGCTGGAGAAATCTCGGCGCGGTTTGGGCATGTTGCTGGTACTGGCGGCGATGTCCGCCACGCTGGCGCACGCCTCGGCTACGCTTTTGCTCGAGGAGCCATACGGGAAGCTTGGCTTCTTTACGGCCACGGGACATGCCGCCGTGTATCTCTCGGATGTGTGCGCGGAGACGCCGCTGGTATTGCGTCCGTGCAAAGCTGGAGAGTTGGGAGTGGTGATTAGCCGCTACGATGGCGTCAGCGGATACGACTGGATTGCGATCCCGCTTATTCCTTATTTATATGCAGTCGAGAAAACGGAAGATATTCCGCTGTTTGTGGATCCGAAGACGGTGAGTTTTTTGCGCGACCAGTACCGGCGCAAGCATCTGGAAACGGTTGCGGCCGACCTGCCGACTGGTGAAACTCCGGGCGGAAATTGGTATGAACTGGTGGGCTCAGCCTATGACCGCGCATCGTACGCGTTTGAGATAGAGACAACACACAAACAGGATCTAGCTTTGATCCGGCATCTCAATGCGGAGCCCAACGTTTCTCACTTCCGCACGGTATCGCACAACTGCGCTGACTTCGCAAAAGATGTAATCAACTTCTATTATCCGAAAGCTTTGCACCGCAGCGTGGTGGCCGACGTGGGCATTACCACTCCCAAGCAGATGGCGAAAACGCTGGTGAAGTTCAGCGCGCGGCATCCCGAGCTTGAGTTTTCGCATTATGTGATCCCGCAGGTTCCGGGGAGCGCGGCACGCAGCTCGGCGGTGCATGGCGTGGTGGAGTCATTTTTCAAATCAAAGAAATATATCGTTCCCAGCGCGGTGGTAAGCCCTATCTTTGCGGGCTGCGTTGTCGCGGTTTATGTGGGAACGGACGCGACGAGCCGGTTCGATCCGGCACGGCAGTCGCTGGTGTATAACGCCGGGCGCGATTTGGAAGCTCCGGTGGGCACAGAGGACCGGCGGTCGTACCAGATTGAACTGAATCACATGGTCGCGGCAGACGATCTTGAAACCACGACGCACCTTGAAAAAACATTGGAGCGGATAATGAGCAATGCCGCGCCCGGCTTCGATTCGGCAGGACATCCTGTGGTGCGGATGCAAATTGGGGATGAAGTTGTGAATGTGGGGCTCACGCAGAGCAACCTGTTGGCGGCGAAGTCGTCGCGGCAGGTGGCGCAAGAAATTCTCGAGGCAAGATTACAGCAGGAATTGAAGCGGGGAAATCCGCCGAAGGTTTCGGAGAGCGATGTGGAGCAGGACTGGAAGCTGCTGGAGAAAACCCTGAATACTACCACCGATCAGATAGCCGACCAGAATGTGAAACCGTTACCAGCGGCAACGCAGGCGCGATGGAACCGGGGCAGCAACCAGCCTTAATTAAGAATCCATATAAGAGAGTTTAAAAAGGCCGGTGGTTCAACCACCGGCTTTCTTGTTGTTACTTACATTATTGTTGTTGTGATTGATCCTGCTGTTGCGGCTGCGGCTGGTGCGGCGCAGGCATGCCTGGGGGCGTAGGATATGTGCCCGGCGCTCCCTGCCCCTGTTGCTGCATTTGGAGCTGGCGCTGCTGCATTTCCTGCAGCAATTGTTGCGGCGTTTTTACGCCCTGATCGGGAGCGGATTGTTGTTGCTGTTCAGCGTCGGCTGACTGATCGGCGGTATCGTCGGGAACATCTTCGGGTTCGACTTCCTGCGCTTCGCCCGGAATCGCGGGCGGTGCGGTTACAGTTCCAGGAGGAGCGGCCGCATTTGCTTCCGTGGGGGCTGGTTGACCTGGGGGATTGTCGGGACCGGTTTTGGCTACGAGAACCACACGCACCAGCGCGTTCGCGTCTGCCGGAGATCCAAGCAAGATGTAGTTGAAGCGGGAACCATTGAGCAGATCGGCCATCACCTCGCGGGCAGGGGCGGGGCCAATGCGGGTGACTACGCGCTCGGTTGCCGTGGCGGGAATTTCGATTTCGGCGGCAGTGTTTTTACGTACGCCTTTCAAAATATCGGAAAGAGTGGAGTTCGGCGCGACGATCGTCAGCAAACCATTTTCATACGTGACTTGAGGTTGAACCGCTGGAATCGCATCGAGGGGAATCTGCGGGACGGGGCCACGCGTACCGGAAGGCAGCGGCGGAGGCAGCGGCGCAGCCTTTTTCTTGGCGCGCACATGATGTGTGGTTGGCGGTTGCGTATTGGCTGTATCGGCCAGCGCGACACCGGGCAGGCACAGCGCACCCGCTAACAGCAAGCCTGTAAATTTCGATCCCGTACTCATTGGTAACTCCTCCACTCGATATACATCCTGGGGAGACGGTGGGTTTATTAAAGGAATTTTAGCACCGCTGCCGGGTTCCAGCACGAACTTAAGATCGCGCTCTGATTACCCTCTACTTGATAGAACGTATTGACTTTATCCTCTTGCACAGAGACTTTTAATAGGGGCTAGGCAGGCGCAGCGATCAAGGATTGCCAATTGAAATGAGAAGCCTGGGGCTGAAGAGCGTACAATTTCTCGCAAATGAGGTTCAACCAGGTGTCTGAAGCGGATTGCTTTTCGAAGCGCAACGTCTCGATAATGAAGAATTTTAAATCTGGCCTGCGTTTTTGTTTCTTTACGCTGGCCCTGACTGCGTTTACGGCCGTGGGCGTTTTGGCCGAAAATTGCATGACGGCCAACGACATGGAGCCGGCGGTGAAAACCGCTTTAACTTCGGCTGGGCAGCGCTATTTCGATCTGCTGGCGAAAGGGGATGCGGCGGCGTTGCGGCAGAATGCCATTCCGAGCCTCGCTTCTGATTTCTCTTCGATCGAAGCGACCGTGAAAGATAACCAGACGGCGTTGAGCGGCGCGAAGGCGACGGCGCGCCCGCCGTTTCTTTTGGAAGCGCCCGGCACTGCGCCGATTGCGCGCGCTGAATTTTATTGCGGGGTTTTTGGGGCGAACGGGCAGACGAGCGACAGCGCGGCTTTTTATCTCAATAATCTGCCGCCGGGAAAATATGCGGTTGTAATTCTCGATGCACCATCATCGAAGGGCGCTTATACGGTTTCGTTCATCCTGCAACAGCTGGGTACGGATTGGAAGCTGGGCGGTCTTTATATTAAGGCGGCGCAAACCGGCGGACACGACAGTGAATGGTTTGTGACCCACGCGCGGACATTCCAGAGCAAAGGCCAGGTACACAATGCATGGTTGTATTACCTTGAGGCACGCTCGTTGATATCGCCGCTGCCGTTTATGAGTACAGCCGTGACCGACAAGCTTTATGACGAATCGCAAAAAGTGCAGCCCGCTGATTTGCCATCGGATGGAAAAACAACCGACCTGCCGGCGGGGACGACCACGTATAAACTCACCGATCTTTTTCCGGAAGTGGTGGGCAACGAACTGGATTTGATTGCGAAGTATCAGGCGGCGAGTGTCGGGGATACGACTCAGGCGTATCAAAGCAATGTAGCGGTGATGAAGGCTTTGCTGGTGAAGTATCCCGAGTTGCGGGATGCGTTTGCCGGGGTCGTGGCGAGAGCTACGGACCCGAGCGGGCGGGATTACGGGACGATGCTGGCGATGAAGGAAATTAAGTAAATTTTGCAATTGGGTAATTTGGTAATTTAAAAACTAACGCGGGAAATACGCAGTTTCCCAAATTACCCGATTACAAAATTACAAATTCTTTATTGCGAAGTTTCGTCTAGCAGACAGTCTTTTGCGTCTTTGTCATCGCGCAGGCCCTGGAATACCGGGGCTCGCAGTTTGGGGCCGCTGCCGGTGTTTGTGCCTTCGGTCCATTCCGCGTATTCAATTTCGGCTACTAGTTCTGGTTTTATCCAGAAGACTTTTCGCAGCGCTTCTACTTCTCCGTAAAAGGGATTTTTTTTGGTCTCCCGCGCTTTTAACAGCTTCCAGATTTCTGCTAACGCCTTCTGATCGAATCCGCTGCCCGCCTGTCCGACGTGGATGAGTCTTCCCTGCTTGTCATAGAGTCCAAGCACGATTGAGCCGAAGTGGGCGCGGCTGCCTTCTGGTTCGGTGTAGCCGCCGATCACGCACTCCACACGGTGAGTGATTTTGATTTTAAGCCATTCGCTGGCGCGGCGCTCCTGGTAAATGCTGTCGCGTTTTTTTGCTAGAATGCCTTCGAGTCCTTTCACGCGCGCGACTTCGAATAACGCTTTGCCTTCCTGCTCATAGTGATCCGAATAGCGCAGGGAATCTCCAGTGACAAGGATCGAGGCCAGTTTTTTCTTGCGCTCTTCGAGCGGCATTTTCCGCCAGTCGTAGCCGTCAAGATAGAGCAGATCGAATGCGTAATAGAGAACGGGTACGTCGGCGTTAGTCGCGCCGCGGCGGCCGTGCGGGCGGAAGCCGGTGCGCTGCTGCATCAGGCTGAAAGAGGCGCGGCCCTCATCGTCGAGCGCGACGGCTTCGCCATCGAGAATGGCGGTTTTTGCTTTGACGAACTGCGGGAGATCTTTGAGTTCGGGATAACGGGGCGTGAGGTCATTTTGATTGCGCGAGACGAGACGCACTTTGCCGTTTTCGATAAACGCGATGGCGCGGTAGCCGTCCCACTTGATTTCGAAGAGCCAGTCAAGGCCGTCGAAGGGCTCGTCGATGGAGGTGGCCAGCATGGGATGAATCTGCGTGGGCATGAGACGCTTGCTGGGAGTGGATGCGGAAGGAATTGCATTTACCGCAGCGAGCGGAGAAGACACGGGGTTATTCTTCTGTTTGGCTTTGGGTTCTGGCGGGACTTCAGGAGTTACTTCTTTTGTTTTTTTTTAGCTGACTTCTTGCTGGTTTCTTTTTCTTCTAATTTTTTCACTTCTAGTTTTTTCTTGTCGAGTTTAGCTACGGCGTCGGCGAGCCATGCGGCTTTCAGCTTTCCAGGGCCGCCTGCGGGACGGCTTCTCCACTCGCGCGATCCTGCGTCTCCGGCGATCTCGGCCAGGCTGCGCTTGCTTAGTACCGACTCGTCGTAATCGTCGATGTCGTAGCCTTCCACTACGTGGTCGTCATGCTTTTTGATCAGCAGCCATTCGTTGCCTTTGCTTCCGGGGCGGCGGCCTTTCATTTTTACGATGGCAAAGTCGCCATTTAATTTTTTCCCTTTCAAGCGGAATTTCAAATCGCCCTTGGCGAGCATGGCGGCGGCTTCGGCATCGGTGCCAGGAACATATTTTCCTTCCACTGCGACCGGCGAAAGCGGCTGCCAGGTACCGACATCCCACACCATCACTGTGCCTGCGCCGTAATTTCCTTCCGGAATGTTGCCCTCGAAATCAAAATACGAAACCGGATGATCCTCGACCTGCATGGCGAGGCGCTTATCGGCGGGATCAAGCGACGGCCCTTTCGGCACCGCCCACGATTTCAACACGCCCTCCATCTCCAGGCGAAAGTCGTAGTGCAAGCGCGTGGCATCATGTTTTTGAACTACGAAGCGGTGCGTGGATTTCTTTTCGACTTCGCCGACAGGTTCCGGCGTTTCATCGAAGCGGCGTTTTCGTTTGTATTCTTCGAGGGGCATAGAAAGACTATTTTAACCATGGAGACAGTGAGGCACGAGAAAAACCATGCTATAGAATCCTCTAATAGTCAGCTGGTTTCATATTCTCCGAAAGGGGAGGGGCGGCCTATATGAAGGAGATATTCTTCAACATCCTTCGCTTCTTAGGCGCTATTGCCGGAGTTGCTGTGCTTGTATATATCCGGTGGAAGAGTCTGGAAAGTCGAGTAAAGGACCTCGGCAACGGGGGAATCCAAACTATTTTCGAAAGCCGCAAGCCGAAGTGACGGTCACGGACACCATGCAACGTGAATTTCCTGAAGTTCCGCTCGTTGGCGTTGGTGCGGTCATTATTGAAGGTGCGCGCGTGGTGCTGGTTAAGCGGGCACATCCACCGCTGCAGGATAAATGGTCGATTCCGGGAGGGGTGCTTGAAGTCGGCGAATTGGTGCGCGAAGCTGCCGTGCGCGAAGCTCGCGAGGAAACTGGGCTTGTCGTTGAACCCGTGGAACTTCTGGGTGTTTACGACCGCATTTTGCGCAATCTCGAACAGCGGGTGCAATATCACTATGTTTTGATTGATTTTTTGTGCCGCCGGGTTGCGGGAGATCTGGCCGCAGCCAGCGACGCCGCAGAGGTACGGTGGTTTGCGCGGGATGAGTTGCCGGGACTAATGTTGGCCGAGGATACGATGGATGTGATCGGTAAGGGATTTGCGAAGACAACGATCACTTAACTTGAGGAACGATTGTGGCGAAAGCGAGAAGAGCAACTCCGGAGAAAAGCACCCAGTGAGAATCGCATGTGCAGCTCCCCCGTCTGGTTTGGCGGAAACATACTCAGGAAGGGGGCGGTTCAGCAGCCGAAATGTTGGTCAGATAAAAACCCCGCCCAAGCGAAGCTTGGACGGGGCACCTGAAAATAACATCGAGACAAATCACACGCTGGGAATCTTCGTTCGAACTCTACGGCGTGATCTGATAAATTGTGCCGTAGCCGGACTCCCCGCCGAGATACGTCGCTCCATAAACCGCCCCGCCGGTATAAAGCAACGAGCCTTGCGGCGACGTGCCATCGCTTCCACCACCAAAGCTGTGGAGCAGCGTCTCACTCCAGCTTCCTCCCACAACGGGTGAAAGCTCGAACACTGTGCCGCCCGAGTGGGCTCCGCCGGTGTACATCGTCCCATAAAGATTGCCGCTGCCATCCACCACGAGGGCAGCTGGGCCCGCTCCAACCGGACAGGTCGTACCACAAAACTCGATCAAGGTCTGCTCAGTCCAGGTCCCACCGCCCGCAGGAGAAAGTTCAAACGCGGAACCGTGTCCCACCGCGCCTTTCAACATGCCATAAAAGTTTCCGGCGCTATCCACGGTTAGATAGGGTCCCGGGCCCACAATATTGTCGAAATAGTACGGAATCGCGAACGTCCAACCTCCACCCGTGGTGGGCGACAATTCGAAGAATTCTCCGGAACCATACTTTCCGCCACTGTACGTGGTTGCGTAGAGATTTCCTGCGCCATCGATGACAAGTTGTCCAGGATCTGCTCCATCGCTACTTTTGAAACTATGGAGAACTCGATACTCCCAGCCGCCAGTCACCGGGCTCAACTCGTAGACAGTCCCCAAGCCGTACTGCCCGCCGGTCTGCGTAGTTCCATAAAGATTGCCGGCGGCATCGATCACAAGCCCCGTGGCTGGATGCGTAGCATCGGTAGAAACCCGCCCAAAATTGTGCAGCACTGCTTCCGTCCAAACCCCACCGCTGTTGCTCAACGCGAATACTGTACCGTCACCTTCAGAGCCGCCATCGTAGCTTGTGCCGTAAAGATTTCCACTGGCATCCATGACTAAGCCCGCAAGCGGGTTCACCGGGCTGTTGCCTACGCCGGAAAAAGTGTGCAGCAAGGTCTGGGTGTAACCTCCACCAGTTATCGGCGAAAGTTCGAACACCGAGCCACAGTTCGAGCACGGACTACCTATCGTGCCTGTCGTACCATAAAGATTGCCGGCCGAGTCAACAATTAAACCGCCGTTGGGATACCCGTTGCCATGACCTCCGTCGTGGGCACCCGGGAACTCATGGATTATCTTTTCAGTTTGTGCGACCAGCGTAGATGAACTGAGAGTGATTGAAGCGATAACTGCCAAAGCTAACTTCGGAGCGAAAAAGAGAGTCTTGCGGGGCATTGTTCCTCCATGCGGATGGTAAGAGTAAACCGAAACTGAAAGCGGAGAGACCGTGAAAGAGAATCGCACTGCAGGTAAGTGGTGTCAAGATGCAGAAACTTGCAGGGTAGGTTGTGATTGTTCAGACTTACAATTTACTTTGCGCCTTCGCGGATGTTCTTAGCGGCCTTTGCGGTTAAAGAGCTCTTGAAAGCGTTTACTGCAAAGTACGGAAAGAAAACGAGCGGTTTATTCTGCTTTCTGCTCCTGAATCCACTTCTCCGTGCGCGCTTCGAGCATATCCAGCGGCAGCGTTCCGCCATCGAGCATCTCGTCGTGGAACTTACGAATGTCGAACTTCGGGCCTAACTCGTTCTTCGCGCGCTCGCGTAGTTCGCGGAACTTCAACTGACCCAACTTATAACTCAAAGCCTGCGCCGGCCATGCGATGTAACGATCGGTTTCCGATTGGATCGTCGGCTCATCCACGGCCCCAGATTTGCGAAAGAACTCGACCACCTGTTCCCTGCTCCATCCCTTGGAGTGAATTCCGGTGTCTACGACCAGACGCACAGCGCGAAATAATTCAGACGACAAGCGTCCGTAATCGGAGACCGAATCCTGATAGAAGCCGACTTCCTTGCCAAGCTGCTCGGCGTACAACGCCCAGCCTTCAATATAGGCATTGAAGCCGAGGCCGTGCTGGCGGAACTTGGGCAGTCCGGTAAGTTGCTGTTGCACGGAGAGCTGCATGTGATGTCCGGGAATGCCTTCGTGGTAGGCAGTGGCTTCGTCATCGATGAGCGTGCGCTCGGCGAAGTTGGAGGTTGCCACCACTACGCGCCCGGGCCGCTTGCCATCAGGCGTGCCGGTAACGTAGTGCGTGGCCGCCGCGGCTTGAAATGGGGGAATCGCTTCCACCGTGACCGGCGATTTGGGCAGCAGCGTGAAGAGTTCGGGGAGCTTCGGCTCCATCTGCGCGATGTAGTGGCGGAAGTCGTCGAGAATCTGATCGGCGGATTGCGGAATGTACTTGGGATTGGTTTTGAGTGACGCGCGGAATGAGGTGAGATCGGCGAAGCCTTGTTTTTTCGCGATCGCAGTCATCTCGGCTTCGATGCGCTCGATTTCGCGCAGGCCGAGTTGATGAATCTCATCGGCCGTCATGTGCGTGGTGGTGCGGGCGTAGATGTCATTCTCGTAAATTTTCTCGCCGTTGGGCAGCGAGGTGACGGCAAGCGTGGTTCGCCCCTGCGGCGCGTATTCGTTGCGAAGAAACGCGGCAAAAGTTTTGTAGGCCGGAATGACATCGATGTTGACGGCGTCGGTGATCTGCTGCGTCAGGCGCTTTTGATCTTCAGCAGAAATGCCGCCGGGAAACTTTTTCGTCGGAATGAGAAAAGGATCGGACGCGATGATGCCTTCGCACTGCACGGGAAGTTTTTCGATCAGGAAGCGGACAGGCATGAGCTTATCTTTCATGCCTGCGCGCAGCACTTCGGTGGTCTGGTTGAGCACGCGAGGAATCTGGTGCAGGCGTGCGACATAGTCCTCGTAGTGCTTGACCGAATCCAAGGGAACGGAGAGCGGAAGATCGGCGAGCGAAGTATGGACGCCGTTCTGCTGGTTCACCGGCATCTCGTACTCCTTCAACTTGTAGTCGGCGATTCGCTGCTGAAGCACGCGAACCAGCAGATCGTGCGAGAGCTGATCCTGATCGGAGAAGCCGGTGGTCGGAATGGCCTCAAGGCGCGCGAAAAAATCTTCATTCGTCTTCTCGCGCCGGTCGATGGCGGCCAGCGAGTAATCGGCGAGCTGATGGTTATAGCGATAATCGCCAAAAGCCGTAGCGCGCTCGGGGAAGTTTCGTAGATCGGCTTCGTACTGTTCGTCGAAGAGCACGTTCTGCGCCGCGAGGCGGTCGGCCAGCGGTTTGGGATCTTGTGCCGAGGATGCCTGGGTGAAGGCGCAAGTGGCAAGAGCGATCATGAACAGCAGACCAAATTGGAAGCGCATGATGCAGGAAGGGTAACAAAAGCGAGGGATTTTTGCGGATAAGAATTTTCAGGTGGGCCTTATGTAAAGAGACGGTCAAATTGTTAAAGGGGGCGCAGTGGTCGACGGCGGTTACTTCCCTTCTTGCAGCAGCACCACATCCGACTCCGAATGATTTCTCAGCACACCCAAGCTTTTCCCATCCGGAGACCAGTTGAATGCCGTAATGTGCTCGGAGGTGAAGTTGGTGATCTGCTTGCGCGGTGAGCCGTCGAGGGGTTGAATCCAGATATTGTCTATGCCGCTGGTGTTGATCGCATAGGCGATGGCCTTTCCGTCCGGGGTGAATTGCAGGAGGCCGTTGCCAATGTGCTGATCGACATCCACCAGGCGGGGTGCGGAAGAATTGAGATCGAGAAGCGCCATTTTTTCCTGGCCGCGCTGGGTTTCGGCGTCGACCACTTCCACGATGTAGGCGAGGGTTTTTCCGTCGGCGGAAATTGTAATGCCGTCGCTCGTCAAGAAACTGCTGGGCACCACGCTGGCGGCGACCACTTCGGGTTTGCCGGAGCCATCGAGGGGAGCGCGCGAAATGCGGCCGAGGGCGCGGTTATCGTAGTAGACCCATTTTCCATCCGGCGTGCAGACGGATCTCATGTCGAGTTTTCCGTCGGTGACCTGGATGGCGCCGGAACCATCGGCGTGCGTACGCCAAATGTTGGCCTTATTGGCGCCACGCTTGAAACCCCAGGAAAAAATAATGTGATCGCGCCCACAACTGGAAAAGTCGAAGATGCTAGCGTTGGGGTCGTTGATCAATTGGGTTGGATTGGTCCCGTCGGCGGCGGCGCGCAGCAGGCGCGGGCCGTCGGTCACCAGCAAGCCGCCGTCGGGCGTCCAATTAAAGCCGCCAATATCTCCGCTGAGCGATAAGGGCTTGATGTCGGCATTCTGGCTGCCCGCGCCCGGAAGCATATAAAGACTCTGCGTGGACTTTTGCTGCACGGTGGCCACGGTCTTGCCGTCGGCGGAAACCGTGAGCGTGGTGTAACGGTTGGTGTCACGGGTAATCTGGCGCATTTGGCCGCTGTCGGTAGAAATAAAACCGATTTGCGACCGGCTGAATTGCGCTCCTGCCTGTTGATAGAGAACCAGCAATCCGTCGGGCAGCCATTGCAGTTCGGCGAGAAGTTTGTCGCCGAACGCGGCGAGGCGGGTGGACTTTCCGCTGCTGAGGTCGAACAGATCGATGGCGCCAAGCGCGTGTTCATCGGGCTGGACCAGGACGAGAGCTAGTCGTTGCCCGTCAGGAGACCACGCCATGTTTGTAGGATTGCCGGCGCTGAGCGGCGCGATTTCCAAAACCTTTTCGTCGTTGCCGCTCATGTCGGCGCTTAGAATGCGGAATTTGCCCACCTCGGGATCGTTGGCGCGCATGTAGGCGATGTGCTTGCCGTCGGGAGAGAAGGCGGTGTTGCTGTCGATATCGTGGCCCACGATTTGCGGAGTGCCTCCTAGAACCGGCGCGCGATACAGGTTGTAATCGGTGTTGATGGCGTTCTGCGCCTTGCGGAAATAGATGTAGTTGCCGTCGAGAGAAAAAGCGAGACTGCGATAGGTTGCGGTTTCGGGCGGAATCACCTGTGTGTCGCTGGCCGTGGGTATGTTGCGCAGCCAGAGGCTTTGCTTGCCGTTATCGTTGAGCACGCTAAGCAGATATTTGCCGTCGGGCGAGATAGCTGTAAGAGATGCTTTACCGGAGGTGGTGATCTGGTTGACGGTAAAGTTCTGGAACGGAGTTGCGGCAGGATGGTGCAGCATCGAGTAGACGCCGTAACTTGCCGCAACGAAGAGAATCAGAGTAAATGCCGCAATGCTTGCGGTGCCAAACTTATGCTGCTTGGCCGCTGCCGCTACGGCGGAGCTGCCGGATTGCGCAGAATGTGTCGTGCTGCTGAGTGGCGTGGAAAGTGCGCTCGATTGAAGGGCTGAGTTCGAGATGGCAGCGGATTGCGGCACTGCGGCGAACTCGGAGGCTACCGGAATGCGGCGGCTGGAATCTTGATCGCGTTTGAGGCGCTGCAAGTCAGAGCGGAGATCGGCGGCGTGCTGGTAGCGCAGCGCGGGATCTTTTTCCAGGCACTTATTGATGATGCGTTCGAGTTCGGCGGGAGCTTCCGGATTGAGGCGCGATAGCGGCAGCGGGGCGCGGTTCAGAATTCCATCGAACAACTCCGCAGATGAGCTTCCGCCGAAGGCCTGGCGTCCGGTGGCCATTTCATAGAGCACGAGGCCGAAGGAAAAAATGTCGCTGCGGGCGTCCACTTCGCGTCCGCGGGCCTGCTCGGGCGACATGTAGGCGACGGTGCCTAAGGTGGTGCCAGGGCTGGTGAGATTCGCGTCGAGCTGAGTGGCGACGGTTTCGCTGCTGCCTCTCGAAACCACTTTCGCTAGGCCGAAGTCGAGCACCTTGGCTTGCCCGCGTTCGGTGACGAAAATGTTGGCGGGCTTGATGTCGCGGTGAATGATGCCCTCGGACTGGGCAACATCGAGCGCGTCAGAGACTTCAATGCCGATGCTGAGAATGGTTTCGAGCGGCAGGGGAATACCGGAAATCTTGTGCTTCAGGGTGACGCCCTTCAGCAGTTCCATGGCGATGAAGGGATGGCCATCGGCTTCGTCGATATCGTAGATCGTGCAGATATTGGGGTGGTTCAGCGCGGAAGCGGATTGCGCTTCGCGGCGGAAGCGCTCGAGCACGGCCTCATCTTTTGCGATGCCTTCGGGCAAAAACTTTAGCGCGACGAAGCGGCGCAGCTTGGTATCTTCGGCGCGGAAAACGACGCCCATGCCGCCACCGCCGAGTTTTTCGAGAACGCGATAGTGCGAGATGGCACGTCCGATGGGATTTTGTTCTTCAGGCATGTCCTGCGAATGTTAGTTGGCTGCTGCGAGCGAGTCAACACACCGGCAGGTTTTCGAGCGTTGTGGAATTGCCGGCAGCAGTGCGCTCGAATAAGTCCTGAATATTTTATTCAGACACTCTCAGTTATGGCTTCGCCGCTACGCGGGTGTAGCCTTCTGGAATTTCCAACAGAGCCTGATCCGGCTCTCCGCGCGTGATATGCGTGACGGTGAAGGTTGTGGTTCCGGTGCGCGGATCGTCGTGCTTCATCACCACGTTAATGCGTAATTCATCGGAATACCAATATTCATCGGTGATTGCGATCTCCTTGCCGGTCTCGCTGCTTTCGGCCGGGATAATCTGCGTCTCGCGCACACCGCGCGCCGTTACTCCTCCAATCTCCTGGCTGCCAAGATCTTCTTCCTTTGAGAAATCATTCTGGGGCACGCCGACACCCGAGGGCGATCCATAGCGCACGGTTGGCGGCACCGTTGAGGGCGGGTGATGGATGGTTTGAGTGTAGAACGTGTGCTTGCGCGGATCGAGCTCAGTAGAAATGCGAGTACGCGGATCGTAGAGATGGATGTGCTCGACCTCCGGCGTCTCGGTACTAGTCGCCGGCAAGAATACTCGCGACTCGTTATGAATGCGCCCGATGCCGTCGCGCGCCATGATCCGGACGCTTTTCAGGTTGAGTACCAAACCATCGGGATGTATCCTCGTGCGCTGAACCTCAACAACGGCACTGAATGGCGCGTTAGGAACCGGCGTGAGAAAAATGTTTTGCGCCGAAGCATGTGGAACGGCAGCTGGGATGGCAAGAAGAAGGAACCCGGAGAAAACAGCCAGAGACAATCGCATAGGAGCGCTCCATCGACCGGATTGGACAACAGCATACCTTGAGGCGGGACGGTTTCTCAATAAAATTTATCTCCATTGTTATTGGTGAACCTCTCGGCGGTGCAGGCACAAGAACCGCGTTAATCGTTGCTGGCTTTGTCCAAGCTCTCATCCTCTGCCCACTCCGCATCGCATGTGTGGCAACGCCAGCCAGCACGCTGCACTGGAATCGGCACATGCAGGAAGGCGCTCATGTAGGCGATGGGGCGGTCGAGTTCCTGAAAGTTCACGTCGAGCGACTGGCATTTGGGACAGCGGGGCTGCTCGTAGAGACCTATGCCTTGCACGTAGAGGCCTTCGAGAATCGGCTCATCAAGCAACTTGCGCGCGTTGGCTTCGTCGGCGGGGCGAACGTTGAGCTTGATGCCGCCGATGAAGTTGGAAATGAACCAGTCCAGGCGGACCAGATTTTCGTCGGCTAGAAAACATTCGATGCCCGCCGATTCGAGGCTGCCTTTTGCCAATAAAGCTTCGGGCAAATCACGAAACTGGCGGATGGTGACGAGTTCGCGCACTTCCATGGTTGGGCGCGGTTCCGGTGCCGTGTCGTCGGCAAGATCGTTATCGTTAAATTCCAGGTTGCGGCGGTCGAGTTCGTCTTCCAGCGCGTCGCAAGCCAGTTCGGTTAACGATTCGGCATGTTGGGCGAGCTTTTGTAACTCGCCATCTGTCATACCCGCGTAGTTGTCCGCCAAGCGGCGGCGTTCGCGCTGTTGCTCGAGATAGGATTCGCCAGAGGACGACACCCGGCAAGGATACTTCGAGAACGGATGCTTCGCCAACTGCTGAAATAAGCGGCGACAACCTTGCCTGCTACACTTTCATCAGATTTCGCGTGACAGTGTGACTAAACGGAGGTATTTCCGATGAAAGCTGTGACCGGAGTATTTGCTTCTCAGACAGATGCGCAACGCGCTTTAGAGCAGCTCCGCGCGCTATCTTTACCCGAAGATCGCTTAACCTTTCTTACGCCGGGAAATGCAGCCACGCAGAATACCGCGCCTGCCGTTGCTGGGGAGCAGTCGGGCATGGGAAAAGCCATTGGGGCCTTGGTGGGAACGGCAGCGGGGTTTTCTGCAGGACCGTTGCTGATTGCGGTGCTGATCCCAGGAGTGGGGCCGATTACTGCGCTTGGCTTGCTGGGCGGAGCGATAGCGGCAGCGGCGGGGGCGAGCGTGGGCGCGATTGCGGGTGGGAAGATCGAAAATAATCTGACGGACGGCCTTCCCGAGGACGAATTATTTGTTTATGAAGACGCGCTGAGAAAGGGCCGCAGCGTAGTCATCGCCATGGCAGAAGATGAGAATGAGGCTTCCCGCTTCCGTGAGCTGCTTAATACAGAAGGAGCCGAGACTGTGGATGCGGCGCGCGAACAATGGTGGATTGGGTTGCGCAGCGCGGAGCAGGAACACTATTCGACCCATGGCAGAAAGTTTGGGGACGATGAAAAATTTTACCGCATGGGCTTCGAGGCGGCACTGCACTCCCGCATGCGCTGCAAGGAATACGATCAGGTGATGGGAGAGATGAATGCCAAGATCGAGGAGTTGGAGCAGCAGCATCCCGGCACCGAGGCAGGCGAGGCCTTCCGTCGGGGTTATGAACGCGGGCGGGATCATTATCAACAGCTTTGTAATGAATCCAAAGCCGCTTGAGAAAAAAGTGACAATGTCTTTAAGTTGTGCTGTCCCGAAATGTCCTGAGATGTCCTTTAATACCGCTTGCTGCGAACAGGCTAGCGCTTTAGGATGAGCCCTGATTTGGCGGCGGTGACGTTGTTGCCGGGTCAAATATGCAAGTCAAATCGGCCTTGGAGGTCGGGGAGGGCCGCTCTCCAAGGCGCAGATTCTTGCACTGGCCGCGCTTTTCTGCCGGCTTACGGGTTCAGACCCACGATAGTCGCAACCTGATTCAAACCATTCGCAGTGCTGGGAAACGCGTAGTAAAAGATACCGCCTTTCCAGGCGCACCCCGTCCAATCTCCGAGATATTCGCTTTGCGGCTCGGTTTCGACCGAAGTTCCGCCGCTTTCTGAGGAAAGCCGGTAAACAGAAGACCATGTCGAGCCGCCATCGGTCGATACGATTCCATAGGCGTCATAGAGAGTGTCCGGTCCTCCGGCTGGGGAGTTCCGCGTGTCAAGCCAGGCGACGCCAATGGTTGCGGAACCACTAGAAGCTGACGCAATGCAAGGCTCAAACTGATCGGCGGTGACGCTGGACAAGACAAGGGGAGCACTCCATTTGGTGCCATTTAAAGAAGACCTGTACTCGATAGCCACGTTGATCCCATTGAAGTTGGGATAGATCGCGTTGAATTGATTTGCTGGTGCGGAACTGTTGTAAGTGCTGGCAAGCTGCGGGAAGTAGAACATCCTCACACAGGTGTGGGGGAGCACCCGGTTTACTTCAGGATAGTTTGTGGCACATTCTGCTCCCGCCTGGGCTGGTTGCGAGATATTAAAAATCTTGGTTGGCGTGGTCCATGATACGCCGCGATTGCCAGACAACGCAGCGTAAACACTCTCGGCATTGCCTCCTGTATTCTGAATCCAAGTCACAAGGACTTTGCTGTTCTTAGTAACCGCGAGGCGAGAATATTGCGCCAAGCTTGTGCCGGTAAGAATGTCAGAAACTCTTCCCGTGGTCCACGTAACTCCGCCATCGTAAGATTGGCCAACCGCTATGGCTGTGACAGGCCCGGTGTTGGGGTTGCTTAACCCCTTCTCCCACGCTGTCACATAGAGCACCGGTAAGGGGCGGCTGTTGTCTATGGCCATCCCCGGAAAATCGTAGTCATAAAAATCCTCCGTTGACTGATCCGTGTAGGCAAGCGTTGGAAAATAGCTGCCCCATGTGGAAGAACCTGCCGCCAGCTCCTGCATAAATACTGTTTCCAGGGTGTTCGAGACACCCAGCTGACCCGAAAATAGATTACCTGCATTGTCATAAGCGGCAATCGGATCGTAGTTAGGACCGAAGTTCGGACCACTCGGGGGCTGACAACCACCAGACCAGGTTACGGCGAAATCGGAAGAGGTGAAGACTGCGGATTCACTCGAGTCGCCGAGCAAACCGTAGCAGTATTTCATTCCAACCAAATCGTTGGCCGTGATAGCGAAATTCTGCGAAGAGGAAACCGGGCTGGCCGCAAGAACCATACCGGCAACAGTAGTGTTGGAGGCAGAGCTGCTGACGGTAACATTGCTAGTGACGCACGGCGCTGGAGAGCAAGTCAGTTGCGCTTTTGCACGGGGAACGGTCAATGCAAAGATGACTCCCCCAAGGACCACGACTACTATCCCTTTCACATGACCTCTACTGAAGCGTAACTTTGGAGCAAGCTGAAGGAGTATCTGAGACGCATTCTCTCACGAAAAGAACAAAGGCCACTCGATGTGCTTAGAGCTTTGTCAGGTGTTGGACCAAAATGGCGCGCAAAAATTATTTCGGGTGAGAGGGCTCAAGGTGGATGTCAAGGAAATATCCCTTGGAGTTCGGATCAAAGAGCAATCGCCAGTAAAAGCTGCCCCGAAGTGACGACAAGACCTGAAGTATAAGTTCCCGGGCCGGGACTTTGGTGCCGCTGACTTTCACATTGTTGTGATCCAGCAGATTTCTGGGTGAAACTCCTAATGTGATTTTGACCCCGCGCTGCTCGGCGATTCTTCGAGCAATTAAGTTGATTGTGTCGGTGGCGGTTCGTTGGCGAGGGAGAAGAGTGATTGGCGCGTCCAGCGCAGGGCGCTGCGGTGTGATGTGCCCTTGCGCGTTTTTGGACTGCGTACCGACGATAGAAAAACCGCCCTGCTTCGTTTTACGTAGCTCGAAGCGTCCGGGGTTTTCACTGCTGTTGTACGCGTCCACGACTGTCTGCAAGATTTTTTCTTCGTCGGAGACGGTCGAAGGAAATTCCGCGGTAAAGCGGCCGCCCGCTGGAAGGATCTGTCCTCCCGCAGTTGCGGGTTCGGCCAGATCTGACTTGGAGCGGAATTGCGGGTCTTCATATCCGGCGAGCCATCCGTATTTTTGCTGAAGTGCATCGAGCGCCTGCGCCAGCGGCCGGGGACTGTTGGCGGTAACTTCGGTCGTTCCAGCATTCTCGGAGACGGTGGCGCGCTTAAGAAATGATGTTTTTTCTGAAGGATTTTTTTCGGGAGGCGTTTGCGAAAATGCCGGCGCGGCGGTTACCTGCGTGACGATTAATAAAGCCAGGCAATATTTAAGTGATTTCATAAGTGAACGATGCAATTCTTTGGGCTGCTGCGGCGCAGGCGACGAAGCTTGGCGGGCAATTTTAACATTCATTTCCTTTCCATTCTTCACGTCCTTACCGTTCTTATCACCTCGCCGCAACCATGACGGTATCAACCATGAGATTAGTTCCTCTGGAGTGCTGTTATATAACGCGCGAGAGCGTATAACGCATAGCACAGAAGTGTGGTGTGAGGTGAGGCGATGACGGACGGGACTCACTTGAAGAGTGACGAAGAAGCTTGGATCGCGAAATACAGGACAGCGTTGGAAAATGTTCCAGTTGAGGAATCACGCTTAGAGAAAATTCTTAAGGTATTGGGGAAGCTGCACAAGGCTTTGAATTTGCGCTTTGACCGGGCGTTGGGCCGCGTGAAACCCGAGTTGCAGAAGTCCAATCCACGAGTTGGCCCGGCACTTGTAGCACAACCTGCACCTGCGCAGCCGTTGCCGGCAATGCATGGCAGCAGCCAGCGACCGGCGAGTGCTGGAAAACCCGCAAAGAAAGGATCGAAAACTACCAGAACGCTGCAAACGACGACCAAACGGCAAGTTCAGTGATCAGATACGAGCCTGGCCGAGTCTGTTCGGGTTAAAACTTGCGGCGAAGTGTGCAAGATATAGCACAAACGAACTAATCCATAATGGTTGTGTCGCTGGAATCGGGTTAAAATCCGGTTAAGTAAGTAACTTGTGCTTGACATTGGTTACTACTGTGCGACAATACATCCGCCTTCCTCTCGCCCTCCGGGGGGAGCGCAGGATGATCTTTCCAACCCCCAGGAAAGTGTTGGCCTGCTTTAAATCGTGTGCCTGAAGCAAGTTTGGATGTAAGGAGAGAAGCGCGAAAAATGCGCGCGTCCCGCCATTAGGATTTCCGGCGGTTGGGGCGTTCTCCGGGCTCAATTACGACTAAAAAGTCATTCGTCTGAGACGGTTCGCGGGTTTTGGGGTTCCGTCTCCTGAAGAGGGAAAATAAAGTGCGTAGTGCCTCGGCTCACCCTGGCCTGATCATTGTTGATGGTTCGTTAAGCGTTGTCGCCTCGAATCCCGAGGCGTTACAGATTCTCACTTTCCCAGAGCGTCCGGAGAATATTCATCATATGGACGCGTGGCTGGCGAATAAGATCCGTCTCGATCTGATGGAAAGACAGTCGCCGCCGCGAGTGGTCGGCGAATTTCGCTCAGCCCAGAGGACTTATGTTTGCCGCGGATTCCCGATCGACGCGGCGGCAAGCCGGAAAGCAGTGAATCACAAGAATGGTTCGAGCCCGTCCGAGGGATTGCTGATCGTTATTCTCGAAAGGAAAGGCAACGAGGTAGCCATGATCGCGGAGATTTCCGAACGCTTTGGCCTTACGGCGCGGGAACGGGAAACGGTGCAGTTTTTGCTGGAGGGCTTCACCAGTAAAGAAATTGCCCAGCGGATGAAGATCAGCCCGAATACGGTGAAGGCATTCATCCGGCTGGTCATGGTGAAAATGGGAGTGTCTACCCGGTCCGGGATCATCGGGAAGATCGCGGGCTCGCGCGTTGGGCTGGAAAGCGGCGCTGTGAGCGGGATTTCACGGGGTTAGTGATTTTGGATTAGTGCACTTGGGGACTTGTGATTAAGTTGAATTCCGATAGAGTACGCTCTGCGCCATATAAGCTGACCAACCCCCTCCCCTGTTCAGCGGCGTAATCTAAGGAGGACAATAAATGCGTCGAACCACAATGCTTGTAATCTGTATGCTCGTTCTGGCCCTCGGTGCCGGTTCCGCGTTGGCAGCAACAACCACGCCACCGCCCGACACCTTGAAGGTCGACTATTTCGCCAATGCCAACACGGCGGGCGCTCCGGACGGAACGGTTCGTCTGGATAACCCCGGCACGGCAGGTGGAAGCGTTTGCGCTAACATCTACGTGTTCGATCCGAACCAGGAACTGAGCGAGTGCTGCAGCTGCTATCTGTCTCCAGATGGTCTGCGTACCCTCTCGGTCAACACTGACCTGACCGGAAACCCGCTGACTGGCAAGACCCTTGCTACCGGCGTCATCAAGATCGTCTCGAACGTTGCGACCAGCACCGTTTGCCCCGTTCCGACCAAGCTGAACTCGATTCAGGGTGGCGTGCGCGCTTGGGCAACTCACATTCAGAACGCCAACTTCTCCGAGACTGAGACGGCTTCCCAGGATGCCACTCTCGTCGCCGCGGAAGTGAACCGCCTGAATGCGCAGTGCAACTCCATCGTTCTCGATGGCAGCGGCTCTGGCATCTGCACCTGCGGAACTGGAGACTAATTCCGGTTTGGCTGGGTTAAGAGTAGATCTCGCCAGGAAGTGAGTACATCGCTTTCTGGCGAGGTTTTCGTTATAAGGTTGTTGTTTGTTCTTTGATAGTTGGGAATCTGACTTGAGGACTTGTGGTTCCGGGGCGGAACAACAAGTGGCCACGTAGTATATCCCCCGCTTTGGCGGCGTCATCTCAAGGAGGACAAAATGCGTCGGACCACGATGCTTGTGATCTGCGCGTTATTTGTGGCTTTTAGTGCCGGGTCTGTACTCGGGCAAACGGTTCCACAGCTTCCACCCGATGTGCTAAAGGTCGACTATTTTGCAAACGCCAACACCCCCAATGCTCAGGATGCGACCTTGCGTCTCAGCAATCCGGGCGAAGCGGGTGGGGCTGTTTGCGCGAATATTTATGTTTTTGACGTGAACCAGGAATTGAGCGAGTGCTGCGGCTGTTATTTATCTCCGGACGGGCTGCGTACTCTTTCGATCGACAACGATCTGACGGCAAACCCGCTGACTGGCTTGATTTTGACTGCGGGAGTGATCGACATTGTTTCGAGCGTAGCTACGAACGCAGTTTGCCCAATACCGGCGAAGATGAATCCTGTTACCGGCGGAGTGCGGGCTTGGACGACACACGTTCAGAATACGGGCTTCATCATCACTGAAACCGTGTCGCAAGACGCTACTCTCAACGTCGCGGAGGAAAAAAGATTGAATGCAGAGTGCAACGCCATTCTGCTGGATACCAGTGGAGGCATTTGCACTTGCGGTGCCGGAGATTAGTTCCAGATTTTGGATACGCCGCAAATTGGCGGATTCAATTGTTGCAAGTAGTGAATTTTTAATGAATTTAAATCTGTAATGAGATGGGGGATCTCATGTCTGTTTTGGGGAAAGCAGTAAAGCTGGGACTGGGCGCCGCATTGGCCCTGCTCGGCACAGGAAACATCTATGCGCAGACGCAAGGCGACGATACGCGTGTAGTTGCGGAAGTCGGCGGCGAGCAAGTAACCATGGCCGACCTGGAACTGGAAGAATCGGCCAAGTTGCTCTCGGCCCATTACTCGTACTATCAAGCCCAAACTCGGGCTTTGAACGATCTGATCGACAAAAAGCTGCTTGAGCAGAAAGCCAAGAGCGAACACATCACCCTCGAACAATTGATCGATCGCGACATCAAGTCGCAGGTAAAAGATCCAAGCGAAGATCAAATGAAGGTCTACTACGAGGGTCTGGAAACCGAACAGCCCTACGAGGCGGTTCGCGGCAAAATCCTGGAAAAGATCCGCGAGTTGCGTACCAACAAGGCACAGGCCGCATATGTCGCGGCCCTACGTACACAGAGCACGGTCTACGTGACCCTCGCGCCCCCACGCACTAACGTTGACACGGCTAACGCGCCGACTGTCGGCCCGAAGAACGCGACTGTAACCGTGGTCGAGTTCGCCGACTACGAGTGCCCCTATTGCCAGAAGGTTGCGGCTGCCATGAAACAGCTGCAAACCGATCTGGGCGACCGCGTGGCATTTGCTTACAAGGATTTCCCGCTACCCATGCACGCACGCGCTGAAAAAGCCGCGGAAGCTTCGCGCTGCGCCGGCGAGCAAGGCAAATTTTGGGAGTTCCACGACGAGTTGTTCGCCACGAAAGAACTCGACACGAACGAACTCAAAGAGCATGCCCGGGCTTTGAAGCTGGATGAGGCCAAGTTCGATCAGTGCCTCGACACCGGCGCGGAAGCCGCAGTCGTGGATCGCGACCGCAAGGAAGGCATAAAGCTGGGAATCACGGGAACGCCGAGCTTCTTCATCAACGGCCACTTCCTGAGCGGCGCGCTGGATTACGCTTCGCTGCGCCAGATTGTGGAGCAGCAACTGGCGGCAAAATCGCAAACCGCCAGCGCCAGCGCCGCCAGCAAATAGGTTTTTAAAGTTGTCCTCCCCCGCCTGTTTAACCTGTACTTGGGCCCGAATCGTAATTCGGGCCTTTTTTCTGAAAGACTTTCGTCTCTCAGATTAGTTCAAATGGGTCATTGCTAACTTCGATACGTCGAAGTATGCTCAACGCGCTTTCCTAGCTGCAAAGTTGTCTCCCCCGCAGCTGGAGCGAGTACTCCCCTTTTTAAATCCCCCAGTATTGCCGGTAGTTTTCCCAGGCGCAGTTGTCTGCATTTTTATCGGTACGGCTCTTCGCTCCGCTTAGATTTGCGTGCGCTTCCTCGTGGAGGCGGATTCGCATTTGATCTGTCGAAGAGAAAACGGATGGAGGAATTATGCTGCCACGCAAACTCTCGGTGCTTTTGACTTTTATGTTCGCAGGAACGCTGCTGGCTTATGCCGGCCAGTTTCTGGAGGCGCCTCAATACGCTACCGGGAGCAATCCGCAGGCTGTGGCTACAGGACATTTCACCAGCAGCGGAAATCTGGACATCGTGGTGGCGAACTCTTCGTCGAACAACATCAGCGTGTTGCTGGGCCAGGGAAATGGAACCTTCGCTTCCCAGGTTACTTACGCAACGGGCAGCACTCCCCAGGGAGTTGCGGTCGGGGATTTCAACGGGGATGGCTATCTGGATATCGCGGTGACGAACTCCGGGGGCAGCCCGACTGGCACGGTTAGCATTTTTCTCAACGACGGCACTGGCAAGTTCACGCTGAAAGCAGGATGCTGCACGGTAGGAGCACAGCCGATAGGGATTGCGGTGGGCGATTTCAATGGCGACGGTTTTCTCGACCTCGCTGTAACCAACGCCGGCGGCGATAATCCGGGCACGATCGGTGTGCTGCTGGGAAATGGCGATGGCACATTTCAAACTCAGGTGACGTATCGCACGGGCGTAAATCCGTATTCAGTCGCGGTGGGCGATGTGAACGGAGACAACATTCCTGATTTAGTGGTAGCCAACAATGTGATTGCCAACAACAGCGGCCCCAGCGTGGTCAGTGTGTTTCTTGGCAAGGGAGACGGTACGTTCAACGGGCAACTTCAGTACGCCACCGGAAATGCACCGGTTGCGGTTGCGCTGGCGGACGTAAATGGCGATGGCAAACTCGACATCGTAGCCGCGGATCAACAGGGCAATACTGTCAGCGTTCTGCTGGGCTTGGGCAATGGTGGATTTCAAACCGCAGTCAACTATCCAACCGCCGCATTTCCCACGGGAGTTGCCGTGGCAGATTTCAACGGCGATGGCATACCGGACATCGCTGTATCGGCCGGCAATGGCAATACCATCAGCGTGCTTTGGGGAGTTGGAGACGGCACATTTCAGGGGCAACTGAATAGCGGAACTGGCGATATTCCCTATTCGGTGGTTGCGGGAGATTTTAATAACGACGGAAAGATCGACCTGGCGGTCGCGGATTGGGGCATCAATAGCGTAAGCATTCTTATCAACAACGGGAATGAGACCTTCCAGTCGCGGACGGACTACAACGCGGGTCCCGGTCCGTACTCGGTTGCTACATCCGACTTCAACGGCGATGGATTTCCAGATCTTGCCATAGCCGACAATAACTGTCAGTCAACGCCCAATTGCGGCATCTCGATCATTCTGGGGAATGGCGACGGAACGTTCCAGGGGCCGTTGCAGTTTTCGACGGGAACGAACACGAACCCGCGTTCTGTGGTGGTTGGCGACTTTAACGGGGATGGAATCCCAGATGTTGCTCTAGCGGATTATGCAGCCGGCAATGTCGGCGTTCTGTTGGGAGCGCGCAGCGGCGGCACCTACTCGCTGTCGGCACCGTCCACGTTCCAGGTCCAAAGCGAACCTGCTTCCGTTGCCACTGGAGATTTCAATGGGGATGGTTTGCTCGACCTGGTGGTTGCGAATTTCAACAGCAATAGCGTAAGCGTTCTTTTAAACAGCACCTCTCCCGGCGGCCCAGTTTCATTTCAAGCAGCAACCAACTATCCCATCACCGAAAGCGGCGGAGGAAATGCGGGTCCGGTTTCCGTAGCCGTGGGCGATCTTCGAGGAATCGGCATACTGGATCTGGTGGTCGTAAATGAGACGGGCAACAATATCAGCGTCTTCCTGGGCAATGGCGATGGCACCTTCAAGACGCAGGTGCAATACCCAACGGTAACGGGAGGCAATCCCCTTTCCGTAGTAATTGGAGATTTCAATAACGATGGCAACCCTGATTTGGCGGTCGCAGACTATACCACCGGACAGGTGAGCATTTATCTCGGCAATGGAGATGGAACCTTCCAGACCGAGAAACCTTATTTGGCAGGCGTAAATCCATCTTCCATTGTTGTAGCGAACTTTAACGGAGGCGGGAACCTTGATTTAGCAGTAGCCAGCACGCCTTTGAACGGCTCTCCGGGAAATTTAGTGAGTTTGTTGATCGGCAATGGCGAAGGAGCATTCCAGCAACAGCCGCCTTTATCGGGCACAGGATCGCAAGCCTACTCCGCAGCTGTGGCAGATTTTAATCTTGACGGAGCACCCGACATCGCCGTCGCCAACGGCTATAGCAACACGGTCAGCATATTGCTCAACACGCAAGGAACGGCAATCAGCGTCACATCCTCCGGCAATTCTCCGGCTTATGGGGAGGAGGTCAGCTTCGGTGTGAGTGTTGCGGCGAGCGTCTCCAACGGCAACGTTCCGACTGGTACCGTAAGTTTGGAGAAGGGAAACGCGGTTCTAAATTCCGGTCCGTTGAAAAATGGCGCAGTCTCTCTTGCCATCAACACTCTGCCTGCGGGCTTGGATTCGCTGTCGATCGTTTACTCCGGCGACAGCAATTATCAACCGCATACGATTTCATACAATCTAACGGTGCAGCCGGCGACCACGGCGACAGTGTTAGCTTCTTCCGCCAATCCAGCTAACCCGAATGAAACGGTAACGCTGACCGCCAGCGTCAGTTCACAAACAGCTGGGATGCCTACGGGAACGATTACGTTTATGGACGGATCGACCACGCTGGGCAATGCCAGCGTGAACGCCAGCGGAGTGGCAACCATGTCGATTTCGACGCTCGCTCTGGGGACGCACAGTATTACGGCATCCTACAGCGGGACTACGAATTATGCGGTCAGCACTTCCCCAGTTTTGAGTGAAGTTGTAGCGGATGCTGCCATACCTGAAGGGTTCAGCCTTACTTCATCACCACCGTCGGTGACGGTGGCAGCGGGAGCGTCAGCTACGTCGATGATTACGATCACGCCTGTTGGCGGGCTCAGTCCCTCGATTGTAGCTCTCAGCTGCGCGATCACGCCGGCCGCGACCCCTGCTCCGAAGTGCTCTCTGGGAACGATTTCGGGCACCGGGACTTCCACGCTTACGCTTACCACAACGGCGGCACAATCGGCGTCAGCATTCTCCGGGAGAAGCAAATGGGATGCGTTCCTTGCATTGGGGCTGATGATTCCCGCGCTGTTGTTCAGCGGACGACGGAAAGCTGACCGCAGAAAGATGTTGGCATGTGCCATGATGCTGCTGGCGCTTAGCGGGTGCGTATTTCAGGTGGCGTGTGGCGGCGGAAACGGGAACAGCGGCGGAACGCAAACGACAACCACTAACCCGGGCAGCCCGGGTACGCCCGCGAATACCTATACCGTGATGATTACGGGAACTGCCAGCGGAGTGCCGCAGGAGACGACTACGGTTACACTAGTCGTTCAATAAAGGCTGCCAATAGGCTACGTTAAAAAATCAAACGGCCCGCAGAATGGAACCCGCGGGCCGTCCGGTGGACTGTTTGGGATTAACCAAGAGGTGGTCACTCTACGTGGCCTCTCACGGCAACTCCGGGATTCCTGACCGACCTGAGCCAGGCGGAATTCAATCCTTATTTCACCGGTAGTGTGCGGGCTGTAGCTTCCGGCGCGTCGATCTTAATTGCGTCGCGTCTGAAGCCCCGCTTAGAGCAACCAGCTCTAAGTCTCAGCCACCTCACCTGGTCTTAGACTCCCACAACAATTGCCACAACAATCAGAACTTGTCATTCGACCACCTCCTTTCCGGTGTAATCGCAGATTAGTACACCGGACCGTATGGCGTCAAACGGCTTTCAGGGCGGGGATTGAGCAGGTTAACAATCATATTTCACGATGCCCCCACTGTTAATGGATCGCAACACTTGCGGTCGTTGATTGTTGTTTGGGTGAATCTTTTGCCGCCACGGATATTTCTTGTTGCAACTGCGTTTGGAATTCCCTGCTTACTTTCTGGAAGCGGGCGAACATGGTGCCCGCTTGCTGGCCAACGGACACCAGCTTTTTGGGGCCAAAGACAATGAGGCCCAGCATCCCTAGGAAAAATATTTCCGAGAGGCTCATGCTTTTTCTTCCGTTGGTTTTGTCACCGGTTCTTTCGCCGGCAATTCTTCTTTTCCCTGCATGGCGGACTTGAAGCCGCGAATGCCTTCGCCGAGTCCTTTGCCGAACTCGGGGAGTTTCCTGGGGCCGAAAATCAGTAGAGCGATGCCTGCGATGACCATCAAGTGCATGGGTTGAAAAATGCCTTCAAACATTTGCTTCCTCCGTGAATTGGGGCGGCACGGCCGAAGCCGTGCCGTACCCAAAGGGTTGGTTAATTTACGCGCCGCGTTGTGCCGCATCGGCCGCTTCGGCGAGAGCGTTCAGGGTGCTGAAAAACTCCTGCGATTGACCGATGAAGAGACCACTGGCGGTAAGGCCTTTCACGGCAGCCATGGCTCCCGCAAATGGGTCAGTGACCGGACGAATCACCGAGACTCGTGGCAGACCGGGCATGAATTCCACAGGGACTGGGAAGATCAGGCTCGGCTGAATCAACGGATTCAGTGGGCTGAAAAAATTGGGGAATGTCAGGCCACTCTTAGGGTCTGTAAAAGGCGCCACCGAGGCCTGCACGCCGTTGCCGGCAAAATCCACCCACTCCAGGAAGTGCGCGATCTCGTCCCCGCCGATGCTGAGCGTGATCTTAAGCACGTCGAGACTCGTCGCTTTTTGACTCATGGCTGCATAGAGACTTGTGCCGCCCTGCTCGATCGCGCCGAAGTGAAAAGCCGCGACGTTGGCAATCGCCTGAATGTGATCGTTACCCTTGAAGTTGGGGTTCGGCTTGCCTTCGTAATCCGCGTCGGAACGAGGAATCGCAGTCACATTGTTGAGAGTGATGGCCTGAGGAAAAGTAGCACCAAGGTCCGGATTGGTTGCGCTGCGGTAACGAACGTACCAACTGGTGTCGACGTTGAGATTCATCAGGTTCGTGAGGCGCAGCTTGCCGGACGATCCCTGAGCCGTGCTTCCCGGCAGAGTTACGAATTGGCTGAAATCCACGGGATCGGCTCCCTGCGACTCGAGGTAAGCGTTGATGAAGGTCGCGTGGCTTACTTCATCGATGGTGTTGCTTTGAATGTATTGCGGGCCGTCGGGATCGAGGTTCGACAGAGCTACCTGATAAGGGTTCAGGTGTTCGTGCGGGTCCACTTCGATAGGCGGTTTCTTGCCGATGCCACCGAGTTCCGCGTACTGAATCCAAAGATCGGATTCGATCAGTTCTGCTGCGGCGAGAAATTGAAGGATGGAAACGTCTCCCTTGGTTAACGGTGCATTGCTGTTTTCCTGGGCGAACGCCGGCAGTCCCTTGCCCAGAATGCCGGCCCCGGCGGTCGCTACTGCGCCAGCGATCATGCCGTTTTTGAGAAACCGGCGCCGGCTGGCTTTACGTTCCAGAACGTCTGTGATCTGCTTCATGATTTCCTCTTCTAATTCAACGTATTTCACCGGAGCAGGGTTGCGGTGTAAGGCAGAGTAGCGTGCAGCCAATTGAACGCATGTCATGTGGCCGTCAAAACTTTGTATTATTCGCGTGAAATTGTCTGGAAATTATTTTGCGGAGTGATGCGGGTTTGCTGGCAATGAAGAGTGACTCTTTTTCGACGCATCGGCTACTCCGAAGCCTAATTCTGACCGTCTCGCTTTTGTAGTTCAACTTCTTCGGTTTAACTTCTGGATTGATCGTGGCTTGAGAGCAACGCCGTCCAAATTGATTCGGGGTGGCTGGTTTGTTAAGGTCGTCATCATGTCCGATCGTGTCATGTCCGAGCGTACTCCCGAGCAGATACGTGACCAGATACGCGAATTGCTCGACTCCATTTATCGCGTGGATTCGGGACGAATTCTGGCAACTCTGATCCGCTTGCTCGGAGATTTTGATCTTGCTGAGGAAGCGATGCACGAAGCCTTTGCGGCTGCGCTGAGCCTGTGGCCGAAGAGTGGAGTACCCGGCAACCCGCGACCATGGCTGATTTCGACCGCCCGATTCAAAGCTATTGACACTCTGCGTCGGCGGGCAAGATTTGATGCGTCGCAAGACGAGCTCGTGCACCATATCGAGGCGCGATGGAGTTCGGCGGAACAATCCAATGAAGACAGCCTTGAGCACAACCTTGAAGACGACCGGCTGCGCCTGATTTTCACCTGCTGTCATCCATCTCTGGCGCCGGAAGCGCGCGTTGCGCTCACCTTGCGTGAGGTGTGCGGGCTGACGACCGAGGAGATCGCAAAGGCATTCCTCACCACTCCACGTACGCTGGCGCAGCGCATTGTGCGCGCCAAGGCAAAGATTCGAGAGGAACGGATTCCGTACGAGGTACCGACGCCGCAGGAATTGCCGGAGCGCCTGGGCGCGGTGCTTCAGGTCATCTATCTCGTCTTTAACGAGGGTTATTCGGCTGCGGCGGGAGCGGAGGTTACGCGCGCCGAGCTAACCGGCGAGGCGATTCGACTGGGCCGGTTGCTGATCGAACTTCATTTGGCAGAACTCCGGCCAGAGCCGGAAGTGATTGGGTTGCTTTCCTTGATGTTGCTGCAGGAATCCCGCCGCGCCGCGAGAACCTCTCCCACCGGAGAGCTGATTCTGCTGGAGAATCAAGACCGCACGCGCTGGAACCGGGAGCAGATCGCCGAGGGAGTGGCTTTACTGGAGAAAGCTCTGGGGTACCAGCAGAAGTCCCGCCGCTTCGGCCCTTACACACTACAGGCTGCCATTGCGGCCGTTCATGCGGAGGCGGAATCGGTGGCTGCGACCGACTGGCGGCAGATTGTTGCGCTTTACGACCAATTGGTACGAATTCAGCCTTCTCCCGTAGTACAGCTCAATCGTGCCGTGGCAATTGCCATGCGCGATGGTCCAGAGGCCGGTCTGGCGCATATCGACGCGGTGTTGGAAGATGGCGAATTGGCCAATTACTACCTGGCGCATTCCGCCCGTGCCGATATGTGCCGCAGGCTCGGCAGAACAGCTGAGGCTCGGGCGTCTTATGAGAAAGCTCTGGGGCTGACCCAACAGGAGCCGGAGCGGCAATTTTTGCAGGAGCGCATTCGGGCGTTGAAATAAACAAATGTCTGGTGGCGCATCGCTAGCGAAGAGTGCAGTAGGGCCGCCGCCAGTCGCGCTCTCTACTTTTTAAAGCACCCCCTCCCCCTCCTGCTAAATTTTTACAAAATCTTAAAAACATTGGAGTTGCCGCTCTTAGATCTGGCGCGCGTCCTGCAAAATCCGCGATCTAAAAGACTTAAATTCTAAAATCTTGAAACCAAAGGGATTGTTAGCTGCTAGTTGCGCGATTTGAGCTGAGCTTATCATTGGGCTTAACAATATTGGAACGGATGTGGGATTGGGGCAAGGTTGGATGTCACAGCGATGTTGTGAATTTAGCGGAAAGGCGAGAGACGGATCGTTTAATTACTCGGCAGACGGAAATTAGTGAACGCGTGTCTTTCCGCAGTTTTTACCTTCCGGGTTTTCCTCACGCTAAAAGGCACGCTACAACTCCCAAGCGACAAGCTATGATGTCGGCAACATCGTACCCGCCCCTGCAGGGAACGCAAGAGCCGGGCACCCACTTTCTGGTTGTGTTAGGGATCTAGGGGCCGGGCCACCCGCCGAGGAATCGAAGCAAAACTCATCGAGAAATTTGCGAGCGAAAAGAAATGACCCCGCATTGGCGGGGCCATAAAACGTGGTGCGGCTCTCTGTCAATTCCTAGTATTCGGCGATCACAGGGACGCTGTCAAGTTACTTGGGGAGATTATCTCTGTATTTTCTCCCCAGAACGGCTCCTCCACAGAAACGGGAGTGTGGACCCGGCGGGATTCGAACCCGCATCTGCACTTTGACAGAGAGCCGTGCTACCCGTTGCAGCCCCCATCTATTCAAACCTCGGAACGTGATGTGGCTGCTGTCGGCTGCCCCTTGATTGAATTGCGGAATTAATTACGGTTCCAATGAGAGCAGCCAAAATAAACCCAATAAGCCATTTTGTTTGATCATAGCTTCTGATCATTTCTGACCGAACTGCCTCAATGTCATGCTCAGAGGATACTTTGAGGTCATCAACATCCTTCGTGAGGAGGGGAAGGGCAACGGCCTTTTCGGGTGACGAAGATATTGCCGCACTGATACCGTCGACGCCACGTTGGAGGGTGTCCACTTGTTGTTTGACGTTGCTAAGGTCTTGAGTTATTGCGGCTAATCGTTGTTCAGTTCCCGTCGTTGTGTTTCCTGTACCACGCAGATGCGAAAGTCGCTGTAAGGTTTCGTCAAGTTGTATTCTTGCGTTCTTTGACTCTTCTTGTGACCGTTGTACTTCTTCCATTATCTCTTCAATTTGAGCACGATTGATATATTCGCGCTCTCGTTGTGCGCGGGAGTCGCGAAACGCATTGACCGTGTAAAAGGTAAGCGCCAGAGTTGCCGTGACAACCGTGAAGGTCAAAATGGCGATCTGTCTTTGCTTTTGCACTTGTAACTCTAGTCGGCGTCTATCTAATCCCATTGATGCGCCTCCACAAGAGGGTCATACTAGCATAGCTAACGTGAGGTGATCCGGCGGACGGCCCTATTAACCGGGGACAGACGAGTGAACTGCACCCCTCTGTTTTTCGACGAATGGACACTGGTGAACGCCTCGTCTGCATTTCCGAGAAGAAAAAAACCGCCGATCACCTTGTATCTATTCCTAACCCCCCTCCCGGGATTTCCAAATGGATTGGCAAACATTCTAAGATTGGGGGGCTGGCCCAGCCTTTCGCCGGTCTAATCAACTTTCGGGGTGCCCCGTCCTTGTCGCGGTTTGTGAGACAGGGCGGGGGTTTTGACTTCCTATGTCAGTGAGCGGAATCCCCATACGCTCCCGCTTGCGAGCGGTCCAGTGTGACTCGATCTCGACTGTGCCCTCGGCTCCAGTGAGGTAATGCCGGAAACTGCTCCAGGCCCACTCTTCCGGGCTTTGCGCCAGTCCTCTTCTGACCGGGTTGCGATGAATATAGCGCAGCTTCTCGGTTAGTTTGGCGTAGCTCCACACGTTGAAATCGTAGTAGCGGGGTTGCCAGAGCGGGCCGCCCTCCGGAACACGCAGGCGGCGGGTGGCCCAGGTCTCGATACACTCCCATCCCATGTCTCGCAAAAGAAGCGAGACATGGGGCACCCCAGCACCCCAGTATACAGTTACAACATTTCGATTTTTAGAATCTTATGCGGCGGGTGGACGGATTCTCATTACTAGTATGTCGGTATCGTTAATTTTTA
>DATHMV010000052.1:0-14977 GCA_035486715.1 Candidatus Aquilonibacter sp.
CCGAATTATGTCGCCCATATTCCTGCGGGACTCACACCTACGGAGGCCGCTCCGTTAATCTGCGCTGGAATCACGACCTACAAGGGGATCAAGGAGACCGAGGCACGGCCCGGCGAATGGATCGCTATTTCCGGCGCCGGCGGACTCGGCCACCTGGCCATTCAATATGCTAAGGCCATGGGACTACTCGTCTGCGCAATCGACATCGACGACGGCAAGCTCGCCCATGCCACGCGCCTTGGTGCCGATTTCGTGATCAATGCCAAGACTGGAGATCCGGCAGCTGCGGTAAAGAAGGCGACCGGCGGCGGGGCTCATGGGGTTCTGATTACCGCGCCTTCGCTCATTGCATTCAAGCAAGGCGTCGGCATGACCCGTAAGCGTGGTACTTGTGTTTTGGTCGGACTGCCGCCCGGCGAATTTCCAGTTCCGCTCTTTGATGTGGTGGCGAACTGCATCACCATCCGAGGTTCATTCGTCGGTACCCGCCAGGACATGGTCGAAGCCCTCGCTTTCGCGGTCGGAGGCAAAGTCAAAGCCGATATCGAGCTTCAGCCCTTGGCTTCGATCAACCAAATCTTCGACCGCCTGGAGCACGGCGATGTGCCATCGCGCGTGGTCCTTGATTTCGCGTCAATCAAGACGAAAAACCAGCGTTCGCTAGTTGATCAGCATTTGGCAACCGCGGGTGCTGGTTCAACAAGAGATCTGTAATTGGTTCAAGAACTGCGGCAAGTTGCCGAGGAGACAAAAATGTCTAAAGAAGATTCAGTTGTCGCGGTATATCAAACCCACACGGACGCGGATCGAGCAGTTAAGGACCTTCAGCGCGATGGCGTCGACATGCGCAAGTTATCTATCGTCGGCAAAGGGTACCACACAGATGAGCATGTCGTGGGTTACTACAATGCAGGCGATCGCATGAAGTATTGGGGCAAGGCGGGTGCATTCTGGGGCGGTTTCTGGGCTCTACTTTTCGGCTCGGCGTTCTTCATGATTCCCGGCCTCGGCCCAATCCTGGCAGCGGGACCTGTAGTTGCATGGATCGTGGGGGCGCTGGAAAGTGCAGTTGTGGTGGGAGGGTTTAGTGCATTAGGAGCTGGCCTCTACAGCATAGGGATTCCCAAGGACAGTATCGTGAAGTATGAAGCAGCCATCAAGACAGATCAATTCGTGCTGATCGCCCAGGGGACCGCTGTGGAAGTGGCGAAAGTGAAAGACATCATTAAAAGCACGCACCCTCTTTACTGCGAATTGCACACAGCTGAACCAGTAGCGGCGTAGCAATGGAGTCGGACTCCACGTCCGGGAGTGCGGTGTCCCTGCCGAGTACTCGAACCGCTAACGAGGGCGTCGCGTAAAATCCGCCGCGCGGCCGGTCCAACGAATGGAAAGAATCCAATGTCAAAGACTTGGGAACATTATCATCACGCTGGTCGTCATCATGAGCGGGCGGCCTATCACTTTAACGAGGCGGCGAAATACAACCAAGCCGAAGAGTACGAAAAAGCTGCGCACCACGCATACTTGGCTCACGCACACAATCAACACGCCGTTCATAACGAAAACGAGGCCGCGAAACTGTACGCATCGCAGTGCGACACGGAGTACGCTGGAACCCGATAGCTGAAGTCAATTTGATGAGGAAGGCCCGATGACTAATGAGACTTTAGAAGTCCCTCGAACAACTCCGCGAAGGCGTGGATCGAGCGATAGCATAGGAACGGTCACTGGCAGCACGTTTGCCTCGCTGATTTTAGAAGCTAGGGGACCAATCGTGGTTGAGTTCATGTCTTACGGCTGCGTACACTGCCGGGCGATCGAACCTGTCCTTGAGAAAGTGGCAGAGACGGTGAAGTCCAAAGAGAAGATCTTCAGAGTCAATACCGCGGTCGATGAGGAACTCTCCGACAGCTACGACATCCAAGGCACACCAACTTTGCTCATGTTTCTGAATGGGAAAGAAATGGGACGTGTCGAAGGCCCGCACCCGACAGTATCGAGCGTCCTGACAGCGGTAACAGAGCCGTTCGAGTCGTGAAATGAGCCGATTGCCTCAAGCGCAAACCAAGCCAATCCTGTTATTTAATGACGAATGCGCCGTCTGCCGCCTCATTGGTCATTGGGTGCAGAGGTCGGCACAGAACAGGTCGGGCGAGATAAGTCTCATCGTGCGACCGATTGGCGACGATCCGGATGCGCTGCTGGCGCTCCATTCGGACCTCGACATCTGGGATGCCTATGAGACGATCCATCTCCTCATGCCCGATGGCTCGATGAAGCTCGGTGGAGAAGCCGTTGCCGAGGTTCTGCGAAGTTTGCCCAACACTAAATGGTTCGCCGGGTGGTTCTCCGTCAGCATATTTGGATTCCAACCATTTCAGATGGTACTCAACGTGAGCTACACTATTCTGGCTGACGTGCGCCCCCTTTTCGGATGTGAGAGTTGTGGAACGGCGGGCTGGCTGCGATCGATTGCATCGATCACTAAATGGGCGAAGGGCATATTCGGTGAGAAGCGCCACCCAAGCCCGAGCCCGCATTTCACATCCCTTGCAGGTAGAGGGGCTCGGCCGCTACAGGTAGCGGCAGAGCGTCCCCCGCAAGCGCGTCACATCTGAAATTACTACAAAGACTAGCCTATTCAAGGCACGATCACTGCTGAACCATCCCCAGTCTCCTCCTTCACAGAAAGTAGGGCCTGGTTTGCGTCTCCCAGGGAAAATACAGTGACTTGCGGGCGAATATTCAGATCATGGGCGATCTTTAAAAAGTCGCGCGCATCCTGTCGCGTCATGTTTGCCACACTGCGAATCTGCCGCTCACCCCAAAGCATCTTGTCATAGTCAAAGGCAGGCATCTGGTCAAGATGAATTGCATTGATCGCAACTACTCCCCCCTTGCGCAAACTCGCGAGGGCGCTCACTACGACCTTCCCGCTTGGAGCGAACGTAACGGCACGGTCGAGCGATACAGGTGGCTGGTCATCCTCTTTGCCGACCCAGGTTGCGCCCAGGGAAACAGCCAACTTTCGATGGGATTCGCCTCTCGTAACAACATAGACCTCGCATTTCCAGGATTGCAGAATAGCAATCGCCAAACTTGCCGAGCTTCCAAAACCAAAAAGCCCAACTCGCTCGCCAGGTTCGATCCCGGCCACCCGCAGGCTGCGGAAACCGATGATGCCCGCGCAGAGCAAGGGAGCCACATGAACGTCGTCCAAACCAGGAGGCAACGGAAAGACAAAGTCCGTCCGCGCGAGGACGTACTCGGCATAGCCTCCATCAACTGTGTAACCTGTAAAGGTAGGCTTATCGCAAAGATTTTCCATTTCGCGGTGACAGTACCAGCAGTCACCATCGACACCACCCATCCACGAAACACCGACATGGGTTCTAGTGGCTAACTCCGCCGTCGCGCCTTCCACCACTTCGCCTACGATCTGATGGCCAGGAATGAGTTGCGGTCGAAGTGCCGGCAGATCTCCTTCCACAATGTGCAGATCAGTGCGGCAAACCCCGCAGGCGACAACTCTAAGCAATACGTGGCCGGCCTTAAGTTGTGGACGGGGGACTTCCTTGATTTGAAGAAACGATCCAGGCGGTTTATGTACCGATGCAAAAACTGCAGCTTTCAATCCGGCTTACCCTCCCGACTCTATATTCTCCTCGCAAAAGCGTACCCCAAGGGTACTGTTCCATGCCGCGAGTTGATCTGCTGAGCAATTCGAGACAGTAATCAGGCAGCATCTCGCGTAACACTCGGACCACCATCTACCGGTGTCAGAAGCACTCCAGTCCATCGCGGGAAATGTTCGCACTACAGCAACGGTATTGGCAGTGCTCGTAGAGACCAAGCTTCGAAATGGCGGTGGGACCGGCTCGCTTTCCAAGAAACTGATTAATTCGATCTGGTAGCCGCGTCGTCGGATACTTGTCGATTCTGCCAGTCATTGACGTCTGCCCGCAAACCCTTCATACCACGCAAGGCATTAGCCATCGCTAGCCTCTCTTCGGGAGTTCCGCCGTGATCCATGGAAAACACATGCTGCCGTTTCCGTATTTCAGACTCGGCTGTCTGAAGTCGCTCCTGCATCTTGGTCCAGTCCGTTTCGAGAATGGCGGTTCGGTAGGCTTCTTGCCAAGTCTGTGTCACATTGAAGTCCTAGGATTTTTCCCTACTGCCGGAATGCTGGTTTCCGCGTATTCTGTCATCCCCGGATAGGACGGATGTTCAATTTTGACCATATTTTGGACGACGGCTAGAGGGATGGTTTGCCGTTAGGCTTTCTTAAGCCACGGTTGGTGAACTCTGGTGCGACCGTCATCATCCCACTTCACGATTGCGTCTTCTTCGTTAGCACGTTCAACAGTGCCGAACTCTTTTGTTGGTTTTCCGAAATTACCCAAACCCTCGACGCGGTCACCGGGAGTCAGTTCCGGGCCGCAACCAGAGGGCTGATCAAGCGGTGGGTTCTTTGCGCGATCTGAGTCAGGGGCCGCTCCGGGGTGTGACAAAGGCGGTTGCCGAGCCTTGCGCAGTTTCGGCACCAGTTTGGTGGTACGGCTCATATTTCAATTCTGACATCGACGCAGGTTTCAGACTGGTCAATATTGATCCCATTCATTGGCAATTGCTCTAACCGCGAAAAGTGAACCAGCGAAAGTGATTTTTGTAATTCCGACGAGAGCTCCGAATACAACCTCCTGTTTCTTCCGTTTCTCATCAATCGTATACTGTGGCCGTAATGTGGTGTCCGTTGAACTCCACAGCGAAAAGCGTTTTCGTACAATAAACGTACAATGGATCGGACAATGAGGCCGTTTTAGCCCTTGTGGCACTTCCTAGAATCAATAACTTATGTGCTGTCAACGTAGTGAATAGTTCGACTCCCGTCGCCTCCACCAATATCTATTTTATAATCAATTACTTAGAGACAGATTTTAATTCCGTACAATGACCTACCGGAGAGGCGGGTTCTCCGCCGGAACTTTCCTCTTATAATTCCCTCGCGCTGCATGCGCTCACATCTACATAATTATGCCACCACTAGTAGTACAATTATGTAAGGAGATTTTTATGGCTGAACTCTTTTCTGTTAGCGAAACGGCTGCAATTGCGGAAGTGCCGCCAGAAACGATCCGGACTGCGCTGGAGAAGAAGTCCGTCTCGCCGTCATTTAAGCGAAAGACGGGCAAGGCCGTGCGCTATCAATTCTCAGTTGGAGACGTTCTTCTCACGAAAGTAATTGTCGAGTTTCCGTTTAGTTTGAGCAAGGAAGACAAGCAATCTTTGGCGAAGATTCTGTCACGTGGCAATCGCACGGCGTCGCGCTGGTCGAGAGAGGGCGCGGACCTAGTCTATCGGTCCGGAGACATACGGGTTTCCGTTGAATGTAAAGCATTCCGCCAGAAGGTGGCGCGAAATCTGTCAGCATTCCGCTGGGGTAGACGACGCATTGTTTCTAATCCTGACGTTTTGGGAGGAGAACCCGTCTTTCGTGGTACCCGCATACCCGTTCAGCATGTTGCATCCCTTTTTCGCAAAGGAGTTCGCGAGGACGAAATTGCGGAGGATTTCCCAGGACTCAGTTCTCGTGACCTAGCCTATGCCCGGCTCTTCTCTCGCCTCACCGAAAGCCCCGGACGACCGCGGAAGCGGTTGGCGCTTCGACGCGGACTGAGCGCATGATCAGTCTCTTGCTGGACGAGAACATCTCTCCAGCACTTGTGAGACTGTTGGCTAACCTCGGCGTGTATTCTCAATCTGTACCGCACGTTGGCCTTGCAGGTCGGGCGGATCATGTTGTCTGGAAGTATGCTCTCGATCATGACTTTGCGGTGGTCACCACGAACGCGCGAGACTTCATTGAACTTCTCGACGCACCGGTTCATCCGGGATTGATCGTTTTCCGTGAAAGTGGCCTGAGCAGGCAGGAACAGTGGGAGCGCCTCATTCCAGTTGTTGAGCACGTCAACAAATCCGGGGATGAAGACTTCCTTCTGAACAAGTTGATCGAGATCACCGGCGTCCGCCAGTTCACAGTCAGCGAAATCCCAGAACCAACTAATTAAGTTCCGGGTTAAAGACAAAACACCCGGACGCGGCTGGTTCACGTCTCGCCACGCTGCATCGGGTCTATAATTACGCCCACGAATGGCGCTCGTTTCCGGTACCAAACTCGGCTCATATGAAATCCGGTCAGCGCTCGGCGCAGGTGGGATGGGCGTAGTGTATCGCGCCACGGATACGAGACTCGGCCGGGATGTCGCGCTCAAGGTGCTGCCCGCCGAGATGGCACAAGACGCCGAACGGCTAGGGCGTTTTCGCCGAGAAGCCAAGGTCCTGGCGCAACTCGATCATCCGAACATTGTCACGATTTACTCGGTGGAAGAATCGGAAGGCGTCCACTTCCTGACGATGCAACTTGTGGAAGGACTGCCACTCGACCGCTTGATCAACCAAAACGGCCTGCCGATCGAGCAGATCGTAGAAATAGCGGCGGGCTTGGCCGATGCGCTCGCGGCTGCCCACGAAAAAGGTATCGTCCACCGTGATCTGAAACCCGCCAACGTCATGGTCACAAATGAAGGCCGCGTCAAAGTTCTTGATTTCGGCCTGGCGAAGGATGTTCGTGGCACCGGTCTTGGCGACGCTACTATGACGTCCGACAGCCGGACGCAGGTCGGCGTGGTCATGGGAACGCCAGCCTACATGTCGCCGGAACAGACCTCTGGCCGTCCGCTCGATCATCGCACCGACATTTTTTCGATGGGCGTAATGCTTTTTGAAATGTCGACCGGAAGGCGCCCATTCGATGGCAGTTCTTCAGCGGAGTTGGTTTCGGCAATTTTGCGGGATACTCCGCCGTCAGTGACGGACTCGCGTGCCGATCTGCCCAGTGATCTGGCGCGGATTATCCGCCGCTGCCTGGAAAAAGATCCGCGACACCGCGTGCAGACCGCGCGTGATGTAAGCAACGAGTTCCGCGACCTCGCGCGAAGCGCAATGAGGCCACAATCGGTTTTCGTATCGCCGCGCTCTGCACCTGCTGCCAATTCAGGGGCAGCACGGGCCGACGACGGCTTCTGGGTCGCGGTGTTGCCGTTCAAGTACAGCGGAGCCAATGCTGATCTCGCTGCGCTCGCTGAAGGGTTGTCAGATGGGATTGTGACGGGGCTCTCGCGTTTTTCCTACTTGAAAGTGATCGCGCGAAGTTCGACGGCACGGTACGCAGGACAAGCGGTGGATGTGCGAACCGCGGGCAAGGAGTTGGGCGCACGTTATGTCATGGAGGGAACGCTTCGCCAGGCCGGAGCGAAAATTCGTATTGCCGTGCAGTTGGTCGATGCGCAGACCGGATCGCATCTCTGGGCAGAGAACTATGAGCGTGCATTCGCCAGCGAAGCCTTGTTTGAGCTGCAGGATGACCTTGTCCCGCGGATAGTTTCCACCGTTGCGGAGACACGAGGTGTTCTGCCGCGCAGCATGGCTGAGACACTGCGAACCAGGAACCCCGACCGCTTGAGTCCTTATGAGGCGCTGCTACGTGGTTTCGCATACTTCCAGCAGATCAACAGGGAAGAGCACGCGGCAGTGATGGCACTCCTTGAGCGGGCGGTAGAACAGGCGCCTGACAATAGCGATTGCTGGGCCCTGCTGTCTCTTTTCTATAGCGAAGGATACGCCCACGGTTTCAGCACGAGGGCTGATTTGCTTGAGCTTGCCTATAGGGCTTCGGGGCGCGCCATTGAAGCTTCGCCATCCAATCATCTTGCCCATCACGCCCGTGCCAAGGTTGCCTTCTTTCGACGCGAAGTTCGCGCTTTGCGAAGCGCCGCCAAGCGAGCCATCGATCTGAACCCGATGGATGGATTCACGATTGCCCACATGAGCTTTCTGATTGCTTATTCCGGCGACTGGGAGCAGGGCTGTGCACTGGCGGAGAAGGCCCGCGGCCTCAATCCCAGCCATCCGGGATGGTGCTGGTTCCCACCGTTTTTCGACGCCTATCGCAAAGGCGACTACCCGGGTGCGCTGGAGTTCGCCCTCAAAGTGAATATGCCTGGTTTCTGGCGCGATAGTTTAGCGCGCGCGGTAGCCTACGGACAGCTTGGCGAGTTGGAAGCGGCGGAGAAGGCGCTACAGGAACTTCTGGCCGTGAGGCCTAATTTCGCTTCGCAAGCGCGGCAAGAGTGCGAGAAGTGGTGGCAACCAGAGCTGGCGGACAGTTTGTTGGAGGGTTTGCGCAAAGCGGGACTGGAGATTCCGGAGGCCGGAACTAGCGCCTCAAGGAAGATATCGACTTCCTTAAGCCGGGGGGAGGCTCGGGATTCGGGGGCTTCTCGGCACGCCTCGGAGCTGGCAGAAAGTCCTCGCGATTTGATGCCATGGAACTATTGCGCTACGCTGGCGCAGGCGAATATCGTCGCGTGATCGGGAACTCCGACCAGGAGCAGCTCATGCCATCGGCTAAGAAGAAATCCAGCAAACCAGCCTCTTGTCCAGAATGCGGAGGCGTGGACTTGGTCAGAAAGATCACCACTTATCCCGTCCTACTCTCCGGCCCGCTGCAAGGTAAGCAGGTCCACGTTGGCCGTGTTGCTCTCCACGAATGCTTGACCTGCGGACACCTCATGCCCACCCCTGCTGGCCAGGCGAAAGTCGATCGCAATGTCGATATGGGCATCCGCCTCTTCCTCGGACAACTGCATTGATCGGCTATCGCCCACGCTCCCACACGCTTGCCGCAAACTCACGGTGTACTACCTGTTCGAGATGGGGGTGATCGTGGACCGCATCGTCAATGCCGCCATTGAGCGTGTCCAAGAAGTCGTGCGATCCTATGAATAAGGATCTCGATGATCTCTTGAAACAGGCACGTCGCAAGACCCGTGTGCGTCTGGTCGATGACCTTCGCAGCCAAGTCGGGTCGTTTGACACAAAGATCGCGAGTACGGTTGAAGCCGGAGATCCCACATTGCAACAAGTCACGCCCGCTTTGCAGGCTTCCAGCCAGAAAGTCCTGGAAATCACCTCCGAGCTTGAGAGCAGCGGTTGGGCTCACGTGCAGCGCGACCATAGTAACGCTCGGCATCTGCTTTATCGGGCGGAATGGGTGTTGAGCACCGTATCGTTTTTGACATTGCTGTTAAGTATTTGGATCAGCTTCGTACTCCCGCGCCAAGTTGTGAAACCGTTGGTAGATCTGAGAGAAGCCGTGGCCGCAGGCAACTATCAGATCGACTTTGAACTGCGCGGGGAGGGCGAACTAGTAGATCTTGCAATGCAAAGAGTGTGCGGAACCTGATTGCGCACCTTAAGCAGACGGGCTGACAGTTCCATCCCAAAGGCACTTCACTTTCAAGCATTGAATGTTTCTCAGAAAAAACGGCAATGAGCTTGTCACCTATGAGCGTTTCATGTACGCCGAAACCAAGACGCCCATGTAATCAGCAAGATTCCAAGCGCAGAACGTCATTCCGACAAACGTAAGTGTCCCAGAAACGTTTTTCACAGAATGCTCCGCGGCCTCACGAGGAAGACGGCTAGGGAGGATTCGCTCGCAATCGCCCTCGCAAGGCCCACGGAACACCCGCGCGACTGAGGTCTGGCCATTGCACAAGGCCACAGCGCTGGGCCGCAGACGACGTGCCACCCAATCCCGTCGTCGCGAGTCTTGAAAACTGGTACCGATCGCAACCATCCGAGTCGGTCGTCTGATCTAATTCACTGCTAGTCTTTCGGTTTCTTTTTTTCTAGAATCCACCGACTCCAACTGTCAGGGAGAACTGCTGGTTTGCCTTGGCCCTTGGGCTTCTTGCGAAAGGCATGCACAAATGCCACGCATTGATAGCACGAGGAACGCAATCAAGAAACAGACTACTAACGCGGTGTCAATCATCTTCCCCAAGCAGTTTCCTCCATTTGGCAGATGGTCTGGCCGAGATGCCAACCGCCATAGGAACTGACCCGCTGTTTCAATGTCTATAGATTCTTTGCTTGACGATTTTCGTTGTATCGCTGCACGATATAATGTGAGGGTAGACGATCTGCTGCCCGTAAACGGTGATCGGAGGCCAGCACAAGAAAGCTGTCGGCCAGCAAAAAGGGGTTGGATCGTTGGGCAATCGCGAAAAAAATCGCTATTTTGCGAAGGAGCGGACAACCTTTCGACATCGATTATGAATCGCTGCTACTAGGGCCGTCAGGTCCTCCTGACTGCGAGGAGCTGGGTTGACAATCTCCCGACAGCTTAGTTACGAATTCGTGCTCATCGCGATTCTGTGTGTCGTTGCGCTGTTCTTCTTTCCCGCGGTCCAGGGACCGTATTCCGCTGTGCATGGACCTGTTACCGCGCTACTCTCCCTCAAAGCGAAAGTTTTCCTCTGTCTAGCTTTGCTGTTAGCCGCGATACATTTGTTTGCACATCGCGTGGCTGTCTGCCACCTCGGACTCCGAATTCCGTTAGATAGGTCTTTCCTTCCCACATCGTTTGATTACGAACACGCTGCCGTTCTTCGTTGCTAATCCAGAAGAGGAACTGAGCGATCCAAACTCCGTTGAACACTTCGAGCCACCCTTACACGAGATTCGAGGCAGTCGGCGGATTTCCATCTCGTTAGATCCCAAGAAGCACCGAAGTAAGAACCACAACACCTCAGGAGTGGCACTAGTATGACGAACGCAGCACTCACACGCGTTTTGGCGATTTTCTCTCCACTGCCTCAGCAGCGTGGAATTGAACGCTTCACGATTGCCCTGGCAACAGCTGTATTGGCGGTCTTGCTTCGAGGACTTCTCGATCCAGCTCTAGGGCACGTGGCCTTCTACGTCACCCTGTACATGGCTGTAGCGTTCAACGCTGTGGTATGCGGCGCTGCTCCGGCAGCTCTGAGCAGCCTGGTTGGTTTCCTGGGGATTTTCTATTTCTTTGCGGATCCACGCCACTCACTCCTCGTGGTTCGCCCCTCAGAGATTCATGGAGTCGTCGGATGTCTCCTTGTGTGCCTAGTCCTGATTGCCTTGGGTGCAACAAACCGCGGAAAACGCCTAGAACTCGATCAGACGGTTCTTGCATTGACAACTGAAGGGGCACAGCGACAGCGTGTCGAACAAGAGCTCAGGCAAGCGGGCGACGAACTCGAGCAGAGAGTCGACGAGCGCACCATAGCCCTTTCTCAGGCGCTGCATAGGCTAGAGTCGGAAGCCCAAATGCGTACGCAACGTGAGGAACAGCTACGCCATTTGTCCGTTCGATTAATGACTATGCAGGATGAGGAACGTCGCCGCATAGCGCGCGAATTGCACGACAGTGCGGGGCAAATCCTGGCAGCAATCAAGATGGCGGTCGCGTCGCTCGAATTTTCAGATCCAAGAAACGTCCTCTTGTTACGTCAATTGGACAGTGTTAATGCTCTCGTGGATGACGCGCTGCGGGAAATACGTACTACCTCCTACCTGTTACACCCACCTCTCCTCGACGAAGTAGGCATTGCTTCTGCAGCGCGATGGTTTGTTGAGGGCTTCGCGCAGCGCAGCGGCATTCAAGTGACTTGCGAGATAGCTCAAGGAATCGAACGCCCGACCCGTGATTGTGAGCTTGTTCTGTTTCGCATCCTGCAAGAGAGCCTCACGAATGTGCATCGCCATGCAGGTGCTGCGATAGCGAGTGTTAGGCTCTGGCTCGATACGGACCACCTCAACCTTGAAGTGGCGGATAACGGCAGCGGGATTTCGAAAGAACGTCTAACACATCTGAGCCGCACTGGAGGAAGTGCCGGTGTTGGCATTGCCGGTATGCGAGCTCGGGTACGCGAGTTGGGAGGCTACCTAGAAATCGCGTCGGACAACACCGGCACCATCGTCATGGCAAAGGTGCCGGTCGAGCAACTCGCCCTGTCCAATGAGTGCGAGGTTTCCAGCGTTCTCAGTAACGCAAGTAGTGGAGAAACTGGTGTTGACTAAGAACAGTGGCACTCTTCGTTCGGCCCTCTACTCGGCGAGGCGTCGGTATGGCGTGATTCCGCTTCCATCCCTCCCCTCCTTGAAGCGAAGGCTCGAATCTCACGTTCGGCGCGCAACCACTCATCGACGGCATGTCCATCTCCGCAGCCACGCTCTTCGTATAGACAATAAGCGAGTTACTGGATGTTTTCCTCTAATATCCCTTTCATTTCCCGGATTCCTTGCTTCTCTAAGGAGTGCGATGGTCTTCTGCGCGGTTGAGTTGGCTCGCGCTCGTGGAGTCAATGTTCTGATCATCTGCAAAGCGTTATGGCGAGAAATCAGATATATCGCGGTGCGATACAACGAAAATCTGAGTGCAGACAATCTAAGTTGCTTGAAGGCGGCTGTTGAATCGCAGTCGTGAACACAATCAAATCCATACCGGTACCTCGCACACTTGCCCGCCGTATCAACACCGACAACCCCTCACGTTTAGACCCTCGGCAAAGATTGAGGAAGGAGAGATCCCAATGAACTTAACTAGGCACAAAGGCTGTTTCGCGCTTCTAACCTTCGTCGTGTTTTCACTGGTCACTCTGCCGGTCTCCGCGCAGAGCGATGTAACGGGCAAGTTAAAGATTCATGTAAGCCCAAAGCAGGCTTATGTCTTCGTGGATGGAAAGGCCATTCGGGATGGCAGTCAGACGATCGTTTTGTCGCCGGGCCCCCACGAAGTTAGTGTTCACAATTATGGATATACCTCGAACACTCGCCAGGTGCAAATTGATCCTGGGAGGACTACGGACATCACCGTGGCCTTGCAGAACTTGGGAGACAAGGTATCGGGACCGTTCGGAGACATCGAATTCAAGGGTCATCCAAGAGCGGCGGTTCTTCTCAACGGGGCGAGTCCAGACTACTTTGTCGGTCACGTCGATGAGTTCGACTGGAACTGGATTTGGCATCAGCGCCTTCTCGTAAAGCCGGGTACGTACCAAGTCGACGTTACGCGCAAGGGAAACACGATCTGGTCAGGGCCAGTAGACGTCAAGGGCGGCGAGCGGGTGATCGTTAACCTAGATCAGAACGGCCACATCAAAACGAAGGATTGGCCACAGGGCAATACTTTAGGCCCTCAGCCACGCTTCCACGCCGGAGTCGCCAGTGCAGTTGTGCCGATCGCTCCGGTGACAGCCCAATTGACAGCCCACTCGACAGCGCTCGATTGCGGACAACCCACTCAACTCGATTGGAAATCTGCCGATGCAGCCCACGTTTCTATAACCAACCTTGGAAGCGTATCGGCCAGTGGCGATCGCACGGTTAATCCTACGAAAACGACGACCTATGAGTTGATCGCGAAGGGTCCGGGTGGCGAAGCGTCACAATCGGCAACGGTGAAAATCAACGTACAGCCCACTGTTACTCTGACCTTAAGCCAGCCGGAGGTGCATTATCACAAAATAGGGGACAAAGTAGTACAAGACGAATCAGCGACCTTGAACTGGGCAGCTGCGAACGCTAACCAGGTCAAAATCACGCCGTTCGGAACCGAAAGTTTAACCGGAAGCAAGAAAATCGAAGTCCAACCAAAACAGACAAGTACCGGTCCCGTCAATGAGATGATTGATTACACCCTCGCCGCGTCCAATGGCTGCGGCGGAACAACTACACGCACGGCTGCTTTGCGCATTGTAGGTGCGATTGATCCCGCCCCCTCGGTTACGCTGGCCAGTCTCTTTTACCCGACAAACTATCCGACTGCACATCACCCCAAGATTGGACTGGTGAACAGCGAGCGAGCGGTGCTCGCGAACGCCGCGAACCGCTTCAAGCAGCACGAGCAGTATGACAACGATCACGCGAGTCTCCTTATCATTGGACACGCCGACGTTCGCGGCTCGAAACGATACAACATAAAACTAAGCGACAGGAGAGCTGAACTCGTCAAGAACTATCTCGTGTCACAGGGCATTCCCCCGAACGAGATAAAGATTCGGGCTGACGGAAAGAGCGAGGAATTAAGCACAAGCGAGGTTCTGAACCTCCAGCTTGTGGACGCACAGAAGCCCGACAAATGGATGACGCGTCACCCGAAAGTTACATGGCTCGCGTACAACCGCCGGGTCGACATCGTTCTAGAGCCTTCCGGGCAGCAATCGGTGAAGGCATTTCCAAGTGACGCGCCCGACGCACGGATTCTATGGCAGCGTCCCCAACCAAGGTTCCAAAAGGTCGAAGTAGTCGCTAACTCCGGCACTGGCGCACCACTGCACGCTGAACTCAAAAAGAACTGAATGCGGCCGTTCGCTAAATTCGTGACTGGACGGTAACACCTTCGCGTTAGCCAGCCTCGAAAGGAGAGCAAAAGAATGAGACTTTCACTTAGAGCTACGATGCTTGAGGGAGGGCTTCTCTGGGGCGGAGCCGTCCTCATGGTCTCGCTGATCAACCACGCGCGCCCCGATTACGGATTGAGCTTCTTGCAGATGATGAGTTCCGTATACCCCTGGTTCCATGCGTCGCATACGATAGCAGGGATCTTGGTGGGCACACTTGATGGACTCGTGGATGGAGCCCTCGCAGCTCTTCTATTTGCTTGGCTCTACAACACCTTCTGCGGGCTTCCGAGGCAAACATAGAGATAAACGCAAACGTTTTCCAAATGCGAAAAAATGTGGCATGCTGCGCTCCCTGATCTTTTTTGTGCTCTTCGCAAGTTTTGTCTATACAGTGTCCGGCCAGACGCCTCAGTGATCACTTGAAAAGCGGCCATACATGATCAGTTCAAAACCGGCCATACTTTGGAAGCCGTCCAAGACATAGGTTGTTCTATCCTGCCGCCTGCTGAAGTGGCAAGCCTGTTTTTGTGCGCCAACTGCGTGGACTGCGTATTCCGGGGCATGTGAATACCCAATTCCGGGGCGATGTGAATAAAGATTCCGGGAGGATGTGAATAAAGATTCCGGGCATGTGAATAGAGATTCCGGGGATGTGAATAATCCGAACCGCGATGAAAGAGGCGGGT
>DATHMV010000053.1:0-256122 GCA_035486715.1 Candidatus Aquilonibacter sp.
GGTCGCTCCGCTTAACGTGAGATGCCGCATCCTGATAGCCCTTCTGCCCGTCTTTGCAAGTCTCAATAAGGTCTTCAATCACACTCATAGGATTATTTTCATTCATAAATTACCTCCGGGCTTTTGGATGCCGTCTCGAGGCCGGGGTTTGGCGGGATTCGCCGCGCAACTAGGAAGAAAACTCATCCTGCTCTAGAATCGACGCGAGGAGACCCGTGACCAAACGCAAATCGAAGGGCGCGTACATGATTTCATCCGTCGCAGAAATGTATGGGATTCACCCACAAACGCTGCGGCTGTACGAACGCGAAGGCCTGCTCAAGCCCTCACGCACCGAAGGCAACACGCGCCTCTATACCGATGAAGACCTTCAAAGATTGGAATTCATTCTCTCGCTCGCCCGCGACCTCGGCGTGAACATCAGCGGTATGGCCATCATCCTGCAAATGCGCGAGCGCATGGAAGAAATGCAGCGCCAGATTCAGGAGTTCGTGCAATACATTCAGCAGGAAGTGCTCACGCGCGCCAATGCCGCAGCAGACCCGGCTAAGGGCGCAATTGTGCCGGTACGAAGGGCGATGGTAGTACCCGCAGTGCAGCCGAAGAAGCGATAGTCTTACTCTTTATGGATTGTCATCCTGAGCGGTTGCCGTTCGCAAAGCGAATGGCAACGGAGTCGAAGGATCCTACCTGAGTAGCTAAAAGTCTCAGCCCCCCGCTAATTGTGCCCGTTGGGATGCTTGGCTTCCGCTCTGCATGACAAATGCACGCGGCAGTATTATGGAACACATACCGTAATGCTTTCCTTCAAACTCGTTTACAGCGACGGTTATTATCTTCCGATCGGCGCGCACGTCTTCCCTGCCCAGAAATACCGACGAATCCGCGATCGGCTCGTGGCGGACGGGGTAGCCAAAGCGGACGATTTTCTGGAGCCGGAGCCTGCCGCTGACAACGATATTCTTCTCGTACACACCCCCGAGTATGCGCGCAAGCTAAAAACCGGAACGCTCAGCCCGCAGGAAGAACTGGCGCTTGAAGTTCCTTTCTCTCAGGATTTAGTGCGGGCATTTTGGTTGGTTACCGGGGGATCGATTCTGGCGGCGCAACAGGCTTTAACCGATGGTATTTGCGTCAATATCGGGGGTGGATTTCATCATGCCTTTCCCGATCATGGCGAAGGCTTCTGCATGATTCACGACGTGGCGGTCGCGATACGCCGGATGCAGCGTGACGGCGAGATTCGTTCGGCAATGACCGTCGATTGCGACGTGCATCAGGGCAATGGTACGGCGGCAATCTTTGGCACGAAGCGTACCCCCGGTGACCCTCTGCCTTCTGCGGGCAGTTCGACTATCGCTATGCGCGAAATCCCCCGTCCCAACGCGAATGCAAAAGATGTTTTCACCATCTCTCTACATCAACATAACAATTACCCGATGTGGAAGCCGCCTTCCTCCATCGACGTGGATCTGCCCGACGGCATTGGCGATGACGACTACCTGGCATGGCTCGACAACGCCTTGAGTTCCGGTCTGCGGCAGTGCGAGCCCGATCTGTTGTGTTACATCGCGGGAGCCGACCCTTATGAATACGATCAGTTGGGCGGTCTTTCACTGACAATCGAGGGTTTGAAGAAGCGTGACGAACTAGTCTTTCGAGTAGCGCGAGCGCGCAATATCCCCGTGATGGTGACCTACGCCGGCGGCTACGCTAAAAATATTGAAGACACAGTGACGATCCATTGCAACACCGTGATCGCGGCCAAAGAGGTGTTCGCCGTAACTAAGTGAGCGTGTGAAAAGTTATACTCGATGAAATGATTGTCAGCCCTTCAGACCTTGTTCACAGCGAACTTTACGGCCTTTTGCTCAATTCCGTGGCGCCGCGGCCGATTGCGTGGGTATCTACCATGAGCGCGTCAGGCCAGCTCAATCTCGCGCCTTTTTCGTTCTTTAACGCGGTTTGCGTCGATCCTCCGCTGCTGGCGTTCGCGCCCGGACTTCGGCAACCTAAACAAGCGGGTATTGGCCACAGCGAAGCCAAGGACACGTTGCGGAATATTCGTGAGACTCGGGAATTCGTGGTGAATATCATCACTTACGAATTGGCCGAAGCGATGAACCTTACCAGCGGAGAATATGATGCGTCGGTGAACGAGTTCGAAGTGGCGAAGGTTACCCCGCAGCAATCTAAAATCGTGCGGCCGCCGCGAGTCGCCGAATCTCCAGTCAGCTTTGAGTGCAAACTTCATCAGATTCTCGACTTCTCTCCGGCGCCGACCAGCAGCAGCCTAGTAATCGGCCAGATTGTCTCGATCTATGTGAATGACGCGCATGTGAAAGACGGCAAGCTGGACCGGAACTCGTTGGACCTCATCGGACGCATGGGCGGCATTCAGTACACGCGGACGACGCAGCGATTCGAGATGGCGAGGCCGAAGGTGGGTTAGTCCCGATCCTTCACTGCTAAAATAGATCATTCAATTATGTTCGAGAATCTCCAAGAAAAGCTGCAACGCGCATTCAAGTCTCTTCGGGGACAGGCTCGTCTCTCCGAAGAGAACATTGCCGAGGCGCTGCGCGAAATCCGTCTGGCATTGCTCGAAGCCGACGTCAACTTCAAAGTCGTCAAAGAGCTGATCGACCGCATCCAAGCCAAGGCTGTGGGGCAGGAAGTGCTTACTGCACTCTCACCCGGCGAGCAGGTCATCAAGATTGTCCGCGACGAACTAGTCGAGACACTTGGCAAAGACACGGCGCGCATGAAGTTCGCCTCGCAGCCGCCCACAGTTGTGCTCATGGCCGGATTGCAAGGCTCCGGCAAGACCACAACTTCGGGCAAGCTGGCACACTGGTTTAAGGCTGGTGGGCATCGTCCGCTGCTGGTTTCGGTGGACGTATACCGCCCCGCCGCGCGCGAGCAATTGAAAGTTGTGGCGCAGTCGGTCAAGGCTCAGATTTACGAAGGCGAGGTCGGCGAGGCAAACACAGCTACAGTTGAACGCCTCGTGAAAGAAGCTCGCCGCGAAGCTGTGGTTTCAGGTTGCGATGTGCTGATCGTCGACACCGCCGGACGTCTCCACATCGACGACGATCTCATGAACGAGATGCAGTCGCTGAAGAAGCTACTGAATCCGTCGGAGATTCTGTTTGTCGCTGACGCCATGACCGGACAGGATGCCGTCCGCTCTGCCGACGAGTTCCATAAAAAACTCTCGCTTACTGGTGTGGTGCTCACCAAAATGGATGGCGATGCTCGCGGTGGCGCGGCGCTTTCCATCCGGCAGGTGACGGGACAGCCCATCAAGTTCATCGGCGTGGGCGAAAAATACGATGCGCTGGAACCGTTTCACCCCGACCGCATCGTCTCGCGCATTCTCGGCATGGGCGACATTCTCTCGCTCATCGAGCGCGCCGAACAGCAAATCGACAAGAAAAAAGCGCAAGAGATGGCCACTAAAGCCCTTAGTGGCGACGGCTTCTCGCTGGAAGATTTTCGCGACCAGTTGCGGCAAGTGAAAAAGATGGGATCCATGAAGAGCTTGATGGGCATGCTACCCAGCATCGGCCCGTTCTCCGGCTTGCAGAAGGCCGCCGACAGCGTGGACGAAAAACAGATCAACCGGGTCGAGGCCATCATCAACTCGATGACGACCCACGAGCGCAGTCATCATGAAGTGATCAACGGCAACCGCCGTAAGCGCATCGCACGCGGATCGGGCACGAGCGTGCAGGAAGTGAACAACCTTCTCCGCCAGTACGCGCAGATGAAGAAGATGTTCAAGCAAATGGGCAAGCCCAGCTTCGCGCGAAGAATGGCGGGGATGAAGCTGCCGGGAATGTAGAAAGACAGGGGCCAGTGGCTAGGGGTCAGTAGCCGGCGCGCATAGCGTCTTTACGGTGCGTTCAGAAGCACCTGCGCGGTCTGTTTTTCCAGAGTCACGGTCGGACCTACGGGATTGCCATTCACATCAACATAGCTCCCCGCAGGCAAGGTGACCGTTGCCGTTTCCAGGTAAGGATTGACCAGCGCCAGCCCTCCAGAAAAAGTTCGCTCCCAGACGCCTTGCGTCTCCGTCATATTTCCCGTGGCATAACCGATGGGAATCGAATATTCCGGAAATATGAAGAGCGAGCCGTAGCCCTGCCCTCCGTTGGCCAGAAAACCGGTGATGTACATATAAGTACAGTTATTCTTCACCAGCAGATAGTTTGCGATCACCCAGAGCCGCGCCGACTGCGGAATATCCGATGTAATCTCCGATTCCTCACCGTTCGTCATGTAGCAAACGCCTTTTGACTGGACATATTGCAGCACATCGACAATGTCCTGCCATTGGCCGGGAGTTGGAACGTCCGGCGGCAACCCGTAATTGCTGAAACCGCGCTCGTCGAAGAGGAGATCGGCAGTCGTCATCAGTCGTAGGTTCACGGCGCGCGAGTAGCCAAATTCATAGGACACGTTGACCTGCATGGTCGCGGTCGGTGAATAGTGATGCACATGGTTATACGTACCGACTTCCCATTGCAATTCGTCTCGCTGATAAGCAGAATCCTTCAGCGCGCCGCTGTATTGCTGCACCCAGTTGCCGGAGAGATCGAAGTGACCGCAGCGTCCCCAGTTACTGGAAGCGGACATCGTGTCCACGGCAATGCCGCCGAATCCCTGCGCGATGGGCCGGTCGACCCAATTGCTCCATTGGTAGGCTTGCACGGCGGGATTGGCGAAGTCGATGGGCGCAAGATTCGTGGCTCCAAACTCGAACGCCAGAGTCTTCCGGTCGCATAAATATTCCAGCCAATCCGGATGGTTTTGCCGGTACCAGCCGACGTTGTGGGTGTAGTTGTCGACGGAATACGGTATGTAGCTTGTGTTGTAAACGCCTGCCGGACGCGTTGAATAATTCGAGCCCCAAACCATGTCGACGCGCCCGGCCTCAATATCGGGATTGTTCAGGTTATAGTTGAAGACCATCTCGAGGTGGATGCCATCGGTTGTATCGGGAAAGTATTCAGTACGGGTCTGCGCCAGCAGCGGTTGCGCCTGGGCAAGGCAAAAGCATGTACAGAAGATGAAAGCCAAAATAGAGCGTGGCATGGGAACCCCCGGGGCGAACCAACCTCCACGGGAATATACATTGCTCCCACTCAGCCTGCAATGCCCGCCTGTCAACCGTTTGGGCGCGACCCTATCAGTTGAATGTATGATGTTGCAGCTATGAAGTGGCGGTCGCTGGAAGAATTCCCCGACATTGACGCGCGTTCATTGCGCGAAATTTTCGCCGAGCGCAAGGAACTCATCGCGAAATACGTTCCCGGCGAAACTCAGGCGGTTCATGCGCAGGCAGTCGCCAAACTCAAAGAGCAGAATCTAGCCGCGAACATTCTTCCAGTCGGGGTCATCGCACCTCAATTCGAGTTGCCGGACCATGATGGGAAGACCATTTCTTCATCGCAGCTTCTTTCGAAAGGACGCCTCGTACTCTGCTTCATACGCGGCCGCTGGTGCCCATTCTGCGTGGGCCAGATGGAGGCGATGAATCTTGCGCTGCCGCAGATCGAACAAACTGGGGCGTCGCTCATCGCCATCTCTCCGCAGACTGTGAAGCAATCGTTCTTTATGCACGATCAGCACAAGCTACGCTTTCCGTTGCTTTCGGATATAGGCAATAATGTGGCGCGGCAATTCGGACTGACCTATCGCGTTTCGGATGATCAGCAGACGCTTTATCAGCGGGCTTTCGTCAACTTGCCTTTTGTGAATGGCGATGCAAGCTGGGAACTGCCGATTCCGGCGACTTTCGTTATCGATGGGGGCGGTACGATTCTGTTTGCTTCCGCGAATGAAGACTACACAGATCGGTCTGAGCCGAGCGACATAGTCGACGTCCTCAAATAAAATTGCCGTCCTAAGCGGCGGCGAAGCTGGCGCGATGGACCTTACGTCGGCCGACGCTGCGATGCAGTGGCGAGGAACACCTAAGTGCAGGCAGTCGCAGACTCAAGCCTTCGTACGGTCCCTCGAAGGCTGACGCCTCCTCGGGATGACATCGCATTAGAATTTGTGGCGCGATACACTGAATATTCATGAACTACATCTATGGCATCAATGCCGTTGGCGAGGCGTTAAAGGCGCGCGGACGCGCTTTCCAATGGGTTGGAATGGCCAAGGAGCGGAACGACATCCGCTTGCAGCGCATGATTGAAGAGTGCCGGAAGCTGGGCGTGCCGGTGCGCTTTCTCACCCGCATGGAACTCGACCGCATGGCGGGCAATGCCGCACATCAAGGCGTGGTAGCCGTCACTTCAGCCAAGCAATATAGCGACCTCGATGACGTGGTCGGCGCCAAACGCGGTAAGTATTCTCTCGTCATCGTCCTCGATGGCATTGAAGACCCGCACAACCTGGGGGCTCTCATGCGTACCGCCGACGCGGCTGGCGCTGACGGCGTAGTAATTCCCGAACGCCGCGCCGCCCCAGTCACGGGCACCGTAACAAAAACTTCCGCCGGAGCCAGCGAATATTTGCCTATCGCGAAGGTGACGAACATCGCGCGTACCGTGGAAGAACTGAAGGACCGCAATATCTGGACCGTGGGCCTCGACGAACGCGGCAAGCAGACCTATGACGGCCTCGACTACAACATGGATTGCGCGTTGGTTCTTGGCGCGGAAGGAAAAGGCCTGCACGACCTGGTGAAGAAGAAGTGTGATTTTTTAGTTTCGATACCGATGTTGGGCAAAGTACCGTCGTTGAATGTATCCGTGGCAGGTGCTGTCGTGATGTACGAGATTGTGCGGCAAAGGCGTGCAAATAGCGAAGAGGCCGCGTCAGGTGCGGAATGAAGTCGAGCCGTCTGCTTTGTACCCTCTGCGTTCTCTGCGCCTCCGCAATAAATGTTTTTTCTCTCGACCGGGAAGCCTTCACGTTCACAAACTACGATTTGAACGTACGCGTAGAACCGGAGCAGCAACGGCTGGGAGTTCGCGGCAAAATCACGCTGAGAAATGATTCGGCAACACCGCAGAAGATCGCTGTTTTACAGATTTCTTCCTCTTTGGATTGGCGTTCAATCAAGTCGGCAGATAAGCCGCTGCAATTTATTTCTCAGTCATACACATCAGACATCGACCATACCGGCGCGCTTACCGAAGCTATTTTGACCTTGCCCAGCGCAGTGCCACCTAAAGGTACTGTAGAACTGGAAATCGCCTACGAAGGAGTGATTGTGCTCGATGCAACGCGCCTCACGCGCATCGGCACACCGGAATCCACGGCGGCAAGCACCGACTGGGACCAGATCAGCACAAAGTTCACCGCGGTGCGGGGGGTGGGATATGTCGCGTGGTATCCAGTCGCAACGGAAGCAGCCGATATGGCGGACAACAATAGCCTGTTCGACGCACTGGGCAGATGGAAATCCCGTGAGGCCAGCGCCAGTATGGAAATTGCTCTCTCGTACCCGACGGTTGGGAGCGAAGAAACTCCGCCAGTTATCTTGTGCGACGGGGTCGAGCCTAACGCCGTAATAAAAGGCGGAAGCCCGAAGTCGCCGGTCGCGAAGTGTTCTTATCCAATGCTGGGCCTATCGTCGCCAACGTTTCTGAGTGCCGATTACAAATCTCTGGCGCGCTCTAATTTCGAGATCTATTACCTTTCCGGACATGATGCGGCCGCTACAAACTTTGCCGCCGCTGCGGAGAAAGCTGTGCCTTTTATCTCCGTCTGGTTCGGAGAAATTCGCAGAAAAGCGGAAACTGCTGATATCGCCAATCCAGATGCTGCTTCTTTCGAAAGTGGTTCGCTACTGTTGACTCCACTTTCTTCCATAGATCCCAAGCTGGCAGGGCTCGTGGCTGTACATCAGTTCACTCACGCTGCGTTTTCCTCTCCGCGGCCGTGGATCAACGAGGGTCTCGCGCACTTCATGCAAGCTCTTTATGTGGAGCGCGAGAAAGGACGTCCAGCCGCACTCGACTACATGGAAATGCACCGCTCTGCTTTGGACAAATCTGAAAAAGAAACAGCCCAGCCGAACGAGGAAGCCGCTCGATCTTTGATCAATACAGCAGATGAGGAACTCTACCGCAGCAAAGCCCTGTATGTGTGGTGGATGCTGCGCGACATGATCGGCGATCAGGCGATCAAGAAAGTTCTCGCCTCGTATAGTCCGGAACAAGACAAAGAGCCTTCCCACATGCCGCGGTTGATTCAAGCGCAGACGCAGAAAGATGTGGAGTGGTTCTTCGACGATTGGGTTTACCGCGACCGCGGCCTGCCTGATTTTAAAATCGAGTCGGTATTTCCGCGCAAAACTTTGCCCGAGGGTTACATGGTTGCCATCACTGTCGACAATCTGGGTGGCGCAGGAGCCGAGGTGCCAATCACGGTGAAGTTTGCCGGCGGCGAAATTTCGCAACGGCTTGTGGTGAAAGGCAAGAGCAATGCCGTAATTCGAGTGGAGGTTCCGAAAGCGCCTGAGGAAGTTGTGGTCAACGATGGCAGCGTACCCGAGAGCAAGACTGCGAATAACGTGTTTAAGATTGAGAATGTTGATTCAGCAAAGTAAATCGATGTTTAAAGTTCTTTGCAACTCGAAAAAATGCACAGGTCCCCCTCGACAGGCTCAGGGTAGGCTTTCGCTTCGCTTAGGATGACAGTGCTTTGATAGTGAAGTTTGCCAGCGCATCCAACTTCGCTGCAGCCGCACCGGAATCGATCGACTGCATTGCCAATGGAATTCCGTCTTTGATGTGATCGATAAGTCCCGCTGCAACCAACGCGGCTGCCACATTCAGTAAAACTACATCGCGACGCGGGGATTTCTTTCCACTCAGCACATCTCGAATGATCGCCGCATTTTCGGCGGCATCTCCGCCCGATATATCTTCCAGTGCAGCCCGCCTCATTCCGAACTCTTCGGGATCAATCTCGTAGGTTCGTACCAAACCATCTCGGGCTTCAGCCACGCGCGTTGGCCCAGTGATCGTGATCTCGTCGAGGCCGTCGAGGCCATGCACCACCAGCGCACGGTGCAGTCCCAACATGCATAGAGCTTCGGCGAGTTTTTCGACCATCTCGAGCGCGTATACGCCCACAACTTGTCCCGACGCGTGAGCGGGATTGGTGAGCGGGCCGAGAAGATTAAACATGGTACGCAGGCGCAATTCGCGGCGCACCTTCTGCACCTGCTTCATGGAAGAATGAAGATCGGGCGCGTAAAGAAAACAAATTCCGACTTCGCACAAGCACTGCGCGGCGCATTCCGGTGACAACTGGATGTTCACGCCCAGCGCCTCCATCACGTCAGCCGAGCCGCACTTGGAGCTGATGCTGCGGTTGCCGTGCTTGGCCACGCGAACTCCGGCTCCCGCTGTCACGAAGGCTGTAGCGGTCGAGATGTTGAACGTTCCGGCGGCATCGCCGCCGGTGCCGCTGGTGTCAATCAGCGCCGAATCGGACAGCGCATCGCGGCCCGTGCCGCTCAGGTCGAGTGCGCTGGATTCGTTTGTTTCCCCCACAGCACGAGAAATTGGCAGCGGCGTAGCCGCAGCGCGAATCGCTTCCGCGAAGCCGACGATCTCTTCGACGGTCTCCCCCTTCATTCGCAAAGCCACCAGCAGCGCGGAAATCTGTGCATCGGTGCAGTTTCCCGCGAGCACTTCCGCCATCACCTCCCGCGATTCCACGCGCGAAAGAGATTGGCGGTAATTGGCGATGCGAGAAATGGAGTCAAGGATCATCCCACTGAGAATTGTAAGGGATGTGGCAGCGGGACAAGAATAGCGATAAACTTCAGGAGTTCGCCGACGGCCCATTCAATCTGGGCAAGAAATATTCACGCCAGGATTCGGGCAGTTCCGTGGTAGCCATGGCCTTTTGCAAAAGCTCGCGATTATACCTGTCATGGGCGATCAGACGGTTCATTTCGGCAATCGTAATGCCGTCGTGATTCCGCGAGATAAGTTCAATCGCATTTCCCTTCTCAACTTCACCTTCCTGCTCCACCGAAAAATAAAATCCACTGCGCCGGCTGTGCAGGAAGCGCTCAATCATATCGTCCCGTTTAAATTTCGCCGCCAGCTTATAGCAAGGCATGCGGGGCTGGCGTACGATCAATATCGACGAACCAACTTGGAAGCGGTCGCCGATGTGAAGATCGTCCTCGCTCAGGCCCTCGGTCGTAAAATTCTCGCCAAACGCACCGCATGGCAGGCTTTCCCCGGGCAATTCATGCCGCCAATATTCGTAATGCTCGGCAGGATAGCCGTACACCGCTTTGTAAGGGCCGCCGTGAACAGTGAGGTCGGCTTGTCGATCACCATCCAGATTCAAAGAGCGCAGCGTGATTACGCCCGCCACTGGCTTCTTAAAAATGCCGGTGCTGATGGTTGTTCTTTTGTAGATCATCAACTGTGGTCGCGCCACGTTTAGCGAAATCAATTTCACGGTTTTTGCTTTCGTCACGTCACTTGCGGAACCGATTTCAAATTCCCTTCGCTTTTGCGGTCCCGATTTAAGGCTTAGATGTAGGGTTTATTGAAAAGACGCGCAGGCTGTTTGCTCAAATCCCGCGCTGTTCTATAAAATTAAGGGTTTGCTGCCGCGTCTTAAGCTGCAAGCGTATTCCTGCCGATCATACAGTTGGAAAAGAAATCATTATGAAAATCCATGAGTATCAGGGTAAAGCGATTCTTAAGAAATATGGAGTGACCGTGCCGCGTGGGACGATGGCTACTTCGCGCGAAGAAGCTGAAGCGGCGGCGAAAGACCTGCTGAGTTCAGGCGCAACCGGAGTCGTGGTCAAGGCGCAGATTCACGCCGGCGGACGTGGCAAGGGCGGTGGCGTCAAAATTGCCACGTCGGTGGACGAAGCCGGCGAACTTGCCGGCAAAATGCTGGGCATGAAATTGGTCACGCATCAGACTGGACCGGAAGGCCGTATCGTGCGCCGCCTGCTAATCGAAGAAACGTTGCCCATTGAAAAAGAGTTATATCTCGGAATCCTTGTTGACCGCGCGGAAGGCAAGCCAGTATTCATGGCTTCGGCTGCGGGTGGAATGGAGATCGAAGAGGTCGCCGAGAAAAATCCCGAAGCGATTCTCAAACAGCACATCGATCCGGGGATGGGTCTCGAAGCATTCCAGGCCCGGAAAATGGCTTTCAAGCTTGGGCTAAAACCGCAGCTCATCAATCCTGCGGTGCAGTTTCTTTCCAATCTTTATAAGGCATTCCTCGACACGGACTCGTCGCTGGTAGAAATCAATCCTTTTATTACGACCACTGACGGACGTCTTTTTGCGCTGGATGCCAAGATGACCTTCGACGACAACGCGCTCTTCCGTCATCCCGATATTCGCGAATTGCGCGATATCACCGAGGAAGATCCGCTTGAAGTTGAGGCCTCGAAATACAGCCTTAACTACATTAAGCTCGAGGGCAGCGTGGGCTGCATGGTAAATGGCGCGGGCTTGGCGATGGCGACCATGGACATCATCAAATACGCCGGCGGCATGCCCGCGAATTTTCTCGACGTGGGCGGTGGCGCTAATGCCGAGCAGGTCGCGCATGCCTTCGAAATTCTGCTCAGCGATAAGAGTGTGAAAGCCGTACTGATCAATATTTTCGGCGGCATTCTGCGCGTCGACACTTTGGCGAACGGTGTAGTCGAGGCCGCGAAGAAAACCAACATCCAACTTCCTGTGGTCTTGCGCCTCGAAGGAACAAATGTGAACGAAGGCAAAAAGATCCTGATGGAATCCGGATTCAATTTTGTAGTGTGCGACACGATGAAGGACGCGGCCGACAAGGTTGTTGCTGCGGCCCGATAAGTAGTGAGGAATCGTATTTTATGTCAATTTTAGTAAATAAGAAGACGCGGTTAATTGTGCAGGGCTTGACCGGACGCGAAGGCACGTTCCACGCAAAGGCTTGCGCCGCATACGGAACGCAGGTTGTGGGCGGAGTGACGCCGGGCAAAGGCGGCACTACGCACGAAGGCTGGCCGATTTTCAACACGGTGCAGGAAGCCGTCGACAAGACCGGGGCCGATACGACGGTAATTTTTGTTCCCCCTCCGTTTGCCGCCGACGCGATCATGGAAGCGGCAGACGCCGAACTCGATCTCATCGTCTGCATCACCGAAGGCATTCCTACACTCGATATGGTGAAAGCGTGGGAGTTTTTGCAGGACCGGCGCTCGCGGCTGATCGGACCGAATTGCCCCGGTATTATTTCTCCGGGCAAGTGCAAAATCGGCATTATGCCGGGGTCGATTCACAAGGAAGGATCGATCGGAATCGTGTCACGCTCGGGCACGCTGACTTATGAGGCAGTGCATCAGCTTACGCAGCGTGGCGTCGGACAATCCACTGCCATTGGCATCGGCGGCGACCCGATTATCGGAACGAATTTCGTGGATGCGCTGGATCTCTTCAATCGTGATCCTGAAACCGAAGCCGTCATCATGATTGGCGAAATCGGCGGCGATGCGGAAGAGACGGCGGCAGCATTTGTGAAGAATCATATGAAGAAGCCGGTTGTCGGTTTCATCGCCGGGCAGACCGCGCCTCCGGGACGCCGCATGGGCCACGCCGGAGCAATCATTTCCGGCGGCAAGGGAACAGCCGCCGAAAAAATCAAAGTGATGGAAGCAGCCGGGATTCGCGTAGCAAAATCGCCGGCGGCTATGGGAGAAACTCTGGTGGCCGCGCTGGGAGTAAAGATCTAGTACCGAGTACCGAGAAAAAACAAGCCAACAACTAAGGACGAACGACAACAACCACTATGAAGACTCTGCAACGCACTCTTACTATCGTAAAACCGGACGCTGTCGCCAAAAGTGCGGTCGGCGACATCATTGAACAATTCGAAAAAAATGGCTTTCGCATCCTCGCCATGAAGATGCTGGAGATTTCCAAGTATCAGGCGGAGCAGTTTTACGCCGTCCACGCGAGCCGGCCTTTTTATGGCTCACTCACCGATTTCATGTCGAGCGGGCCGATCGTCACGCTGGCGCTGGAAAAAGAAAACGCCATCGCCGATCTGCGCAAGCTGATGGGTGCTACGAACCCGGCGAATGCCGAGGAAGGAACAATCCGCAAAAAGTGGGCGTCGAGCATCGAGCACAACGCGATTCACGGCTCCGACGCGGAGGATACGGCGCGCTTCGAATTGAGTTTCTTCTTTGCGGGATACGAACTGGCAAAGTAGCCCGTGTATCTATCCGCGCAGCCTTAGCCTAATGGCTCGTACAGCTGACCTTCCACGCGGTCCGCGATCTTTGTCAGGTCTTTGCGGGCATATTGCAAGAAGTGCGGCGCGGCGCGATGCGCTTCGAGCGCGGCATCGTCTTTGTACTGCTCATAAATAAAAAACCGGCGAGGCTCGGTTTTGTGCCGGTGAACCTGGTACATCGCGCAACCGGGCTCTCTGCGTGATTCTTCCGTGAGCTTTGCAAATATTGCGCTGACCTCTGCTTCACGACCAGCCTTCGCCATCCACGTTACCGCCAATACCACCATCGTGCGCTCCTTGCCTAGATCTTGAAACATCCGACTAATGGGAAATTATTCTAGACTTTCCCGGACGCCATTGTCTTCATCTCCGTGGCAAATTCGTCCGCGATGATGATTTGATCCCGGTCCGGTCCCGTGGAAACCATGCCACCCTTTAAGCCTGTTTCTTTCTCCACAAAAACCAGATACTCGCGCGCCTGTTGCGGTAACTGGTCGAACTTAGTAATGCCCAAGGTTGAACTTCGCCATCCCGGCATCTTGTGGTAGATGCACTCGATTTTCTCGTAGCCGCTTGCTTGCGCCGGGATCTCCATGGTTTTCTTTCCATCAACCTTGTATCCCACGCACACCGGAATCTCGGCCAACTCATCGAGAACATCGAGCTTCGTCACCACCAGCCACGAGATGCCATTAATCATGCCAGCGTAGCGCAACAGCGGTAGGTCGAGCCAACCCGTACGCCGCGGACGCCCTGTCACCGCGCCGAATTCGTTTCCACGTTTGCGCAGTTGGTCGCCTAACTCGCCTTTCTCTTCGCTGGGAAACGGGCCTTCGCCTACCCGCGTGCAATACGCTTTTGTAAGTCCAATTACCGATTGAATGGCATTCGGAGCCACCCCCGTACCGGTTGCGGCACCGCCCGAGGTAGCGCTGGAAGATGTCACGAAGGGATACGTTCCATGGTCGATGTCGAGCATGGTTCCCTGCGCGCCTTCAAACAGAATCGAGTGTCCATCTGTTAGCGCCTGATTCAGCAGAACTACTGTATCGCAAACGAATGGAGCAATTTTTTCGGCGGCCTGGGCGTATTCCGCGTACATCTTATCGGCGTCTAGCGGTTCGGAATTGAAGAGAGCATGTGCGATCATATTTTTTTCGCGCACAGCATTTTCAATATGTTTTTTGAGCAGTTGCAGATCGAGCAGATCCACTACCCGCAGACCACGGCGACCCATTTTGTCTTCGTAAGCGGGACCGATTCCTCGCGAGGTGGTACCGATTTTTACGCGGCCCGGAGCGTTCTCCGCCGCGAGTTCGATCATGCGATGGTAGGGCAGAATTACTTGCGCACGGTTTGAAACAAAGAGATTTCCGTCAACTTTGACGCCCGCATCGCGCAGGGATCCCACTTCCTTGAGAAACGCAATCGGGTCCAGCACCACGCCGTTGCCGATTACGCTGCGGCACCCGCTGCGCAGCACTCCGCACGGAACCAGTTGCAGCACAAACTTTTTGCCATTGATAATGACGGTGTGGCCGGCATTGTGGCCGCCGGCATAGCGGGCCACGACGGAAAAGTTCTCCGACAGAACATCGACGATTTTTCCTTTGCCCTCGTCGCCCCACTGGGCGCCGACGATTACCGCAGTCTTGCCTTTTTTCAATTCCTACTCCATTGGGAAAATTTGCGAACGTAGCGCCACGCCGCATCGGGGTCGCACACGCCTTGCCGCGGCAATGCCTGAAAATGACTGGGAGAAAGCGGAGAAGATGTGTACGAAGTATCTTATCGCGGGGGCACCGCGAATAGCAACGCGTCCGCGACGGACGGCGGTAATTTTGAGGGGAAAAGCCTTTCTGCGGGTACACTGATTAGCGACATGACCGCCGAGGTTTTTCACTTCAATTCTCCGCGCGAGTGGTACGTTTGTGACGCGGCCGTTCTATCCTGCTTCGAACATCGATTCGAGCGGGAATTCCGCAAGTTTCTCAGCCACATCGGCATCGTGAATCCCGATCACGTTAAGGTCGCAGGAGGCGTAAAGAATCTCGCTATTTCGTGGACTTTGACGGCATTTGGGAGGTAGCAGCAGGAAATTCACGACCTGTGGCAGAACGCTCTGCATGACGCATCGCTGGTTGCATCCGAATCTTTTCATGCCCAAGTTCGAAAAACACATCTTCGTATGCGGCAACCGACGGCCGACGGGAAATCCACGCGGCTGCTGCGATCCCAGCGGCCAGGCCAGGCTGCAAAAGTTATTCAAACAAAAATTGGCCGAATGCGGGCTCAAAGGCAGAGTAAGGGCCAACCAGTCGGGCTGCCTCGATCAATGCGAGCACGGGCCGAATATTGTGATTTATCCAGAAGCCGTCTGGTACGGCTATGTCACCGAAGCCGACATTGACGAGATCATCGAATCGCACATTATTGGCGGGAAACCGGTCGAGCGGCTGAGGCTTGCCGACAGTTGCTTGAATACGGCTACGTGCGAGCATCGTAAAAGCACGGGCCAGTGATCCTGGCGGGGGGGCAGGAAATTCGCAGATTCGGTTTTGTTTTTACTGGTCACTGACCACGAGCCACTGACCACTGCTGTTCCTGGTAGGCGCGGCAGGGATCGAACCTGCAACCACCGGATTAGAAATCCGGTGCTCTATCCAATTGAGCTACGCGCCCCTGTGCAAAATTTATCATAAGCTGCCGATAGAGTATGATGCGGTGTCCAATTGACCGCCGCTGCTCCATTTCGCTTGGCATATATCGACTGGATGCGAGGCCTGGCGTGCGTTTTGATGTTTCAGACGCATTGCTACGACTCGTGGCTCAGCCCCGCCGTGCGCCAGAGCAAGTTCTTCATGTACTCGCAACTTGGCGGAACTTTTCCCGCTCCTTTGTTCTTGTTTCTGGCTGGAATTTCGTTCGCGTTGGTCACTGAAAAGCTTTGGAAGAAGAATCTTTCCCTGGGACAAATCGCGCGTACCACGATTCTTCGCGGAGCTGAGATTCTTGGCTTCGGCCTGCTCTTTCGCTTACAGGAATATGTGATCGCGTGGGGTTGGGCGCCACTCAGCGATTTGCTGCGTGTAGACATACTCAACACCCTCGGCGTTTCCATGATGCTCATGGGCGTGTTCTGCTGGCTTGTGCTGCGGATTGAATCTGGAGCGCACACCAGACGTATCCTCGTGGTTTCCGCCACAGGAACCGCTCTGCTGATTTCTTTGCTCACACCTCTGCTATGGACAACGTGGCGGCCCGATTGGCTGCCCTGGCCGCTAGAGTCGTACATTAATGGCTTTCATAATCTAAGCGCACCGCAGCCATGGCTGTTTCCGATTTTTCCATGGACTGCCTTTGCCTTTGCGGGATTGGCGTCGGGATTTGTTTTGCAAAGCCAATGGGCACGTCAGCGTGAAGGCCTGACTTTCGTTCTGGCAGGCGTGGCCGGTTTGATGCTGGTTGCAATTTCGCGATGGCTCGATGCGCGGCCATTCCAGCTTTATGAGGTGTACGACTACTGGCACACCAGCCCGAATTTCTTTTTGATCCGCGTAGGCATGTTGCTGGTAATTCTGACGGCGAGTTATGCCTGGTGCCGCTGGGGTGCGGGACAATGGGCATTCAGTCCGCTGATTCAACTGGGACAGGCTTCCTTGCTGGTTTATTGGGTACATCTTGAATTCGTCTATGGACGTGCTTCCATCCTGCCGAAGCACAACGTGAGCATACGTACCGCATCGTTGGGATTGCTCACAATCTTTCTCACGATGCTCGCGCTGGCCTTCGTGCGAACGCGCATGAAGGGCCGCGGCATGGATGTGCGGGCGTGGGTTTGGCGTCCGGCTCGCGCTAACTGAAATGCGTAGCGCGGGCACTCTTGCCCGCGAAGCCTTATCGCTGCCACGTAAACTATCGGAACTGCTTCGCAAATTCCACGACCTCACGTTCCGCCCAGCGGCCATCGTAAGCAGAATCGCCGTCGCGTTCACCAATAAAGGCGCAGTGGCCACCATCCTCAACTTCAACGTAAGTAATGTTCGGATTGGCGAGCAGATGCTCGCGGGTCTCCGGCAGAATGCGAACGAAGGGATCGTTGACCGCGTGGATTACCAGCGCCGGTCGCGCGATGCGGTCGATGACATTCGCCGCGGCGGCGCGAGCATAATAATCATCTGCCCCGGTGAAACCGCAATAGTGAGCCGTGATGCGGTCATCGAATTCACGCAAGGTCCTGATACCGCGGAGGCGCGCGGCATCGAAGTTACCGGGAAACAACTTTACCTTCCGCCGAAAGCGCTGGAATAACTGCAAAAGAAAATAGTATTCGTAAATTCGATTGCCAGGTTCGTGCAGCGCATCGGCTCCCGCGGCTAGATTGATAGCCGGGCAAACCGCAGCCACAGCGCGGAATTTTCCTGGAGCTTCACTTCCCCACTCACCCGCAAGTTTGAGAACCAAATTTCCGCCCATGGAATAGCCAACCAGTACAAAGCCCGGAATCCCATCCTGTTTAACCAAATTGCGCGCAACTGCCGCCACGTCCGCCGAACGACTGGAGTTGTAAAGCGTGGGCGCGCAATGGTCCATGCCTCCGCAGTTTCGCTGGTTCATACGCACCACGTTCATGCCTGCGGCCACGCAATTGCGCGCGATGCCCATCATGTACTGCGACTCGCTCGATCCTTCAAGACCATGCACCACGATCAAAGTTAATGCGTTGCGATTTTTTTGCCAGTGGCAATGGCAGAGCACAGGTATTCCCGGCTCTACTTCGATCAATCGTTTTTCGGCGATTGAAAGGTCGATCCGGCGGGGAAGAAAAAATGATGCGAGAGTCTGAACATGCCCGCCCCGCAGCCAGCGGTGCGGGCGAAAAGTAGAAGGCACAAATGCCAGCGGCTTTTGCTCCGCGCTATCTTCGAATCCGGCTTTTGAAATTGGCGATCCCAGGGCGGCACCCACTCCGTTGCGAAGTTCGCTAGAGTTGAATTCTAATAGGAAGAGTCTTTTTGCCGGGGGTGATCATAATGCCGATTTTCGAATACATTTGCCAGCAATGCCAGCACGAATTCGAAGCCTTGGTGTTTGGCCGCGACAAGGCCGCGTGTCCGAAATGCCAAAGCAAGAAATTAAGCCCGCAGCTGAGTGTGTTTGCCGTCTCGGCGAAAGGCATGTCAGGGTCGACAGCGTCCGCTCCCGCTGGACCTTGCGGCTCCTGTGGTGACCCTCGTGGCGCGGGTGCGTGCTCGCTGGGCGATCTCGACTAACGCCGTTTCCAATTGTCTATCCCACTCAAGTGCCATAAGGCTGGAACTTTGGAATGCTCCTGCAGGTGACCGGGGTTACCTTTGCTTGCCAACCGGCCCGGCCTACCATCCCTTTGAACTTGCTATATCAAGGAGCATGGCATGGACCGGCGCCAGCAGTCGCGTGTCTTCGTCGATCTCCCCGTACAGATCTGGGGCCTGGATAGTTATTCCCGCCCATTTATGCAGCCGGCCAGCTTGCGCACGATTAGCGGCCGCGGCGCTACGCTGCAGTGCGTGGACGCCAGATTAAAGCCCGGCGATACAGTCGACGTTCTGTATGAGGGAACGAAAGCTCAATTCCGCGTTGTGTGGTGCGGCAAGCCTGGAACAGAGATGGCTGGAGAAGTGGGAGTTGAGAATCTTTCGCCAGAAGTGACGTTCTGGGATTTCGACCCGGTACGCTGCGCGGCAGCCGCGGGACAGAGTTAGACGCTGTTTGCTGATGAGCTTACATTTGCCTGAGCCTGACTTAAGCTAAATGGGGAGGGCGGGGGAAAGCTGAACCCCTCATTAGACGGGTTGTTCGCAGTATGCAGCGACCTTCATAACAAAGGCAAGCGAAAACCGGAAAAACACCCACAATTCCGTTACAATTCCTGTTCGACCGCAGGAATTTTCACACTTAGACAACTTCAAATGCAAGAAGTTGAAAGTTCCTTCGCTTGCCCGCAGACACGGATTTTTAGCGAACTTACCCTCGGTAGGACTCAAGCTGTACACTCGCAAACATGCAAGTAAAAATTCTTGGCTCGGCCGCCGGCGGCGCATTTCCGCAATGGAATTGTGCCTGCTCTAATTGCCGCAATGTGAGAGCTGGGGCTTTCCATGGTAAGCCGCGTTCGCAGACACAAGTCGCAATCAGCGAAGATGGGCGTTCATGGTTTCTTTTAGGTGCTTCTCCCGACTTGCGCGCTCAAATCGAGGCCACGCCGGAATTGCATCCTCGCGACGGCGTGCGCCAGTCGCCGATCGCGGGAATCGTATTGGCCAATGCGGAGCTCGATCACGTCCTCGGAACGCTTCTACTGCGGGAGTTGCAACCGCTGCGCATCTACGCCACTTCATCCGTTCGTCGTATTCTGCGGGAAGACAACTCCATGTTCGCCATGTTGCAGCGGGTCGCGAATCAGGTGACTTGGATAGATTTTGAGCCGGGTAAACAATTTTTTCTTCGTAATACTCAAGGCGAAGATTCGGGATTGCGATGCCAAGCGTTGGCATTGAGCACACACTATCCTAGCTACGTCACACCAGGGCGGCAGTCGCAACTCGCGGCGGATGAAGCATCCTTAGGCTTCATCATTCAATCGCCCTCAGGTTCGCGATTGGCTTACCTGCCGTCCGTTCCTCAATTGGGCGATGTGCTGCTAGAACAGATCGATGGCTGCTCTGTACTACTCTTTGATGGCACATTCTGGAGCGATGACGAACTGATTCGTATTCAAGGCAGCGGGCAAACCGCGCGGCAGATGGGACATATCCCGGTGGAAGAAACTCTCGTTAGGTTGGCGGGAGTGCGCCGTCCGCGTAAAATATTTTTACACGTCAATAACACCAATCCCATGCTGGACGAGGCGAGTCAGCAGTATCGCCAGGTGCGGGCGGCAGGCTGGGAGATCGCGGAGGATGGATGGCAGTTCAACCTGTAGAAATCAAAAACGCACGGCAAGCCGCCCTACTTTCACTCGAAGAGTTGCGCGCGCAATTCCAGGCCGTCGGCGAAGAGCGCTATCACCATAAGCACCCCTTTCATTTGCTGATGCATGAAGGCAAGCTTACCCGCGGCCAACTACAGGCGTGGGCGCTGAACCGTTATTACTATCAGAGCGTCATTCCAATCAAAGATTCCATCATTCTCTCGCGCGGCCCCGACCCGGTTTTTCGCCGCGCGTGGCGCAAGCGCGTGGTCGATCATGATGGCGACGCCACGAGTGAAGGCGGCATCAAGCGCTGGATAAAATTGGCCGAGGCTACGGGCCTTGATCCCGCTCATGTGCGCGCGGGTCAAGGCATTCTTCCGGCGACACGATTTGCGGTGAATGAATATCTGAATATCGTTCGCAGCCGGTCGTTGCTCGAAGCGGTTGCATCCTCGCTGACCGAATTATTTTCGACAAGACTGATCACGTTGCGTGTGGAGAAGCTACGGGCGCATTATCCGTGGCTGGCGGGAGGATTGGATTATTTCGAGGTCAGACTTTATCAGGCGCCGGAGGATTCACAGTTCGCCGTGAACTACGTCTACGAGCATGCGAAGACGCGCGGAGAACAGGAACTGGCGATCCAGGCGCTGCGCGACAAGTGCGACATTCTCTGGGCCCAGCTCGACGCGCTCTACTTTGCCTACGTGCAGCCTGGATGGCCGCCGCCAGGCGCATTTCAGGTCGAGGCCGCATAGTATGGCTGTCCCGGAGGATTTAGACAAGCCACGGTTGGCCACTGGCTGCCGCTGGGGCGGCACGCAAGAGAATCGCGTCATTCTCTTTCCTGAGGGCGCGATCAAACTTCAGGGCACTGGACGCCAGGTGATCGAGCGCTGCGACGGCCAGCGTACCTTTGGTGAGATCATTGCGGAATTGCAGGCTCAGTTCGGCGATGCGGATCCGGTGAAGATTCGTAGCGACATTAGCCTATTTCTCGAGCAACTGCAGAAGAAGCGGATTGTTGACTACTAGTTGTTTATGACTGATCAGCCGACTCGATGATTCCCAACCCGCTTGCCCTCATTGCCGAGATCACGCATCGCTGCCCGCTTCATTGTGTGTATTGCTCCAACCCACTTGAATTAGCAGCGGTTCATTCGGAGCTTTCCACAAAAGAGTGGATCGACGTTTTCGAGCAATGCGGCAAATTGGGCATGCTGCACGCGCACTTTACCGGCGGTGAACCGCTCGCGCGCCCCGATCTCGCGGAACTGATTGCCGGTGCGCGAGCCGCAGGGCTTTACACCAACCTCATCACTTCTGGTATCGGCCTCTCCGAAGCGCGACTCGAGGCGCTGGTCGATGCCGGCCTCGACCATATTCAACTCAGCTTTCAGGATTCGCGCGAGGACGCAGCCAACTGGATTGCCGGGGCCAAGGCACACGCGCACAAAATCGAATTGTCACGCCTCATTCGAGAGCACAAGATTGCGTTCACCGTGAACCTGGTGGTACATCGGCAGAACATCGATCACATCGATGAAATGATCGGCTTCATCGAGCAACTCGCGCCCGAACGCATGGAGATCGCCCACACGCAATATTACGGCTGGGCATTGCGCAATCGGGCCGCGTTACTGCCGTCCCGGGCTCAACTGGAAAAAGCGGTGCAAGCCGTTACCGCCGCGGAAAAGCGGCTGGCCGGGCGCATCCGGCTCGATTTCGTAGTTCCCGACTACTACGCGCGTTTTCCTAAAGCTTGTATGGGTGGGTGGGGCCAACGATTGATGCTCATCAACCCTTCCGGTAGAGTGCTTCCCTGCCATGCCGCTGAAGTCATTCCTCGAATGACATTCGAAAATGTCCGCCAGCAAAATTTGGAATTTATCTGGCGGCAATCGTCCTCATTTCAGCGCTTCCGTGGAGAAGAATGGATGCCGGAACCGTGCCGCAGTTGCGAGCGGCGAGCGGAAGATTTTGGCGGATGCCGTTGCCAGGCCCTATTGCTCACTGGCGATGCGATGGTTACCGATCCAGCGTGCTCGCTTGCATCCGCGCATCACATCGTTGAGGCGGCTTTAGTAGAAGCGAATTCGGGTCAAGCCGCAGTGTCTCAGCCGATCGCGGCTTCTTCATTTGTGCTACTGCAGCAGCGCACGTCGGGATTCTGGAGCTACCGCACAAATCCCGAATAAACGGTCGACACTGGAATTAAAGCCTTACCAGCGCACGCCGACCGTAATTGGCCGCACATCGGTGGTCGTTCCGTTGGCCGCTGCGTGCGTGAGGCGGTATTCAGCGTAGACTTCCACGCCACTTGGCATTTTGCGCGTGATTCCCGCGCCAATGTTGTATCCGAATTGATTCTGGCTGGAATTGACGAAACTGCTGGCAAGGGGAATACTTACGTTCGGGCATACTCCCCACCACTCGAAAAATGAATTGCAGGGCGAACCGGGAACGGTTGTATCTGAATTCAAAGTTCCGAAGCGATGATAGTAACCCGGCCCAAAGAGGATATATCCGCCCCAAAGTTTAGTGACGGGAATGTTGATGACCGGATCCAGGGTGAGGGCGAACATGTAACTGGATGCGCTCTGGGCCGCTGCCAAATCCAGAGAAGACTGGCGTAGCGGCAGATCGACAAAGAAGAAATCGCCGCGCAGTCCCAGATATTTAGTTGCATTGCGCGCGACGCCGACCGTGGCGTCATAGCCTCCGCCGCGGACGAAAGTTCGTGTCGCGCCGCTATCCAGATTCACGCCAAGGCCTACGTTGTAATCCCACTTGTTGAACTGGCGGGGCTTGAGCTTCCTGCGCGACAAAGTAGATTCTTCATCGGCCAGTTCCTGATCGCTTGCCGTTTGCTGCGCCGCTGGTTGCTGCGCGGCGGGCTGGGTAGTGGTCGGTTGCGCCGGAGTTTGTTGCGCCGAAGCATCTGGCGGCGTAGTAGATGGCGCGGTGGGCGCGGTTTGCGCAAACGCCTGCGAGACCAGCAAAACTGCCAGAACCAGCGGCGTCAGCGCACTCGCAGTCGCGAACTTTCCAATCATCCATTCTCCTCCCATAACCGGGCGTGGTGCGGACCGTAGCGCTCGGCATGGAAAGGCGCCGTTGATAAAGGTTCCGCTTGTAATTCCTCGCAGGCGTTTGCCGTGCGCGTGTGCAGGATCGAACTATATTACCAACTTTGATGCGGATTTTTCCTGGCAAGCCGCCTGATGTGGATTTGTGATCCTGACCCATCGTTGTAAGTTGCCAGCGGTACTCGTTTTCCGTGGCCCGTTGAATTCTTCTTCGCGCTGTTGTGGGTCCAACGTATGATAAAAAAGAAGCTCATTCTTGAGAACAAATTTGCCCAAGACTTCGCCAGATCAGCCTCCAAACTCGACTTCCACTTCCCGGGATCGGGCTTCCACGCGCCGTGTTGCGCTCGTAGGCTTTGGAACCGTCGGCCGCGCTGTAGCTAAAATTCTTTGCGAACGGAACGATGGCCTGCTCCGCCTCACCCATATCTGCAATCGGAATGTGGAACGCAAAAAGCAGCACTGGGTTCCGAAAGATGTAATCTGGACCGAAAACTTTGACGCTGTTCTTAACTCCGACGCCAATATTGTCATCGAACTGATCGGCGGGCTGACGCCAACCGAAGACTTAGTACGAAAGGCCCTGGGCAAAGGCAAGTCGGTGGTAACGGCTAATAAGCAGCTCATCGCACGCCACGGTCCCGAGTTATTACAGCTTGCCAGCGCGAACGGCTGCAAACTGGAGTTTGGAGCGTCCGTTGCCGGTGGCGTTCCAGTGCTTCCTGCGTTACGGACGGGCTTGTGCGGAGACCGCCTGCACGGGATTGCTGGCATTCTGAATGGCACGTGTAATTACATTCTCAGCCGCATCGAAACTGCGCGTATTCCCTTCGGCGAGGCGCTCGAAGAAGCGCAGGCGCGCGGCTATGCCGAAGCCGACGCCAGTGAAGATCTCGATGGTGGCGATGCCCGCGCCAAACTTGCTATCCTTGCGCTCGCCGGCCTGCAAGTTCGTGTTTCCCCGGCTGACATTCGCGCCCGCACGATCCGCCCGATCGAGGCCGTTGACTTTGACTACGCTGCTGAACTGGGGTGCACGATCCGGCAAATCGCACGAGCCGATCTCAAAGACGGCACATTGTTTGCCGAAGTTGGCCCCAGCCTGGTTCCAGCGTCGTCGCCCTTTGGACGCGTGCAAAAGAATCTGAACCTGGTTCTAACCTCTGGAGTGTATGGCGGCGATATGGCTTTCCTGGGCGCAGGAGCGGGAGGAGATCCCACGGCTGTCGCTGTGGTTTCGGATCTCATCTCGGTGGCGCAAACTCTTCCGGCTGGGTCGCAGTCCCACGCATTGCAACTGCTTTCCCCGAAGGTAAGCTGCGACTTTGAGACGCCCTGGTATTTGCGTCTGGTGGTAAAAGATCAACCGGGCATTATCGCCCGGTTGGCAGCAATTCTTTCCTCTCATCAACTGAATATCGATGCAGTACTGCAGAAACCGGGCTTCGATAAGAACGCGCTGCCGTTCGTGATTACACTGGAGCCTTGCCGCGACGCTCAACTGCATCCCGCGCTGCACGAGATGTCTACACTGGATTTTGCGCTGCGGCCAGTCCTCTGCCTGCCGATTCTGCGTTAGGAGCGAAGTTTAGAGTCTCGCGAAAATTTGTGCGCTACTTCCAGAAAGGGTTTTTTAACCCGGCAGGGGCAAAAGCGCTGTCAGCCTTCGCTTCCGTGCCGGAATCGTCCGAGATTTTCTCGTCCAACAAACGCGAAGAAGGGGCGCTCAATTCTTCCTCCGGATAGGATGGCATAAGCGGATTGTTGAATTCTGATTTCATGGGCGGGAGCCTCCACAGTCTTAGAATCTTTCTCTAAGTGACATTGGACCATCTTCGAGCCGATTCCAGAATCGCAAAATCCCGATACCTTCCATCGAAAAATCAGAAGAATGGTATTTGGCGGCTTATTCGAGGCTGAAAGCAGGACGAAAGCGAAAGCTGCAATAATAGCGCTCGTTTTCATAGTTTCGACTTCTTATGAATGTGAAAGGAAATAACGCGCTTTCGAAGAAGTCCGCTGCTGCGCAAGAAATTTTTAGCCAGCGCTTATTGTCCTGGTATGACCAGAACCGGCGGGATTTACCCTGGCGGAAAAACCGCGATCCCTATCGCGTTTGGATTTCGGAAATCATGTTGCAGCAAACGCGAGTGGCGGCGGTCATCGATCACTATCATGAGTTTCTGCGCCGCTTTCCGACGGTCGAAAAGCTGGCTGCGGCACGCGAGGCAAGCGTTTTAGCGGCGTGGAGCGGGCTGGGATATTACCGCCGTGCACGCATGATGCATGCGGCAGCAAAAGTGGTGGTAAAGGAATATGGAGGGCAATTCCCAGGATCGTCGCACGAACTACAAAAGTTGCCGGGGATTGGCCGCTATACTGCGGCCGCGATTGGCAGTATTGCATTCGAGCAACCGGTTGCGGTAGTCGACGGAAACGTGGAGCGGGTGCTGCAAAAATTGTCGGGGAATAAGATGGCTCGGGAAGAAATGTGGGAAGCCGCGAATCATTTACTCGATGCCGGGCGTCCCGGCGATTTTAATCAGGCCATGATGGAACTCGGCGCAGTCATTTGCACGCCAAAAGCACCCTCCTGTTTGCTCTGCCCTGTAAGTGAGTTGTGCCCGACGCGGGGCGAGTCGAAAATTGCAGAAAAGTCTGCGCCGCAGAAGAGACGCGAGATTCACTACTCTCTGATTTGTCGCGAGAAAAATAATCGGGAGAACGAAATATTTCTGGTACAGCGAGCACGGGATATATCGTTAATGGCCGGCATGTGGGAACTGCCGGAAATTCCGACTCCGCGCACTCACACTAAACCTATTTTCAATCTTCGGCATTCGATCACGGTCACGGACTACACTGTGCAGGTCTGGCAAACTGCGCCGCCAAAATTGCCCGGCAAATGGATTACAACATCACGGTTGCGAAAACTTGCACTCACAGGGCTGGCGCGAAAGATTCTTCGGAAGGCTGGCATCCTGCAATCAGGTATTTCACTCGTTCGTGAATAGTTGAGATACTTCCTGCTTCTGTGCCTAAATATCCCGCTGAGCAGCGGTACGCCCGTAATTACCCTATTCTTCCCTGTCATCTAAAATAGATCACATCAAGGAGAAGGTGACTCATGGCTGCATTGACCATAGGTACTCATGCACCAGATTTTGAGCTCAGAGCGCTGGACGGCAAGCGCTTTGTGCTGCGCGAGGAGTTATCGCAGGGGCCGATCGTGCTGGCATTTTTCAAGGTTTCCTGTCCCACTTGCCAATACGCTTTTCCGTTCCTGGAGAGATTGGAAAGAGCGTATGGGCATAAGAATGTCAGGATTATTGGTGTCTCGCAAAACGATCCTAAGCAGACTGCCGCATTCATTAAAGAATTTGGCATTACGTTTCCAGTACTGCTTGATGACACAGAAAAATATCAGGCGTCGAACGCATACGGACTAACCAATGTGCCGACTATCTTCTGGATCGCGCAGGATGGCGAGATCGAAGTATCCAGCGTGGGATGGGTTAAGGCTGATTTCAATGACATCAATCGCAAGATGGGTGAGGCCGCTAGCACTTCTCCAGCCCTGATCTTCCAGGCCGGAGAAGATGTCCGTGATTTCCGCGCCGGTTGAGGGTCGAAGAACTGATCCCGCCGGGCGCGGGCAACTGAAAACATATTGTGCATAATAGTCAACGCCGCAAGTACAACTCGGCTTTGGCTGATTGCCAGTGACCAACTGGACTCCCGTGCAGACTTGCAACTGCTTCTCCTTCAAATACCTTCTACATCTCCGTTACAATTTTCCTAAGTCCAGACAGATAAGCATTCCGGGCCAGAGTTCCCTTCGTTAATCACTGTTTTTCCGGGGAGAAGCTGCTCTATGCAAGCCACTGTTGGAAGAATTCCTTTTGCCGGTCTGATCACAACTCTCAGTCTTCTGGTTTGGGCCGAAGGAGGTGCCGCTCCTGTTCCAGCTCCTGCTCCAACACCAACGCGCGAGGCCATTTCCGTGCGGTTGCCCGGCGCCGCCTTTGCCGCGATGCAAACCATCGATCCCGAACACATTCGCTGGCACGTGCGTTATCTCTCCCATGATCTATTGGAAGGACGTGGCACAGGGCAACGTGGCGGCGATATAGCCGCAGAATACATTGGCACGCAATTTGCCGAATACGGATTGAAGCCAGCCGGCGACAATGGATCGTATCTGCAGAAAGTGCCGCTCGTTGGCATCACCACCTTGCCAGAAACAACATTTACGCTGGAGCCGAAACAAGGCCCGGCTATGACTCTGAAGCCGCTGGATGAGTACGTAACCTACGATCAAACTCAGCAGGCGCAGTCCGATGTAGACGCCAATATCGTGTACGTTGGCTACGGTATTGAAGCTCCGGAATACAACTGGGACGACTACAAAGGTGTGGATGTGCGCGGTAAAGTTTTGCTGATGCTGGTCAACGAACCTCCATCGGACGATCCGAAATTTTTCAAGGGCAAGGCGCTTACCTACTACGGGCGCTGGACGTACAAGTACGAAGAAGCGGCGCGCCAAGGCGCCGTGGGCGTGATCCTGGTTCACGAGGAAGCGATGGCGAGTTATCCGTGGGAAGTGGTGCGGAACTCGAATTCCGGAGAAAAATCATATTTAAAGCGCGAAGGCCCCGCTTTGAAGGTTGCTGCGTGGGTGCAATTCGATATTGCCAAAAAGTTGGCGTCTGTTTCAGGCATGCACCTAGAAAAATTGATAACGGATGCGCGCACGCGCGATTTCCATCCCGTGGAATTAGGCGCGAAATTGAAAGCGCATATGGTCAGCCAGGTACGAAATTTCGAATCGAACAATGTAGTAGCCATTCTGCCGGGAAGCGACCGCAATCTGAAAGGCGAAGCTGTCATGTATACCGCCCACTATGATCATCTCGGCATTCGTCCCGATATGCCGGGCGACAACATTTACAACGGCGCCAACGACAATGCTACCGGCTGTGGCATTCTGCTGGAACTGGCGCGGGCGTTTAGCATGGCGAAAGAACGACCCGGCCGCTCAATCATTTTTGCCGCAGTAACCGCAGAAGAACAAGGGCTGCTGGGGTCAGAATATTTCGGCAAGCACCCGCCAATTTCCGCGGGAAAGATTGCCCTCGATTTGAATTATGACGATATTCCACCGCTGGGAGCGCCGGAAGAAGTTGAAGTTTCCGGGGCGGAGCGAACAACATTTTATCCGTGGGTGCAGGCCACCGCGAAAGAGTTCCGACTCATGATCCGTCCCGATGCGCGCCCGGAAGCGGGACATTACTATCGCTCCGATCATTTCAGCCTTGCGCGTGTAGGCATTCCATCGTTCTCGATCAATGAAGGCATGAAGTTCAAAGGCCACGACGAAGCATGGGGCCTGGCGCAGGACAAAGAGTATACGGAGAAGCATTACCACCAGCCCAGCGATGAGTATCATCCCGAGATGGATTTCACCGGCGATTCGGCGATGGCTCGCTTTGGATTCGCACTGGGATGGGAAGCGGCAAGCTTTTCGCGACCGATCGGGTGGCAGAAGGGTGACGAATTCGAAGCCGCGAGAATTAAGAGCCAGTAGTTCAAGATCGCGAGTGCAGCGCTTCGACCGACACCATCGATTTGACCGATAGCTACGATTTCCCATCAAAATTCCATCAAGCATCCACTCGATAACCGAGGTAACTTTAGTTGCCGTCAGGCCCATGTTAGCCTCGCTGTAGACGTTTGTAATCAATTTGTTACAACGCCATTCACTACTCGCAAATGCCTCGATTTCCCATCTTTCGTCTCGGCAAAGAACCGGAAAAAATAGCCCTGCCAGAGCTCGTTGCGGCTACTCCGTCTATTGCACTCGCAGGTCTGGCAGTGGGGGTGGATAACTTACGGCATGACGTTTCGCTAAGCCCTCGATTTGTGGAAGTTACACGGGCCCAGATCATGCGTTTGATCGTCCGCCACGGAGAGCTGGAAGGATTGCTGGCGGCGGAGACTCCGCAGAAAAGTCAGGGGCCATCATGGATGCGCACTGGTGCCGCGACTAAAACAGGTCCACGCGCTGTCGATCCTTCCGACTGGAAGCCGCTGCTGGCGGAGCTTCACCTTGCGGTTCTGAATCGCGCCAAGAAAGAAGAAAATATTTCTATCGACCTGCTGGCGCGCCTCGCGGTAACCAAGTTTCTTCGCACCGAGCTGCCTCAGCAGTTCGCTCAAGTATTAGAGCGGTGCCGCGTTCTACTCAAAAACTACGAGGGGGTGCGGCAAGGGAAAGCGGTGGAATATCGCGAGCGCGTTGCCGCCTTTCAGGTGCGCAAAAAAATTATTCTGCGCAAAACCGGACAAGAACTGTTTGAAACCCTCCGCGCAATTGAAAAAGAAACTCTGGCGCGAACCCGGCGATCTTTCTTTGGCGAGAACACTGCCGGCGCAGCCGGCTTGGGCAGTTATGGCTTGTTTGTAAATCGCCTCGCATTCTCCGAAGACGGCCGCGATGATTACCTCTGTGCCGAGCATTACGTCATGCTGGGCAACTGGGATCGTGATCCCGATCGATATCCGCGCCTGCAGGATGTCGTTTGGGGCTTTATTCGCTCACTTTACGGCGAAGAAATTACCACTGAATCCATCGACTCATGGTTATGCGCGCCGGAAAATGCTCGTGCGCTTGTCGGCACGGGAACTCCGGATGAATCCACGGCGGAAGGGGTGGCACAGCAGGAGCGCCTGGCGCAATGGGTGCGCTTGCTCGAAGATGAGCAGGTAATGGAATGCGTCATCGCTTCTTACCACGCGGTTCCATTGCTCGGCGAGTACGCACCTAGGATCAATCCGCAGCAACTGAAAAATGCGCTGATCTCGCGCCCGGAATGCGACCGCGTGGAGCGCATGATCCAGGAGCACGGAAAGCTCTCTCCTGCGAGCTTGTACGCGGCCGTCGGCAAAGTGGCGGGTTGCCGCGGTGCGGAGCGCGCCAAAGTGGCCGCAAGATTCTTGCAGGATTTCTCGCATTATCATCGCGATTTGCGCCGGCTTGAAACACTCAACGCCGCACTTGATTCCGTCAATCTGGTTGCCACCGAGAAGCTGCGCGAGCTTTCCCGCGTCAACGGTACGCTCTACGAATTTCTCCTGCCCGATGAGCAACAGCAGCAGCCCGAAGAAGATCGAGTTTTGCGGCATGTGGTCCTCAAAGCCGACGTACGCGACTCCACGCGGCTGACTCGCACGCTGATGGAAAAAGGCTTGAATCCGGCGTCCTACTTCAGCCTGAATTTTTACGATCCGGTCAACAAGCTGCTCGATAAATATGGCGCGCAGAAAGTTTTTCTGGAAGGCGATGCCATCATCCTTGCCATTCTGGAACGCGAGGGAGAACCTGGCCTCGCCGTCAGCCGCACCTGCGTGCTGGCCCGCGAAATTATCGAGATCGTGCGCGGATACAACGAATTGATGCAACGCTCAGGAATGCCTGAGCTGGAACTGGGTATTGGCATCACGCTGCAAGAATCCGCGCCGCTATATCTGATGGATGGCGAACATCAGATCATGATTTCGGAAGCTCTGAATGAGAGCGATCGCCTTTCTTCCTGCAACAAGCGTGTCCGCAAGGTGATGGAATCCCAGGCCGGCCCATTTCACGTGTATGTTTTTCAACCGGGAGCCGCGGATACTTCTTCTGAGCAAACAAACCCGGAGGATTCCGTTGTCAGCTACAATCTTGGCGGCATTCGCATGAATCAAGCCGCATTCCGCAAGCTCGAGCAGGAAATTTCTCTGGTACCTCTGACGGTAAAACTGCCGCCATCGCTTGCTTCGGATAAGGGCGAATACCGGTTGTCGAGCGGAACCGTCCCGGTGGATCGCGACATCTTCAGAAAAATTGTTGTGCGGGAGAGCCGCGTGCCACGCGTCAACGCAGAAGATTTCTCCGTTCAGGGCTGGACCGAACGAACCTACTACGAAATCTGCACCGATCCGGCCATCTACGCGGCTTTAGAAAAGAAGAAAGCCGCAACCCGCTAATAAATTTTATTCCGCAGACAGCGGACTTCTCAGAAATTTGATCCGGTCCGCGTAGGCCTGAAGGGAATCCAGAAAGTTGCTTCCACCTCGACCGGAGCGCCATTCTTCATAGCTGGTTGAAAATGCGATTGAGCGACGGCCTCGCTGGCGAAGCGATCCAGCCGGTCGTCAACACTGCGCAGCACGCGTACGTTGCCCACCGTACCATCCGCGTGGATCACGCCATAAAGAATTACCGTGCCAGCTACATTTTGCCGCATCAGTTCCAGTGGATAAGCTGGATCGACTTTGCGTGTAGCGACCGGCGAGGAGAGATCGGCCGACACGGAATCGCCGGCAGCAGAATTGCCCGAAACAGAATCCTGTTTGAGCGCGGCAAATCGGATGATCCAGCTGCCACCGGCTGAATTCAGGTTCGGCATGTTGAGGCTAAGGGAATAGATTTTGCGGCTGCCAAAAACAGCACGTTCCGCTTCGGAGAGTTTGATATCCGGACTAGTTTGTGAAGTCCGAGAGGCGTGCGGCATTCGCATTCCGGCAATCAGATTCGGATTGACCGTGGCGCTTGAATTTTTCGCCGCCGCTTCTCCTCCGCCGGATGGCGAAGCATTCGCCGCTTTGCCAACGTAAAGTCCCGACGGAAGGTTACTCGCATTCTTCCCGCTGGATGTCCTCTCATTCGTTGACGTGCCAGTTGAACCACCAGGCGCGCCGGATGCTCCATGATGACCTTCCGGCGTGGCGACAAAACTGCCGCGACGATTGCCCGCAACGGGAGCGACCGGCGGACCCACCGCGGGATGCAAGCTCAATGCGATCATTCCACCTCCGGAGCGCGAACCGCCGGACGCAGCCACTGAAGGCGGAGGAGCGATGACTTGGGCCGACTGACGGGCAAGAGTGGAATGCCTTCCCGATGCTGTGCGCTGAGCGTCGAGAGAAAGCTGCGGAGCCGGTGCAATGACAGCACTGTGCCCAATGTTCAGCTCTCCGATCCGGCGATTCGAAGTTGTTTCTACCAAGGGTGGCGGGGCAATCACCGACGGTTGAAGCGACTGTGCCGTTTTTTGCGAGGTATTATCCACGTCCGGCGGCGGAGCGATCACAGAATGTTGCATTTGGGGCGCGAGACGCGTGATCTGCGATACCGGCACGGCAGGAGCCGGCGCGATTGGCATCTGTGGCTTGTCCGTCCAGGCTACCGCGTTTGGCAATGCAACTTCGCGCTGTAATCGAACGCTTGGCGGCGTAACGATGGTCTGCGAATGATTGGTCGCTTCCCGCGGTACGGAAATAATCGGCTGAGCCGAAAGCTCAGGATCCGCCTTCTGATCATGGGCAGAGGTCGATCGGCGAGTATCCAGAGGCGGCAAATATTCCGACGGAGAGTAGTAGACGACATCCTCATGATTGAATGTGGATTGAGGCGTCACACGCGGCTGCAAAGCCAGAAATCGCGATCCCGCCCAGATCAAGACAAGAGCGAGAACGTGATATCCGCCGGATTCCAAAAACCGCCGCCACGGAAGTCCGCGCTCGATGAAAACATGATCCCAGAAATTCGCTGGAGCGGATTGCAGATGCAATGGAGCCTGATCGGCGGGATGAAGCAGGTTGCGAAGATTTTCTATAAAAATGGAATACCAGCACTCAGCCGGGATCAATAGCTGGAGATCTGGAACCTGGGTTTCTTCAATGTTTTGGAGCACGCTTCCCGGCGCTTCGCGCATCTTTCTATCTTACGATGGGAGCGCATTTTTGAGGTGAAAATACAATTTGAAATGCTCCAAAAAGCGCGTTGGGCACGGCTTATCTAATCATGAGCTATTGAGGATTTTCTTTCTTTGCAAGACTACTGCCCGGCACGTGCCGGCGTAATCACCAGGCGGCCGGGAATCTTTTTCTTGCTTTCTTCTTTTTCCTGTCCGTAAACAAGATCAAGGCCGCCTTCCACAGAGGGAGATGCATCGGCCAAAGCCGCCGCCAATGCCCGGAAAGTGCGGCTTATCTCCTGGTTCTCCTGCAAAACCGCAGGCGTGCCGTGATCGATCGACGGCGAGACTGCCTGGTATGCATTGGGAATCTTCCAGAGTACTTTGCAGCGCGTGGAGTGTTCGACATCTTCGTCGGTAAATCCCGGAATTTTTTTATAGCGATTCAAAACCATCCGCAGCCGGTTACGGTCTGCTCCCTCTTCCAGAAATGCATGGACGCGCCCAGCGCTCCACAGCGAAACAACATCCGTTTGAGCCACCATAAGAACGGCATTCGATAAATCAGAAAGCAGGCGCGTAGTGGCATCCAGCCGGCTGGATGCGTCGACCACGACAAAGCGATAGTGATTTACCAGCAGGTCGAAAAGCCGAGCCAATTCTGCCGGAGTTGGAATTGAAGGATAGGGCTGCTGCGGACCGGCAAGCAAATGCAAGCCGTCTTTGAAGGTAGTCATCAGACCTTCGAGCAAAGAGGCATCGAGACGGTGCAGGTTCTCCAACGCGTCGGGCACACCAAAGCTTGGGCGCAGATTGAGGTGAAGCTGGGCATTGCCCACAGGCGCAAAATCCACCAAGACCACATTGCCGTAGGCTTGCTGCAAAGCCACAGCCGTATTTACCGCAGCGGTAGTCGCGCCGGCGCCTCCCTTGGCGCTGAGAAAAGTAAAAATACGGCCTTTGCCAGCGCCTCCGCGAGTGCGTGTACGGTTGGAACTGAAACGGGTCAGCGCTTCGAGCAGAGGCTCGACACCCGCGCCGTCGTCGAGATATTCTCCAGCCCCGGCGCGCATGCTGGCCACGATTGCGGCGGGTTGCTGCATGCTGCCGTTGGCAAAAATTGCCAGCTGCAAAGTGTTAGCTTGTATTAGTTCAATGGCGCGGATGGCCGCTTGAGGATTTTCCGCAGAGATATCAACCAGTACTATTTCCGCGCGTACATCTTGAATACGTCGCAGGATTGGATCGGCCGGCCCGGCGGGAAAACCAAGATTGTTGAATACTGGCCGGGCCAGGCGAGTTTCCTCAACCCGGCGCTGTAGCTCTAACAAGTGTTCTCGATTTTCGGACAGCAGGGCTACGGCGATCCCATGCATGGTGCGGTTCTCGCTGATTTCTCTTGGTGTTTGCATGGTAGAAAGAAAAAGTACCCTTAGCCAAGTGACCTAGGTAACTGGCTGCGAGCGTGTTGCGAAAAATGCGCAGAAACGAAAGAGCAGATATCCGCGAGACGAACCGGCGACTGGCGCACAGCAGGATTGCTCCCCAATCCATCCGCACTATTGAGAAGCATTCTAAGCTAAGGTTGAGAGATTGGGAAGGACCGAAAGAAATGATTAAGACTAAAGTGCGCGATTGAGGGGCGCTTTATGAACTACAAACTATATCGAAGGGCTTCAGGAAAGCGCGGGGCGCGGAATCGCAGGCGTGGGCGTGGCAGGTTCCGTGGGGCTGTGTAAGGCTGAAATCCGGCGGAAGTCCGCGGAGCTATCCTCCATTTCAGGAAGATATTCATAGCCCTTAAGGCAAACGGCAACACCAATTTTGGACTCGCCTGACTTGCCTTCGCCAGCAGTGGAAAGCTTGTTGTCCGCGGCTTTCAGTATGCGCAAAACGGTTCCCCGGCAACGGACTCGCATGCTTTCACCCAAGGTGATTTCGGAGGGCATCTTCAACGTGAGTTCGATCTCCGCACCCTCGGTCAAAGGCATTTCAGTGAACAAAAATGACCCGCGAGAGCTGAGATTCTGAGTGAACCCAAGACCTTCTACGCCCGTGGAAACTTCGCGCAGAGAAACCGGCAGGTTAAAAGTAAAGCGCTGTCCGATGCGGCGTTCAACAACAACCGGGGGAGTAGTCATGGTTTCATGCCTTCCTCAGGGAATCGCCGGAGAAACAGCAGTAGCAACTTTAGCGCAGTCTGGACAGTCTGGGAAGTCAAAAATTTACGAGAATTTTCCCAAGCATTTCGTTCTACTTCGCAAAAACAACTCTTCGTTTCGGTTACGAGCGTTTCATCTGGAACTGGATGTCACAAAACTGAAGCAGCATTCAAGTTATATTGATCGATAAGGCTTTCAGCGTCATCTAAAAACCATCGAGCGTGGCTGAAACAATAACTCCAATCGAGGCGACCCAGGTCGGAAGTGAAAGCACAGCGACAAATGCAGGCGAATCTCGCTGGCAGGTCGCCGGGCGAGCGCTTCGCCACAGGAATTTTCAACTCTTCTTCAGCGGACAACTAATTTCCCTGATCGGCACGTGGATGCAGAGCGTTGCACAGTCGTGGCTCGTCTATCGTTTGACGGGTTCCGCATTGCTGCTGGGATCCGTGGGATTCGCCAGCCAGATTCCAGTTTTCCTTTTTTCTCCACTTGGTGGAATCGCAGCAGACAGGCTTAACCGACGCCATGTCGTAATTGCTACGCAAATTGCGTCATTAGTGTTGGCTTTTATTTTGGCTGCGTTGACCTTGTTGCACAAAGTTCAAGTCTGGCATGTGTTTGTGTTGGCAGCCTTATTGGGTGTGGTAAACGCATTCGATATTCCAGGACGACAATCCTTCCTGGTGGATATGGTCGGTAAAGAAGACTTGATGAACGCCATTGCACTGAACTCTTCAATGTTCAATGGCGCGCGTGTAATCGGTCCGGCTATTGCGGGAATTCTAGTTGCGAAGATCGGCGAAGGCTGGTGCTTCTTCGCCAACGGCGTGAGTTATATCGCAGTCATCATCGGATTACTGATGATGCGAGTGCACAGTCCGGCGCGGGTTTCTATCGGTTCGCCGGTTGAACATATGATGGAAGGCTTCCGCTTCGTGAACCGGACGGCGCCAATCCGGGCGTTATTGTTGCTTCTGGGCCTAGTGAGTCTGGTGGGAATGCCTTACGTGGTACTCATGCCCATTTTTGCCGATAAAATTTTGCACGGCGGCGCAAAAGGACTCGGAATTCTGATGGGAGCTACGGGAGTTGGCGCACTCTCGGGAGCCTTAACTCTCGCTTTTCGCCAAGGGGTGAAGGGTTTGGGACGATGGGTGGCATGGTGCTGTGCGGGTTTTGGTGCGAGCCTAGTCGTGTTTTCGATCTCACATCGATTTTGGGTTTCTGTGATCCTGTTGCTGCCTGTGGGATACACCATGATGCTGCAAATGGCATGTTCCAACACCTTGATTCAGGTGATGGTGCCGGATGCGCTCCGCGGGCGGGTGATGGCCGTGTATTCCATGATGTTCATGGGCATGGCTCCCATCGGCGCGCTATTGGGTGGTGCCTTGGCGGATCATTTCGGTGCGCAGGTAACTGTCGCCATCGGCGGTGTGGCTTCGATTGCGGGCGCTGCGTGGTTTCGACTGCAGCTGCCGAAGATTCGCGTGGAGGCGCGGCGATTAATTGTGGCTCAAGCTGCAGCTGGCGGTGAGCCGGCGGAGATGACTGCGCAGGCCGTGGAAGACTAACCTCTTAAATTTTTATCGATAAGCTTCCGCTGGCAATCCTGTGATGCGGATGCCACTGTGTCCTTTGTGACGGATATTCATGCCAATGAGCAACGCAGTGATTTGCTCGAGGACGCGGGCATTCTCCAGTTTGCCTCCGTCAATGGGGCGAACGCCAGGAAGTTTAGCAGCGAGACTACGAGTGATTTGAGATGCACGAGGATCATCGCTGCAAACGATAACATCGCAATCGAGAGCGCTGTCACCATTGAGTAAATCAGCCGACAGATTATGAAATGCTGCAGCGACGCTCACTCCCTTGGGCACAAGTTCGGAGGCTTGCTGCGCGGCCGACCCCTGCCAGACGCTAAGCGTGCGTGAGGAGCGTCCGCCAATGCTCGTGGCAAGCGCGACGGTTGCGTCGATGAGAGTGCTCCCAGGACGGATCGCGGGCTTGAGTTGCTTCAGCAGCGTAGCCTGGCCTTCAAAGGGAACGGTGAGCACAAGAAGATCGGAAGCGGCGCAAACGGCAGCATTTTCCATCCCCGAAATTTGCGCCTGACTTCCGGCCTTTGCCTTGATCTGCTCAGCGGCTTCCTGCGCGCGCTTTGCATCGCGCGAACCAATGATGATCGTTTCCCCAGCACGCGCCCAACGCAACGCCAGCCCCGTCCCAGCAGGCCCGGTTCCTCCGAGAATGGCTATGGGACGCGACTCAGGCAAATTCCGGCTCCAGGATTTCCTCCGCAGCGAATTCATCCAGAGGGAGTTTGATGTGGATGCACGAGTATGTCGTATTGCGCTCGGCGGGAATCTTGCCGGCTTCGAGAATTAAAGACTGGAAGTCTTCCGGGCTGGTGTACTGACCAGCAGTAGCTCCAGCCTCGCGCGAAATATTTTCCTCCATCAGAGTTCCACCGTAATCATTGGCTCCGGCATACAGGCAGAGTTGCGAAAGCTGGCGATTCAATTTGACCCACGAAATTTGAATATTGTTGATCGAACCAGCAAGCAACAGCCGGGCCAGCGCATGTACTTTCAAGTGCTCTTCGAGGGTGGGACCAGTCCGAGCCAAGCCCTGCTGAAATAACAACGTGTTCTGATGAACGAAGCCGAGAGGAACAAATTCGGTAAAACCGCTGGTTTCTTCCTGAATTTCGCGCAACAGCAACATCTGCCGCACCCAATGCTCCGGGGTTTCCGTGTGGCCGTACATCATCGTCGAAGTCGAGCGTATGCCGCAACGATGCGCGGTTCGAATAACTTCGACCCACTGCGCGGTGGAAAGTTTATTGCGCGAAAGTATATTGCGAACTTCATCGTCGAGAATTTCAGCGGCAGTGCCGGGCAGCGTTCCGAGGCCGTTATCGCGCAGCATCCAGAGATAGTCGGCTAGCGCCATGCCCGTGAGTTCAAGGCCGTAAACGATTTCCATGGGCGAAAAAGCATGGATGTGCATTTGCGGTACAGCATTCTTCACGGCGCGCAAAATGTCGCGATAGTAAAACGGTTGTAGGCCATGCGGTAATCCGCCCTGAATGCAGACTTCGGTTGCGCCGAGTTCCCGCGCTTCGATCGCTTTTTGCGCGACTTGATCGGGTTCGAGGAAATATGTATCGGACTCGCGCGGTCCGCGGCTGAAGGCGCAGAATTTGCATCCCACAAAACAGATATTGGTGAAATTGATGTTGCGATTCACTACATAGGTCACAAGATTGCCGCAGAGTTCTGCGCGTAAGAAGTTGGCGGCGGCGAGCAAGCCGAGAAGATCATCCCCCTGCGCGTGGGCGAGCGCATAAGCTTCCTGTCGCGAAATTGCGCTTCCGTTTTGAGTTTCAAGGATTCTCTCGATGGAAGATCGCACTCCAGACGTAACTTTTCCTGCTGCTTCGAACCAATCGAGAGAAGGAAAACTTTCCAGTTCCGATGTTGAAAGTGGGCGGACCATAAGTTCCTCTGTGGAAACCTAAGAGTTATCTCCAAACAGTGTAGCGAAAATCAGCGAAACAGGTCGGATGCTGAGGGACGCAACAAGTCGCGAATTCGCCCACGTGCCGGCTCGTAAGAGAATCCACGAACAATGCAGGCTGGAGTTCGATTGAGTTTGCCGCATACTAACCCGGCAGCACTGGCAAGTTCATCGGCGACCGCTTCAAGGCTAGCGTGTAGCTTGTAGCCGTGGGGATCGCGGCGGCCGCGGTCGTCGCGCAGAGCTTTCATCCCGGCGATGCCGATACAGAAATCCACCAAACCTTCACGCCACGGGCGGCCGAACGTGTCGGTAATCAGCACCGGAATCGCAAGGCCGGTGCGATTCTTGATCTCACGATGGAATTTACCGGCGGAACGGTCGGGATCAATAGGTAAAAGAAGCGCGTGACGGCCACCATCCACATTCGATACGTCCACGCCACTGTTGGCACAAATAAACCCTTGATGCGTTTCGGTGATTAGAACACCATTCTTGCGCCGAATGATGCTGCGGCTTTCGCGCAGAGCAAGTTCGATAACTCGCGCATCCAGATCGTATTTACGCGCCCACGCTTTCGAATCGGTGGAAGACTCAATCGATGCCAGGTCAACAATTTGTCCCTCTGATTTGGAAACGATCTTGTGCTTGATCACAAGAATGTCGCCAAACTTAAAGGTGAGCTTGCATCGTCGCATAGATTGCAAAAGTTTCTCGACAAGGGAATCTTTCGGTTTGATCTCGTCGACGAAAGGAATCGAGATGAGCTGGATTTCAGGCGGCAGTAGATCTTTTACTTGCCGCGAACCTCGCCTGTTAGCTTTCCTTCCACTGCGAACAGGCGCACTCATAAGCTATCCACTGCACTGGCTAGCAAGTGTCCTTCTAGTTTCCACCGGCGAAGTAACTGTTGTGTGCGGGTTTCGCCAGGACGAGAAATCAATTGATGCAGATCCGCCGGATTATCTACATCCAGCCCAATGCTTTGCAATTGCAACACGATGCACGGCTTGCCGGTGGCTTGTGCGGCAGCAAGATGTGGTTTGAAGCTGTCATTGCCGAAGCGCAAAGGAAATAGATTCACCGGACGGCGAAAAGCACCATTGGTTCCGCGCCCATCAGCTGCGGGCACAAGCACGGAGCCCTCGACGGGAGCTCGCGAAAAAATTTGTTTAAGTTCGACCGCTTGTATCAATGGAATGTCCGCGGGAATCACAAGCGTGCTGTCTAAGCCACGCGCGGCGCATATTTCGGTAGCCATTTCGATGGCGCCGGTCTCTCCGGGATTCGCGGGATCGGGAATAATTTCGAAGTCATACTGCCGTGCCAACTGCTTTGCGAATGGATCGCTGGTTACAAGCGCGCACGGTGGATGGCTTTGCCACCCAGCAATCGCAGCCATTACATCATGCAGCATGGTTTGCGCCAGTTCGGTACGTGCAGATTGATCCAGAACAACAGCCAGCCGCTGTTTCGCCGCCGAAAGATTTTTTACTGGAATGAGAATCACGGCTGATCGGCGGAAGCGGGCGCTGCGGATTCATCGGCGATGGATTCTCCGGAACCGCGTTCGTCCGAAAGAATTCCACTTACCGCAAATGAAAGAACGGCCCTAGCAAGCGTGGCTTTGTCTTCGCTCTTGCGCATAATGGTTTGCGCGCACTGAACCTTCAATCCTCCACCTCGCAGAGCCTCAGCCGCTCGGGCATCGCGAGTGTCGCAGATCAGCAGGTCGAGAAAATCTTCATAAGCTTTCGCTACGCCTGCGATTGAGCAAGGCAGGCCATGAACTGCCATCAGAATGCCTGCCGGTCCAGCAACTGGCGCGTTTCCTACGATTGGGCTGACTGCGGCAACTTTGCCGCGCGCGCGCATTAAAGCATCGCGAATCCCCGGTACGGCCAAGATCGGCCCAATGCTGGTGATTGGGTTGCTGGGTGCGATGAGAACCGTATCGGCTGAAACGATGGCATCGACCACCCCGGGCGCAGGCTCGGCGTCGGAGGCTCCGGCAAAGCGCACCGAGTTTACCGGATCCTGATACCAGCGCTGCACGAAATATTCTTCGAAGCTTAGGTCACCCGAAGGTGTATCCACACGTGTCTCGACTCGCGAATTGCTCATGGGCAGGATGCGCGCCTTCACGCTAAGCTTTTCACAAATGGTCGATGTGGCTTCCGAAAGTGTCTTGCCTTCTGCGAGCAACCGGGAACGCAGCAGGTGGACAGCGAGGTCGCGGTCGCCTGTGTGGAACCATGTAGGCTCGCCAAGTTGCCCCATGGCTTGCAGGCAAAGAAAAGTATCGCCCTTTACGCCCCAGCCGCGCTCGCGGCTCAGCAAACCCGAAAGAACGTAGGTGATGGAATCGATATCGGGTGAGACGTAAAGCCCCCACCACATCAAGTCGTCACCTGTATTCACGATGATAGTAATTTCTTCGGGCGGAACGACTTGCCGCAGGCCGTCCACGAATTTGGCGCCCCCTGTTCCCCCACTGAGCACACAGATCATGCGGCCCTCCGTTCACAAGCAAAACCTTTTGTGTCACAGGAAACCTGGAGCTTCTGCGTGAGTAATCCCGGTTTTGACATGAGAGCGGGCAAAAATTCTGGATACACAGGCAATCGCTGGCGCAACTGAAATCCCTTTGCTTCCGTCCGCAGACGCAGCTGCTCTAAATGCGGCCACGGCTTTTCGGGATTGATGTAATCCGGAGTCAGTGGAGAAACCCCTCCCCAATCGTTGATACCGGCATCCAGCAACTCTTCATAATACGGCGCATTCAGGTTAGGAGGCGCCTGGATATTGACGTTGGGCATTAGCAAACGAGCTACCGCCACGGTGCGAAGCATTTCGCCCTGGCTTGGTTCAGGAAAGTGGGCCATGGGAATGGTGGGCTTGGCGCGGAAGTTCTGCACAATCACTTCCTGAATGTGGCCGTAGCGGTCGTGTAACTCACGGATGCTCAGCAGGGTTGCAACGCGATCTTCAGGCGTTTCCCCGATGCCGATCAGTAATCCCGTGGTGAAAGGAACATTTTGCTTCCCTGCTTCCTCGATCGTGCGCAAGCGCTTAACTGGAACTTTGTCGGGAGCGTTGTCATGCGCTTTGCCGGATGCAAGCAAAGCTGCATTCGTCGTCTCGAGCATTAATCCCATGCTAGGCGAAACGGCGGCGAGGCGAGCAATCCATTCCGCACTGAGCAGGCCAGAATTGGGATGCGGCAGGAGGCTTGTCTCACGCAAGACCAGCTCACACATCGCTTCGAGATAATGAAGCGTCGATTTATAACCGAGATGGCGCAAAGTTTCTCGCATTTCCGGGAACAGCAGCTCTGGTTTATCGCCAAGACTGAAGAGCGCCTCGGTGCACCCCAGCTTTTCACCCGCGTGGGCTACGGAAAGAACTTCATCCGGTGTCATGGTATGGGCGCCGGAATCGCCGGGATCGCGCCGGAAGGTGCAATAGCCGCAATAGTTACGGCAAAGATTCGTCAGCGGTAGGAAGACTTTCCGTGAATAGGTAATAATTCCGGGCTTGAATTGCTTTTTTGCCGCCCGAGCGCGGTCCAGCAGCGCGGAAAGGTCCTCATCACTGCAACGAATCAGCCGCAGAGCAGCGTGGCTGGAGATGGGCACACCCAAACGTACGGATTCCAGCTCGGCGGCACACGACGAAACACGTTCCGAGCCCAATGTACTGATAGCGGCTAGAGTCACGGCACCAGCTTCCGCATGGCTTCCAATGCATCGAATCATACATCACTTTCCGCGGCGCGAGGCATGGTAAAGGCATGGTAATGTAGGCAATCGCGGCAGAAAATCCGGGTATGCCATGACTCTCAACCCAAACGAATTTCGAAAAGCCGTTGGATCTTTCGCCACCGGTGTCACCATCATCACGCTCGACCTTGACGGCGAAGTCCACGGCATGACCGCCAACGCCTTCGCGTCAGTGTCGTTGCATCCATTGCTGGTACTCGTGTGCGTGGACCATAGCGCAAACACTCACGCCCATTTGCACGCCAAAAAGCGCTTCGGAATTAACGTTCTCGCGGAAAACCAGCGGGCAATTTCCGAATACTACGCGCGGCCGACACGGGATCATGAACACGCCGAACAGGAAGCCGGAGCGCATTTCGATCGAACGGCGCACGGAATACCGGTCCTTCACGGCGCCCTTACTTATCTGGAATGCCGTCTTAATCAGACGTACGATGCGGGCGATCACACCATCTTCATTGCGGAAGTAGAGGACCTGGTAGTACGGGAAGGCAAACCGTTATTGTTTTTTCGCGGGCAGTACCGCGAGATTGCACGAGTTAACAGCGACTAGGAGGGCCCGGCACCTTTTGAGGGGGAAGCCGGGCCCGAGGGACTCGCAGACGTTTCAACAATATTCGGTTATACGCCCGATGAGAACAAGGCCGGATGTCACACAATGGTTGTGACGGATGTCACAGACAATCCAAAACAAGACGTGGCCAGTATTCGCGTTACTTTTCGCCTTGCAGAACATCTAACAAGCGATAGCATAATGCAAGAATTTTCTTAAGCGAGGCATGATTTATGACAGAGAAAATGACTAAGAGCGAATCGGAGTGGAAGCAACAACTCACTCCCGAGCAGTATCACGTGACCCGCGAGGCAGGAACAGAGCCGGCTTTCACCGGTAAATACTGGAAGACGAAAGATGCGGGAACATATCACTGCGTGGGTTGCGGCGAACCGTTGTTCGATTCAAGCACGAAATTCGATTCCGGCACGGGGTGGCCCAGCTTCTTCAAGCCGGCTGATGAAAGCAAAGTTGAGGAACACAAAGATCGAAGCTACGGCATGGTGCGCACGGAAGCGCGCTGTGCCAAGTGCGGAGCACATCTCGGCCATGTGTTTGAGGATGGTCCCGCGCCGACCGGATTACGCTATTGCATGAACTCCGCCGCACTGGATTTGAAGCCGGCAGAGGAAAAGTAATTCGAGCGCCAGCATAAAGGCCACAAGACAATGGGGCACACAAGGTGCCCCATTTCCATGCAAGCTCTATTTTCGCTATGCGCCGGCAATGGCAGCCATAGCCTTTGGTGGCTCCGCGACTGAAGGCTTGGATACTTCCACCGTCTTCGCTTGCGGCTGCTCTTCTTTCTGGTGTTTGTGCTCGCCGCTTTTCACCTGGATGCCGCCCTTGAGCACGGCGCCATCTTCCACGCTGATGCGGACCGTCGACACATTGCCATTGACGACGCCTTCGCTGCGAATATCCACGCGATCGCTGCATTCGATATTGCCAATCACTTTGCCCATCACCACCACTTCGCGGGCAGTAATGTCGGCTTCGACGCTGCCGTTGCGGCCTACGGTTACGCGGTTCTCCGCAAGCGTAATTTTGCCTTCGATGCGGCCATCGATGTAAAGCGCTTCCGATCCAGTGACCTCGCCCTTGATGACAAGCGAGCGGCCAATCGTAGCTTGCTCAATGGGTGCGCTGACGGTTTTGACTGGGTTGTAAGAGTTAGGGTTAGAGGCTGGCGAAGCGGACTTTCCACCGTACGAATACTCTGAGGGTTGGAGCATGCGACCTTCCTTGGTTCCCGCAAGCAGCGCGCCCTTCGGTAAGCTCGGCGGCGCGGTCCGCAGGTTTTCTAAAATCTTGGGCCGCCGGAGGGTTCGTGTTCCCTTTGGCCATATTCACTATCGCACAGGGGTAAGTAATCTCTGAGATTACGAAAGAGACTGTACGATTACGGTAGAGTTTTGACCGTTAGTCGACCTCTTGCAAAGATTGGCTCAGATCTTCCCATTCCTTCATAAACGCGGCATGCGCGGCCTTTTGTTTTTCGAGCGCCTGGGACTGCCGCTGACTTTCGTCGGCGCTGACAAAATCCTGCAATGCGGTTTCATACTGTGTAATCGCATTTTCCGCTCGGCTGATTTCCCCTTCCAGTTCGCGCACGCGATCTTCAATTTTTTTGCGCTTGATGGGATTCAGCCGCTTTGCCTTGGAAACAGCAGGAGCAGCATCCGAAGAAACGTGATTTCCATTGACCGGCGCCTCGGGTTCGAGCTTAACTTCTTTCAACTGCTGGCGGATGGTTTCATCCTGCGTTGTGTTTCCGCCCTGTTTACGCCAGAGATAGTCTTCGTAATTTCCCGGATAAACTTCGACCTTTCCGTCTCCAATTTCGAAGACGCGTGTGGCCAGCTTGTCGATGAAGTAGCGGTCGTGCGAGACGAAGACAACCGTGCCGGTGTATTCCATGAGCGCTTCAAGAAGAACATCTTTGGCGCGCAGGTCAAGGTGATTGGTGGGTTCATCGAGAAGAAGAAAATTTGCCGGATGCAGGAGCAACCGCAACAGAGCGTAGCGCCCGCGCTCGCCGCCGGAGAGCACTCCGATCTTTTTGAAAACATCATCTTCGGAAAACAGAAAGCATCCGAGCAGGCTGCGCAACTCAGTTTGCGTGGAGCGTGGAGAAGCATCGCCGAGGTCGTCGATCATGCGCGCTTCCGGGTTGAGCTCCTTGTACTGATCCTGCGCGAAGTAGTCGGCTTGCACGTTGTGCCCCAGGCGGAACTCGCCCTGTGTCGGACGTTCTGTGTTGGCCAGAAGTTTGATGAGCGTAGATTTGCCCGCGCCGTTCACGCCCACCAGGGCAATGCGGTCGCCCTTTTCAATCAGGAAGTTGACGTCACGAAAAACTTCCTTTTCGCTGCTGTTTCGATTACCACTGCGCGCAGGGTAAACCTTGGCCACGCTTTCGAACTCCGCCACGATACGCCCACTCGGCTTGGGCTGCGGAAAAGAAAAGTGGATCGTCTTTTCTTCCGGCGGAATTTCGATGCGCTCGATCTTTTCCAGTTCTTTGATCCGGCTCTGCACCTGCTTGGCCTTGGTGGCCTGGTAGCGAAAGCGGTTGATAAAGACTTCCAGTTGTTCGATGCGGTCGCGCTGGTTGCGGTAGGCCGCCTGCAACTGTTCATTGCGCTGTGTCTTCTGCGTCAGAAACTTGTCGTAGTTGCCCGTATAGAACCAGAAGCGCTTGTTCCATATCTCAGCTATTTTATTTACAGTCACGTCGAGAAAATAACGGTCGTGCGAGATAAGCACGAAAGCGTGAGGATAATTGTGCAGATATTCTTCCAGCCAGTTGCGCGCTTCCAGATCGAGGTGGTTGGTCGGTTCGTCCAGCAGCAACAGGTTTGGTTTCTGCAACAGCAATTTCGCCAGCGCCAGCCGCATCTGCCAGCCGCCGGAAAACTCTTCCGTTTGCCGCTCCCAGTCTTCCTTGCGAAAACCAAGGCCCATCAGGACTCTTCCCACGTCGGCTTCAATCGAATAGCCACCACGCGTCTGAAACTCGTGTTCCAGGCTGTGATACCGGTCAGCAACGTCGGCATACTCCGCGCTGGTATGGTCAAGTTCGGAGATGCGGTGCGTGAGCGTTTCCAGTTCACGCTCCATGGCATGCAACTCGCTGAATACCGACATGCACTCGGCAAATACGGTGCGGCCCGAAAGCGAAAGGCCATCCTGCGGCAGATACCCAGCGGTGGTGCCTTTGGCGACGGTCAGTGAGCCATAGTCGAGCGTATCCAACCCGGCGAGAATCTTCATCAGCGTGGATTTGCCGGTGCCATTAGCTCCCACGAGTCCAACGCGGTCTCGCGGCGTGATCAGCCAGTCGGTGTTTTCGAAAAGGAGTTTGTGGCCGAAGCGTTTTCCGGCGGAGGAAAGCTGAATCATGGGCTGGATTTATGGTCTCACAAAAACACTACAGTGGAGGAAATCAGGAATGGGCTACAGCGCGGTGCGTGCGGGTTTCCGGGTAACGCCCCCACAACTCGCTGTGAAACTGCATGCGCTCAAGTGCGCGATCGATCACCGCTTCTAATTCACGCGCGTATTTCACTTCGCGTCCTTTAGCCAGCCGTTTCTTCGCTTCTTCCGGAGTAAACCAAGTGGGATGGCGCTGCAATTCATCCGGCCGGCGCAGTTCGTGAATTTCCATCAGAAAGGCTTTGACTACGAATTCCTGTACTCCACCCGGCTGCCAGAACACACCCTTGGAATGAATATAGAGATGAAAATGACGAGGCTCGATGGTGCCCAGCGCGCCGGCTTCTTCCGCCGCTTCGCGCTCGGCGGCCTGGCTATGTGAGAGGTGTGCCTCGGGAGATCCTTTGGGAAAGGTCCACTTGTTTCCGCCGTTCGTGTTCACCAGCAGGAACTCGACCGTCGTGCTGCGCCTGCGGAAACAGACTGCCGCGACCTGCAAAGGCAGCGATTTTGAAACGCGCGGCGAGCCCATGCGGCGATCTCCTAATGAAACATGTTACTTGTAAGATATTTCACGAATGTTAACATGCAACATAAATTGTGCAGGTAACAGTTACGAAAGTAGACACTGCCTAAAGTCCCTTTCCGTAGACGGGAATCGCCGCGCCAGTCACATCTTGCCGGCATCTCCTGCCAGCCACACGATCAGGCTGGCCACGGAGGAGGGTTCGAAGTATCCGCGCCGGGCGTGTCTTTTCGGTTGGCAGGAGTGTCTATGGTCCCAGGCAGGATTACGTTCGCAGTGATGCCCGCGTCTTTAATTCTCTAACGCAATTGTTCGCTTAAGCGAAACCAACGCCCCCTTTGAGGCGCTATAGGCGCCAACCTTAGGTCCGCGATCTTCAACGGCACGGCTAATGGCGATAATGCGACCGCCACCGGCATTACACATCTGCGGAATAACCGCACGCAGCAGTAAAACGTGCTGTTCGCACAAACTGAAACTTTGTTGCAAGACTTCACGCTGTAGCGCTGGAATTATGACTGAGGCAGTTCTCCCGGACCTGGGAGACTGCCTATTCTTCGAGGCAGGGATGAAGATTGGTCGGGGCGATAGGATTTGAACCTACGACCCCCTGCGCCCAAGGCAGGTGCGCTACCAGGCTGCGCTACGCCCCGACACTAGCAGCAGATTTGATTCTAAAGCACACTTTGACTTAGTTCCACTCCGGGCCAGCAGTTCACAACCGTGTTAAGGCTTGCGCTTGAAATGTGCTGCTCCAACTTTGCTATTAGCAAGCGCTGCGAAAACCAAGGAACGAAGTCTAAACATACAGATTCTAAACAAGAGGAAGCGCGTTATAATTTTCTCTTGGATATGCCGAGCCTGCGGTATGCGTTAGTCGCCTACGTCAAAAGTCCGGTGGGGGAGTTTGTCGAAAACCTCCGGCGGGAGCTGCATCCGGCGCTCCCACAATTTTCGGCGCATCTTACGCTGCTTCCGCCGCGCCCCTTGTACGGTACGGAGACCGCCGCTCTGCAAGTCTTGAGCAAAGTTTGCGGCCAAACCGAGCCTTTTGAAGTCACTCTGGGCGAGATGGAGAGCTTTGTCCCTACTACCCCCACGGTTTACATTCGTGTGACGCACTCGGCTGCGCGCGTGCGCGAGCTGCACGATAAATTGAACACCGCGGCGCTGGCCCATGACGAAGAATGGCCTTACACACCTCATTTGACAGTGGTGAAAATGCCCACGGAGCAAGCGGCGCAGCAAGCTCTGCAAACGGCCCGGGAGCGCTGGCGGCAGTATTCGGGCAATCGCACTATTCTGATCGAACGCCTGACATTCGTGCGCGAAGACGCGCAAAATTGTTGGATGGACCTGGCTCCCGTAGCGCTCGGCGGCACGCTCGTTTCACCGTAACCTCGCGCTGATTACCTGTTTCATTACGTTACTCCAATCCAGCTGGCATGGCCCCTGGTACATTTCCCTCCCGTGCATTGCGCAGCAGCAAACCGCCATGTAAACAATGAAGACAAGGTAAGAACGAATCCACGCCAACAGCCGCTTCGGGCGCGGGTTTCAGAAAGCCATAGGGACACAGAATGCAGATTGGGGTCTACGGTTCGGGTTTCCTGGGAACGGTGATTTCAGCCTGTCTGGCGGATTTTGGCACTCCGGTTTCCTGTTGCCACCCAGACCGGACCCGCATGGTCGAAATGGCCCAGGGAAACATTCCTTTTTTTGAAAAGAATCTAAAAGAGGTTATACGGCGCAATGTGCGCGCCGGACGGCTGGTATATTCCACCGACATCGAATCGTTTGCGCGCAAGACGCAGGTTATTTTTCTGTCGGAAGACAGCGCGGATGGCTTAAATGATGTAGCCATGCGCATCGCTCGCCTGGCTCCGAAGCCGCCAATTTTGACAATTGTCACGCCCGTCGCCGTGGGCACGGCTTCAGCGATCGAGAAAAATTTGAAGGATGCAGGATTACAAGGAACGATCGTTTCCCAACCCATGTTTTTTACCGATGGTTGCGCGGTTGAAGATTTTAACTGGCCCGACCGTCTGATCCTGGGATCGACCTCCAACGAAGCGGTACAGATTCTCAAACAAATTTTTCATCCTCTCGTGATGCGCGGCGTGCCGGTGATTGTGACCAACCAGGCCACTGCGGAACTGGTACGAGAGGCAGCCACGGCGTTCGTGGCAACAAAAATCTCTTTCATCAACGAAGTTGCCTCGTTGTGCGAACGCGTCGGAGCCGACGCGGTGAACCTGGCTTTGGCTCTTGGCCTCGATAAGAAAATTGCTCCGCGCTGCCTGCAACCGGGCGCTGGGATGGGTGGTGTGTTTGCCGAGTCGGACATGGATTCGCTGGTTCAACTGGCGCAGGATAATGGCCTTCCCCTGAAAGTATTGAGCGCCGCGCGCGACGTCAATCACACGCTGGCCGATCGCCTGGTCGACAAGATCGCTATGGCGCTGAATTCTGTCGAAAATAAAGACGTGGGAATTTTGGGGTTGGCCTTCAAACCGAATACCAATTCGGTTGCGGGATCCTCGGCGGTACGCCTGGCTGAAACGCTGGTTGCCAAAGGCGCGCGCGTGCGGGCATATGATCCAGTCGCTCTTCTGGATGCCAAGACACGATTAAACGGCTCGGTGCGTTATTGTGACACGGCCTATGCCGCGGCAGAAGGAGTCGATGCTCTCGTGGTCGGTACAGGGTGGCCGGAATTTCGCGCGCTCGATTTTGACCGTATTAAACATCTGCTGAAAAAGCCAGTCATTGTCGATACCAAGAATTTGCTCGATTCTGTGCGGCTCCGCGCTATGGGATTTGAGTACGTAGGCATGGGGCGCGGGTAGACATACATACGTTTTCCTATCTTTGAACGGGCAGCCTCCCTCACCCCTCAGAACTGAATCGCATCCACCTCAGCGCTGTAACTCGGCGAAGTGCCCCACTCCTGTCCGGGATTATTGTAGGTAAGGAACTGCAATGGGTTGAGCGGCGCAATGAATGCCGCTGACACACAACCACCCGGCTCTCCCGAAGGAGCGCCAACTACTGCGGACGAACAAGGCGCTATTGTCTGATTGCTCCACGAAGCGAGCAACTCCTCGCTGACGATCCCGTTGTTCGGCTGCTCGGCGATATTGATGGCCAGCAATATGTCCGCTCCGTTGCTGCCTGCCGTGAAAACTGTTTTAAGCTTGGGATAGGTCGCGTCTGTCCAATCGAGAAGGTCGTATTCGTAATCTATCAATGGACCGGCGCCCGACTTCGGGGGCCCGAACTGAAGCGCTATCAATGAATAAGCGCAACTGCTCGTAAGTGTCGTAAATACGCCTGTACCGGTACCATAAGAAGTCGAGACCTGCGATCCTGTACCCAAGATCATTCCCGCCGAGCCTGCCGCAAGTTGCCACTGACAGTTGTTGTTAGCGATGACCGCGAACAGCCACGGAAATCCTGGAAACGGGAATTCATGCCCGCCATTCGCACCTGTAACGGAATAGTTCAACGGTTCGCTCAAACCGCCTTGCCCTTGATTTCCATCAGGCCAGAAGCCAAGTCCAAACACAAACAGATTGTAAGAACCCCTATAAAAGCCGTCAGTCTCAATGGTGGGAGCAGTATCGGCGTAATTGCGAATCAAGTTGCAACCGCTCGGCCCACCGTCCACCATGGGATAGGCAAAATTCCTGAGGTCGCCATTCTCATCGGTCCAGCGCAAGATAGCTGTTGGAGCGGTGTTCGCAACATCTCCCGTAGTCATACAAATCAGGTAGCTGCCGTCCACAGGCGAGGCTGCCATGATCGGGCTGGCTGGGAGCAAGGAAGTGAGATTTAAGAAATCCTTGCGAATTTCCGAAACCGATGCTCGAGCTGTGGCAGGCAATATGAGCCACATCAGTAACCGGAGTATGAGCGAGATGACGAAACGCTTTTTATTCACGTTCTTTCCGTTTTGCATAAATTCTGTCGCACGGATGGGCACACCATCCTCACCCTGAAACAGACAGCCTGTGCATGGCTATGACATCTGTTACATAAAACCCCTTTTATTCACAAAGCTGACTTCAGAATGCCAAGTTTGGGAATCTGACAGAGGAAGCTGGAGTAGGAAAGCCAGCCAGAGTAGCCCGGATTTATTCACCGCTTACGGGCGCAGACGGCAATTGCTATAATCAGCGTGGCGGTGGGAATAGCTCAACTGGCAGAGCACCGGACTGTGGCTCCGACGGTTGCGGGTTCGATTCCCGTTTCCCACCCCAGACTTCCCTGTTCCGATTTCGCTCGACAATCAGAGAATGCATTAGCATGGCTTCCGGCAACATGCTAGAGTGCAAAATTCGGTAGAAACGCGCATGAACGCAATCTTTCGCCCATTTCGCAATGCCGCGCAGCCGCTCGGGCCACTAGAGCAGCGGATGCTCGACTCGCTATGGGCACGCAGCACGGCCACCGTGCGGGAGTTGGTTGACGAAAGCTGCAAAGATCTGGCCTATACGACGGTGATGACCACTTTGGATCGCCTGTTCAAGAAAGGCCTGTTGACACGGTCCGAGGAAGGTAGGGCTTTCCGTTACACGCCGCGGTTCAGCCGCGAAGAGCTGCGTCGTGAGGCTGCGGGTCATGCATTTCGGCAATTGCTGGATGCCAGCCCTTCTCCATCGCTTCCTTTATCTTTTCTCGTCGAAATCCTGGGAGAGCGCGACGCGCAACTGCTCGACGATCTGACCGAACTAGTGGAACGCAAGCGGCGCGAACTTGGGCAGAGGGAAGCGGTCGTCAAGGAGAATTCGTAAATGTACGCGCTGCGGGGAGTTGCCGTCTCCTTTTCAGTTTTTTTCATCCTCTACGGCGTAATTTCTATTGCGGCATCTATCTTCTGGCACAATGTGTGGTCCTATGGCCGAAAACATTCGGCCGGCTATTGCTCCAATCTTCTCTTCGTTTTCCGCATAACTCCATTCATCGTTGCCTTGGTGGCAACTTTATCCTTTGCTGTGCCGTCTTTCCTGTTGTTTGAGCCACGTGCGACCGAGGAATCCGTGGGGGCTCCGGTTGTTGCGCTGGCATGTTGCGGGATAATCACCCTGTTGTTCGGCATTTGGAACGCCGTGAACGCATTGCTACAGGCGTCGCGCACAACCGCTCGTTGGTCGAAGGACACGTTTGGAACTTGTTCACCGGCGATTCACTCCGTAGCACCGATTACTGTAATACGAGTCTCGGCGACCGCTCCGCCGCTCGCTGCGTCCGGTATTCTGTGGCCCCGCGTTTGGCTTTCCCGCGCGGCTGAATCTGTTCTGAGCGAGCGGGAGTTGCACAGCGCTTTGCGTCATGAAGTATTCCATGTTCAGCGCCGGGACAATCTGCGGAAATTGCTCTTCCGTCTCGCAGCATTTCCTGGGATGACCGCTCTGGAGTCTGCGTGGCGTGAAATATCGGAAATGGCGGCCGACGACGCGGCAGTATCGAACGCATCCGAGGCGTTGGACTTAGCAGCTGCCTTGATCAAACTGTCCCGTCTGTCTCCGTTACAACCGGCTGCCGAGCTCACGACTGCTCTCGTTCAACGTCCTGCGGAATCCGTTAATGCCCGCATAGAGCGGCTGCTCGCGTGGAACGGCCAACCGCAGAGCGCGGCAAATGAATATCCACAGAAATATTGTCTGGGTATAGCCGCCGCTACGTTGACCGTGATTACTGTAACTTACTTCCAACTTCTAGTTCGGATCCATACCGCAACGGAGTGGCTGGTTCGATAAAAATCGTTCCCGCCGAACCGGGATTCTTCCCCTGCCCCTTAGAAAGTCACCCGAACGCCCAGCTGCGCCGCGAACGGAATGCCGACCGTTGTCCCCGGACCGAAGAAATCTCCCAAAGCGCCCTCGGGGATCTCAAGCTGTTTCAAGCTCGTGATGGGCGCGGTTTGAGAACAAGCTGCATTCGTACAAATATTTGTGACATTGGTAATGCCCTGCACATTTGGTTGCATCTGAGCCGATGGAACCGGCAGTTGCGCCACATTGACCGCGAAGTTAGCTCCGGGATTGTTACGGTTGAAGAGATTGAAGAACTCAATGAACGGGTCGACCTGCCAACGCTCGTTGATTTTGAAGGGGCGTGTAACGCGCAGGTCCGACTGGATATAAGGGGTGCCGCGAAATTCGTCGAGACTGGTGTACGCTCCATTTACATAAATGCGGTCGGTATTGTCGGCATTGGTAATTGTGATCGGGCGCGCGCTCTCGATCTGGTTAACCGCGCTTAACTCGAAACCGCCCGGTAGGTGCACGGTTCCTGCCAGCACGAAGCGATGGCGAACGTCTTCACCAGACGGGCCATAGTCGCCTTGCCCAAAAGCATTCAGTGCTCCGGCGTTCGGTTGATTCGGCTGTTGTGGGCAAACGCCATCTACATAGTCAAAGAGTTCGCCCAGCAAGCATCCCCACGTCTGCGCCTTGGAGAGCTGGTAGTTCGCTACCAGGTTGAAGCGGTGCATGTTGCCTTGCAGATGTAGCAACAGCCCGTTGTAGCTGGAACGGTTGTCGGACTCGAATACGTTGACATTTGGCACCACATTCGTCTGATCGGTGGCATAGCTCGGGTCCGATGCGGGAATGAGCGGAGTAAACAGGCTGCTGCCGCTCGTGTAGGGAAAGCCGCGGTAGCCGTGATTGCCCTGCTCGTGTACGAAATCGGCGCTCGCCAGCCAGTGTTGGTTAAAAGCGTGCTGAATGCCCCCGGTGGTATGAATGGAGTAGGGTGTTTTGTAGGGAGAGCCGATCAGATTACCAGTGGCTCCGGCCCCTCCCTGAAGGCAGCCCGTCCCGGTGAGCGCATAAGTGCCAGGGCCTCCAGTAAGGGTGCACGTTCCGGTAGTAAAGTTTGAGTTGTTTGTCCCCTGGAATGCAGTCGCCCATCCGTTCTGCGCCAGATCGTCATAATAGAGGCCGAAGCCGGCACGAATCACGGTCTTCCCGCCGCTGCCGGGAGAGTAAGCAATTCCAAGTCGAGGCGCGATTTGCTTGTGATAGTCACTGGGAACGTTGGGCACAATTGGAATTTGCAACGCCTGTAACGTCGTATAGGCGGCGTTATCGGATTCGTTTCGTCCCGAACCTATAAAAAGTCCCCAAGTGGTTTGATAACGCACGCCGTAATTGACCGTCAGATGGTGCGAGACACGCCAGGAGTCTTCGGCATAAAGTCCGAGACGCTGAACATTCTGCGAAAAGCTGCCGTCGCCGGCTGGAGTAAAGGTGCAGTTAATGCCGCTGTTCATGCTGGGTTCCGGATTACACATTGCACTGGGTGGAGTGTAGTAAAACGGCAAAGCGGTTGGGATGCCGCCGCAATCGGGCCCAGGCGGATTGATATAGCAATCTGGATTCGAGGGGTAGATCGTGAACTGCTCCGCCGTCGCCGCGAACGCGCCGCCCAATACCGGTTCGTGAATGAAGTCAACTCCGAACTTGAGCGCATGGGTGCCTACAACGTGGGTCAGGTCGTAACGGAATTGATATTTATCCTGATTACGCAGGTCAGGGAAAAGAGTGATCGGAGTGGCAAACTGATTATCTCCGAAGGTTTCGAACCCAGAAACCGTCAGGGCGGTTACGCTGAACGGAAACTGTACCGCGAAGCCGAGATTCGAGTTTCGAGTCTGGGTGAGATGCAACAAGCTGGCGTCGACAACCAGATTGCCCAACCAGGTCGGGCTGAAAGCATAGCTATTACCAAGAGCTACATTCCAGTAGTTATTGTGCGTAATCAAGCCCGTCGAAGGCAACGTGGCCTGCTGCACTAAAGCATTATGCGTAAGGTAGCTGTCTTCCGATGCGCGCAGAAACCAGGTCGATTTCGACGATTGTGCCCAATCCAAGCGCAGCGAACCGAGGTAATCGCGAAAAGGGATCGGCACAGTCTCGGGGACCGCAATCGAAGGGATGCCGGTGATTAATCCCTCCGATGCCAATTGCGCCAGCGCATCAAATTGTGCAGTGCTGGCTGGGCTGTAGGCGATACTCGCGTCTTCATGCACGCCCTCGAATGAAGTAAAGAACCAGATCTTGTCTTTCGCGATGGGACCACCGATGGTTCCAACATAGTTTTGGCGCGAGAACGGCTGCTTCGGATTCGGCGCAGGATTTTCGATGGGAAAGCGTGCGTTCAGCGCGGCCTGGCGATCATAGAACGCCCCGCTCCCGTGCCATTCGTTGGTGCCGCGCTTGGTGGTAATAACAACTGATCCGGCTGTGGTCCATCCCGTATCGGCGTCTTCGTTAGATGTGCGCACGGCAAATTCTTGAACCCCATCTGGCGAGAAATTTTGCAGGAAGCCGCCGATCCAATCGTCGGAATTTTCCGCGCCATCGACGGAGAGTTCGTTGTTCAAGCCTGAGCTTCCGCCGGTGGAAACCGCAGTGATGCGGGCCTTGGTGGGATCGGAAGGCTCGACCGGTTCGGTCCCGGGCACAAGATAAGCAATATTGGCGAAACTTCTTGCTGGGAGCGGCAAAGTCTCCAGGTCCTGGCTGCCCACCACGCCTCCGCGTACGGCGCTCGAAATGTCGATTGTCTCAGTCGTGATCGAAGAGCTTTCAGCCTGTACTTGCACGGCCTGCCGAACTGCGGCAGGCTTCATCATGACCGTAATATCGCGTACAGTGGCCACTACGATTGCGACATCCGCCTGTGCCGGGGCAAAGCCTGCGGCATTGATCGTAACGTGGTAGTTTCCCGGCAGAAGATCATCGAGGCGAAACTCACCCTTGTCGCTGACCACTCCGCGCTGTACTGAAGATCCAATCAATTGCGCCACGATCCGTGCAGAGGTGATACCGGCTCCGCTGGCATCCTGCACCGTGCCACGCAGCGATCCGCGCGGGTTTTGGGCGTGGAGGTTGAAGGTCAGAAAAAAGAGGACGGTTAGAGCAAAAGTCTTGCTTGTATTGGATTTCATGAAATGGACAAAGGCGAGACTAGCCGCGCACGCTGGCTACTACCATAGATCGTAGAGGGGGAGGGCGAGGGAGCGATCGGCGTTGCTGTACTCCCGGTCGAACTCGCAGTGTTACATCAAGATGAAATATCTCGAAATTCGAGTGGGTTCACAGGAAAGCGGGTTACGTTACAAAGAAGGAATTCACTCATGAGACCCCATCTTTCAGTTCTGCGCAGTTTGGCGCTAATTGCAATTTTGGCGGCACACTTCCAAGCAACCAGTCAGGTTGCCGCAACTCCCACCATAACCGGCACGCTCGAAGGAACCCGCACTACAATTTTCGGATCGCCACAGGATTCCTGTAATGCAAATGATGTTCCCGATGCCATGTCGCGCGCGTTTCGCGACTATACGGGGACTGTTCACTTCTCATCCGCAAGTTCCGAGTTGTTTCAAAGCCTGGGGCCCACTCTGGAAACCGTGCAGCATAGTTGTGAACATGCCTTCGATTCTGCGAACGATTCAAATCCCGCCGACTTCAACGATGAGGAGTGGCTCGATTCGTTCTATACCTTTGATGGCCGAACCATCGCTTCTTTGGCGCATACGGAGTATCACGGCTGGGCGATCCAGGGCGAGTGCAATGTCCAGGGCAACAATCAGTACAGCGCCTGCGAGTACGATTCTGATACTTATCATGTCTCCACGGACGGCGGCTATCACTTCCGTACGCCCAAGCCGCCGACAAATTTTCTCGCCGGATTCCCCTACGAATATGAGATCGACGATGGCCCCATGGGTTATAGCGTTGATACCAACATCATCGAATTTGGGGGTTGGTACTACGCAGTTGCCACGGATGTGAGTTGGCCTCCAAACTGTTCCGGGCAATCCGGACCCAACCGTTGCCTGGTGCCTGACGGAGGCGCCCCGCTTCGCACGCAGAATGTTTTCGATCCGGGATCGTGGCGCAGTTGGAACGGAGCCGATTTCTCCGTGTCATTCGCAGACCCCTATCTCAGCCCGGTTTCGCATCCCGAAGAGCACATTTATGTGCCAGTTCCCTACATGATTTATGTGAACGCGATCAATGTTTTTCAATCCGCGAATATAGTCGTCGCTACGTTGTGGGATTACTGGGATAGTGCGCTTGGCACGCCGGGTTTGTACCTAACCACATCGACAGACCTGATCCACTGGACCAAGCCGACGCTGGTAGTTACCCGAAACGAACTCATGGCCGATGATCCGAAGGGGAACTGGCTTTACGTATATTTCTCTTTGATCGATCCGGCTGCGCCCGACTTAAATTTCTCTATCGTAGGCAATGAACCTTATCTATATTTTGTGCGCTTGAATAATCTCAATTCTGAAGAGCGGGTCCTCTACCGGCAGAAAATCAAATTGACGTTGAATCAGTGAGCAGCGCTTTCGGGTTCTCTTCAATCCGGCCATGCGTGGACATTGACCCAGCGCCCCGGGCGCGGAATAATAGACGAACCTGATATTCCCCAAATTTTGCGTGAGGTCATTCACGCCCAGCAGCGAGGAGCACTATGAACGACTTCAACCGCAAGGTGGAAGACGCGTCGGCGCGCGTCAGCCGGACAGTCGCCGATGCAGCCGAACGAATCGAGAAAGAAATACCGGAGTTCATCAAGTACTTGAACGACGAGGTAGTGCCCGCGGTTCGTCAGCACTCGACCAAGGCATTGCGAGTAGCTTCGGAAAAGCTTTCCGAGTTCGCCGATTATATGGAGAAGCATCCACGCTCGCCAAAATAGCTTTCTTGACCGTGATAAAAAACCTTCGCATGAGTTCCCCGCGCGTTGCCTTTCTTATCCTCTTTGCTTTTATCTTGCTATCTGCAGGTTGCGGGCACCATAAGCAAGCGACGGTAAATCCGCCGCCACCGCCAGAACCTTCTCCCACTGTATCTGCATCGGAGCCTCGCCCAGAAGTTGCTGCCAAAAACGACCGTGCAATGGAAGAAAAAGCTCCTGACCTGGCCGAACCGGTTATCCCCGCCGGCGCCACCCCGATCGCCACCGAGACCGGGCAGGCAAGCTGGTACGGACCGCCGTATCACAACCGGGTTGGATCGAACGGCGAAGTCTACAACATGCACGCCATGACGGCCGCTCACCGCACCCTACCGTTAGGTTCGATTGTGCGCGTCACGAATCTCAAGACCGGCAGTACGGCACTGGTTCGTATTACAGATCGCGGACCTTTCATTGTGGGCCGAGTTCTCGACTTGTCTCTAGCAGCGGCGCGCAAGCTCGATGTTTACCTGCCCGGAGTTGCGGAAGTAAAAGTGGACGTCATGGAAACTCCGGCACCCCTCGATGCAGGCGGGAAATGGGCAGTGCAGGTTGGCGGCTTTAAGAGCGAGCACGAAGCCCGCGAACTCAGTGGACACCTTATGCGCCGTTATCGCACCGCCAAAGTGCTTTGCTTTGGAAGCCCAGCGGGCGATTGGTGGGTTCGTGTGCGCGTACTGGATGACGATCGCGAGCGGGCAGAAAAGCTTGTTCGGGAAACGGGAACATCCGAAGGCGCAGTATTCCTCGTGAGACTCGATTGAACAGATCCCCACTCGCACAGGTAGACATTGGCCTCGCGCAGCGATACTGGTCTGACAACGATACCGCTGACAACAATTGGGACCAATGTTATGGTTTCCCTGAGGTATACACGTGACGACCGAAAGCAACTGTCTTTTCTGCCGCATTCTGCGCGGTGAAATTCCCACGAAGAAAGTTTACGAGGACGACCATGTCTTCGCCTTCGAAGACATTAGCCCGCAAGCGCCGACGCATGTGCTCGTCATTCCCAAAAAACATTTTGCGGGATTAAAAGAAGCCAAAGCTGAGGAGGCCGAACTGATTGGCCGTTGCCATCTGGCTGCGGCCCAGATTGCCCGCGAGCGAAATATCGAGCAAGGATACAGAACCGTGCTCAATGTAGGACCGGGCGCGGGGCAGTCCGTGTTTCATCTGCATGTACATCTGATCGGCGGACGCTCCCTTGCGTGGCCTCCGGGCTAGTCCCGGATTCACGAGGCGAATCCTCAGACACGAAAGGGTGCGGCCAGCAGGCGGAACGGGAGTGTAATGGCTAAGTAAACAACTTCGAGCACTCCATGGATGGCGATGCCGAGGATGCGGAACGGTAGCAACAGTAGCCAAACGAATGGATAGGCGATGAGCGCCAGTAGAGCCAGCGGCCAGCAGATTACAAAGAGTATGCACCAGAGAAGGAACGTGAACATGGGAACCTCCTTCTTTTCTTTCTAATTTATTGTACGGCAGCAGAGTGGGGAAAGTTCCGTCATGAGAACATCGCGCCGCGCTATAGTTTTTGCAAACAGGTAGGGGTTCTTCGATTTGTACTCGCTATCGCTCGTCCTCGCTCAGAATGACATTATTTGGGAAACCGCTCACTATTCGTAGCGCAGGGCTTCCGCAGGGAGGGTTTTGCCTGCCGACCATGAGGGGTAAAGCGTCGCGATAAAAGAGACTCCAATGGCTACCAGTGCCACCAACGCGCCATCCATCAATCGCGGGGCGAAGGGAACGTAGTCGATGGAATACACCTCTGGCGAGAGCGCGATGATGTGGTAATGGCCTCCGGCATAGGAAATCGCGTAGCCAAGCAGCAGGCCGATGGCGGTGCCGATTACCCCGATCAGAACTCCCTGAGCGATGAAGATATTACGCACCTGCGCTTTGCGCGTGCCCATCGACATAAGCACGGCAATGTCTTTGGTTTTTTCCATGACCATCATGATGAGAGAGATCAGGATATTCAGCGCGGCCACAAAAACGATCAGGCCGATGGTGATGAAGGTGACTAGGCGCTCAAGGCGCAAGGCATGGAACAGGGCCTGATTTTGCTCCATCCAGTTGGTGGCCATGAAGCCTTTGCCGGCGGCGTCTTCGAGTTCGCGGGAGACTTCGCCAGCCTGGTAGATGTCGTCGACTTTAAATTCGATGACGGAGATGAGGTCGCCCAAGCCGAAGAGGCGCTGCGCGTCGGCAAGGCGCGTGAAAGCCCAAGAAGAATCGTAATCGTAGAAACCCGAGCTAAAGATTCCAACCACGCGAAAGCGGCTGTATTTAGGCACCATACCGAAGGGCGTGAGTTCTCCTTGTGGACTGGTGACTAAGACTACAGAACCGACGGTTGCGCCGAGATTATCGGCCATGTCTTTGCCCAGGATAATTGGCGGCATGGCGGCTACGCGGGCGTGGACATCGGCCAGGGAGTCGGGAGAATCCTTTGCGCCCGATGACTGATTCGCCGTATTTGTTTGTCGATTATCGTTTGGCGTTGGTTCCAGATCCGCTGCTGAACCTTGCTTCACCGAGCTCAACAGATCGCCCACCCGGCGTTCGTCGGCTGGAATCATGCCCTTCAGAACCGCTCCCCGCGCCCGTGGCCCCCGCGAGATCAGCACCTGCTCAAAAATTGCGGGAGCAGCAGCGACCACATGCGGCTGTTTCGAAAGCCGCTCGATCAAGGGCGGCCAATCTTTGATCCCATCATCGGCAATCCGCAATAAGCTGATATGCGAAGTCGATCCAATCAGGCGTTCCTGCAAATCCTGGCGAAAACCATTGTTGATGGCGAGGGCAACAATGAGCGAGGCTACGCCTGCGGCAACACCCGCAATGGAGATGCCGGTAATTATGCCAATAAACGCCTGCCTGCGCTTGGCGCGCAGGTAGCGGGTAGCGATGAAAAATTCAAAACGCATGCGAACCTGGTATCTGCCACCAGCCATCCACGCCGATGCTAAGAAAATAAAATGTCTTTTTCAACATTAGCACTTGGGCAGATTTCTTTGCCGGCAGGTATTTTTTTGGATCGAAGCCACGATCACATTTTTGTGCTGCCAGATTAATCGCTCTTGTCCCCCGCTTCCCTCTTTCTTGCATAAAATCGGCTCACCTTATCGCGGTTGCCGCACAGCCTCATATTGCACCAGCGGCGCCGATGATTCTTACTGGTATCGAGAAAAAACCACCGACATGTCGGCGACGAACAAAGACGAATCATATACAAATTGCCGGAGGTGAGCAGATCTGCGGCTGCAAGAGCAATCGGCCAGCGAACACTGTGAAGCGAACTCCGAAAATCGAAACGCCGTTCGAAACTCGCGCCGACCTTTTCCAACCGTGCCTGCCCAGCGGCTTCCTGAATAAATGTATTGAGTTCGCCCAGCGCCGGCTCGGGCAATCCCCTTTTTTCGACGATTGCTGCAAACACCTCATGAATGGACTCTCTGAGCCGCGCGGTTTCCTGAACCGCTTTCACAGCTTTTGCCGGAGCTTCATGCGCTCGCTTGGACAGATATTCGGAGTCGTGAAGATTGAGAAAGCCACTGTCCTCGCAAAAATGAATCAAATCGGCATAGCTGGACAATAACTCCTTGGGATTTTCGCTTGGGCGATCGTCGAGTGTATTGACCAAATCGAGGCAGAGGTTTCCTGCAATCAGTTCAAAGGTTGGCGTCCCATGTCGTGCGGATTGGGCTGACTTACTCATCGAGCCGCAGAATCACCTTTTACGATTGTATAACCGTTGAAACTCAATTGACAAGTTATGCAAAATAGCTTACCGTCGTTGCAGCTAACCGTTAAATATATTTATAACGGTTATAAATCTCATATTTTGCTGAAGGGCAAATCATGGCCACGCTTCGCGTCGCAAAAATGATAAATATTGGAGGCAGACCTGTGATCGTTCCCTCACCACGGCAATCAGAAAATACGCACGTTCGAAAGGATTCCATCAAACTAGGGCTGGCCTTCCTGGCCATCTATGTCGTTTGGGGATCTACCTATCTTGCGATTCGCTATGCGGTGGAGACCATTCCTCCGCTGGTAACGGCGGGAATCCGCCATTCGATGGCAGGCGGAATCATGCTGACATGGGCGTGGTGGCGGGGTTTTCGCCCCACCCGGCAGCAATGGATTGCTGGATTGGTCTTGGGCTTCTTCTTCTTTTTTATCGGGCATGGCCTTTTACATTGGGCAGAGAGATACGTTGCTTCGGGCTTGTCATCGCTTCTGTTCGCTACGGAACCGATGTTCATTCTGGTGATGGGCTGGATGATGGGTCAGCAGAAGATCAGCGGTTTGAGCGCGATCGGATTGGGTGTGGGCATAGTTGGGGTGGCAACGTTAACGGGTACAGAGCTCACGGTGAAGGGATCGAGCCTGTTGGGACTGATGGCTGTACTGCTGGGATCTCTGTCGTGGGCGTTTGGAGTTGTAATTTCGCCGCGGCTTAAGCTTCCGGAGGATGCGTTAGGACGAACGGCGCTTCCAACTCTTTGCGGTGCGGCAATGTTACTGATCGCCGCCGGAGTCGCGGGGGAGTTTCAGCAGACACATTGGTCGAGCATTACAGCGCGGTCTCTGTTCGGACTCGGATTCTTGATTGTGTTCGGATCGGTGATGGCGTTTACGGCTTACATTTGGCTATTGCAACGCGTTTCGCCTACGCTTGTGGCGACGCATACATACGCGAATCCGGTGGTAGCGGTAATTCTGGGATGGCTATTCGCGCACGAGCCATTGACGGTGCGGGTAGTGATCGCCTCAACCGCGATTCTGGGAGCGATTGTGCTGATTAAGCGGGGAGAGCAAGCGGTGGCAAAGTCGCCAAGGGGAGTCCATCAGACCGCTGGTATTCGCGAGTCGGAGGAGTGCGCCTGAGCCACGATCATTTTTTGGTTTGCAGCCCCGCCTTGTTCGATCAGGTTCCCACCCCTTCTTAAGCACTCCGCCCTCCGCGTAAACTGAGGTGGGACCGGGGGCGAACTTTGTACGCCGGCAAAGCTTCCTGATTACTCCCACGAGGCAAAAGATGACGCCGCTGCATGAAGAGCTTCTGCGGGAATTTCGGGAATTTGCGCAGACCGCTGCCACGGGTAAGTCCGTGATGGAGCGCATCTCTGAGCGCCTGCACGAAAAAATGACACGCTACAACTGGGTAGGTTTTTATCTGGTCGATCCATCCGACTCCAACGTGCTGCTGGTTGGGCCGTTCGCCGGCAGCTTCACGCCCAACGGGCGCATTCCACTCAACACCGGCTTGTGCGGCGCCGCCGCCAGTAGCGGAGAAACCGTAGTTGTCCACGATGTCTCGAAAGACTCGCGCTACCTTGCGGGATCACCATTGGTGAAGTGTGAAATCGTTGTCCCTATCTTCGTAAAAGGTAAACTGGCGGGTGAGCTTGATGTGGAGAGCTATTTTGCCACCACCTTCACCGACCCCGAAAAAGAATTCGTGGAAGCCTGCGCCCGGTTGGTTGGAGCACATTTGTCGAAAGGATAGCAAGGAGTTTCTTGCGGACTTTGGTGAGAAGGAACTTTATGTAAAAGTCAGTAAGACTAATACTTCCGCCTGATTTAACTCGGACGAAGTACCTTGATGACTAAGTCTGTAAGTTTAGGCTCGGTTAGGAAAAATCCAGGCTTTCGGTCAGCAATTTAGCCACCAATTTAATTCACTCTACAAACTAAAGATCGCTAAGTAGTAATACGGAAACATCAGTATGGTTCAACCTTGGGCGGAGACTATCCTCACTCTATGAGACATTTTGGAGGAGTACATGCCCAAGTCAATTATGATTGTCGACGACAACGAGATTATCCGCCACAAGCTGCGAAATCTATTTAAGCGAAGTGAAGACTGGGTTATCTGCGCGGAAGCCGAAAATGGAGTCGATGCTTTGGAGAAGGCCCGGAAATTTCATCCCGACTTCGTTGTCCTCGACTTTAATATGCCCACCATGAACGGGCTTGAGGCTGCACCCAAGCTAAAGGACATCAGCCCAAAATCCTCCATCGTGATGCTCACCGCCTTCAAGGACAACCGCCTTGAGGAAAAAGCTTACCAGGCTGGCATTAGTTGGGTCCTTTCCAAAATGGATGCATGCAAGGTAGTTGATTTTGCGCGGATCTTGCTTAGACCAGACGCTCACCCGACATCTTCAGACACGAAAAACTAGAAGCGGGAAAGTTACTCAAGCAAATGCTGCTACTCGATCCAGACGGAACAATGTGGGTTTCCTTGCCGGCTTTTCTGGTTTGATGGATCTAGCTGGGGATTCCCCGTTGAAGAAGCTCCCGCCATCGATAATCGTCTGAATTGCTCGTGCCAGGTCTCGCGCGGCATGCGACTTAATAACATATCCGCTCGCACCGGCAGTTTTCAGCGCAGCGGTAAGTTCATTGGAATCGTGCATGCTGAACACCAGTACTTTGGCGGCGGAATTCTTTTTTTGAAGATCCGTTGCCACCTCAAGCCCATCCTTGCCGGGCATGCTGATATCTAAAATGATCAGATCGGGCTTTAACTCATTTTCCTTTTGCAGAGCATCCATTCCGTTTTCTGCTTCGCCGCAAATTTGCCAATCGGTGTGACGCCGGAGGATCAAACGTACTCCCTGCCTTACGACATCGTGATCATCTACCACTAGAATGCGCAGTGACATGTGCTGGTTGCTCCTGTAATGGCATAATGACTCTGATAGTTACACCACCTGCTGTCGAATCAATTTTGAATTCACCGCCCCGTTCCCGAAGCCGTTCCCGCATACCTGCTATCCCGACTCCTACTTTTGTCGGCGCTTCCGCGTGCTCACCAAATCCCTTGCCTTTGTCTTGTATCGTCAGATACACATTCTCGGCATCAATAGCCAGCTGTATTCTTGCGACTTTGCTCCCCGAGTGACGATGGACATTGGTTAGACTCTCCTGCAGCACCCGAAATAATACCCCTTCCGTGGACTCAGGCAGGCGGTCCAGTTCGGCCGGCATCTCCAGATCGATTGTTATACCACTCCTTTTTGTGAATCCCTCGATATACCAGCGGGCTGCCGAAGCCAACCCCATCTCCTCCAGTAACGGAGGATGCAACAGATGAGACATCGTCCGGATTTCCATGGTACAGCGTTCCAGCAGGTCGCGGCAGTCGCTCAAAGACTCGCGTGCAACATCCGGGTCTTCCTCCTCCGATAAAGCCACGTCGAATGACATTTTCATGGCCGCGAGATATTGGCCCACGCCGTCGTGTAATTCACGCGCGATTCGTCTTCTTTCCGCGTCTTGCACCGTTAACAGGCGGGCTGAAAGTGTGTGCAGTTCCTGGTTGGCTTGCTCCAGCCGTAATCCTCGATCGTCTGAAATGCTGGCAGACTTTATCATCGACTGGATTTGCGGAACCAGGGGCGGAAGCGCGATTGCGGTGACGACCGAAGCCAGTGCGGTTACAAGTTTTAAATCGCCCGCTAGCCAATATAACGGTTTCCAAAGCACCACCATCTCCATGAAGTGGGTAAAACCGCAGGCAATAATGAACGTGCCAAACGCCAGGAACATCCAACTGAATGGGATTTCCTGCCGCGTGCGCCGGACCAGATAGGCAAGAGTAAGCGCGATGGAGACATAAGACACCCAAATCAGGCCGTCTGAAGCCAGATGCAGGGCGATTAATTTTTTGTCGTAGAGATAGCAATACGCGTGCGGAAGGAAGGAAGAAGATAGAGCGCTGCCCACAGTCGCAGGGATTATTAAAATCGCTGCCAGACTGGCCAGAATAGCCGCAACCGAACCACCCACAACCAATCGGCGCGTTGCATACCCCGTCGAGACGTGCATTAAACCCTCCCGGATCGGCCCAAGCCTTATGGCAAATCTTTGTCTGCCGTCAGGCGTCGCCATTCACTCTAGCCCAAAATAGTCTCATCTAGCGCGATTTATTCGCATCGGCCTTCGACCGGTAATCAACATAGTTGTGAACTGCATCTTCTCATGGCTAACTATCGAACCTTTAAGAAGCAGCACTTAGCGATAAATTTGTCTGGAAATGGGAGGAGCCAGATAGAGCAAGCCTCACCCTTTAGATAGGGGATCTCTTACTCGGAAGACAGCTTGCTATGTAACCGACTACGCTTCGCGTTTGCGCAGATAGTCGATGAACATTTGTTCGACGGGCTTGTCGTAGCTCTTGAGGACATGGCGGACGGTGTGTCCACTAACGAAGTGGCAGACTTCTTCGGCAAGGTTTTTGGCGTGATCGCCCGCGCGTTCGATCGATTGCGTCATGAAGATGATTTGCAGGCTGGCCTGGCGGGCGATATTTTCGGGATTCTCGATGTGGCGAAGGAAGATCAGATTACGCAAGCGATCGATTTCGGAATCGGAGCGAAGAACGTCGACGGCTTTGCCGACGTCGCGTGTGGAGAAAGCATCGCCAACGTCGGTGAGCATCTTTTCGAGGATGGTCGCCATGTGTGTGAGGTCGCGGACGTCTTCCGAGTCGATGCGACCGGCGGCGGCTTGCGCGCTGTTGGCAAAACTGAGAAGCAGATCGCCGATGCGCTCCAGACTGATCATGAACTTCATGCAGGCAAGCAATTCGCGGGCCTGGGGCGGTTCGACTTCCGTAATGATCGAGGTCACTGCGCTGTCGATTTCCATGTCGAGCGTATCGAGTTCGCGCTCGCGCTGGCGAAGAGAGTTCAATAAAGCAGCGGAGCCGGTGGCGATCCCCTCGGCAGCGGCACCGGCGGCTTGTTCCGCCAGGTGGCAAGCCTCAATCGTGCGGCGCACAATGCGGTCATGCGCCGATTCGGAACTGACGGGTTCTACGCGGGCGGTGCTCATGAGGGCATCCCTCGAGCGCAGTCTGGAACTGCGCACACTATTATTGCTGATTTTGACGTAGCCATGCGCACACGGTCAACGCTTAATCGTAAGCGTTCCGGTTTTGGAATGGGTTACGAAGCGGTAAATTTTTGGTAATTTTCCAGTCAATTTCGAAATAAATGGATCTGGATGATTTCCAAATGGGCCAGAAGCCTCAGTACAGAAAATGTTGGCTATCTTCGGTGCTTCGACGCTTTCTTCTGTGCCTTCTGGTATTTCTTCGCAGCTTTCCGCTGCCGCTTTGCCTGCTTCTTGGAATACTTCTGTTGCTGCTTGGCCGCTTTCTTGGCTTCGCGAGAGTTTTCGCCGATACTGCGATTTTCTGGTTGAGCGATGGCAGGAATTGACCACGCGATACTGAAGACAATCAGCAGGAGGAAAGCGGCAACGCGTTTCATGGCTTCTCCGAGGAGGTTTTCAGTGATCTTACACCGAAGCGGCATTCCCCGGAATGCATTTTGAGGGGTGTACGTACTCCGGTAACCACTTTTTAACCTATTGGTAATGTGAACAGAAACGTGCTCCCATGCGCTAACTCGCTCTCCGCGCGGATGCTTCCGCCGTGGGCCAGCATGATGTGCTTTGCAATCGCGAGGCCGAGGCCGGTGCCGCCGGATTCGCGGGAGCGAGCTTTATCGACGCGATAGAAACGCTCGAACAGGCGCGGCAGATGCTCCGAAGCGATGCCGGCGCCGAAATCCTGTACAGAGAATTCAACGGCATGAGAAACGGCGCGGGCGCCGAGGATGATGCGCCCTCCGGAAGCGCCATATTTCAAAGCGTTGTCGATCAGGTTGGAAAAGACCTGATGAATGGCTTCGCGGTCTGCGAGCACGTGTGGAAGCTCCTCGGGGCCCGGCGAATCTTTTATTTGCAAGTCGATCCCGTGGCTGCGCGCGATCTCACGAAAGCTTTCTTCGGCATCGTGGAGAAGTTCCGCGGGCGGGACCTCCTCCACCTCGAAACGAGTTTCGCCGGATTCGACGCGGGCTAGCGTAAGCAAATCCTCGGTTAGGCGCGACATGCGGGAGGAATTCTTGCGGATGATTTCCAGAAACTCCCGTGTGGGCGCGCCATTTTCAGGAGTCGTGTCGAGCAATGTTTCGGCATAGCCCTGAATTGAAGTAAGCGGGGTGCGCAGTTCGTGGGAAACGTTGGCAATAAAGTCGCGGCGGGTTTTTTCCACCCGCTCGGTTTCGGTGAGATCGCGGAGCACGGCCACAGCACCACCGTCCGGCAACGGGGCAGCGGTAACGTCGAAGGCGCGGCCGGGAACAATGGAGGTCGCACGGGCAGTTTTGACTTCCCTCGTGGCCGTGGCTTCTTTGACCGTAGCCAGGAAATCAGGATCGCGGATGGTTTCGACCACCGGCTGTTGCAGGCGCGTACCTTGCGGGACAAGTTGATCCATGGGCTGATTGGCCCATTGCACAAGGCCGTCGGCGCTAACCGCAATAACAGCATCCTGCATGCTGTTGAGCAGGGTTTCGAGTTGGCGCTGGCTTGAAACTACAGCCGCAAAACTTTGTTCCACGCGCCGGGCGGTTTTGTCGATGGCGCTGGCCACGCGGCCGATTTCGTCCTGCGAAGGTTCGAGGATACGCGCCTGGAGATCGCCGTCAGCGATGCGCGCAGCGACATTTACGATGCGTTCAAGACGATGGGCAGTCCAGTTGGCGGCGACGGCGGCGACGAGAAGGGCAAAGAGAAATGCCAGAGCGGAAGCCAACTCCATGCGGCGGCGAACCTGCGCGGAAACCGCCTCGACATCGGAAAGTGGATAGGCGAGGCGGACTGCGCCACCCGATACCGGCACTGCGATATAGAGAAAAGGCACACCAATGGTGGCGCTGCGCCGCTGATCGATGCCTACGTGGCCGGAAAGGGCGGCAGCGAACTCCTTGCGGTCAGATACATTTTGGATTTCGCTCGGGTTGGTTTCGGAATCGGCCAGCACCCTACCAGTTGGATCGATGATAGTGACGCGGGCATTTGCCGCTTGTGCTTCCTGCGCGGCAATGTCAGCAAGAGAGTGGCCACTGCGGTCCGTCTCCACGCGATGCGCGAGGAGTTGAGTTTTCTGCACAAGGTTACGCTCGATCTCGGAGCTCAGCGAAGCTTCCCACGCGCCGCCCAGCATCAGGTCAAACATTACGGCGGCGGCGATGATGACGACCAGAAAAGCCGCCATCAGCTTGAGGAAAATTCCATTCCTCACTTCGGGGCCTCAAAACGGTAACCCGCGCCGCGCACCGTTTTTAAATAGCGCGGGTTCTCGGGATCCGGCTCGATTTTTTCGCGAATGCGGCGCACGTACACGTCAACCGAACGCGGGGTCACATAGGAAGTGTCGCGCCAAACGGAGTCGAGCAGATGATCGCGGGAAAAAACGCGCCCCAGATGGCGCGCGAAGTAATCGAGCAGGCGGAACTCGGTAGCGGTGGTGGAAACGGCCTGCCCGCGAACTGTGAGCACCATGGCAGAGGGGTCGATTTCGATGTCGCCGACCTTTAGAGGGCTGGGTGGAAGCGGACGCTCAAAACGACGCAGCACGGCCTTGACTCGGGCTACGAGTTCGCGCGGACTGAACGGCTTGGCAATGTAGTCATCCGCGCCGATTTCGAGGCCGAGAACGCGGTCGGCTTCGCTGCTTTTGGCCGTGAGAAAAATCACTGGCACAGCTGCCAGGCCCTGCGTTTGGCGAACCGTTCGGCAGAGTTCGAGCCCGTCTTTGCCTGGAACCATGATGTCGAGAATGAACAGCGCCGGGCGCTGACGCTCGGCGTCGGCAATGACGGTTGAGCCGGTTGGATAGACGCGGACGGCAAAGCCTTCGTTCTCCAAATGGTGGCGAACGAGGCGCGAAATATCGGGGTCGTCTTCAACGACAAAGATGCTTGGTTTCACGAGATTATTGTAACGAAGGCAGTTGCCAGTACCTAGCGGGGACTCGCGGGTTTTCAGTTTCGGAGGTAGTTTTTCATCGGATTGTAATAATGAGGTTGAAAAGCAATCACAGCGAGGAGTGTTGCGTACAGACAATGCCTACCCGCTACTCATCGACTCGGTCGTGCTCAAAGTGATTTCATGAGCGTTAAGATTTTTTGTCCGGATGGAAGATAATATTGGAGATGTCATTTGAAGAAGCATTGGCGCTGGCCTCGCGGGATGAAGGCTTTAAGGCAACGGTGTACGCCATGATACGCTCCTGATCCATAAGGGAATCTACACATGAAGAGTTTCAAGTGCTCTTCGTCCAATGGGTAGAGAAGGAACAGAGGCGGAAGGTTCCTGCGGGTCAGCGAAGCGAACATCTAATGCATTCTCCGCGTAGATCGGTAAGGGGGATGCTCGCAGCCTGACTTCTTGTCCCCGCAGTGAATTCCTACACGACAGGCCTTGCATTCGTACCGACAGGGCGGCGCGGGTTTAATTCTTATAGAACTCTTGTTTCTTAACATCGGTGTTCTTACGCCTCCTGACTAATCTTGGGATTTCTTGCATACCCGCTTTTTCTTCGCCATCTCCAACGTTTCGTCATTTCGGCGCATAGTAGCATAAATGTTTTTTGAATCCGCAATAATTAAGACTCAACGATCTCTAAAAGCTTGTTCGGATTCCAAGTCTCCACACTTATTCACAGACAGCCGGGTTCATCCAACTCTAACAATCAGGTTTTCCGCATCATCGAGGTAGAAGCGTTTGCCAATAGGAATAACAGTAGTGGCGCTGTACTCGGTCACAATGGCAGGGCCGGAATATTTCTTGCCAACGCGCAATTCGTTCCGCGAGTAGATTGTGGTTTTCAGCTTCTTGCCGTCGAACAGGACCTGGGCCTCGGGCGGATAAATCTTGCCGGGCTTTGTCCGGCCTTGACGGCTGGGGGCGGCCATCCCCCCATGTGCTATGGCCGATTTCACGATGGAGCGGAGGCGGAGGGTTACCAGCTCCACTTCACGGCCGGCATGGGCATAGCCGTAACGGCGCTGGTGTTCCTGCTCAAAATCTTTCAGTAGATTTTTGGTAACCGGAAGATTCAGTTCGTATCCCTGGCCACGGTAGCGGAGGTCGATACTGCGACGATATTCAACTCTTCCCGGCCAGGATTCGGACTGGAAGTCTTTTTTTGCCTGCGCTTCCAGCTTGGCAAATTCCCGTTTTAATTCTGCGAACGAAATTTCCCCAGTAATGCGCCTAAGGATGGTGCGCGAATAATCTTTCACTACATCGCTGACAAGGATTCCGAGCGCAGAAAGCGCACCGGGAAAAGCGGGAATGATGACGTGCGGGATACTGAGAGCCTCGGCAAGAGCACAGGAGTGTAGGCCCCCGGCGCCACCGAAGGCCACGAGGGCAAAGGCTCGGGGATCACGACCGCGTTCGATAGAGACGACGCGGATAGCTTTTTCCATGGTGGAGTTCACCACACGGATCACGCCGGTGGCGAACTTTTCCAAAGTCAGCGGAGAGGAATTTTTCTTTAACCATTCTTGCGTGACGCGGCGGGTGCGGTCGAGATCGAGAGCGAAATCGCCGCCCAGAAAGCGAGCGGGCAGCAGACGGCCTAACAAAAGATTGGCGTCAGTGACGGTAGGCTGCGTGCCGCGGCCGTAGCAGATGGGGCCGGGATCGGCTCCTGCGGACTCGGGACCGATGCGAAGTACGCCAGCGGCATCGAAGCGGGCAAGCGAACCTCCACCGGCGCCGACGGTGTGGATGTCCAGCATGGGAACGCCGATGGGAAGCCCAGCGATTTCGGCATGGCTGGCGGTGGTGATCATGCCTTCGGCCAGAGAAACGTCGGTGGAAGTACCTCCCATATCTAAGGTGATGATGCGTTCGAAGCCGCTACGACTCGCGGCAGCGACTGCGCCGACTACGCCTCCGGCGGGACCGGAGAGCACGGTGCGGACAGGCTCGCGGGCTGCAGCGGAAAGCGATGTGATGCCTCCGCTGGATTGCATGACGAAGATACGGGGTGTTGGGGCTAAAGCCCCGGCATTCTTATAGGTGCTTTGCGCGGCGCTGAAGCGCCGCTCTTCCTCGCTGCCTTCTTTTGCATCGCTTCGAAGGGCCGGATGTCTTGTATCACGTTGCAGATTGTCCAGGTAGCGCTGCATTACCGCTTGAAGATAAGCATTGATCACCACGGTCGAGGTGCGCTCGTATTCGCGGAATTCCGGAAGAATCTGGTGAGAGATGGAGAGCGGAATGGCTAGTAGCTTGAGGACCTCCGCGACCGCTTGCTCATTGATTGGATTTGCGAATGAGAAGAGAAGTGAAATCGCGATGGATTCGGGCCGAGCCGCTGCAACTTGAGAGAACAGCAATGGGAGATCCGTGAGCGATGGCGCGGTCAGGATCTTGCCGTCGCTGGCGGTGCGTTCTTCGATGCCGAAGCGGAGACCCGCGGGAACAAGTGGCTCGATTCGGTCAAAGAAAAAATCATAGAGCTTGGGACGCGCCTGCCGGCCAATCTCAATGGCATCTTCAAAACCGGCAGTGGTGATGAGAGCGGTGCGCGCGCCTTTGCGTTCGAGCAGCGTGTTGGTGCCGACCGTGGTGCCATGCAGAATTACAAGTTCGCCGTCGTGATCGATTTTGCCGAGAGCTTCCACGATTGCTTGTGATGGGTCGGCAGGCGTGGAAAAGATTTTCAACATTTGCAAGCGGCCAGTACGGTCAACCCACGCGCAGTCGGTAAAGGTACCGCCGGTGTCGATGGCTATACGGAGAGGCTGAGCGTGTCGTGGCATGAAGTTGAGTTCGGAAAATTAGGGTAACATTTGCGGCTATGAGATATGCATTTCTCGTCGAGACGTATGCAACCGAGCGGGTGAAGGTAGTAAGTGTGTGGAGTGAGTTCCGCGACGAAGATCTTCCGCTGCGTCCGCGCGCAGACGATCTGCGCGGACGCAGCGTGCATGAGCAGATGGTGCATCAATGCGTGAGCGAAGACCTGTGGTTCCGCAACATGCTGGGAATCGACGTCAGCGCACCTCCGCTGCCGAAGCAGGAAACGCGGCTGGAGTTTATGAAGCGCTATGCCGAGGACAGCGGCAAACGGCTGGCTGTGCTTCAGGAGAGAGCCGAGATATGGTGGGAAGAGAATGCCAATTTCTTCGATGTGCAGCGATCCCGGGCGTGGGTGATGGCGCGGCGGATGACGCATACCTCGCATCACCGCGGCCAGCTAATGGCGATGCTGCGCATGCTTGGGCGGGATGTGCACAGCAATTACGGGCCAACGGCGGACACGGGCGGCTTGATGCAGAATCATGCGCCGACGATTTATGCGTATGGGAGTTTGGAGGAGCTGTTAACCGGTGAAGAGCACGGTGGCGCGAAGGCGAAGTTGCCGGGGGCTGGGAAAGCGGTTACGGAGCGGCCCGGATAAGAAGTGTCGATAGACATACGCAGTGTGTGTAGCTATGTAGACGGAACGCTTTGTTGAATTCCTAATATTCTTCGGGCTATCGCCTGGTCTTCAGCGTGCAATGAAGGAACGCGAGAAATCTTCTGATGCCAGTGGCTGAGGCTTTTATGCACTTGTCGTCGATTGCAGTAATGGCCGTGGTTCTTTTAGGAACGTCTTTGACTTGTGCGCACGCGCAATCTGTCGAATCGAAGACGCATGATTCTGCAACTGCCAAAACTTCATCCAAAATCTTCGAAGACCGTGAGATCAAAGTGCGAATTCCGCGAGGCTGGCAAATTTTATCTGATGCCGAAATTAAAGACATCGACTCCCTCGGCAATTCGGTGAGCCAAGGATCCGGCAAGCTGATCCTCCAGAAAAACGCTTACACTCTCGGACTTGCCTACAACACAGACCATGCCAGCGGGGTCGACGGCGGACGGTTCATCGAAATTTTCAATATTCCATGGCCCGGCGTCGACGATGCATGGGACTGCAGTTTGTACTTGTCTGAGTACCCGCAGCCAGCCAGCCGCATCTTGATGTTCACCAACGTGCTTGTGGACCCAAACAAAGCTGGTATTGGCGAGCATTGCGGCATCAAAATTGACTCCCGCGCCTGGGGCGATGAGAACGGAGCAATCCGCCGGTGGTTTGGAGGATATTTTACGACGGCTGAAGGAGGATACTTCTTGGACTCGCGGGGCGAGGGATGCAGAGAAAAAGCGTATACGTTTACATTTCAGGAGAAGAGACCCGATCACCTTCCAAATTTCAATGACCACGCCCTAAAAAAGATGATTCAGGAAGCCATCGATATCGTCAATTCAATTCAATACAAACGGTGCGCACCAATCTAGCTCGTATGACTGATTGTGGTGGGACAGCCGAGGCGGATGTCCTACACGAGTCGTGGAAGTGGCGGCAGACAACAGCTTCCTCAGCCGCTTTTGCGGTTCGGAATGAACAACGGGAATTATTCCAGCTTTCACCGGCGTGCTTATCCTTTCGTAGTAAAAGCCAGCGTTAGTAACGTCTTCTGCTCCACTTCGTGGGCCTTGGCGCTCCCGCTTGCGGGACTGGGGCTGGAGCTGCGCTTGACCGAGAGCACATGGCGGTTGCCTGCGATACGCTGCAGGCGCGGAAGCATGTTGAATAACGCTCCCATGTTGGCCGGCTCCTCCTGCACCCATACGATGTCGCCGGAGTCGCCGTGGCGGGCGAACTCGGCGGCGAGTTCTTTGTCGGGGAACGGATAAAGCTGTTCGAGAAACACGATCGCCGTGGATGTGTCCTTTCGCTTTTTCCGTTCGGCTTGCAGTTCGTGGCCGATCTTGCCGGTGCAGACCAGGATTCGCTCGGCCTCGCCCACTTCATTATCGGGAAGCACGTTGCAGAAATTTTTATTTGTAAAGTCTTCGATGGGTGAGGACGCATCCGGATGGCGCAACATGCTCTTCGGAGTGAATACGACCAACGGCTTTCGCCAGTGGCGCAACGCCTGTCGGCGGAGCAGGTGAAAATATTGCGCGGCGTTCGAGGGCTGCGTGATCTGAATGTTATGCTTCGCCGCGAGTTGAATGAAGCGCTCGATGCGGGCGCTGGAGTGCTCCGGGCCCTGCCCCTCGTAACCATGCGGAAGAAGCATAACTAAACCAGAGAGCAGGTTCCATTTCGCTTCCCCGGCGGAAATGAACTGGTCGATGATCGCCTGCGCCACGTTTACGAAATCGCCGAACTGAGCCTCCCAAAGTACGAGCGCTTCGGGATAGTCGCGGCTGTAGCCGTATTCGAAGCCGAGCACGCCTTGTTCGGAAAGAGTCGAGTTGTGCACTCCGCAACTGGCCTGGCCGGGCGCGATGTTTTCCAGCGGAACATATTCATTCTCGTTTTCGATGTCGATGAGAACCGAGTGGCGTTGGTTAAAAGTGCCGCGGCGCGAATCCTGACCAGAAAGACGAACCGGAATGCCAGCTTTCACAAGGCTGCCGAAGGCGAGTGCTTCGGCCATGCCGTAGTCCACGGGACGTTTTCCTGCGCCCATTTCGGCGCGTTGTTCCAGCAGCTTTTTCACCTTCGGATGGATATGGAAGCCGTCGGGATACGTGGTGAGGCGATTGCTCAACTCAGATAATTCTTCTGATGGAAGTCCTGTTTCAACTTCGAACTCAGATTTGTAAAGGCCGCCATAATATTGATCCCAATAGCTGGGCAAGTCGCGCAGCGTGGGCTTCTTGGTGAACTTGCCAGCGCCCTTCTGCGCCGTTTCAAATTCTGCCTTAATCGCGGCGACTTGCGATTGGGCATCGGTCGCGCCAATGTCATCGGCGTAAATTTCCCAGAGCGGCGGGTGGTCTTTAATTTTTTTGTAGAGAAGCGGCTGCGTGACGGTGGGATCGTCTACCTCGCTATGGCCGTGGCGCCGGTAACCGATGAGATCAATTACGACGTCAGTGCCGAATTGATAGCGATATTCGGTGGCAAGGCGCGCAACGCGGACGACGGCATCTACATCTTCTGCATTAACGTGAAAGATGGGGATCGACTGGCGGCGGGCAATGCAGGCCGCAAAGCGTGTGGAATGCTCTTCTGTATAGCTTGTTGTGAATCCGAGCAGATTGTTGACGATAATGTGAATCGTACCGCCGACGGTGTAGCTGGGAAGATCGGCAAAGTTCATGGTCTCGGCGAGGATGCCTTGCCCTGCAAAAGCAGCGTCGCCATGAACAAGTAGAGGAAGGTATTTCTCGCGGCCGCCTTCGCCGGTGCGATCCTGCTTGGCGCGAGTGCGGCCTACAGTGACGGGATCGACGGCTTCCAAATGGCTCGGGTTTGAGACCAGATGGATATGGACTTTGCCACCGCTGCGCGTAGCATATTCGCCGGTCGCGCCCATATGGTATTTTACGTCGCCTGAGCCAAGAACGCTGCGCGGATCGACATCTTCGAATCCGGCGAAAATTTCTTCCGGTGGCCGTTTCGCAACGTGCGCGATCACATTCAAGCGGCCGCGATGGCTCATGCCCATTACCAGTTCGATCGCCCCAAGGCGCGAGCCGGTGTCCAGAATTTCATCGACAAGCGGGATCAAGGCAGTGACGCCTTCCAAAGAAAAGCGTTTGCTACCGAGATAGCGCTGCTGCAACACCTGCTCGAAGACATCGGCGCGGATTAACAGATCGAGAATGCGCTTCTGATATTTTTCGGTTACCTCGAAACCCTGAGACGGCGATTCCATGCGCTCGTAGATCCAGCGGCGGCGCTCGGGCGAGTAAATGTGATTGATTTCCACGCCGATGGTGCTCGAATAAATGGCGCGGGCTTGCGCGGTATATTCGCTTTTGATTTGCAGTTCGGGGGCAACGCGCGGACGCAGGAACCCAAGAGGATCGAGATCGCCCTCGAGATATCCCCATTGGCGGTAGGCGTTAAAAATGCTCTCGCGCTCGCTATTGTTGGCGTAGTTCGACTGTGCTTCGGCGACGGCGGCGCCGCCATTGGAGGTCTTGGATTTCGGAGTCATAAGGATACTGGTACTAGGATAAAGGATGAGGCTGCTTGCGCGCAGGATTCGAGAGTACAGGTACCGCTCGAGTTGAGCTCAAAAGACTTCGACGAAAATATGTTCGGTAATCCATTTGGTGAAAGGCCGGGATTTCGTGTGCCTTAGATATATAGAAGTGACTTACTTGTATTATAATGTAAGAATGAAACATCTAAGTTCTACATTTACTTCGAAAGGCCAACTCGTCGTTCCGGCCAAACTCCGCCGGAAACATGGTATTGAAACCGGCACAAGAGTTCGGTTTCTGGAAGACGAATTTGGACGCATCGTACTTCAACCCATCACAGAGCAGTACATCGACCGCGTGATGGGCTGCCTCGCTGATGGGCCCGATCTACTGAAAAAATGGGAAAAAGAACATCGCGAAGAGCGTGAGCGGTGAAGATTTACGTCTTGGATGCCAGCGCACTGTTCGTGTTCTTGCAGAAGAAACCATCTGCACCGAAGGTTGGGGATCTCTTTAAAGACGCTCTGCGAGGCCGCGCCGAAGTTTTGATGTCCGCTGTGAATTGCGGTGAGGTCTACGGTGCAATTTTGCGCGAGCATGGACCAGACCGTGCGACCTCCGCCATAGGCGCTATTCACCCTTTGCCCATTCAATTGATGGACGCCACTTTCCAAAGAGCGATGCACGCGTCAGATATCAAATTCCGGCATAAGTTATATTACGTTGATAGTTTTGCCGCAGCTCTTGCCCTCGAATTCAAAGCCACACTCGTAACCAGCGACAGCGATTTTCGGAGTGCAGGTAATACGATCTCAATACTCTGGCTAAAGAATTAAGCCGACCTTAAAACAGACCCGTTCAAGCCACGACTTTATATGGCCGCATCATTTCGTTGTCCTCGTGCTCCAGCACGTGACAATGCCACACGTAGCGGAATTCGTCGCCAGGCTTGGTCACAGTCCCGGCAGGCAGGTCGAATTTCGCAATCACTCGCGTTACATATCCCGAATAGGTTTTAATCGTATCCTTCCACGCGGGTCGCTCGTTGGACTCCGGCGCCATGGGAATACCGGTAAAAACCAGCTTTCCAGTTTGTTGGTATGTTTTCGTGTCGAATGGCTGGCGATTCAACACCTGAAATTGCACCAGATGGAGATGCATGGGATGTACATCGCCGGTTGCATTGGCGAAGGACCAGATTTCCATCGACCCGGCTTTTGGATCTTCGCTGATGGGATCGTCCCAGTGTTTTTTATCGAGCAGGCCGATCATGGTGTAGCCGTCGGAGGGACGGTCCATTTCGGTTAGGGCCAGGGTTCTTTCGCGTACGGCTAGGGCTGCATCTAGCGGGACGAATGGGATTAAGGAATCGGGGACAGAGCTTGTGTCGGGCGCGGAGAGTGGCTTGGTTACTTTGAACAGCATTACGTCTTGCGGAACGATGTTACCGCCGCGAGCGTAGGGAGCTGGGGCGTTGTTGGTGACGGCCAGGCTTGCGCCTTTATGTTCGGAGAAATCGATGATGATGTCGAAGCGCTCTCCGGGAGAAACGATCAGGTAGTGGAGGCGCAGTGGAGTGGGTAGCAGGCCGCCGTCGCTGCCAATTTGGATGAATGGGGGTGCATCGGTGATTTTGCCGTTGGGCTTGCCGGAAGCATCCGCGGGCATTAGTGCAAGATGATAGAAACGAGAGTTAGATCCATTGACGATGCGGAAGCGATATTTGCGCGGCTCGACTTCGAGGTATGGCGCGGCTTTGCCGTTTACGCAGATTACGTTGCCGAAGAATTCCTGCATCCATGCAGGATGCGTGCCGTTCGGCGCGGGAGGATATAAGAGCGTGCCATCCGCGGCGAAACTGCGATCCTGGATCATGAGCGGTATTTCGTAGGGACCACTGGGAAGATTTAAATCTTCTTCTTCCGAATGGCGAATAAGATAAAAACCCGCCAATCCCGCGTAGACGTTCAGCCGGGTAATACCAATCGCGTGATCGTGATACCAGAGCGCCGTGGCTTGCTGATCGTTGGGATAGTGACACGGATCAGCGGGATGAACCGATCCGGCGCGGCCATCGGATGTAACCCAGGCGTCGGGATAGCCGTCGCTCTCCGGCACAACACGCGCCCCGTGCAGATGTGTAACCGTTCGAACTTCGGGCACATTCTGTTCTTCGCCATGAATGGTGTAATCCAGTGGAAGAAAATGCTTGGTGGGAAGTTTATTGATCCACTTGATAGACGTAGTCTGGCCCTTCCGGACGTCAAAAGTTGGTCCCGGCCACATGCCGTTGTATCCCCACATCTTCGTCGGTGGAAGATCGCGATGCGTTTTGTGATGGAACGGGCGCATGTGAATGGGAACCGTTGCGCCTGCTTGCGGACGAATGACCGGAGGAATCGATAGTGGCGTTACATAGCTGGCCAGCGGGATTGCCGGCTGCATTTGCGCGGTATGCGTTGGGCTCGCATTTGCAGGACCCGCGACCGGCATACTCATCCCGGACTGCGCTGTAGCTTGTGCAAGCAATTTCGAGCGCGGCACCCAAAATCCGGCGCCGGCGCAAAAACCCATTCGCAATAAATCGCGCCTGTTGATCATGAATCGAGGAGAGCTGCCGTCAGTTCTTGGTGGCGGTGTTCGGATTGGAACCGGTTCCAATAGATTGGCTTGATTGCGTAGAAGCCGGTTCGGTGACAATCCGCTTTGCGGTCCAGGGATGTTCAGGCTGCACTACCTCGCCGCCGTGGCCAAGAAATGCGCCGGAACCACCGACATTTGTAGCCTGCGATTTGCCTTCCATCTTGTCCCCATCTGCCGTGCCGGTAAATCGCGTGGTGAACGGGCGCGGCCCCTGGAACTGCACGTCGAAAGTCACATTCTTTCCGTCGATTGTTCCTGTCAATGAAGCAATGCCTCGCTGGTCCTGGAGAGTTCCCTTCAACTTATTTGTGGAATCTTGTTGCATTTGGACGATGCACTGCTCCGTACCCAAGCGGCCTTGCCACGAGACTTGCCATTTACCGCTGACGTCGTTGGACATGGCCGAACTGGAGGATGAGGCATTTTCCTTGGTCTGACCCGTAGAGGATGAGACGGAAATCAGAGCAAATGCGGAAAGCAAAAAAATGGCAAAGGAAAAAGGGCGAAACAAGACGAAACTCCTGATTAAAAGTGCAAAACAAAGGACACTACAAGATAAATGCTCTCCCTCGAAGATATCGAAGCACTGTTAAAGCGAGGTTAATTTCGCACGAATATCGGCGGTAGAAACACCGCGCTAAAAAATAGGCCGGAGCATTTGCGCTCCGGCCCGTGTTTCAGAGATATAGATTTATTTCGCTGCTGATTGTCCGCCCCTGGCACTCCCGCCAAAGTTAAACGCGTCGAACAGATCGTCCAGCGCGGGACTGTTGGTGGGAACGTAGGGGTTGCCAGCCTTCACCGTTGGGTTGGGGAAGGTGTCGCGAGTGTGAGCGCCAATGGTTCCGGTGCCCCAGTTACGCTCGATGAACTTGATGATGGAAACGTGATCGGCATAGCTGTGATTAATGACACCGCCAGTGGAGTACGGCGAAACAATCAACAGCGGGATGCGGGTGCCGTCGCCGAAGAAATCGACCGGCTGGATGTAGCCCGAGTCATAGTAGCCGCCGCCTTCATCCTCCGTGATGAAGATCGCGGTGCTCGACCAGAGCGAGGAGGCCTGCACCTGGTTAACGATCTTGTTCACGAAGCCTTCGAATAGATCGAGCTTCGAAGAAGCCGGGTGGCCATCCACGAAACCGCTGGGCTTCACGATCGAAACCGCAGGCAGCGTGCCCTGATCGATGTCCAGATACAGGGACGTGGTGTCCTGAATGTGGGCTGCAATCTGGGTGGGGTTGGTCATGATGTCGCTGGCGTATTGGAACGGGTTGCAGATGTTGCAGTACGCGTCATAGGGATTGGTTCCAGCGGGATCGGTTACGTAAAGATCCCAGCCTTCGCCAAAGTAGGTCCAGGAAACACCGGCAGAAGAGAGAACATCTCCGATATGCGGCTGCGCAGTTGGCGGAATGCTGAACGGCGAGTATTGGAATGCCGAGCTTCCGTTTCCGAGATAGCCGGGATTGTAGTTGTTGAGCAGGTAGTAGGCGCCTTCCGTGCAGCGCGGGCTGATCGGGGTGCTCAGAGCTTCGAGGTAATTCTCGACAGCTGTGACTCCGGGTTGGGTTGGATCGGAGCAGTTGCTATAGCTGCCGCCTGAGTAGCCATCCTGGTCCCACCAGTCATTCGTGCCAGCTTGCGGGTTCGGATTTTCAATCTGCTCGGTGGGAGGAGTTGCGATGTTGCCATTGCCGTCGCTGTAATACATGCCATCGGCGTAGCCGAACATGATGTGGTTCGCGCCGGTGCCGCCTTCGACGGATTGATGCATGTTGTCGCTCAACGTGTAGGTATCGGCGAGATACTTCATGTACGGAGCATCGCCTTTCTGAACGTTGTAGAAGCCCATCGAGTCAGAACCCTCGCCGGTGGTGAGCTCGTTAAAGGGAACCGGCCTCGCACCACCATTGCCACCGGTGCCGACCATAACTTCCACATAGGGAAACAGATCGCTCAAGCAACCGCTCGGGTTCGTCGTGGTCGCGTGGTTCACGGAGCAATCCGTCTGCTGCCACATCTGATAGAAGCGGTGAACCGGGCTGCCCGTGTAAGAGTCATATACAAGCGAGTTCGAAGTCAGAGGAAATACACCAGGCCCCAGTCCATAGACATGAGGGATGCGGGTATCGGCCACGCCGAACGGAAGACCAGTTGCGCCGGTGATCAGATAGTTGTTGTACTTGCCGAATAAATCGGGCTCGGCCAGTTCGGCCACGGCCAAAGTCTGAAACGGCGCGGGGAAAGCATCGCTGGCTTCAGTAGGAGCGCCCTGCGTTCCTGCCGGCGGAATGTTCAGAAACGGTGTTTTTGTAGCTGGGCTGATGGAGTAGGTCGTTTTGTCTACAGCATTGTATTGTGCGGCAATCGCCCAATTGGGACCGGGCTGTCCACTAGCGTTGATGATGCCTTTGGAGAGCAGGTTCGACACGGTCTGTCCTGCTTTCGGTTGATAAGTAGCGTAGACATGATCGAAGCTGCGGTTTTCTCCGATAATAACGATCACATGCTGAATCGGAGTCGCCGTGGTTGGATGTTCCTGAGCGGCGGCTGGGGCCGGCGCTCCCAGGTTGACAAGCAGAGCGAACAAGCTTGTGCCAACCGCGAGATGCTGTCTGGCTTGCGCCAAAAGACTGGACGACATGAAATCCTCCTAAAGCTTTTTACTGAAGACGTACTGAAAGAAAGGTAGCGGGAAGATGGTTACAAGGATGTGACGTGAAGATGAATTCGCGATGAAAAGAAATTCACAAGCACGATAGAAAATTCTGCAGACAAAATTCACGAAGATGCGGCAAATGCTCAAAGTTTTTGAGGCACACGGTGATTCACCTTAATAAAATTTCCACAACACACCAAACCTTCTACGGTAATTTCCGTATTGACCTTGAAATTGTTGAGCTTGTGCGGCAGGTAAATGCGTGGGTTACGTACAATTGACAGCAGAGCAAGTGCGCAATTTTAAAAGAAAGAAAGATGCCGACAATTCTGGGAATACCACTGGATGTGAACTCTTCTTATTTGCGCGGACCTGCCCGCGCTCCTGCAAGAATTCGAGAAGCTTTTCGCTGCGACGCTTCGAATGGATGGTCTGAATCGGCCGTAGATGTAACCTCGGCAGATGCATTGGTTGACGCCGGCGACTTGAATTTAGTCAATTCGAAAGAAAAAGTCGGCGAAGATTTTGCCGAAATCGAGCACGCAGTAGGCACATTGCTGAACAAAGATAAAGGTCAGCCGATTCTTCTGGGCGGCGACCACTCTATTACTTATCCCATTCTGAAGGCTTTCGCACCGCAATATCCTGCGCTCACAATCGTTCACTTTGACGCGCACTCCGATTTGTACAACGAGTTCGAGGGCAGCCGTATGTCCCACGCTTGCCCTTTCGCCCGCATTATGGAAAATCGGTTGGTGCGGCGGCTGGTGCAGATCGGTATTCGAACGTTGAACCGGCATCAACAGGAACAGGCCGAAAAATTTGAGGTAGAAATCGTGCAGATGCGGGATCTACCCGCCTACAACCGTCTCCAAGTTCGCGGTCCGGTATATATTTCGTTCGACATGGATGTGCTTGATCCCGCTTTTGTGCCGGGAATTTCGCATCGCGAACCGGGTGGTATGACAGTGCGGGAGGCGATCGCTCACCTGCATGCAATCGAGGGAACAATCGTTGGCGCTGATATTGTTGAGTACAACCCTGCGCAGGATATTGCCGGGATGACGGGCACAGTAGCGGCAAAAATTCTGAAAGAAATTCTCGGCAAAATGATCGCGCGCAGTTAGATGGTTTTAAGGTTGCCATGGTTCCCGCGTCGGTCTCGCAGCCTCGCGCGGCAGTTTGGTGGCGATAGGGACCCTTGACTTCGCTCAGGATGACAAAGTAATCAGGTGACAAAGAAAGAAAGGACGGTTCGAATGGAAGCGAATGGTTTATTACGAGTAGCTAGTCCTTACTCCGTGGAAGAAACGGTAAAGCGGTTGGAATCTATTTTCGCGGAAAAAGGATTGAAGTTGTTCACGCTGATCGACCACAGCGGCGAGGCGGAAAAGGCCGGCCTGAAGATGCCGGCCACGAAAGTGCTCATCTTCGGCAGTCCGAAAGGTGGAACCCCAGTGATGCTGGCCGCGCCGACGCTGGCCATCGATCTGCCGCTGAAAACTCTGGTTGCCGAAGATGCGAGCGGAAAGACTTGGGTTTCCTATAACGATCCCGAATATTTGCGACAGCGGCATGGCATACCCGCCGATTTGGTGAAGAATATCGCTGGCGTGGCCCCCTTGGTGGCGAAGGCTGTGGAATAATGCTGGCTTCATCGGAAAAGCCTTCTATGGTGGAGAATTCCAACCGGGCTCGTGACCACTTGGCTAACGAACGCACGTTCCTCGCATGGGTAAGAACCAGCGTGGCCGTTGTGGTGTTTGGATTCGCGATCGGGCGTTTTGCTGTCGCCCTGCGGCAACTGACGGCATTTTCGGGGCATACACCCAAAGCGACAGGATTCTCGGTTTGGATGGGAACTATCTCGATTTTGGCCGGCGTCGCGATGGTCGTGGCTGGATTGATACGGTATCGCAAGACGCGAGCGCAACTGGACGAAGGAAAATTTGAACCTGCGGGATTTATCTTGGATCTGGTGACAATTCTGACAGTCCTGTTCGGGCTGGCGCTAGCCGGATATTTGATTTATGTGGGAAAGAGTTTTGGCTAAGTAGCTTACGGTTCGGCGGCAATGTCACAAGGCCCATTGCAAATTTATGGCAAACGATCAGGAAAAAGAAGCGGCGGCGCGGGCCAGCTTGCAGTTCATCAAAAATGGACAGATTGTGGGTTTGGGCACGGGTTCAACCGCGGCATATTTCATCGATCTGCTGGCCGAAGAGGTAAAGCGTGGACTGAAAATCCGCGGCATCCCCTCATCGGATCGATCACGGGAGCAGGCCACGAAGTTGGGGATTCCAGTCACTACGTTCGAGGAATGCCAGCAGATTGATGTGACCGTGGACGGCGCAGACGAAGTCGATCCTAAACTCCGGCTTATTAAAGGTGGCGGAGGCGCATTGCTCAGGGAAAAAATTGTGGCTTCCGCGACAAAGCAATTCATTATTGTGGCGGATGCGACGAAGAGAGTTCCTGTTTTGGGCAAGTTCCCGCTTCCAGTGGAAGTGATTAAGTTTGCACGCGCTCTGGTAGGAAAAGAGATTGAAGCTCTGGGCGCGAAGGTTGAACTGCGCCAAGGGGAAAAGGGCAAGCCGTATTTGACTGACGAGAATAACTACATTCTCGATTGCCGTTTTGGCCAGATTCCTGACGCCGACGGCCTGGCACGCAAGCTGAGCGACATGCCGGGAGTCGTGGAGCACGGATTGTTCATTGGAATGGCTAAAATCGTGCTGGTTGCCAAGGGGAACGAGATCACGGAACTACGGGCGTAGGCGGTTGCGTTTTTCGGCTTGCCGGTAGTGCGCAGAATGGGGATTTGTGATGGCAACACAATTTGCGGCGTGGAACCCGGACCAGCCTTCGCGAAGGCGGTGGTTGCGCTATCCCGCGCCGGTTGTGTTAGACGTAACCGTGCTCCGCTCAGGAGTTCCCGAAACCATGCCCGGAAGGTGCGTGGATGTGAGCATGGGTGGGATTGCGGCAGTGCTGGCGGGAGAGTTGTCGCCGGGCGAATCGGTAGGAGTGGAAATGCACCTGCCACTGGCAGAAGTTCCCTTCCGTGCGCGGGCGCTGGTACGGCATCACAACCAACTGCGCTGTGGCATGGAATTCGTCGGGCTGTCCGACGATCAGCAGGCCGCAATTCGTAATTCGACCGAAAAGCCAAGGACAAAAAAGGAACGGCAGCCCGACATTCAATCGAAGCTTCCGCCGGAAGTAAAGAACTCCTCGCCAGTTTCCCCGGGAGATGAGGATTCCGGCCAAAGATCTCCTTCCAGTAAACAGCGCCGCCGTGAATGGCTTTTTTTGCTTTTATCCGCCTTGATTCTGTTGGCAGTTCTCTGGTGGCGTTGGAATCGCGGATGGGAAGATCTGGAATCCGACCTTCGTAAAAACGATACCATTCTCCGGCCTGAGGCAAATGTTCCGGCCGATGTGATGGAGAAGCTGGTCACACATCGCGTCGATCCCGATTACCCCGTAGCCGCGCGCCCGAACAATTTGCGGGGAGTGGTGGTGCTCGATGTGATCGTGGCACGCGATGGATCGGTAGCGCGTGTGCGTCCGCTGAACGGTCCCGATGTGCTGGCGCAATCGGCTATGGATGCGCTCCGTTGGTGGCGATTCGAGCCATATCGCGTGAACGGCCAGGCTGTAGTGGTGGAAACCACGGTTGCCGTAGAGTTCAAACCATAAGTGTTAGGGATACTGTGATGAGCACCACGCCTCATACTCGCCGTTTGCGTATTGTGCTGAGCACCAAGATGCCGCTGATTGCGAAAGAGACAACGGCCACCAGAGCGGCAATCAGCATGAAGGCCGGATTAAAGTGAATAAAGTCGGCAAGCACCGCTAGCAGAGCAAAAGCCACGCCAATTCCATTCAGCAAAAGTGGCCCGCGTCCAGTGGAAACGGCAACCCCCGGCTGCAAGCGAAATTGAAGCAGCAAGGCAGCCACGCCGATGGCCGCGACTACCACTAACGCAAGCGGGCTGAGAAACGCTCCATGGTTGGTATAAATCACGACCAGCGCCAGAGCCAAAAGAAGTAGTCCGGCGGCCACGATAGTGAAGCGGCGCGGCCGGATATCTGAGTCGGAGTTGGATGGAGCTTCAGACACGAGATCCGTCCTCAGATTTATACAGGCGAAGGCGAAGGTTTTCAAATCGGGAAAATGAAAATAGCCTGGTTCTAACCGCCTAAGCATTGGGAACAGGATGTTTGATGCCGGTGCGCAACGAGGCCTGGCGCGAATCCAAATGATGCACCGCGTAGAGAACCAGTTCGACGCGCGATGAAACTCCGAGCTTGTCGAAGATTCGGAACAGGTATTTCTTGACGGTATGCTCGCTTAACTTCAATTCCCTGGCGGTATCGCGATTGCTCATCCCTTCCGCTACCAGCGCCACCACCTGCGCTTCGCGAGGCGTAAGCATTTGCCCGCCACGAGAATTGACGACTCGCATAGACGGGACTTCCGTCACCAGATCGAGCAGATAATTTGTTTGCTCGGTATTGATCCAGACTTGCCCATCAGCCACGCGCTGTATGCAGCGGCAGAGCAGGCGGAAATGGGTATCGGTAAGACAGAAAATGCCCCGCACGCCCGAACGGAAAGCGTTGATCACCAATTCGCGATCATAAGCCTCGGTCAACAAAACTTTCGCCACCGCCGGACTGGAAAGGTGAACTTGGCGCATAGCCGCGATTTGGCTGGCAATGTCGAAAGCGTGGTTGATTGAGACAAGCAAAACACCGACCGGATGAAAGGCTAGAGTTTTAAGAATCGAATCCACGTCGACCGGGCAGGTGAGCACACGAAACTCGGCGCGGCGTCGTAAGGCATTGGTCAGCAAAAGCGATTGCATACGATTTGAATCCGCCACAAGCACCCCGATAGCATTTGACCCGGCAACTGGAGACGAACACATGAAGCCATGCTCCCGATGAAGATAACTATGTATGAATAAGCGATCTTAGGAGGACGAGTGCGTTGCACTCAAGGATGTACGGCCAAAAAATCGTTGCTTACTTTCAAATCGGGAATACGCGTGGCAAAGCTGTGGAAAAGTTTCCGTAATGATGGACGGTTCGTTCTTTTCCGGGAGAGTATCGAGAACTGCAGCGAAATACTAGCGTGTAATCGCAAGCTTCCGATCAGAGACTGCGCGTTGCGTGATTTCTTGAACACGCAAGTCCACTTCAGTAGGTAGCCGATAAAGAGACGGTTCCACCACACCTTTTGCAAGTTTGAAAGATACAAATTTCCGCGTCTCAACTGCACTCACCAAGTTTTCACATGCAAAAACATACGTCTTCTCTGGTAGTCAATACTTTCCATGTCTTGCCGCAAAATCCCCCGGCAGATACTTTGCTGGCTGAGGACCGAAAGAATTTAGTGCATTCTTAAAATTCCCATGAGGCCATTCGTCAACCGTGTAAGCGTTTTGCTAATCACCCTGTTGTGCCTGCAACTTTGTATTGTCGTATTCGCCCAGGCGCAGGATGAAGGCCGATCCGTGGGCGCAAGTGTACCGTCTTCTCAAACTGGCTTAACCGGGGCCGGGGTGGGAACTTCAGCAATGACGGCTGCAAAAACCGGGCAAGCGGACGGCGCGGGAAACCCTACGCTCAGAGGGGAACGCCGTCCGCTATACCGGCTCCACCGCAGTGATGTGGTGTCGTTGAGCTTTACCTTGTCGCCAGAATTCGATCAAACACTCACCGTGCAACCCGATGGCTATGTGTTTTTAAAAGATGCCGGCTCTGTGCTCGCGTACGGTCTGACGCTGGAAGAATTTCGCCTGGCCGTGCAGCAGGCCTACATGGGATATCTTCATGACCCGCAGGTTGCCGTCGCTCTTAAAGATTTCGACCATCCTTACTTTGTCGCCGGCGGAGAGGTCGGGCATCCCGGCAAGTACGAACTACGGTCGGATACGAGCATTCTGGAGGCCGTTCAGATCGCCGGCGGTTTTACCCATGAAGCCAAGCATTCGCAGGTACTTTTGTTCCGCCACGTGAATGACGATCTGGTGGAAGCCAAGGTCTTCGACCTTAAGAAAATGTTGCGCCAAAAAAATCTTGGGGAAGACGCTAGCCTGCACCCCGGCGATCTAGTCTATGTGCCGCAGAATTCGATTTCTAAAATTGAGCAGTTCATCAGCAAGCCGTCGTTAAGCATGTATGTAAGTTCTACGCAGTTCTAGGCCACCACAGGTTGATTCGCATGTTGGTACAAGATCGAGAGAGTCGAAATAATGAGCCGCCGGCGCCGACTGTGCGCGAACTGGCCATGGTGCTGTTTCGCCAGAGAAGGCTCTTCATTAGCATCGCTTGTCCGCTTTTCATTCTCGTGCTGCTCTACACTTTTTTCGGAGGGAGCTATCGCGCGCAGTTACGCATATTGGTGCGTCGCGGACGTTCCGATCCACCTGTAAGCTCTCAGCAAAATGCGGCCCCTGACTTTTCCCGGGTGGAAGTTACTGAAGAAGAACTAAATTCAGAAGTCGAATTGCTCAAAGATGACGACGTCCTGCGGCGTGTAGCCGAGGCCAACGATCTTGCATCTCGCGACTGGCTGCGCTGGATACGCCCACTTGAGGAACCTGCCGCTCGTGTAGAGCGAGCCACCAAGCGATTGGCCAATCAGCTAAAAGTAGAGTCGGTCAAGAAAACAAACATCATTGCTGTGAGCTACGAGGCAGCCGAGCCACAACTCGCGGCGCAGGTATTGCAGTCGCTATCCAGCGTTTATCTGGAAAAGCACATGCAAGTGCATCGGCCGGAGGGACAGCTTCATTTCTTCGATCAGCAAACAGAGGAATCGCGTCAACAGTTGGAGAAAGCCCAACAAAAATTGCTGGACTTCACGAAAAGTCATGGAATCGTTGCCGCTGGATTGCAGCGCGACTTGCTATTGCAACGTCTCGACTCGGTGGAAACAAGCTATGGGCAGACTGAGTTGGAAATGTCGGAGACGGAGCATCGCGCCCAGGAACTCAGCAAAGATACCTTAGAACTTCCGCAGCGAACCACGACGCAGGTGCGCACCGCGGATAATCCGGAACTATTGCGCTCTCTAAAGGCAAGTTTGCTCGATCTCCAATTGAAAAAGACGCAGTTGCTCACCAAATTCGAGCCGACACACAGGCTGGTGCAGGAAGTCGATCAACAGATTGCGCAGGCAGAATCTGCAATCGCCGCTGAAAAATCCACTCCGATCCGCGACGAAACTACCGATAAGAACTCCGATTACGAATGGGCCAAAAGCGAAGTGCAGAAAGCGAGAGTCGATCTGAAAGGATTGCAGGCCCGCGAAATGACCGCCAAGGAACAATTGACCGGGTACAACAATTTGGCCCGCCAGTTCGGAGAAGACGCGATCATTCAGGATGACCTCATGTCTAGCGAGAAAGCGGCGGAAGAAAATTATCTGCTCTATGTAAAAAAGCGGGAAGAAGCGCGCATGGGCGACGCTTTGGATGAAGGCGGCATTGTAAACGTAGCCATCGCCGAGCAACCGACAGTTCCTGCACTGCCTGTTTGGCCTGCTGCCGCGGTCGCCCTGGTGGGCTGCATCACCTCTTTAACGGTTGGAGCCGGCGTAGCTTTTGCAGCGGATCATCTGGATCCAGCGTTACGCACGCCGGACGAGGTGTTCACTTGTTTGGAAATACCGGTATTAGCCTCGTTGCCGGCGAAACTTGAAAAGAGATTGTCTGCGTGAAGGAGATACTATGAGCGCGAATGTGGACGTGCTGCGAGCATCCGATTTGGTTGAGGCGGTTAAGGAGGAAGTAAAAACTCCGCAGCCCAAGGCCGCCCGCAAAATAGGTCATTGGAATCCCGAAGACTTCGCGTGTGAACAAATCCGGGGTTTGGTTCGGCGGGTATTTTTTCTGAACGGAAGGACACCGGTGAAGCAAGTCGTCTTTAGCCCGGCAGAACAGTACATCGATGTGTCTCATATCTGTAGCCAGGTGGCGCAGGCTCTATCTCTTGAAACCCGATCTCCAGTGGCGCTTATTGACCGCGAAGAGGGCGCAAGCGAGATCACGTCTTCCCGTCCCCGTTCTGCTGTCCCTTCCATCCAATCCCGATCCACCCAAATCGCCGTTAATCTGTGGCGAGTACCAATAAGCAAGCTCGGCGAATGTAGCAGAGACTCGGGAATGGGAATTCATTGGCTTTCATGCCTTGCCGAGTTGCGGAACGAATTCGAGTACGTCGTAATTCAAGGCCCCGCCGCTGGAACATCCAGCGAGGCGGCATTGTTAGGGCAACTCACGGATGGAATCATCCTTGTGCTCGGGGCGCACCGCACACGGCGAGCGACTGCTCTGAAGATTAAAGAATCGCTCGAAGGGGCACAGTCTCGAATCCTGGGAACCGTGCTTAGCGAGAGAACATTCCCCATCCCCGAAAGAATTTACCGGCGTCTGTAGTTGATCGGTTTCTGTTTTACTTTGCAGCAGATCTGCGACCACGAAAGCTGTGCAAAATGAGGTGAAATGTCGATGGGACTCAACCAGCGGCAGCTATGACGGCACAACTTCAGCACTTCTTCCAGAAATCCAGTGCTCGCCCGTTCCAGACAGACGAGATAATTCGCCGCAGTGGTTCGCGATTGAAACCCGGCACCGGTTCGAGAAGAAAGTTATCGCGCAACTTCTTCGAAAAGGATTCGCGTCTTTCCTTCCATTATTGACAGAACAGCACGAGTGGAGTGACCGCCATAAAATTGTAACCATTCCACTTTTCCCTGGATACGCGTTCGTTTATACCGACCAATCTCGAGGTTCCTCTCAAACCATTTTGCAGACCACTGGCGTGATTCGCTTCGTAAGCTTTGCAGGAAGCGCGGCAACCGTGCCGCGAAAACAAATTGAAGATCTGCAACTGCTGCTGCAACAGAAGGGAAGTTTTTCTCTGCATTCATTCGTTCATGCAGGCCAGCGTGTCCGCATTCGGGAAGGTTGCTTGCGCGGATTGGAGGGAATACTGGTGCAGAATGAAAGAAACAAACTGGTGATCTCGATTCAATGCATTCAGCGTTCGCTGGCAATTGAGATTCAGGGATATGAAGTGGAGTTAGTCTGAGATGTCTTCCCTTCCACTAAGTCCAAGACCCCAAAAGTCCCAAGGAACCGACTGGGCCGCGCGGTTAATCCCAGGCGCAGCCGCACATTACGGGTATCAGAAAAAGCCTCCGACGTGCACCAAACAATTTCTATCCCAAGAAACGATTACAGTTCCAGCGGAAACAAAGTGCTCGAACATTTTTTGGGATATATTACCCAACCTTGCGCTGGGCGCAAATCAAAATCAACTGGATTCAAGTTTAGCCGATTGTGCGTTCGCCCTGTTCGTCTGGTTTTTGGTCGCTGGAATCATCACGTCCCTATTACGCGCTCAAGGCTACCCATCGACGGTAATCGCCATCATTTGGAGTGCCGGAATTCTGCATTTCTGCTTGCTTTCGGCATGGCATTGGGCTTGGCGCGACACCCATAAGCACGGTGCTCGGGCAAACGGAGGATCGCGAAACGTCCTCATTGTGGGCGCGGGCGCACTCGGCCGCCAGATAGCAAGCAACATGGGTAAGCACCCAGAACTGGGCTGTTCAGTCTGTGGCTTTCTCGACGACAGAAAACCGCTGGGAAATGGCGTCGTAGGCCGTACGAGCGATCTGATGGAAGTGGCTCGTTCGCTATTCGCGGACGAAATTATCCTGACCCCGCCACATGACCCGGAAGTCACACTCTGCATATTACACACCGCCCGGCAGTTGCGCTTGAATCTAAAAATCGCGCCCGACTTGTTTGGTTGTGAACCGTTTAGCACACCGGGGAAAACAGGAAACATTCCTTTGATTTCACTGCATGAAGAAAAACTTCCCGTCGCCCAACTGCTTCTAAAACGCGCCTTGGATGTAACCACGGCTACAGTGGGGCTGATCTTACTTGCCCCCGTTTTTATTCTGATCTCGATTCTTATCAAGATGGATTCGCGCGGCACCGTACTCTATGCAGCTTCACGGGGTGGATACAAAGGAAAACCTTTCCTCTGCTACAAATTTCGTACGATGGTCAACGATGCCGACGATCGCAAGGAGGGCCTGCAAACGCAAAATGAGCGAGAAGGTCCATTTTTCAAAATCACCGACGATCCTAGAGTTACCCGGATTGGGAAATTCCTGCGTCGCTATAGTTTGGACGAACTCCCACAGCTATGGAATGTGCTAAGAGGTGAAATGAGCATGGTTGGACCGCGGCCGCACCCGCTGGACGATGTATCCGAATACGGAATCGAACATCTGGCGCGATTGGATGTATTACCCGGAATCACCGGCCTCTGGCAGGTCATAGCGCGCCATGACCCTTCCTTCGAAACTAGCATGCGCCTCGACATCGAATACATCCGTTGCTGGAGCCTGAAGATGGATTTGCATATTTTGCTGAAAACGGCTGGCGCGGTCCTGCGCGGGAGCGGCACATAATGCCCTCTCCCGCAAACACATCGGGGATCCATTGGGCCGAAGAGGCTGCGTTCCGGAGTTTGAGTGTGGTAATGCGCCCCCTCCAATGCTTGATGACCATGCCGACAGCGTTATTCTTTTTAGCTCTCTTGGCCATGTTGCTGCGCCACCCAGACGTCTCTTTCTACGAGATCGATCGGATTGCGTTCGCTTTATTAGTGTTCGGAGTGATTGCAGGAGAATTGGCGGCTCGAAAGAAGCTGTGGGTTGTGAAAAGCGCCACGTGGCCAATGATCGGGCTTTCGCTTCTCGCGATCGCGAGCGCAATCAGCCAGCCCTTCGATGCCCGCACCTGGTCGCTGCTTGCGGCCAAATTTATAGTACCCTTCGCGCTTTTTCATTCGGCGCTGATCGTGTTCCGTAATGAACGGAGACTGGAACACTTTGAATTTTTCTGCCTCGTGATACTCGCCTATTTGTGTTTTACTTCGATTGCATTCCTGGCAGGCGCTCATTTTCTAATTTTCCCGCGATTCATTCTCGACGAAAGTCTGGGCTATCACGTGGATCGCGCCCGCGGACCATTGCTACAAGCTGTGGCAAATGGCGTTTCTCTTAATATTCTCGGGTTGCTTGCTCTCCACGCGGCACTTAGAAGAAAAATTCGCGGACTCAAAGCGGCATTGCTACTAACTTCCCTTCCAGTAGCGATTCTCGCAACACTGACGCGCGCCGTATGGTTGTCATTCTCGGCGAGTGTGGTGGTTCTAATTTTTCGCTCAGATAATCGAAAATTTATGCGGGTGTGTGTTGTTCTTGTAATCGTAACCGCCGTCGGGTTGCTTGTGGTTTTAAGCTTTGATGACCAGCGACGGACGTTTACGGACCGGTTCCGGGAATCCGAACCGATCGCTTTCCGCGAAGCCGTTTACAGCGGCGGATGGCAAATGTTTCTGGAAAAACCTCTTACTGGCTGGGGCGTCAATCGAATGCCCACTGAACTGGCTCGCCACGTGAGCGGCTACTCCGAAAAAGAACTCTACCCGCACAATACTTATCTTGAGTTGCTTGTGGAGCATGGCATTCTTGGCCTGGGGCTATATATGTGGCTCATGTGGGAGCTTTTGAAGCTGGGCTGGGGCACGGTTCCTCGGAGCGAACGGAATGGATTGTTGAGCCAACGCTTTCATGTCATGTGGCCCATCATACTCGGTATCTACTACATAAATGCCTGCGTTGTCGTCATGAACTACCAGTTTGTTAATGGACTTCTGTTTACCATGGCCGGCATGTTGGCGGCGCAACAGCATCGCGCCCAAAAAGAGATGCAGCACTATAAAGCTTCCCCGCTCTACACTGTTCATGCTTCGCTCATCTACCCGTTAAAAAATCGTCCTCTTTAATTTCGTAATCTTCTGTTCAGTGCTCACCATCGCTTATCTCGCGAATCAATTTCCAGTTGCGGTAGAACCTTATGTCGCCGAGGAGATCAATGAATTGCGACGGCGAGAGGTGCGGGTTATTGCGGGCAGTGTGCGCAAGTGTGTCGCAAAGCAGAATTCGCCCACCACCAGAATTTCTGATGCTGAGACTCTGTACCTCCAACCGGTCCGCATTTGGACTTTTCTATCGGCACTCTGGCTCGTGGCGATGCGCTGGGGCAAAATTTCTGACTTGTTCACGTGCACGACATTGCAAAAGTGCGAACCTGCGGCGCGCAGGCTGAAAGCTCTTCTACACACGTGTCTGGGTGCATATTACGCTGTACTGCTTAAAGGAAAGGGCGTGGACCACATTCATGTACATCATGGCTATTTTGGCTCCTGGATCGCAATGGTAGCGGCGCGTTTGTTGGAGGTGAGTTACAGTCTAACGCTGCACGGTTCCGATCTTTTACTATACGCAGCCTATCTCAAACCAAAACTTCAGAATTGCCAATTTTGCATCACCATCTCCGATTACAACCGCCGCTACATCCTCGAACATTTCCCGGACGTTGACCCCGGAAGGATTTTCGTATCGCGCATTGGTGTCGATGCCGTGCCGGAGACAAAGTTCTTCCCGTTCCCAAGCCATAAAAATGCTGAAAAATTCGTACTTTTGACTGTAGGCCGGCTTCACGCTGTGAAAGATCATGCGTTTTTGATTCGCGCATGTGCTCGCTTACGCGATTGCGGACTCGACTTTGAGTGCATGATTGCCGGCGAAGGGCCGGAGCGGGTTCATCTGGAACAGATGATCCTCAAGGATGGATTACAAGACCAACTCAAGCTGCTCGGCCATATCGCGCACGACAAAATGAATTCACTCTACCGGAATGCGGACTTGGTTGTACTGACCAGCCAGAGCGAGGGAATTCCACTAGTCCTAATGGAAGCAATGGCGCTCGGGAAAATTGTGCTCGCGCCCGCGATCACCGGAATTCCGGAGCTGGTCATTCCCGGAAAAACAGGGTTTCTTTTCGAACCGGGAAATCGTGACAGTTTTGTGAACAGAGTTTTCTTTCTTCACGCTCTAATTCACAACCAGGATCAATCCGCTGTAAATCGCCTGAATTGGATTCAACACGCTGCCCGTATGCAAATCATTCATAACTTTAACCGCGAGAAAAATTTGGCTCATCTTGCCGATTTGTTTCTTCAAGAAATCCCGCATTCCGATCGGAGCACCATTCATGAGGATCTTGTTTTGCAACAAATATAACTATGCCTTCAGCGGGACCGAAAATTACATGTTTCAAGCTATGGAACTGCTGCGAGCCAACGGACACGAGACCGCTCTATTTTCCATGCTCGATCCACGCGGTGAACCGACTGCTTACGACCACCATTTTATGCAGCGTGTGGATTTTAAAAATCAGTGGGGCTGGTTTCGTCGGGCGAAGCTGGCAGCGCATGCCATTTATTCGGTCGAGGCACGACGAAAAATCCGGGCGATGATCGGAGAGTTCCATCCAGATGTGGCTCACGTGCGAAACATCTACCATCACCTATCGCCATCGATTTTGTGGGAACTTCGCGCGCAAAACATACCGGTTGTTTATCACCTCAACGATTTCAAAGTGCTTTGCCCCAGCTACAACCTCGTTTCACACGGGAAGGCGTGCGAAAAATGCAGTGGTGGAAAGTTTCGGAATGCACTATGGGAGAAATGTTATCCGGGACTCGGAGCTCGAGCAACGCTTATAGCCGAAGCTTATTTTCACAAATGGCTTGGCACCTATCGCAAGTGTATAGATTGCTTTCTCGCCCCAAGCCGGTTTGTGCGCGACAAATTCGTAGAGTACGGATGGGATGCCGCCAAATTTGAAATTCTTCCTCACTTCCAGCCAATTAAACACAGGAGCAATTCCCCCGACAATACACCCTTACTGTACTTTGGCCGTTTATCCGCAGAAAAAGGAGTTGAAGATCTAATTCGAGCTATGGCACGACTTCCCCATTTGCAGCTGATGATTGCCGGCGACGGGCCAGAACGTAGCAACCTGGAGAGGCTGAGCGCTGAGTTGGGGTTGACCAATATCAAATTTGCCGGTCACCTGCAGGGAATTGGATTGGACAATGCAATCGCGAATTCACGCTTTACGGTTCTCCCATCGCATGCTTATGAAACGTTTGGCAAGACGATCCTCGAATCCTACGCTCATGGCCGAGCCGTAATTGCTTCAGATCTGGGGTCGCGGCGTGAATTGGTTCATGAGGATAAGACAGGACTGTTGTACAACGTTGGAGACGTCGAGCAATTGGCATCGTCGATCGAATTTCTCAGTTCGCGGCCGCAACTGGCCGAAGAGATGGGACACGCTGGCCAGGAAAATTTGTGTAAATATACATCGCAGTCCCATTACGACTTTTTGCTGAAGGTATATGAGCGGCTTGCTCATAAAAAATCCAATACTCGCGCAAACTCCGGAAAAACGGCTATCAGTGAACTACCGCTGCGAATTCCTTTGCACCGGCCTCAACCCACAAACCCCTTTCCCGTGGGGCAATTGACATCGCAACAGCTTCCAGAGCACAGCAAAATGCTCACGCCTGAACCTTCGCAGAAACAAAATCTTCGTATTGCATTTATTGGCGGGCGCGGCGTGGTTTCGAAATATAGCGGCATCGAAACTTATTACGAAGAGGTTGGAAGCCGGATGGCAGCGAAAGGCCATCACGTCACTATCTATTGCCGCACATATTTCACACCTCCGCTCCAGGCCCACCGTGATATGCAACTTGTCCGCTTACCAACGATTCGCTCCAAGCACCTGGAAACGCTTCTGCATACGTTCTTGAGCACGCTTCATGTGCTGATGCAGCCTTGCGACATCGTGCATTACCACGCTCTTGGACCGGCATTATTTTCGTTCATTCCCCGTCTTGCCGGAAAGAAAACCGTGGTGACGGTGCAAGGTCTCGATTGGCAGCGCAAAAAGTGGGGACGCATAGCTGCAGCCGTCCTTCGTCTAGGAGAGCATGCAGCCGCAAGTTTTCCATCGAAAACAATCGTTGTTTCCCAGACGCTGCGGCAGCGGTACTTGAAACGTTTTGGAGTTGAGACATCTTACGTTCCGAACGGAGGCCTGCTCCGAGATCGGCGGGTTTCCAGCAAACTTTTCGAATGGGGTTTGGAGCCGAACAATTACATTCTTTTTCTAGGTAGGTTTTCCCCCGAAAAAGGATGCCGTCTACTCGTCGAGGCCTATGAACAGTTGAGGACAAGCGCGAAACTCGTAATGGCCGGGACTTCGAGCTATTGCGATGAGTATTCGCGCGAAGTACGAAGCCATGCCAGCGAATGCATCAAAATTATGGACGCGGTGTCCGGCGATGATCTGGAAATTTTGTTAACCAATGCAATGTTGTTCGTTCTGCCTTCCGATCTTGAGGGATTGTCGCTGGCATTACTCGATGCAATGGGCGCCGGGTTGTGCGTCCTGACCAGCGATGTTCCGGAGAATCGAGAAGCCGTCCAGGACGCCGGGTTTACTTTCCGGCGCGGCGATACGGCAGGCCTGACGGAGCGCATGCAGTTTCTATTGGCGAATCCGGCTGTGCGGGAGGCCGTGGGACAAGCCGCAAGAAGGCGCATTCGCGAGCATTATCAATGGAACAAAGTCGCGGAAGATACTGAGCAGGTTTATTTTCAGGCGTTGGGATGGAATTTATCGGAGAGCGCCAGGAAACCGAGCGCGAATGTGCAAACAGCCTCAACATCAGCGCAGCGAAAAGCAGGATAACCATCTTTAAACCGAAGGCGCGCAAAATCGGGTTCGCGTAACAAGCCAGAACGGGATTATTCCCGTTCTTTATTGTTTACAATAGGGATTCCCTTATCAGCTGGAAGCTGCGTGCGCCACAGAGTGCCATACAATCCAATAGCATCTATTTTTCATGGATAACACAATCCTCGTCACTGGCGGAGCAGGCTTCATAGGGTCCAACTTTGTCCTGCGTTGGATACAGCGTGAAACAGCGTCCGTAATCAATCTCGACAAGCTCACGTATGCCGGCAACCTGCACAATCTCTCTACTATTGCGAACGACCGCCGATATGAATTTGTTCACGGCGACATTGAAGATCGCCTGCGCGTACGGGATTTGCTGAACCGCCGCAATCCCAAAGCGATTGTGCATTTCGCCGCCGAAAGCCATGTGGACCGTTCCATTCGCGGCCCCGAAGAGTTCGTTCGCACCAATATCAATGGAACTTTTTCCCTGCTTGAGGAAGCGAGAACATATTGGGGAACTCTCGCTGCGCCAGATAATGCTGACTTCCGCTTCCTTCACGTTTCCACCGATGAAGTCTACGGCTCTTTAAGTCCTGGAGACCCGCCTTTTTCCGAGACAACCCCATATGCTCCAAACAGCCCCTATGCGGCGTCTAAAGCGGCTTCAGACCATTTGGTGCGCGCCTATCATCACACCTATGGCTTGCCCACGCTTACAACAAACTGTTCTAACAATTACGGGCGTTTTCAATTTCCCGAAAAATTAATACCGCTGATGATTTTAAACGCCCTCTACGGCAAGCCATTGCCCGTCTACGGCGATGGCCAGAATGTTCGCGACTGGCTTTACGTCGAGGATCACTGTGAGGCAATTGCCACGGTCTTGCATCGCGGGCGCGTCGGAGAGACTTACAATATCGGTGGATGGAATGAAAAACGTAATCTCGACATCGTGCAACTAATCTGCGACATTGTGGACGAGATGGCAAGCGTTTCCAGTTCGCCGCGCCGCAAGCTGATTACGTTTGTGAAAGACCGTCCCGGGCACGACCGCCGTTACGCTATGGACGCACGCAAAATTGAAAATGAAATGGGCTGGCGTCCCAAAGAAACGTTCGAGACAGGAATTCGCAAAACCGTGCGCTGGTATCTGGACAACGATGAGTGGGTGCGCAACGTGATGAGCGGCAGTTACCGGCAATGGGTTGAAACGCATTACTCATCTTGAAACAGCGCGTAAACGCAGCCAAAAGCGCCGTATCGATTGAATTATTTCAATGCAAGCATCCAATAACACAAACTGCAAGGGAATCATTCTAGCTGGCGGATCGGGTACACGTTTGTATCCCATAACTCACGCCATGGGCAAGAGCCTGCTGCCGGTTTACAACAAGCCGATGATCTATTACCCGCTATGCACGCTGATGCTGGCGGGAATTCGCAACATCCTTCTTATTACGACTCCCGAAGATGTATCCAAGTTTCAAGCTCTACTGGCAGATGGCAGCCAGTTTGGAATCCAGTTGCAATATAAAGTGCAACCTAAACCGGAAGGAATTGCGCAGGCATTTTTGTTGGGCGAAGAATTTATTGGCTCTAGCGCCTGCGCCCTGGTGCTGGGCGACAATATTTTTTATGGGCACGATTTAGCCAAAGATTTGCGATCCGCCGCATCGAAAACAACAGGCGCGCGGGTGTTCGCTTATCCGGTGCATGATCCCGAGCGCTACGGAGTGGTAGAGTTCGATGGCAACGGGCGCGCCCTAACTATCGAAGAGAAGCCCCGGCAACCAAAATCGCGCTACGCCGTTACTGGGCTTTATTTTTATGATGACCAGGTGGTAAAAGTCTCCAAGTCGTTGAAGCCCAGTCCACGAGGCGAACTGGAAATCACCGACGTAAACAAAGCGTATCTCGAACGCGGCCAATTGGATGTTGTTGTAATGGGACGAGGCATGGCATGGCTTGACACGGGTACGCACGAATCGCTGATGGATGCTTCGCTTTACATACAGGCAATCGAGAAGCGGCAAGGGCTTATGGTGGCCTGCCCGGAAGAGATTGCATTCCGTTCCGGATACATCGCCGCCGAACAAGTGGAGAAGATCGGCAACTCGATGAAGAACAATAGCTACGGCGCCTACCTGCTGCAATTGTTGAGAGAAAAGGTATTCTGATGGAGACAATTCAGGCAACTCGCCAGGCAATGGAAGCGCTCAAAAACATCCCGACTTCTCTGCCCGGAGTTTTTGTTCTGGAACCGCGCGTGTTTGGCGACGAGCGCGGATTTTTTTTCGAAAGCTATAACCAGAAGCTGATGGCGAGCGTGGGGATTTCCGAAATTTTTGTCCAGGATAATCATTCGTCTTCTTCGCGCAACGTCCTGCGTGGCTTGCATTATCAGATAAAACATCCGCAAGGGAAACTTGTGCGCGCCATCGAAGGCGAAATATTGGATGTGGCCGTCGATATGCGCCGCAGCTCGCCCACTTTCGGGCGTTCGGAAGGCGTGCGCCTGTCGGCAGATAACAAACGCATGTTATGGATTCCTGTTGGCTTCGCTCACGGATTCTGCGTGCTCTCTGAAAAAGCTCAAGTGCTTTATAAAGCCACGGACTTTTATGCACCAGAACACGAGCGCACTCTCTCTTGGAACGATGCCCAACTGAAGATCGACTGGCAACTGGACGGCGAACCGATCGTCTCCGCAAAAGACCAGCGCGGCGTGGCATTTCGCGACGCCGAGTGTTTCGACTAAATCCCGATGCGAGTCACCATTTTCGGCGCCACCGGCCTGCTAGGTAAGCCGCTTATCCGCGACTGGCACAACGATGCTGTTACCGGACTTAGTTCGCGCGATGTCGACATCCGAGACGCGGATCGCATTCGGCGCGTAGTGCAAGAAACAAATCCTGACTGGATCGTACTGGCTGCCGCTTACACCGATGTAGATGGGTGCGAAAGCAATCGTGAACTGGCATTTGCCGTGAACCGGGACGGTGCGGTAAATGTCGCCACGGCTGCCAAAGAAGTTGGCGCGCGGCTCATGTTTCTCAGCTCCGATTACGTCTTCAACGGTAAGAAAACGACGCCCTATGAAGTTGATGATCCGCGCACTCCGCAGAGCGTATACGGAAGAACCAAAGCCGAAGCGGAACTTCGACTGCTCGAATTGATGCCTGAGTGCTGCATCGTGAGAACATCGTGGCTGTTTGGCGCCGGCGGGAAATGCTTTCCAGATACGATTCTGAAACTCGCTGTCAATCGTCGTGCGCTCGATGTAGTCAATGATCAGCGCGGTTGTCCAACTTATACCAACGACTTGGCGCACACGATCATCCAGTTGAGCCGTAAGAATGTCAAAGGAATTGTGCATGCAACCAACGCAGAAGATTGCACCTGGTTCGACTTCGCGCGAGAAATCGTGCATCGTTCGGGATTGGGCACAGATGTACGTCCGGTGAGTAGTCAACAAATGGCGCGGCCTGCTCCGCGTCCCGCATATTCAGTTTTATCTCCGGCGAGCCTGCATAACTTTGGAATCGAAATGCCTTCCTGGCAGGACGCTCTACAGCGCTATCTGAGAGAACGTCAAAATTAACCGACCCCGAGATTGCCTCAATTCCAACGCTCCTGCTAGGATTGCGAAGGCCTGCCTGAGGTTCTCGTGAAAATAATCCAGAATTACATCGATGGCCGTTTCGTGCCCGGCAAGCGGGAGTTTGACGATGTGAATCCCGCGGACGGAACGGTGACCGCACGCGTGAACGAAGCAGATGTAGAGCAAGTCGATGAAGCGGTTCATGCCGCGCGGCGTGCATCACGCGGTGAGTGGGGCCGCAGCGGAGTACGCGAACGCGCGGCACGATTGCATCGAATTGCAGATGCAATTGAAAAACGCTTCGATTGCTTCGTTCAGGCCGAAGTCGCCGACACGGGTAAACCGGTTTCCCTCGCTTCCCGGCTCGATGTTCCGCGTGCGGCGGCAAATTTTCGCGTCTTTGCCGATTTAGTAAAAGCGGCTGGGCTGGAGTCGTTTCAAACCGACACTCCCGATGGAACACATGCACTCAACTACGCGGTGCGCAAACCGCTGGGCGTTGTCGGCATCATTACGCCCTGGAATCTTCCTCTGCTGTTGCTCACATGGAAGGTAGCGCCGGCGCTGGCCTGCGGAAATGTGGTAGTGGTCAAACCTTCGGAGGAGACCCCCGCAACGGCTGCTCTGCTTGCAGAAGCGATGCAGGACGCGGGCGTTCCGAATGGCGTTTACAATGTGGTGCACGGCTTTGGACAAGATTCGGCGGGAGAGTTCCTCACGCGGCATCCTGACGTGGACGCAATCACATTTACGGGTGAATCGAGAACCGGCGCGGCTATTATGAAATCGGTTGCGCCAACCGTAAAACCAGTTTCATTTGAGCTTGGCGGCAAGAATGCGGCCATCATCTTCGCGGATTGTAGTTTCGAAGAAGCGGTAAATGGGTTGAGCGAAGCCGTATTTCTTAATACGGGTCAGGTCTGTTTATGTACGGAGCGAGTATATGTGGAGCGCAAGATCTTTGATGCGTTCGTTGATGCGTTAAAAAAGAAAGCCGAGAAGCTGTATCCGGGCTGGCCAAACGACCCAAAAACCGACCTGGGCCCTCTGATCTCCGCCCAGCATCGCGAGAAGGTGCTTTCTTACTACAAACTGGCGCAAGAAGAAGGTGCGTCAGTTATCACGGGCGGCGGAATCCCAACTTTTGACGACGGTCGCAACAATGGCTTTTACGTGCAGCCGACGATCTATACTGGACTTCCAGAATCGGCTCGCTGTGTGAAAGAGGAAATTTTCGGCCCGGTGTGCCATGTCGCTCCATTTGATTCGGAAGAGGAAGCGGTTGCCACGGCTAATGATACGAAATACGGACTGGCGGCTTCGATCTGGACTAGCAACTTGAAGCGGGGTCACCGCGTCGCGCAACAAATGAATGTTGGCATCACATGGGTAAATTGCTGGTTTCTGCGCGACCTGCGTACTCCATTTGGCGGCGTGGGACTTTCCGGCATCGGCCGCGAAGGCGGCATGCATTCGTTAAATTTTTATTCTGAGTTGAACAACATTTGCATTCCACTGGAATAAATAATGAACGGAATTGGAAGCAAAGTCGTCGAAGGGAAAGCCAGCCCGCGCGGAAAATATCCGCATCTCAAGCGCGCTGGTGATCTCCTATTCGTCTCTGGCACCAGCGCGCGCCGTGTCGATAACACAATTGCCGGCGCTGAAGTCGATTCGCTCGGTACGACTCGGCTCGACATCCGCCTGCAAACTCGTGCCGTGATCGATAACATTCGCGACATCTTGCAAAGCGATGGAGCCGGCTTGCAAGACATAGTGGAGATTTCCACGTATCTAGTGAACATGAATGACTTCGCAGGTTACAACGAAGTTTACGGTGAATTCTTTGGTTACGATGGTCCGGCGAGAACCACGGTAGCCGTGCATCAGTTACCGCATCCGCACTTGCTGATCGAAATCAAAGCCACGGCTTACAAGCCGCAGAAATAGGAGACCCGATGACATCCATCAAGAACCTGAAAGCTTTTAACTTTCAGGCGTGGATTGAAGAAAACAAAGACAAACTCAAGCCTCCGGTTGGCAACGCGCAGGTATGGGAAGATGGCGAGATGATGGTAACCGTGGTCGGCGGGCCAAACCAGCGGCGCGACTATCACGACGATCCAACTGAAGAATTTTTTTATCAATTAAAGGGCAATATTTCTCTGCGCATTATGGAAGCGTCGGGCAAGCCGCCGCTGGAAATTCCGATTAAGGAAGGCGAAATTTTTCTCCTGCCCAAGCACATGCGCCATTCCCCTCAGCGCCCCGCCGATACTGTAGGTGTAGTGATTGAAGTACCGCGTCCCGAAGGGTCTTTAGACGCATTCGAATGGTATTGTCCGAATTGCCATCAACTGGTTTACCGGGCGGAAGTGAAATTGAAAAGTATCGTCAAGGATTTGCCACCTCTGTTCGAGCAGTTTTATGACAACGAAGAAAGGCGCAAGTGTAAGCACTGCGGCACCGTTCACCCCGGCAAATAGCATGCCCGCCATCGACATTCACAATCACTTTTTCCCAAACTCATGGCCCGACTTAGCTGCACGTTACCGCACGCCAAACTGGCCATGGATCAAGCACACAGGGCCGGGCAAGGCCGATATCATGGTCGGCGATCGATTCTTTCGAAAAATCTGCTCGGCATGTTGGGATCCGGAAGTTCGGCTGCGCGAAATGGATCGCGACGGGATCAACATGCAAGTCATATCGGCAACACCCGTGTTGTTCGCGTATGACCGGCCAATCGAACACGCACTCGATTGCGCACAATTATTCAATGATGCTGCACTTGAACTTTGCAACGAGGGAAAAGGCAGGTTGAAATCGCTTTGCCAGGTTCCGCTACAGGATACAGATGCCGCGTGCAAAGAACTCAGCCGGTGTATGAAGACGGGACATCTCGGCGTACAAATTGGCAACCACATTGGAAGCAAGAATCTGGATGATGCGGGTGTCGTAACTTTTCTGCATCATTGTGCAGATGAGGGCGCCGCGGTGCTGGTGCACCCATGGGAAATGTTCGGCCAGGAACGAATGCCGAAGTACATGATGCCATGGACCGTGGGCATGCCCGCTGAAACCCAACTTTCAGTCGTAGCGATGATTCTGAGTGGCGCGTTCGATCGATTGCCTGAAAAGCTGCGGATTTGCTTCGCACATGGTGGCGGCAGTTTCGCATTCTTGCTCGGGCGGCTTGAAAATGCATGGCATCATCATCCCGTAGCGCGCGGCGAGTGCAAACATCCCCCAAGCTATTACCTCAATCGCTTCTATGTGGACTCAGCAGTGTTCGATCAACGCGCATTGCAATTTCTGGTGGGAACGATGGGTACGGACCGCGTGATGCTCGGCTCCGACTATCCCTTTCCACTCGGTGAAGAGCATGTTGGTTCGCTCATCCGGCAAAGCAATTTCCCTCAACAAATTAAGAACAAATTGCTGAGTGAAAATGCTGTGACATTCCTGCACCTCACCATGGAACCGTCCGCAAACTCTGTTAAGAGTTCTGCTACAGGTGTCACGACTGCGCCGGTTACTCCCGAAGCTGGGCAACTCACTTACAGTTCGTATTTGAAAGTTCCTGATTTGCTGGACTTGCAGCAGCCACAGTCCTCGCCAATACACCATGATGAGATGCTCTTCATTGTTGTGCATCAAACTTACGAACTCTGGTTCAAGGAGCTACTGCATGATCTCGATGCCGTGGTGACAAATTTGCAAAGGGCCGCGGCAAACCCGAAATCGCATGATGAGGTTTACGAAGCCGCTCGGCTCTTGCGCCGGTGTACGGAAATCACTCGGGTGCTGGTAGAGCAGTTCACAATCCTTGAAACCATGCTGCCGACGCATTTCCTGGCCTTTCGCGGCCTGCTGGAACCGGCCAGCGGCTTTCAATCCGAGCAATTTCGCGAGATCGAATTTCTGTGCGGCTTGAAAGATGACAAAATGCTGCGTTATCACAGGCCGACGCCGGAAGCTCACGCAAGATTGAAGCGGCGTTTAGAAGAGCCTTCCTTACACGATGCTTTCTTTGGGGCGTTGCAGGCCATGGGCAAACTGCCGACGCCTGACAATGATGCGACCGAGCGTGCGAAATTCGAGGCCCGCGCACGGGCCGTGCATGAACTTTATCAAGACGAACAGCATCATCGCGACTGGATTGACGTGTGCGAGCGCTTGACCGAGTTCGACGAATTGATCGTGAGCTGGCGCTTACGCCACATTCAGCTGGTCGAGCGCATCATCGGAATTCGCATGGGAACCGGCGGAAGCGCAGGAGCTTCCTATCTCAAACTCACTCTCGATAAAAAATTCTTCCCGGAATTGTGGGAGGCGCGAACTTTACTGACCGAATGAAGATCGTTTTCCATTAATCATTTCCCTGCTCCGAATTCGGGATGGAATCTACCAACAAGAAAATCACGCTGATCGGCGCCGGACTGAATGGTCCGCTTCTGGCGATTCTTCTCATGCAGCGAGGGTTCGCGGTTGAACTCTACGAGCGGCGTCCCGACATGCGAAAAGTCAGCATGAGCGCCGGTCGGTCGATCAATCTCGCCTTATCCACCCGGGGTATTCACGGATTGCAACAAGCCGGATTGTGGGAACGAATGCGAAGCATCATTATCCCGATGGCGGGACGCATGATGCATTCCATTGCCGGGGAGCTTAGCTTTCAGCCCTATGGGAAAAATGAAATGGAGGTCATCCATTCGATTTCCAGAGCTGAGCTGAATATTGCGCTTATCAACGCGGCTGAAGAGCAAGGCGCCGTCATTTACTTCGGCCAACGTTGCGTCGGATACGAGATTAAAACTGGCATCCTTCGGTTGCGCAATGAGCAAACTGGAGAGGAAACGAAGCGGGAAACTGGATTAATAATTGGCTGCGATGGCTCCGCATCAGCCATCCGCAATGAAATGTTAAAGTTGAACCGGTTTAATTTTTCTCAGCAATACCTGGATTACGGCTATAAGGAACTTACTATTCCTGCCTCTCCCGACGGGATGCATCTACTGGAAACGAATGCCCTACACATTTGGCCGCGCGGCCATTACATGTTGATAGCCTTGCCGAATATTGACGGCACATTCGCCTGCATTTTATTTTTGCCATTTGAGGGGAAGGATAGCTTTAGCCAGTTGAATACCCCGGCAGAAGTTAGTCGATTTTTCGAAGAGCGTTTTCCTGACGTTTGCAAGCTCATGCCGCAATTTGCGGATAACTATTTTACGAATCCAACGGGAGCGATGGTCACCATCAAATGTTCGCCATGGTATATAGACGAAAAAGCATTGCTCCTGGGAGACGCCGCGCACGCCATCGTTCCTTTCTTTGGTCAGGGCATAAATTGCGGATTTGAAGATTGCACTTCGCTCGTCGAGATTCTGGATCGGTATGGCGCGAACTGGTCGCAGGTTTTCGCAGACTTCGAGAGCGAACGCAAAGTCAATACTCACGCTATCGCGGATATGGCGATCGAAAATTTCACCGAGATGCGGGATCGCGTTGCCGACGCGCAATTTTTGCTTCGCAAAAAAGTGGAGCTGGCTCTGGAAGCGAAATATCCGAATTTGTTCGTGCCTAAGTATGCGATGGTCACCTTCCATCGCGTTCCATACTCCGTAGCGATGACCCGAGGAGCAATTCAGGATCGAATGCTCGCCGAACTTTGTGAAAATATTCATTCTCCATCGGATCTCGATTGGAGTAAAGCAGATCGAATGATTCGCCGCGACCTGACTCCGCTGGAGCTGCCGCAATGAGCAGCTTTGATTTCCAGCCCGGCAAGGATTTCGCGATCACGATAGACGCACGTGATCCGCTCAAAGATTATCGGCAGCGATTTTCATTTCCGAAAATAAATAACGGCGATTGCGTGTATTTGTGCGGCCACTCGCTTGGCCTGCAACCAAAGACCGTTGAGGCCTTTGTCAACGAGGAACTGGAAGCTTGGGCAAAGCTGGGTGTGGAGGCGCACTTTCGAGCAAAACATCCGTGGATGCCCTATCACCGCCTGCTCACTGAGCAGACAGCCAAACTAGTCGGAGCAAAATCTGCCGAAGTGGTGGTAATGAATTCGCTAACGGTAAATCTACACTTAATGATGGTGTCGTTCTACCGTCCCACGCCAGGCCGGCACAAAATACTTGTCGAGCGCGGTGCATTTCCTTCCGATCAATATGCAGTGAAATCACAAATTAAATTCCATGGTTTTAATCCTGAAAGCGCGTTGATCGAATTGACGCCTCGATCCGGCGAATCCTGCCTTCGCGACGAGGACATTGAAGCTTTGATCGAACGCCGGGGAGAAGAAATCGCACTGATCCTGTTGGGAGGCGTCAACTACGCAACCGGACAGGCTTTCGATATGGCGGGAATCACGCGAGCCGGACACGCGCAAGACTGTGTTGTAGGATTCGATCTGGCGCACGCAGCAGGGAATTTACATTTGCGGCTGAATGAATGGGGACCAGACTTCGCCGTCTGGTGCAGTTACAAATATCTAAACGGCGGGCCGGGATGTACAGGAGGCTGCTTCGTACACGAGAGGCACGCCCGAGCTCTGGATATGCCCCGCTTTGCAGGATGGTGGGGGCACGATGAAGCATCGCGTTTCCTGATGGGTCCAAACTTTCAACCAATGACAGGCGCAGAAGGTTGGCAGTTAAGCAATCCTTCGATCATTAGCCTGGCGGCACTACGCGCGTCGATGGATATTTTTCATGAGGCTGGCATCGAGTGCTTGCGAAACAAGAGTGAAGCGCTTACCGGTTATCTGGAGTCCCTGCTGACTCAAAACCCCTCTTCCCATTTTTCAATCGTCACTCCACACGAAAAAGAACGGCGAGGCGCTCAACTTTCCATCCGAATTCCGAAGAATGGCCGGATCTTATGCGACAAACTGGCCGAAGCAGGCGTGATTTGCGATTGGAGGGAACCCGACATGCTTCGCGTAGCGCCTGTCCCGCTTTACAACTCATTTCATGATGTTTTCCTGTTTGTTGAGCGATTTCGCATCGTGATCGACTCAATGAGCTAGCCACTAGCCCGCATTCTGCTGCTGATTCGATTACTTCCGTAATACCGCGATCCTATGCGCGCACCCATAGACTCTTAAAGTGGGTTTGATCTCTCTACGACAACCAAGCAAGTGGACGGGAATGGTGTGCGCGGTGGTGTGCACTCACATTCTCGTATCGTTGCTCGCGCGGCCAAGCGCCTGGCTAACCGCATTCGGCGATCTCACGCAATGTGCCCTGCTTCTGGGCGCAACCATCGCTATTCTTTCGAATGTACGAACCAGCGACAAAAAAGCGCAACTTTTTTGGATACTGTTGGGGTGCGGTTGCGCAATGTGGCTTGTCGCGCAACTTTTGTGGACTTACTTCGAAGTTTTTCTTCGCCAGGAAACCCCCAATCCTTTCGTTGGAGATGTAATTTTATTCCTTCACATCGTTCCCATGACGGCAGCTTTAGCGGTGCAACCGCACATTCAACGAAACGATCGTTCGTTGCGCGTAGCCTCGCTCGACTTCTTCCTGCTGCTGACATGGTGGCTCTACCTGTATTTATTCATCGTAATTCCGTGGCAATACGTTTCCCCCAACGAATCCATCTATGGCCAAAGTTTCGATGTACTTTATGCGTGCGAACAGATCGTATTGATTATTGCCGCCAGTTGGATTTGGCGGGGCAGCACTGGCCCGTGGCGCGTCGTTTACAGTCACTTGCTCAAGGCGGCAGTGCTCTACAGCTTGGGATCCATTCTCGCCAGCGTGGCAATTGATTTTCATCAATACACTACGGGGAGCTTGTACGATATTCCGCTAATTGCGGCCATGGCATGGTTCTCAGTGGTCGGGTTGATAGCGTGGGGCACGTTGCCGGACAAACCTGCGCGCGCTCTTGCTCACGAGCATGGCATGTGGACTGCGAGACTGGCGATGCTCGCCGTATTCTCGACCCCCCTCATGGTGGCTTGGGCTCAATTTGGTGGAGGTGCGCCGTCACGAGTGCGTTCCTATCGATTACTGTTGACCGCAGCGGCTATGATTTTCATGGGCACTCTCGTATTTCTCAAACAGCACTGGATGGATCGCGAACTTCTTCACTTGCTGCAACTCTCGCGGCAAAACCTCGATGAAACCTGCAAATTAAAAGACGAATTGGAAAATAAGGAGCAATCTCTTCGTTGGCATAGCCTGGAGTTACAACGTAAAAACCTTGAACTCCAGGAAATCTCATTCACAGATGTGCTCACTGGAGTCTGGAACCGGCGTTACCTCGAGGAAATCCTGACGGCTGAAGCCGGGCAGGTGATGCGGCATTACGAACGCTCTCGGAGCAACCACCCTGCAAACATGGATCATCGCGATTTGATCTTTCTCATGGTCGACGTCGACTTCTTCAAACAGGTCAACGATTTGCATGGTCATCCCGCCGGCGATCGCCTTTTGCAACTGGTGGCAAAGCGTTTGGATAGAGTGGTGCGCAAGTCAGACGTTTTAGTGCGTTGGGGTGGTGAAGAATTTTTGATCATGTCACGATCCGCCGATCCTCTCGGTACAACGGCATTTTGCGAGCGCATTCTCGATGTCATGTCATCCGAGGCATTCGACTTGGGAGGAGGCGTCCACGTGAAGAAGACCTGCTCCGTGGGATGGGCGCCGTTTCCATGGAGCCGTCACGCGTATGACGCGATTTGCGCGCAGGAAGTAATTGAACTCGCAGATGCGGCGCTTTATAGGGCAAAAGCCGCGGGAAGAAACCTCGGCATCGGAATCCTCCCAAGCGACGGAGCTTTGGCCGCGCCTCAAACAATAACGCTCCAGGCTCTGCGAAATGACAATGGTGAGTTGACTCATATTGCCAAAGTCCAGAACGTTGGGTCTCTCGAATCACGCGAGGCCACCGGCGCACAAACAAAAGATGTAAGTTCTGCGATCTCACTTCCCTAGTCTTTCTGAAACCAGGCCCCGTCAATGGCGGCCTTTTCTGCTTATAAACCCCCATTCGACATGCTTGAAGGTTTAATAACCGCTTTGGCTTGCGGATAGGGCTGGTTGGCACTAAAGTTAAGAAGGTTCAAGAATCAATACCTGAGGCCATCCGGCAATGAATGCAAAAAATATCCTCCGCAAAACGGCACTGCGTCAAAAGTCTCAACTCATGTCAGCGTCGGAAATTGAACGCACTCTTGTACGTCTGGCGTATGAAATTGTCGAAAAGAACGGCGGAGTGGAAGGGTTGGGACTGATTGGAATCCGTCGCCGCGGTGTGCCGATCGCAGAGAGATTGGGCAAAATCATTGCGCGCATCGAGAATGCGGACGTTCCGGTGGGCACTTTGGACATTACGTTTTATCGCGATGATCTCTCGACGCTGGGCCCAAAGCCGGTTGTGCAGGAAGGCAAGATTGGATTCTCGATTGAAGATAAAAACATTGTTCTGGTCGATGATGTTTTATTTACTGGACGCACAGTCCGCGCTGCTATGGATGCGCTCTTCTCACAGGGAAGGCCGCGACGGGTGCAATTGTGCGTGCTGATTGATCGTGGACATCGTGAGTTGCCGGTCGAAGCGAGCTTCGTCGGGCGTAACATTCAGACCACGATGAGCGAGGTGATTGAGGTGAAGCTTACCGAGATCGACAACGCGGAGAAAGTGCTTTTAATGGAGAAGTAGATCGGCGGGCATTAATCTAAAAACTAAGGACGGCGGATTTCCGCCGTCCTCAGTTTTTTGGACAAATAACCTAGTCCAGTTTTGTACACACCGCTTTGGTCTGCGTGTAGTTGTTGAGTACATCGTGACCCATTTCGCGTCCCCAGCCGGATTGCTTATATCCGCCAAACGGCATCGCGGCGTCGAACACGTTGTAACAGTTGATCCATACTGTGCCCGCTCGCAGATATGCGGCCATGCGATGAGCCTTGCTGATATCTTTCGTCCACACGGCGGCGGCTAATCCGTATTCGCTGTTGTTGGCGCGCGGCAAAATTTCCTCGGGATCGTCAAAGGGCATCGCGGTCACGACGGGACCAAAGATTTCTTCCCGCACCACCTTCATGTCTTCGCGTGTATCCACAAGAACGGTTGGCTCGACGAAATAGCCTTTCTCGTCTTTCTTATGGCCGCCTGCCAAGGCTTTTGCGCCCTCGGAGAAGCCAGCCTCGAGATAACCACATACGCGGTTCAACTGTTCCTGGGAGACGAGCGGTCCCATTTGCGTTTTCGGATCGAGGCCTGAGCCGACTCTGATCCTTTTTGCCCGCTCGGCGACACCTTCGACCACTCGATCATAGACCGGCTTCTCGATATAAAGACGAGAACCGGCGCAACAGCATTGGCCGTGGTTGAAGAAGATCGCGCTGGCCGCGCCGGAAATTGCGGTATCGAGATCCGCATCTTTGAACACAACGTTTGGAGATTTACCCCCCAACTCCAGCGTTACTTTTTTCAAGTTTCCAGCGGCAGCGTGCACAATCAGCTTGCCAACTTCGGTCGATCCAGTAAACGCAACTTTGTCCACATCAGGATGAGCGGCGAGCGCGGCGCCGGCGGTTTCGCCATAGCCCGGAACAATGTTCACCACACCCTCCGGGAAACCAGCTTCCATAATCAGCTCGCCGAGACGGAGCGCGGAGAGCGGGGTTTGCTCCGCGGGTTTCAACACGACGGTGCATCCGCACGTCAGCGCTGGTCCCAGCTTCCATGCGGCCATCAGCAAGGGAAAGTTCCACGGAATAATCTGGCCGACCACGCCTACTGGTTCGCGCAATGTATATGCGAAAAATTGATTGCCCGCTGAAATTGGAATCGTGTTGCCTTCGATCTTCGTGGCCCATCCTGCCATGTAGCGGAATAAATCCACCGCCAAAGGCACATCGGCAACTTTGGCGACGGCGAGAGGCTTGCCATTGTCGAGGCTTTCCAGGTAAGCGAATTCCTCGGTGTGCGCCTCCAGTAAATCGGCAAGCTTCCAAATCAGGCGTCCGCGTTCGGAGGCCGTCAATTTGCGCCAAGGGCCGTGGTCGAAGGCTTTGCGCGCGGCCTTCACGGCTTGCTCGATATCTTCGCGATCGCCTTCGGCGACATTCGCCAGCACTTCGCCGGTTGCCGGATTGTAGGTGGGGAAAGTTTTGCCGGAGATGGAGTTGACCCATTGTCCGTTGATCAGCATCTTGCTCGGTTTGCCGATAAACTCAGCGACTTGCGGATGAATTTGTGGCAGTGTTGCGGTGCTCATATGTCCTCCTTAGCGACTTGGAAGTTAGACAGGTAAAGTTAGACAAGAAACTGCATGACTTGCGTCAAAGCGCATGGCAGATAAGATTGACGCGTTTATGCTAGACCCGCACGGGAACAAATGCAATCGCGCTCGCGGCACACGAGATTAGGGTTTACAATTGCGCACGATTTAGCGAAACGTTCGTGAAAGACGATGTTTATGCCCGTGAAACAAATATCGAACCAACTAGTATCAAATCAGCAAAAGTCTAAGCTGTTGCAATCTGCCAGGAAAGCGTTCAAAAACGCTCATGCACCGTATTCCAAGTTTCGCGTTGGTGCGGCCATATTGCTCTCGAACGGAAAAATATTTTCGGGCTGCAACGTGGAAAACGCCTCCTATGGAATGACTAATTGCGCCGAACGCACGGCCATTTTTTCTGCGGTTGCGCAATACGGGCCAAAAATCGAAGTTCGTGCGGTCGCAGTGGCCAACGAGCAAAGCGTACCCTGTTCTCCATGCGGCGCGTGCCGCCAGGTTATTTACGAATTCGGCCCTGACGCGACCATCTTTTTTCAGGGAAAAAACGGGCCTCAGCAGGCGCGTATCACCGAACTTCTTCCAGAAGGATTTCGCCTATAGTGAGCGCCACTCTAAGTTCCAGCGAAACTTTTCGCGCAATCGATGTCATCCGCCAAAAACGGGATGGCGGTGAGTTGTCTCGAAACCAAATTGAATCGCTAGTCAACGCGTACACACGCGGCGATATTCCTGACTATCAGGTTTCGGCATGGCTCATGGCCGTAGTGCTTCGCGGCATGACTGGTGCCGAAACTGCCGCGCTCACCGATGCGATGCTGCATTCTGGAGAAGTGCTCGATTTCTCATCGCTTGCCGCGAAGAAGGTGGATAAACACTCGACCGGCGGCGTTGGCGATAAGACTTCGCTGGTGCTTGCTCCGCTTGCGGCGGCTGCAGGCGTTGCCGTTCCCATGATCAGCGGCCGAGGCCTTGGACATACCGGGGGCACGCTCGACAAACTGGAAGCGATTCCGGGTTTCAATGTGAATCTGTCGGTCGCGGATTTTCGTCGCGTACTTGAAACCTGCGGCTGCGCGATGATCGGACAGACTGCCCAGATCGCGCCGGCGGATCGCAAACTTTACGCGCTGCGTGATGTGACAGGAACCGTGGAAAGCCCCTATCTGATTTGTGCTTCAATCATGAGCAAAAAGCTCGCCGAGGGCATCGATGGCCTTGTACTTGATGTCAAGACTGGTTCGGGCGCTTTCATGAAGCGCGAGGAAGATGCTGCGTTTCTTGCGGAACTCATGGTGGAAACCGGCGAGCGGATGGGAAAACAAGTTGTCGCTCTGATCACCGACATGGATCAACCACTCGGCAAGATGATCGGCAATGCGCTTGAGGTGGTGGAGGTAGTCGATATTCTGCGAGGCAACGGACCAGAAGACTTGCGCCAGCTCTGCCTCGAATTAGCCGGATGGATGCTGCATCTAGGCGGGGTGGCCAGCACAGTTGCCGATGGAAAGAAGCAAAGTGAAAAACTCATCGCTTCCGGCCAAGCGCTGGAGAAGTTTCGCCAGATGGTGGAACTGCAAGGTGGAGATCCTCGAGTGATCGACGATCCGAAAAAACTGCCGCAGGCTCAGCACACCATGACGATTACCAGCCCGAGTAATGGCCATCTCATCTCTCTGCAATGCGAACAGGTGGGCACGGCGTGTGTAATTTTGGGCGGCGGACGCGAGAAAAAAGAGGACTCCGTCGATCCTTCGGTTGGAATTGTGCTGCATAAGAAGGTTGGGGGGTCCGTCTCCAGCGGGGAACCACTGGCAACGATCTACTACAATGCAGAATCCCGCGCGGCGCGCGCTAAACAATTACTCGAAGAAAGTTTTCGGATCGGCGATTCGCCTGCACATGAGAAAAGGCCTTTGATTCATCGTGTCATCGGAAAAACCGGAGATAACAACTGATGGGACGTTTCACTGGAATTCTCGGCCTGCTCACCATGCTGACATTGGCATACGTCTTTTCCACCAACCGGCGTGCGATTCGCATGAAGACCGTTGCATGGGGACTCGGTCTGCAGATCTTGTTCGCTGTGTTTGTCCTGAGAGTCGATCTCGGACGCCGCCTGTTTCAGGTTATGGGTGATGCCGCGAATCGTGTGCTCAATTATGCGTTCGTCGGCTCGGAATTCGTTTTTGGAGACTTGGGCAAGCAGGGATCGCACGTCGGTTTCGTGTTCGCGTTTCAGGTTCTGCCCACGGTTATTTTTATCTGTGCGCTATTCGCTATCCTCTACCACTACGGCATCATGCAGTTCATTATCCGCATTGCAGCGTGGGCCATGACGCGCATTATGGGCGCCAGCGGCGCGGAGTCGCTTAACGTTGCGGCGAGCATCTTCATGGGACAGACGGAAGCGCCGGTAACGATTCGTCCGTTTCTACCGGACCTGACGCGTTCGGAACTCATGACCGTGATGACCAGCGGCATGGCGCACGTTTCCGGTTCGATCATGGCAGCATACTTCGCTTTTGGCGTTGAACCCAGACACATACTGAGTGCTGTGATTATGACTGCTCCGGGCACGCTCCTTGTTTCCAAGATGCTGGTCCCGGAAACCGAGCAAACGAGAACCGCCGGCCGCGTGGTGGTGAACGAAGAAGAAGAGGAGCAAGAAAAAAAAGAAAACCTGCTGGGCGCTATTGCTCGCGGCACCAGTGACGGGCTGCACATGGCTCTGAACATTGCCGCTATGCTGATTTCTTTTTTGGCGTTGGTCGCATTACTAGACGGCATTATGCATGGAATTCACAATGGCCTGGCGCATTTTGGTTTTCTCTGGTTCCCTTCGAGCCTTGAGAGCGTTTTTGGCGTGCTGTTCTCGCCGGTGGCCTGGGTGATCGGCGTTCCCTGGCGTGATTGCGGCGCGATTGGCAATCTTTTGGGTACGCGTATGGTGCTGAATGAGTTGGTGGCATTTTCGATGTTAGGTCCGCAGAAAGCAGCGCTCGATCCGCGATCTTTTACGATTGCGACGTTCGCGCTTTGTGGATTTGCGAACCTTAGCTCGATTGGAATTCAGATCGGCGGCATCGGAGCGCTCGCGCCAAACAAGAAGAGCGAACTGGCGCGGTTGGGATTGCGCGCAATGCTGGCGGGTACGATGGCGAATCTTATGTCGGCCTCGATCGCCGGCATGCTGTTATAAATCCATCACTGATTCGATCTTCTCAATAAAGGCTTGTGAATTCCGTGCCGATGCATACTTACAGTTCAAAAAAGGAGTTTATGAAGCTCTTAAGGCCATTCTTAATTGGGTTGTTTGTTGTTCTTGCACTTCTGTTGAACGCGACCGCGCAAAATGTGCCACAGCGCGTAATTATCGACACGGATCCGGGCACCGACGATGCCATGGCGATTATGCTGGCATTGAATTCGCCCGAATTGAAGGTGGAAGCGCTAACCGTCGTACCCGGCAATGTAGACGGCAAGCAAGGCCTGGAAAATGCGTTGAAGATCGTTTCGCTGGCCGGACGTTGTGACATTGCGATTGCAGGCGGAGCGCAGCACCCTCTGAATCAAAAACTGATTACGGCGCAGTATTGGCATGGAAAAAATGGACTAGCCGGCGTCGAATTACCGCCGACAAAATGCAAAGCCGATCCTCGATTTGGTCCCGATCTCATCATTGAACTGATCCACAAATATCCGCATGAAATCACGCTGATCCCGGTGGGACCGCTTACCAACATTGCGCTCGCGGTTTCGAAAGATCCTTCCATCGCTGAACTGGCTAAAAATATCGTAATCATGGGAGGTTCAATCACAGGCGGAAATGTTAATGGCGCAGCCGAGGCGAATATTTACAATGATCCCGAAGCGGCTCAAATTGTTTTCAATGCCGGCTGGATCGTAACCATGGTCGGCTCCGATGTAGGCGAACGAACGCTAATTACGCGCAAATATCTCGCTGAGCTCCAGTCGTCGTATGGGCCGGAGAGCGATTTTATTGTGAAGATTGCTGATTTCTATTTAACCCGCAGCGAGAAGAGTGGTTACAGTGGAGCTGCGATGTACGATCCGCTGGCGGTTGGGATTGCAATGGATCCAACCCTGGGCACGCTCAAAGACATGCACGTCGACGTGGAAACAAAAGGCGAATTTACTCGCGGCGAAACCGTGGCCAACCGCATGGGCTCAGATGAGAACAACATTCTGCACGGCGATCATTATGAGATCGAGGGCGTGATTCCGCTAAAACCAAATGCCCGGGTCTGTGTTGCTTCCGACGCTGATCGTTTCCTCGAGCTGTTTGTGAGCCGAATTAAAGGGAAATAGCCGCCTAGCCATTTGCTTGAGCGACCAGCAAAATTGCCAGCGCATAAAAGACGAACATCAATCCAAGGTAAACTTTGGCTCGTGCGCCAGAATTAGCAAATTCTTTCCAGGCGAGGATTCCCCACAGCGCCGCCACCATGGGGGCGGATTGCCCGATGGCATAAGAAATCGCCACGCCGGTATAACTTCCTGCTACCAGATTAAACACTGTTCCAACGCCCCAAATACATCCTCCAAAGAGGCCCAGAAGATGTCCAGACGCTGGACCGCGAAAAAATCCGCTAAAACTTACCGGCTCACCCACCAGCGGATGTTTCATAAAATAAAAATTCCAAATAAAGCACGACAGTAACGCACCCAGCGTCAGAAAAACCGCAGCGCTATAGGGCCCCAACGGATTGCCGCGTGTCATAGCATGCGTCATGAAGGGAGCCCACAAGCCCATAAGAATTCCGGACACAACGCACGTAACCAGGCTTTTCTTCGATATGGAACGGCCACTAACCGCCAGGCTTCCGTAAGCTTTGCCGTCCATCACTACCGCGATAAACGCGCATGCGACGCCGAGCGCGAGAAACATTGCGTTGCCCTTGGGTTGGAGCGCATAGCTCAATACAACTCCCACCACCAGTGCGATGCCGATTGAAATAGGAAATGCAACGGCAAGCCCAGCCATGTCAATGGCTGCCACGAGTAAAAGATTGGCGAGATTGAACAACGCACCCCCGATCAATGCATTCACAATGTTCGAAGTGTCGGCCGCGTGGACGTTGTTCAGAAAGCTGGAAGAATCGTTGCCCGTGCTGCCCATGGTCAAAGCCATTACCAGCGAAATCAGGAAAATGCCGACGGCGTAATCCCAGTAAAAGAGTTCAAAGCGATAGCGCTTGACTCCTTTGTACGTATTAGCCCACGAACCCCAGCAAACGGCGCTCGTGATCATCATCAACAGCGCAATCGTGAGACTCGATGGCGTGAACAATCCATTTCCTCCTCAGAGTTCGGTTACAGAACGTGTAACTCTACGCTTCTTTTGCGATTTGCGCCAGACGCGAGCCTTGCTGCGAAATGCTGTCTTTCTGCCGTACAATGCAAGACGGATGTCGGAAGATCGCAAACCGCGTTTTGGATTTTCGGATGGGTCGATTTACACAGCTCATGACGACCTCGTCACGGGTTCGCTTGCGCCCATCGCGGAGCTTTCCGGCCGCCCTTTGCTCTCCAATCGCGGCGTTCCGCTCAATCTCGACTGGGTAAAGCAGGTTTGCGTTAACACCAGCGCGGTGGAGCGCAGAGCGCAAACTCATGTTGCGCGCCGCACCGTTAAAAAGGAATGGCAAGCCGCATGGCTACTACGCGCGATCACATGCATGGATCTGACCACTCTCTCCGGGGATGATACGGACGAACGAGTGCGCCGCCTTTGTGCAAAAGCGCGGCAGCCAGTTCAGCAGGAAATTCGAAAACAATTGCAGATCGAAGAACTTGACATCAAAGTGGCTGCGGTTTGCGTTTATCACCGCTTCGTTGAGACGGCAGTACATTCGCTCGAAGGCAGTGGGATTCGCGTAGCTGCGGTCTCCACTGGATTTCCTGCCGGATTGTCGCCGGTTCAAGAACGCGTGGCCGAAATTCGCCGCTCCGTGGAAGCTGGGGCTGACGAGATCGATATCGTGATTACGCGCGCGCTTGTCTTCAGCGGAAGGTGGCAGGAGCTTTACGATGAAGTCGCCGAGTTCAAACGGGCTTGCGGCCGCTGCCACATGAAAGCGATCCTCGGCACAGGCGACCTGCTCACGTTGCGTAACGTGGCCCGCGCAAGTTTTGTCGCCATGATGGCGGGTGCGGACTTCATTAAAACATCTACCGGCAAAGAATCTACCAATGCTACGCTTCCTGTTGGATTCGTAATGGCTCGCGCCATTCGCGAATACGCCCAGGAAACCGGCATGGCCGTTGGCTTCAAACCCGCCGGCGGAATTCGCACCGCAAAGCAATCCACGGAATGGCTGGCGCTGATGAAGGATGAACTTGGAATACCCTGGATGAAACCGAGTCTCTTCCGTTTCGGGGCTAGCGGACTTCTCAACGACATTGAGCGGCAACTGGAACACTTTGCCACTGGGCGGTACTCGGCGGATTATCGCCATCCGATAGCATGAACCGCAGACAAAGAAAGCTAAACTACGGGAATGAGCATCGCTGAAAAATTCCTTACGATGGAGTACGGATTGGCGCCCGAAGATCCGAAAGAGGCGCTGCTCTGGCTCGATCGGCACCAGCGGCGATTCGGCCATTTCATCGATGGCGAGTGGCATCAGCCGGTCGAAGGCGCGTTCTTCGATTCCATCGATCCTGCCACCGGAGAAAAGATTGCGACGGTCGCTCAAGGTTCGGCCGCGGACATTGATGTGGGAGTGCAAGCTGCTGGAAAGGCGCTTCCGAAGTGGCAACGTCTTACCGGCCACGCCCGCGCTCGATTTTTATATGCCATGGCCCGCGCAGTACAGAAACATTCCCGCCGGCTCGCCGTGCTCGAAACCATCGATAATGGCAAGCCTATCCGCGAAAGCCGAGACATCGATATTCCGCTGGTAGTTCGCCATTTCTATCATCACGCTGGATGGGCGCAGCTGTTGAAGTCAGAGTTTCCCGGCTACACATCTTGCGGAGTAGTTGGGCAGATTATTCCGTGGAATTTTCCTTTGCTTATGCTGGCGTGGAAAATCGCACCAGCACTCGCCACAGGAAATACTGTGGTATTGAAACCGGCGGAGTTCACACCACTTACTGCATTAGCTTTCGCCGAAATTTGTCAGGAAATTGAATTACCGGCAGGAGTAGTCAACATCGTCACGGGTGATGGCGCGACTGGCGAAGCTTTGGTAAAGCACGCGGGAGTCGACAAAATTGCATTCACGGGATCAACCGAAGTAGGGCGCGCCATTCGCTCCGCAACAGCCCCCAGCCATAAGCGGCTTTCGCTGGAACTCGGCGGTAAATCACCATTTGTCGTGTTCGAAGATGCCGATCTCAACAGCGCGGTAGAGGGTTTGGTAGATGGAATCTGGCTGAATCAGGGACAAGTCTGTTGTGCCGGCTCCCGCCTGTTGATGCAGGAAAGTATTGCTGAAGCGCTCTTGCAAAAAATTCGCGATCGCATGAGCACGCTGCGCGTCGGTTCCCCGCTCGACAAAACAATCGACATCGGCGCCATTGTCGCCCCAGTGCAACTCGAACGTATTCGCCGTCTGGTCGATCAAGGAGTGGCGGAAGGCGCAAGTTGCTGGCAACCGCAGCTTCCTCTTCCCACACAAGGACTATATTTCCCGCCAACTTTACTCAGTAATGTACATCCGAGTTCAGTGGTTGCGCAGCAGGAAATTTTTGGTCCTGTCCTCGCGGCCATGACATTTCGCACTCCAGCCGAAGCCGTAGAGCTTGCCAACAACACAGCCTACGGACTAGCCGCTTGCGTTTGGAGCGAAAGCATTAATGTCTCTTTGCAGATCGCCGCGCAAATCAAGGCCGGTGTGGTCTGGGTCAATTGCACGAACATGTTCGATGCCGCTTGCGGATTTGGCGGATACCGCGAAAGCGGCTACGGACGCGAAGGCGGACGGGAAGGTTTGCTGGAATATCTCGAACCGGCGTGGTTCAAATCCGCTCCTGCGCTTCCGGCTGCAGCATCAAAACACACCTCTTCGGGAAATGAGCCTCGGCAACCAAGCAACGCGATTGACCGCACAGTAAAACTCTACATTGGCGGCAAACAAACCAGGCCCGATTCCGGCTATAGTTTCGAAGTTCATGGCAAGCACGGCGAGTTGCTCGGCGAAGCGCCGCTGGGCAATCGAAAAGATATTCGCAATGCGGTGGAAGCCGCGCGTAAGGCCCCAAGTTGGGCTAAAACAACCGCTCGCAATCGCGCACAGGTTCTCTACTACATGGCAGAGAATCTATCATTGCGTCAGGAAGAAATTGCGAAGCGCTTAAGCGCGAGCGTTGGCGAGACCCATGCGGCAAAAGAAGTCGCGGTCAGCATCGAGCGAATCTTTTCCTACGCAGCCTGGGCCGACAAATTCGATGGTGCGGTTCACAATCCACCGTCCCGCACGATTGCAATTGCAATGAACGAAGCGATCGGAACAGTCGGCATTATTTGCCCCAACGAAGCGCCTCTTTTGGGCTTGCTCTCTGTTGTGTTGCCGGTCCTGGCCACCGGCAATACCGCAATCGTGGTTCCGTCAGAAACCTATCCGCTAATTATCGGCGATCTTTACCAGGTATTCGATACCAGCGATTTGCCGGACGGTACTGTCAATCTCGTTACGGGACACACTTCTGAGCTTCTGAAAACACTCGCTGAACACGACGATGTGGATGCGATTTGGTGTTTCTCCAACGAATTGAATGCGGCTGCCGCCAAGTTGTTTTCGATTGGCAATTTAAAACAGGTTTTTACCAACGAAGGCCGCGCTATCGATTGGTTCGATCCGGCACAAAGTGAAGGCCGCTGGTTCCTGCAACATGCGACTCAAGTAAAAAACATTTGGGTTCCTTACGGAGAATGATTTCGTAGTTCTCCTGCGCGTGTGTCTGGCTTTCGGCCACGCGAAGTCAAGTTGACACAACAGATTGCGCCAAATAGACTCGCCCATCGCAAGAAATCTAATCGCATGCTTCGTCGACCTCGTATTGCTGTCATCGGCAGCGCAAATATCGATCTCACAACATTCACAGACCGCTTTCCCAAGCCCGGGGAAACAATTTTTGGCCAGAAATTCGATCTTGGATTCGGCGGAAAAGGCGCGAATCAGGCGGTCGCAGCCCGGCTCTGCAGCGCTGACGTTTTCATGGTGGCGCGGGTAGGAAGTGATCTCTTTGGTCCAGCCACCATCGATAATTTCAAAAAGCTGGGCATCGACACAACGCACGTCAAACAAATAGGTGATGTTTCCACCGGCGTTGCCCCGATCTTCGTCGAGCCCAATGGCCAAAACCGCATTCTCGTCGTGAAGGGCGCGAATGATGAGATGAAGCCGGCGGATGTGGATGCTGCCGCGGATTCGCTAAAAAACTGCGACTGCATCGTGCTGCAATTTGAAATACCGCTGGAAACCGTTTATTACGCGGTCACGTTCGCGAAAAAACACGGGATTCGATGCATTCTAAATCCTGCCCCCGGCCAGCCTGTAGACATGAGCAAGCTAAACGGCCTGGACTATTTCATCCCGAACGAGAGTGAGGCAGAAACCATTACGGGTCTTCCAGTTCGCAATATCGATGATGCGAAACAATGTGCGGAGAAAATGTTAGCGACCGGCATTCGCCGCATAATCATCACACTGGGAGCCAAAGGCTCGTTGCTGGCGGGCAGCGGAATCAATGAACACGTTCCAGCTTATACAGTCGAAAGCCTCGACAGTTCGGGCGCAGGCGACGCATTTATCGGCAGCTTCTCCGTATTCCTGGCGGAAGGATTCACTGAGCAGGAAGCGGTACGGCGTGCCAATTTATACGCTGGCCTTTCAACCACCGGCGTTGGAACACAGAAATCTTTTTTTGATCGCGCGCACTTCGACGCGGAATGGGCGACACGCTCACAATAATTCGTGTTGCGAATTTTAGGTGTACCGGTTCGGAAAATTAACGTTGACGAAAGCGTTGTAGGCGCCGAAAATTCTTGACTTCATGAGGATTCGGCATTTATAAGGCCACTCTACGGCCAAAAGTCTCCCTAACTTACATAACGCTACATGAATTTTGTTTGTCAATCGGTGCGGCTCGCCGAAAAGGGGCATGAATGTTGAACAAGAAGGCGCTGCTTGGCGTCATTTTCTTTTCTCTGGCGTTCTCTTCGTTTCTCCACGGTCAGGCGAACGGCAGTTTCTCCGGAACAATTTCCGACAAAGCCGGCGCGGTAGTTCCAGGCGCTACTGTAACCGTAGTGTCACAGGCCACTAGTCTTTCGCGCGATACGAAAACTGACGAGACGGGACACTATCTGATCCCCCTATTGCCTGCGGCGAACTTCACCATTCACGTGGAAGTGGCAGGTTTTCAGACGGCGGAGCAAAAAGACGTTCGCTTACAGGTTGACGAGCAGCGCGAACTCAATTTCAATCTCGCGCCGGCATCGGTTTCTTCAACGGTTGAGGTCAACGCTACTGAGGTCGCGGTGGAGACCGCGAATCCGACGCTGGGGCAGGTCATCACTTCCGAAGAGGTCGCTGATCTTCCGTTGAACGGACGCAACTTCGTCCAACTGGCTACTCTGACTCCGGGCACAACCGCTTCCACCAGCCCGGTGAGTTTCTTCAACGGCGCGGCCAGCAGCGAAGCTTCCACTCGTGGATCGTTCTCTCTTTCGGTTGGTGGTTCGCGCGAGCAGAGTACGGATTGGTTGCTCGATGGCAATGACAACAATCAATTGGACGAAGGTGGCATCGCGATTTTCTCTTCGATCGACGACATCCAGGAATTTAAAGTTCTGACTTACAACTATTCGGCCGAATTTGGAGAACGTGCCGGTCCAACGGTTTTGGTGACCACGAAGTCGGGATCGAATCAGTTTCACGGCTCGCTGTTCGAATTCTTCCGCAACACCGATCTCGACGCCGGCACGAAGTTTGTGAACGCTACGCCGCAATTCAATCTCAATCAGTTCGGCGGGTCGTTTGGCGGGCCGATTCAAAAAGACAAAACTTTCTTCTTTGCTGATTATCAAGCGAAGATGCAGCGCAAAGGAGTTCCCTTCACCGGCGTTGTACCGTCGACTGCGATGACCACGCCCGACGCCAATGGCAATTACAACTATAGCGTTGATCCTTTGGGAAATCCTCGTGGATCAGCGGCTTTCCCTAATCTTACAAACCCGTTCTCTGGCGGCCCGTTTGAATGCGATTCTTCGGGCAAGCCGATACCGCCGGTAAACGGTGTGCAGACCGGTGGTACGCCTTGCAACATTATTCCCGGTTCGTTGGCCAATCCGGTGGGCTTGGCTGTGCTTAGCCTCTATCCCGCGCCGAACGCGGTGAGCGCGGCGAACGCGGCGTTGGATTTCAACTACGCTCTCGTGCCCTCTCGAAGACTCAACCAGGGCACATGGGACATTCGCCTCGATCACAATTTCTCCAGCAAGGATTCGATCTTCGGCCGCTTCAGTTACGACCAGGCGACGAACTTCGTTCCAGGCGGCTCTCCGGGATTTGCCGAGGCTACCGCGTTTGGCAGTACGCAGCTCATCGATAACCACGGACGCAATGCAGTGATCTCGGAAACGCACATCATTTCGCCGAACACGATCAATCAGTTCTATTTCGGTTTCAGCCGCATCTTCAATCACATCCTTTCGTTTGGCACCGGCAGCTGCGAAGCGGCGAAGCTCGTCAATCCCGTAACCGGCCAGCCTGCGCCGATTCCCGGCGCTGATTTGGGAAGTGCTTGCGACAACCTGACGGGTTATCCCGCGAGTTTGAACCAGGCAACGAACGATTGCGAAAGCTGTGGGATGACTTCGTTTTCAATGTCGAGTTATTACGCCGTGGGTGACCGCGGATACGCGCCTTACCAAGGCGGAAGCAACGTCTATTCGCTTTCCGACACGCTGGAGTTAATCCGTGGCAAGCATGAAATTCGCTTTGGCGGCGTGTTCCGCGATAACCAGATGAATATTCGCAACAACGCCTTCCAGGACGGCTTCGTCTCGGAGATCGGCGATCTCACGGGTGACGACATTGCCGACACTTTGCTTGGCGGTATGGGAAATTTTGCCGCGCACGATCAGACCTTCCTCGGTGCGACGGTCGGCCGCCGCTACAAGTTGATTCGCCCGTTTGTGCAGGACGATTGGCGTGTGACGCCCGACCTGACTTTAAATCTGGGTGTGGCATGGGCTTTGGTGACTCCGGAAACCGAAATCGAAAACCGGCAGTCGAACTTCGATTTTCAAACCGGCATCTGGTACGTGCCGAAGGGTAGTCCCGCAGTTACCGGTTGCGGAACGTGCGTAACTTCTGACGGCCATGTGGGCGTGCAATATGACAAGACTGCTTTCGAGCCCCGCATCGGCATCGCATGGAAGCCCATGGGGAGCCAGAGCACGGCCGTTCGTCTCGGTTATGCGATCTTCCACGACTCGGCGTGGAATCAGGGCGGGCAAGGCTTGTGGCAGAATCCGCCGTACTACGCTGAAGTTGATCCGAACGTCTTTGCCTTCGGCTATGGCAGCACGGTCGGTTCACTCTCCGGCGGTTTTCTTTTCCCGACAGGGTCGCAACCTCCATCTACTCTGGCGGTTCCCGGGGGCTATATCTATAACGCGCCCGTCAATCCAATGGACTATACGGGAACGATCCAATCGCAGAATCGGAACTTTAAGCAAGGCATGGTGCAACAGTTCAATTTAAATGTGGAGCGCCAGTTGCCTGAAAACATTGTGCTGACGGTAGGCTATGCGGGGTCTCGCAGCCAGCACATTCTGGTGAGCCAGGTGGATGAGAACATTTCATCCCCTGCCGCGTGCGGCACGGTGTCCGGTTACACGCTCGGGTGCGGCGTCGCTAATTTCCCTTACGCTCCATTCCAATTCGTCGACAGCAACAACAGCATTGGCAATGCGCGTTACGATTCTCTGCAAATCAAAGCTGAAACCAAGAGCGCTAAACATGGCGTCTACGCCCTCGTTGGCTATACCTACGCGCGCAACTTCGATTCCGGTATGCCCGATGGCTTAGGCACCAACGTGGGCGCGTTGTACTGGCCACTGCCGGGAAACAAGCGGCTGGACTGGAGTTTGTCGCAACTGGACCTCAACGACACCTTCACCGCCAGCATCCTTTATGAATTGCCGTTCGGCAAGGGCAAGCGCTTCGGCAGCACATGGAGCGACACCACAAACACCCTTCTTGGGCACTGGCAGATCAACTTAATTGAGCGGGCACAATCCGGATTCCCCATGTTTGTCGTCGATAGCTCGAACGCCGATCTCGCGTTTGGCGCGCCCGGAGACTCGGGAGCCTTCTTCAACTACAACGGCTTCAGCCTCAACCGTCCCGATGAAGTGGGTGACCCCTACAAAGCCGGCCCGGTTGCGGCGAACCCAACCTGCGCAGCGCCTTCCAGCGTACATACGCTTTCAAACTGGTTCAACCCATGCGCCTTCATGAAAGCGCCTTCGGGAGAATTGGGGACTGCCGCGCGTGCTCCTCTTTATGGCCCGCGTTTCGTGAACACTGATTTTTCCATCATCAAAGATTTTCCCTTGTCTTTCCGCGAAGGGATGAATCTTCAATTCCGGGCCGAGTTTTTCAATTTCCTCAATCACCCGCAGTACTTCTTGGGCGGCCTCGGCGATACGGGTCAGCAGGACATAAATTCACCCTCCAGTTTCGGGGTCATCAATCAGACATTGAACAACTCGCGCGATATTCAATTCGCACTTAGGCTCAACTTTTAGGATTAAATTCTCAGGGAGCGATTCGCATTTCCGAAAAAGGGCAGACTGGAAACTGCAGTCTGCCTTTAATATTGCAGCGAAGAATTAGCATAATCGGATGCAGGCAAATGATCGCCTGGAAATGGCTGAGGTTATCGATGAAATTAGATAGGACACTTCTCTTATCGGCTACGCTATTGATTTGCTGTCTCACCTGTGCAGCGCAGAAAAACAAAATCATTATCGATCAGGACGCAGCTGGCCCCGCGGGAACCGACCAGCAGTCGATGCTGCTGTTGATCCAGTCGCCGAAGGCAGAAGTTTTGGGCATCACCGTCGTGACCGGTGATCAGTGGCTCAATGACGAAGTGGTGCACACACTGCGCATGTTGGAATTAATCGGACGCACCGATATTCCAGTTGTGCCGGGTGCAGAATATCCGCTGGTGCGCCGGAAACAGGATACCGAGCAATGGGAACAACAATACGGCGTTGTAGCGTGGCTGGGAGCGTGGACACCGAAGTTTTATCACCCGCACGACCAACTTGGAGAAATGCCCGAGGGCAAGCCAACGACCAAGCCATCCACCGAAGATGCCGCTCACTTTCTGATTCGCATGGTTCACAAGTACCCGAATCAGATCACGATCTACGAAGGCGGCCCCATGACCAACCTGGCTCTGGCGATTACGATCGATCCCAGTTTTGTATCCCTGGCCAAAGAACTCGTGTTCATGGGCGCCAGCCTCAATCCGCGAACCGATGACCCGGAGTTTGCCAATACCCCAACTCACGAATTCAATCTATGGTTCGATCCCGAGGCCGCGCATATTGTATTTACGGCGTCCTGGAAAAAGATCGTTTGCACACCGGTCGATATTTCCGTGAAAACGCGGCTCACCTCTGGTCTCATCGACAAGTTGAAAGTGAGCGATTCGCCGGCGGCGCATTACATAAGCCAATATGCTCGGCTGCACGGCAACTACAACTATCTTTGGGATGAACTGGCGGCAGTAGCATGGCTCGATCCCAGCATTATCACGAAGAAAGAAACTCTCTTCATGGACATAGACCTCGACCGCGGCGCTGGATACGGCAACACGCTAAGCTGGACCGAACACGATAAGCCGAAGGGCGATATGCAGCCAGTGGAAGTACAGGACGACCTTGATCTCGACAAGTTTTACAAATTGTTCGTGGACTTGTTGAGCGCTCCGACGCCGAAGAATTAGCTGGATGAACTTAACTTTGTAAATGTCGCGTCTTTTGATGAGCCCTGCGACGACTATATCTTGTCTTGACGCGAGTAGGGGAACACGGTCATTTCCCGCACCAATAAAATGCTGAGAAAGAGAAGCATCCATACCTGATGCGACATTATAAATGCCTGCCACCACCACTGATTCGCTAGGACTGAAGGAATCCGCCCACTTGTTTCCATCGTCTCGAGCAGCGTTCCTCCGGGAATTAAGAATGGCACCATCAACAGCAAGCAGATAATTGCAAAGTTTCGAACTTTCCGTTCTCGAAATGAAAACAACGCCCAGCACAGCGGAAATACGAGCAAAGTGGCGTCATAAAATCGATGGTAAATAGGTAGCAGGCTGATAACGACGATCGCACTCAAATCGAGTAATTCAAATTCGGCGCCCTGCCTTCGTACCATTTCGACGAGCCAGATAATGAGTAATATCCCGCTCATGGCTGATGCCAAACCATTCGCTAGCCGCACGCTGTTCAGAATCGGATATAAAGCCACCTGCAAATTGATTAAGCCAAAGCGCGTCGGATTGATCGACGTAAAGTTTCCCAGTACTCCGGTTTCGAGCAGAATGTGATTGTCGTTGAGATAGTTCGCTAGCCAGGGAGTATGGCCAACTTGCAATCGCAGCATCCCGATAGTTGCAAGGGCGATCAAGATAGCTACCGCGGTTCCAAACAACCGCCAGCGGCGGCGCAGCAAATAATACAAAACAAAGCAAAGTCCGATCTGCGGCTTGATCCCCGCCGAGATCCCCACCAGAATGGCGGCGATAACTTCGTAGCGCTGTCTTGCAATCCAGACTGCAATCACGCCCAATTCAACCGCGACCAGCGATACGTTGGCAGTCACAATTCCAGTGTGGAATGGCGCAAGCGCTAGCGTAGCCGTAATCAACAAAAGCGCCGCGGGCTCGCGATAGGAAAAGCCCGCGAGCGCCCCTAAGGCCGCTATCATGCCGGCGAATAGAAAAAGATTGATTGCCAGCCAGATGGCATAGGCAATATTCCAATGAATAAAACCAAAGGGTGCTACGAGCACCAGCGCCGTGACGGGATACGCGGTGGGAATGCCCCGTTTTGCCACCAGCGTACCATTTGCGGCCTCTATTTGTAGAAAGCTATACTGCAGTGCTTCGGCAGGCCAGAGATCGAGCAAAGTTTGTGGGCTGTAAGGATCCAAACCGTACATCCAGGCCTGTGCCTGAATGTACGGAGAAAGGAAATCATTGAAGCCGGTCGTCGAATGGATCGCCCGGACCGGACCTCTCACCACAAACTCGGCGCCGGCCAGCAGAAGTAACACAAGGCAAACTGCACTCCATTTTGCATCTACGCTTCGAACATTTGCAGAGCTAGCTTCCTGAAAAGAATGCATGATTTTCTCGACCATGCTTGCGAAGAAGTCGAAATAACTTCACTAGAACTTAAGCCGAAGTTCTCGATTGTCGGTAATCAGGAACGCGAGCGAATACCGGTACAGTCTGAACCGCGTGAACACGCAAATTGGTATTGGCCTCGGATGCGAGATCTACGAGCAGGAAGGCTGACACCCAGAAAAATACGCAAAGATAGGATCCAGTCGCGAACAGCCAGTCTTCAAAACCGGCATGAACAAGCCCTGCGAGAGATACGAGAGCAAACGGCACAGCATAGTGGAACGGTGACCCTGTCTTTCGCATTAACATATACGTGCGTGTTATCGCTCGAACTAACAAAATCAATAGAAAAATAAACGGCAGGATGCCGAGCATTCCCATGTATTCCGCCATGGCAAGATAACTGCTGCCATGTTCGCGATTGGTGCCTTCCACTGTATAAATCGACGACTCTCGCGTGACGGAACTTCCGGCCCCAAGGTCGCTGGTTCCGAATCCGGTCCCAAACCACGGATGCCGCTTCACGGCGGACAGAGTATTTTCCCAGGGAGTTCTACGCGACCCAAAAATTCCTGAGTTCGTTTGCCCCTCAACCTTAAAAATGAAACGCCCGGTTAAAGAGTCCATGAAATCGCTCATGTGCGAGGGGTTGAGAACCGCCATGGTTTCCAGCAGCAAAGCTCCGGCAAAAACGGCTCGCACCAACATCCGCGGACGCCGTAATGCGAGAGTGAGCACAATCGTGACAACAGCATCGGCGATGATAGCCGCGCGGCAGACGGTTATATATAGCAAAATGCCGCACAACGCCAGGGCTATATATCGTCGTTGCCGCTCCGACCGGTCTTCAGCCGTCAACGCGGCCCAAAGCAGGACCGGAGCAGCCACAACTCCGATAATCGCGCCCAGGTTGTTTGGGTTTCCGAACATGTTATAGCCTACGAAGTAACTGCCCGACACTGCAAAAACCAATATCTCGCAAGCCCGAACCAGCCCACGAACAAAAGATCGTTCCCGTCCCAACAGGGCAATTCGTCCGCCGGTTGAAGCGTAGATGAATAGCAAAAACAGGCTCCCCACTTTCAACAATCCGACCCTCGCTACCACCGAAGAACTCGCCGAGGCCACCGCGGAAAACACACAGAACAATGCGACCAGATGAAATAATCCAAAATGGCGCGTGCGGGTAGTTCTCATCCAGATAATGAAACCCGCAAGAGCGCCAACTCCCAAAAAAAACCAGCGAAGAGTAAGGCTCTCCGGAGCCAGCGGAAGCCCTGTAGCTGCTACAAGGAAACAACCCATGGTGATGGGGAAAAAAACCTTTTCGAATCGCCACAGGCAAGCGACAACAACTTCGAAAACCAAAGTTGCACTCAGGTAGGTCGTATTGGCAAACCAAAACGGACGCCGCTCCAATTCAAAAAATAGGAGCAATACCGCAAACGGTATCAACAGAATAAAAATGAGTCGACTTTGAAATTTCACGCTGCGTCCATGATCGTTGGGGGAAGATCATTGTAGCGCGCATGCGCTGACTCTGCCAGAGCGTAAAGAGCGCCGCGCCCTGCCGCCAGACCGAACGAGCAGTAAAGAGCACAATGTTCTTGCTGGCATCATGCAAGCCGCAATTTCATAAACTCAGAACGAGTCCTTCTCGCCAACCGGCCGTCGTAAAGCTGTAAGAGGAAATCGTAGAGTACGAATTCATGGGGAACCTGGGAAGCGCGTATAAGACGATTGATATGCATATGGGCGTAGTTCGCCATGAGCTCGAGAATATCCACGGTCAGCTTTCCCTGTGCTTCGAGGGAATGCAATTTTTCGAATATCTTCATGTTGCGCGCCGATCGGTGACCGAAGGCCTGTTTCGCAAACTTCCACTCACCGCCAGCTTGCGGAAAATCGTCGATCAGTGACTCTAGCTTGCGCCGTTCCGCGCGAAACCTTTCCCCTAACTGTCTTTTCCCTTCGGCATCGGTTTTGAAATCCTCTTGAAGCCGATTGCGCCATTGCTCAATCGTTGCGCGTTTCGCATCGTCGTCGAGACCATAATCTGAAAGCAGCCGGTCGATGCCCATGATGCCGGTCCGCCAGCGAATATCCAGTCCTTCATCTCCAGCTAGCTCTTGCAGAATTTCGAGCACTGCTTCGCTGTCGGCGCAAAATATTTCCTCCGCAGCCAGCAACCCTTCTATCCCCCCGTACCGTTCGATCTCGCGCTGGTAGGTATCGAATTCAATCTTCCACAACTTGCCGGAAGAGAGTAGCGGATTGAAGGCGTCGGAAACTAAAGGCAGCACATCTTGTCTAAGTTGAGTGGGCATACCGTGAAATCTGATCCGCAAATGATCGTGCGGATCGGCATAGCGAATGAAGAACCAGTGAGGGTCATTTCCCGCTTTAGTGATTTCTCGCACCAACGGGAGGACGGCCGATGTCAGCACATCATCCAAAGTGCCGGCACCACCATATAGCTTCACGTACAGCCACTCGCTTCCAAGAGGAAGAATTCTTACTGCGCGGCTTAATTCGTTTGCTTCCCTTCCCGGCATTCGTTCTTTCGTGATTTGTTGACTTGCTTGATTTGCCACGATTTCATGCTTCCTTACAAACGGCACGTTCAACTCATGATGAAATGAACCTTCGGGACCGCTCACGCACAACTGATCGTTCGAGGGATACATTTCCATCAAGCTGGTTTGCGATCCGCGTTTCAGCACATGAACGAAGGCGTCCACGCTTAAAGCATTCTCCAGATCAACCGGCAGAGAGTTGTCTCCTTCCTGAAGCACGACCCAGCGCGGCAGCCTGCGCTGCTCGCGCAATTTTTGCACCGCTAAAAAACGCCGGCTTCCTTCCTCCTTGCCAATCGCTTCGATTTCTTTTTCCGATAAACGCCAGCGTGCGAGCGACAGTATCAATCGACCGACCTTGACTCGCGGCAAGTAATCGAAAGTTTCGAGGGCGCCCCAGGAGAAACTCGGCACCGACATGCCATGCTGGTGCTGCAAGAAGCACAAAAAGCGATACACAGAAGAGAGTTGTGGATTCACGAACCCGTGCGCGTTCGTAACTCGCGGAATGATTCGCCGTTTGAGTTTGCGCGAGTACAGCACGATGTTGCCTCGTTCAATTCCTACCATGAGGTCATTAACCGGCAATTGCCGCTCTAGCGGAGCCCCGGAGCGCGCCAGATAAGGGATCTCATATTCTCGAAGCACCGGGCGGCACAATACATTTCCAATTCTTCCTTCAGGCAAATAAACGACTTCTGCATAAACCGCTTCCGGGTCATGAAGTTCTTCCTGCCGAAGATGCCTTCGCACCCCACTATCAATTTCTTCATCTTCATGGCAGAAACGCCCAAGCAGCCGGGCTCCGCTGGGGCCGAACGCTCCATGCATATAAAATTCGAAATTTCCTTGCTGCAATTCTTTGCACGATCTCGCAACCAGCGTCCCCATCACGCAGAATGAATCAGCCAATTTAAGCGGAGATTTTTCCTTCTGCTCCAGTTCATCTAGATCTAAATCCAGTTCGCTCTGCCCGCTTTGCAGGCATTCTATGGTTTGTCGAATCAACGCCGGATGAACGCCTAGCGTTCGGCTCTTCCAATCGGTTTCGCCCTCTCCTCTCAACCTCAAACCGCGCAACAGAGGAGAAGCATCGGTTGTGCCCGCTGCATTTCCGAACCCAACCCCCGACTCTTCATCCAGCGCATCCATCAACGGCACCATGGAGGACTCGTAGCGTGCCGAGAAAGCTTCGCGAAACGATTTCAAGTCGTCCGGTTCGCTGGTCTTTCCTAACTGACACAAGATTTCGACCCCTTTGATCAATTCAGAAATCACTGCGTTGCCCAGCACGGCGTGCTCGACCGGCTTGATCATGTCCACCTGATACAGTCGCGCACGGTCGATTTTCGCTGGGAGTCTTTCAAGTTCGGCCGTGATCGCTTCATAGTCAGACGGGCTGCAACTACAGCTCGCGATTTCAATGGATGCAAGCCGGTTCCTAATATCGCGCAAAACTTTGGCTGTTTCCGTTCCCGATGAAACAGATTCCAGATGTTGGATGACGTCATCAAGGGGCGGAGTTCCCGTCAGGAGTGGAGAAAGATTCGAAATTAAAATTTCATTGTCTCTGACAAGTCCCAGCACGTATTCTTTGGCTTCCTCATCCGAGGGGTCCGCATCGCCGGAAGCGGACAAGACAGCTTGCACAAGTTGCGCAACTGTAGCTCCGTCCTGCGCTCTGGCAAGCACAGCTTCCATATAGGGGTCGCTTTCGATTTTAACGAGGTGGTGCGTCCGCTTGGTATCCGCCATGCGGGATTCGGTGTAGTACCATGCGTCGGCGATCTTGTGTAAGCTCGAGTTGGGCCAAAACTGCAACTCCATCTCGAGCGCAGGATCACCCCGGAGCGCCGCTGTAAGCGCGAATAAATAATCGAAATCCAGCCGGCAGGAAAGGCGGTATCGCGAGCGCGGCTCAAAAACCATTGCCGAAGCCTCGGCGCTGTCGTCCACCCGTCCAATGGAGCAACCGGAAAATAAGCCGAACGGCGTAGAACGCGCAGCCATTCTCACAAAATAACGCACCAGAGCCCGCTCTGCTTGCAGCCCTTTCTTGCTGTCCGGATCGCGCTTCCAATGTTCAATCCCGGCGTGTAAGGAAGGTGACGCAACATAGAGCGCATGAAGTATTTCCGGCTGCGCCACGATTTTTCTCAAGCGGCCGCGTAAAGTCTCTACGTCCTGCTTCCACGCATTCTCGAACGCCTCTCCATTAATTTCGATACGTGATGCGGGTGCGGCTGTGAGGTCTTTACTCCAAGCCTCAAGCTCCTCGGCAGGCAACAATGGAGTTCGTAGTGCAAAGAAGCCTGAATGGACAAGTTCAAGGGGTCGCTTGCTCGGTCGTCGTTCGGACATCGGCTTGAGATGTTACCATTACGCCAGTTGGCGGAATACTCGACATTTTAGAACTTTCAAGCCTGAGACACCGAGATTTATTCGTATTTTCGTGCTAACCTCGCTGTAATTAGACGGCAAAAGGCGCCACAGTCGCCACTCGGCAGGATAGGTCGATGCTTCCTGGAAACCTACAGGCATCCACGATGAATAGTAAGTCGCCGTTGTCGCGGTCATCGATACTTACATTAGGTTTGAAGCAGCCTGTCGGTGCTATTGGCTTCGACGGCTTTCATATTGCTGAAGCAGAGAATGCAAACGACGCATTGCTCAGGCTTATTAATGATGATGTCGCTGTACTAATATTGGGCGCATGCTTGTCGGCAAAAGAGGCTCTCGGCATTCTTGCCGCCTATGCTGGCCAATCTCCCGCCGCTCCAGCCGCTGCGATCATTCTCAGTGTCGATGGGCAGCCCGAATTATTCCAGAAATTCGTCGATGACGGCCTGATTTTCTACCTTGTAAATGGAGAAATTCCGCATGGGGAACTTGCTTCCTTGGTGGCCAAGGCGGCTGGTCGATCTCTTATCAAATCCAATAAAAAATTAAATCTTCTCAGTGAAAACACACCCGGCGCAGACCGCTTACTTGATTTTTGCATTCGACTGCCCATGCAGTCTGATTTGGCAAGCGCGAGCGAATTGCTTGTGCATACCGTAAGCGAATTGATCGAGGTATCTCATATTCGCTGCCTCGTTTACGATCCGGAGAATGAAACGTTAAGCCCGGCAAACATCGCCGATAACAACGAAGAAAGTTACAGCGCCGCCTCGGGCCTGACCGCATTTGTGGCGCGCACCGGCGAACGGCTTGATCTTGATCGTGTCAGCGAAGACGTTCGCTATGATAGTGACATTGATAATCCTGGAGAAACACGCAATGCGCGTTTTCTGGCGCAGCCCATCGTCGGGCTTGATGGGTTGCCAGTTGCAGTTATCGTGGCAGTTCGAAGCGGCGATTCACCGCCATTTTCCGAGGAAAATTTGCGGCTGATCGAGTTCCTCGCCGAATGTGCTGCTCCCACATTCAACCAAATTCTTCTGCAGAACCGGATGCAAGCTCTGCTCACGCAGCGTTCCACCGGGTCAGATGCCAATTCCGCTGTTTTTCGGCCAGAAGCTCTGGAGCACCACATTCGAAGATGGGATCAGCAAGGCGATGCCCTCAAGGCTCTGCCTTTGTGGCTGCGCAAATCGTATTGGATCGTGCTGGCGCTCTGTGTTGCGGGAATCCTCGCGCTAGCTCTACTCACACCCGGGTTAAGAACTTTTTTCGGAAAGGTGAACTGACGTCATCGTGCCGCAAGAACCCGAAAAATCGCCTGGCCTGTTGAAAAAATTCCCGGCCTTGCAAAGACTCGCCCGCGAAAATTCCTCTCGGCGCATTCCTTTGGTACGGCAGTTGTCGGCAACCGATTGTGGTGCGGCGGCATTGGGCATGGTGCTCGGATATTACGGAAAGCAGCTCCCGCTCACAGAAATTCGCCAAGCTTTAGGCGTCGGACGAAATGGAACTTCGGCGGCCGCACTTCTTCGCGCGGGCCGTCTGTATGGGCTCCGCGGCCGCGGAGTGCGTGCGGAAATTGGCGACCTCGATTCCCTTCCATCGGGAACCATATTATTCTGGGAGTTCAACCACTACGTTGTTTTGGATCGCGTGGCCGTCGATCTCGTTAATATTGTTGATCCGGCAGTCGGCCGGCGCAAAGTGCCGCTAAACAAATTTCGCCGGGCCTTCACCGGCGTTGCCCTCATCTTTGAGCCCACCGAAGGATTCAAACCGGGTAAGGCAAAACCCGAGCGCGTATGGGGACTGCTAAAGCAAGTCGTCGAGCGTAAGGGTTTGCTCGCACGCATCCTTTCCATTTCAGCCATCATCCAGATTTTGTCTGCGGCCATGCCGCTACTTACGGGCGTTTTGGTTGACCGCGTGGTACCACGGCGCGACTACTCGCTCCTTCTTATTCTTGCCGTGGCTTATCTTGCATTTCAGGTTTTTAGTGGATTGGCAACTTTCATTCGCGCGCACCTGCTTCTGTATCTTCAAACTCAAGTAGAAGCCAGCTTCACCCTCCATTTTCTTGATCACTTAGTCGAATTGCCTTACTCATTTTTTCAGCAGCGCACATCTGGCGATCTTATGATGCGCCTCGGAAGCAACTCCAGCATCAAGGAGATACTCACATCCACCACCCTGTCTACTTTAATGGATGGATTTATGGTGAGTGTCTATCTTGTCTTGCTCATGCTGGTAAATGTCCCACTTACGCTTTTGATCATTGCTATCGCGGCAATGCGCGTTTTATTAGTTGTTCTGATGCGGCATAAACAACGAGAATTGTTGGCGGAAAACCTTGAGATTACGGCACGCTCGCAGACCTATCAGGTAGAAATGCTCAGCGGCATGGAAACTCTGAAAGCAATGGGGCTTGAGCATCGCGCGGCGGAAAACTGGTCCAATCTTTTTGTCGACAGCCTAAATGTCTCCGTTCGGCGTGGACGGTTAGACGCATTTTTCAACGCTTTGCAAACAGTTCTGGTCACCGCATCCACTCTGGCGGTGATGTTTTATGGCACCTTCTTAGTGCTGAGAGGAACGTTCACACTCGGCACAATGATCGCATTCAGCGCTCTCGCCGCCGGCTTCTTCGGGCCATTAACAAACCTGATCTCGGCTGGCGTTCAGTTCCAAATGCTCGAAAGCTATCTCGAACGCATCAACGATGTCATCAACACAGCCCCTGAGCAAAAGCCAGGCACGGTAGCGCTTGCCGGGCCACTTCAAGGAGGCATGGCGCTCGATCAGGTTTCGTTCCGGTATGCGAAATCGGATCCACTCACATTAGAAGACATTTCCCTCACCGTAACTCCCGGTTCGCGCGTAGCTCTGGCAGGACGCACGGGCTCCGGCAAATCTACTCTGGCGCGGCTTATGGCTGGCCTTTATGAGCCCTCGTCTGGCCGCATTCTGTTTGATGGCCGCGATTTAAAGACTCTTGATCTGCGCTCCGTTCGCAGCCAGCTCGGTATCGTCACGCAAGATACGCAACTGTTTGGCGGGACAGTCCGCCAAAATATTTCTTTGGCAGACCCACAAATGGGGCTTGACCGTGTGATTCAGGCCGCAAAGCTGGCCTGCATCCACGATGAAATCGTGGCAATGCCCATGGGCTATGAAACGATCTTGGCAGATCGCGGCCTTTCGCTCTCCGGTGGCCAGCGCCAGCGATTGGCTTTGGCAAGGGCTCTGGCATGTCGGCCAGTCGTATTGGTTCTCGATGAGGCCACCAGCCATCTTGATGCTGTTACAGAAAAGCTGGTGAACGAAAATTTGGCAGGCCTTAGTTGCACGCGGATTGTGATTGCGCACCGCCTTAGTACAATTCGAGAAGCTGACTTAATCGTCATACTTGAAAGCGGTAGGATCGTAAGTCATGGTACTCACGAAGAATTACTGATCACCGGATCGCACTATGTTGAGTTACTCGGCGCCCAACGTTACCAAGACAATTCCATGCAAGTACATGCGATCGACCTCCGAGCCTCCGACGTTCGTTCCCAATCTGATGGTTCTGTCTCGCGCAGAGGTTTAATATGAGCAATTATTCCTCATATTTGATGAAAGAGTGCCCTTCCGCCACCTGGTCCCCGATCCTTTCACCAGAAAGCCGCACCGCCGCTCTCGCATGGGATTCAATTGACGCGATTGCTCAAGCGGTAGTGACCAGAGACTACAAGCCAACGGCACAGGATAAACTCCGCGGACACAATTATTACGAAGAAGCGCTGCTATATGCTTATTTAGCCGTGGCCCGTAATGATCTCGAATGGGCCAATCGAGCCACCGAAAGCTTGAATCTGGCGATCGAACGCGTGGCCGAGAATGCTGGATACCTCGGCCTGTATGGAGGGATCACCGGTTTAGGTTGGACCGTCGAGCATGTTTCCCGGCTGTTCGAACAACTCGCTGTAGATGATAGTTCTGAAGAGGATAAAGACCGGGCTGCCGAATCGTCATCTGGAGAAACGCCGGAAGAAGATCTCAATGCCGATGTCGACGCCATAGTAATACGAAACCTGCGGCACATGACTGCATCAAATCCCTATGACTTAATTAGCGGACTGGTTGGATTCGGAGTTTATTTTATTGAGCGCTTGCCCAGACAATCAGCAGTGGAAGGCATCAACACCATCCTCGATCAATTAGAGAGTCTGTCCCAGAAAACTAATGATGGTATTACATGGCATTCAGGGCCTGAGCTCCTGCCAGATTGGCAGCGTGAGCAATGTCCGGGCGGATACTATAACCTAGGAGTAGCTCACGGCATCCCCGGTGTTATCCATTTCCTAAGTGAGGTATCAGCTTCACCGGTAGCCCGCTCAAACCGCTCTTGGCAACTATTGGATGGTGCGGTTCGTTGGTTTATAAAACAAGCGCGGCCTTCTGGATTGGCTTCGCGATTCAGCTCGTGGGTCGTCCCCGGAGTGGAACCGAGCGATAGCAGAATGGCATGGTGCTATGGCGACCTAGGTATTTTAGCCGTGCTGCTCCAGGCAGCCAACCGGGCTGACCGCCCCGACTGGCGCCAGTTTGCCAACGAACTTCTGGATCATTGCCTGGCGTGGCCAATGGAAAAAGCCGGCATCGGCGATGCGCCTCTTTGTCACGGTGCTATCGGCGTTGCCCACATTTTCAATCGAATTTATCAGGAAGAAGATGATCACAGATGCTTGAATGCCGCGCTGCAATGGTATGAACGAACATTAGCAATGCGGCAGCCGGGCTCCGGGGTCGGCGGCTACTCTTCACTTACAAAGCCTGATCCCGACAAACCAATCGTCTGGGAACCAAGTTCCGCTTTTCTCGATGGAGCGATCGGAGTCGCCTTGGGGCTCCTCGCCGCGGTCACGGCAATAGAACCCGCTTGGGATCGAATGTTACTGCTGTCAGGCCGCTAGTGTTTTGCATTACTCTGCGTTTGTTTTTCCGGCGGAGAATCAAAGTAGTATTGGTAGTGGTTCCGGCAACCAGGGTTGAATAGCGCGTCACAACTCGGGCAACGAGAATCACTTCGCTTATACTCATGGATGGTAAGTTCAGCGCCGCAGCCTCCGCAGAGAATCGCTTTCTCGTCCCATTCACTCTCTGGCCAAACTTGAATCGTGTGCCCGGCCAGTGCCGCGTGGCAATCTTTGCAAGCGTAGTAAACGCCGCAACATTTCATTTTGATCGCAATTATGTCGGTCGGCCCGTGGTAGTGTTCGCAGCGGGTTTGCGCATCGATATGAACACCTCGAACTTCGCGAAAATGAACGTCCATTGCAATATCGGAAGTCTATCGAGGGCTAGCCGATGGTTAACAATTCCTCGTAGAAACCACCAATCTCCCGTGCCCGGTCGACAAAGTGAATTTCAAAAATCCAGTGCCGCTTTCGGCCGGAAGCGTCAGGCACCTTCATGCGATTGTGGTTTTCGGGATGAACGTAAAGAGTGACTTTATCGCCCGCAATTCTTTCGTGTGGAAACACGCCGATCAAATGTCCGGCAATCGGGCCGCCATACTCCCAACCGGCTTGCTGCGCTAATTGCTGCGCGTGTTCATACAATTGTGCGGCGGTGATATCTGGATGTTGGTGAAAATATCGCTTGCCTTCGGCGAAGGCTTCTTCAATGTCTCGCCGTAGTTTCTGCTTCACCGGATCACTGCCCACTACAAACGTACGGCCGAAATCCGTCTCCCATTCTTCGAACACCGGCCCGAGATCGAGAAAGACAACGTCATCTTCGCCAACTGTCAAATCGGGAGGATTTTCATCATAAGGCGCAAGCGTATTGCGTCCTGCGCGCACGATGCGCTTGTGCCAATAACGTGTAATTCCGTACATTCGCGATGCAAGGTCATAAATGCTTTCATTGATCGCGGTTTCCGCCACGCCTGCGCGGATAAGATTCTGCGATTCAACCGCATCAAAAAGCTCCTGCGCTTTTTCCTGCGCCTCCAGCAAACCCGCCGCCACTGCCTCTTCCGACTTGTCCATAGGGAAACAGATTACCGTATCCGAAGTTGATAAAAAAAGCGCCGTCTTTCATCGTCCGTAGTCTGCGACGAAGACCGCTTTTCCCAACAAGTGGTCCCCAGCAGTCGATACAACCATTGCGCCGCTGGAATCGGCAGGCACGTCAAGTTTATCCACGCTCAATGCATAAACCGTAAACGTGTAGTGGTGCGGACGGTCTCCTTTATCCGGGCACGGACCGTGATAGGCATCGTTGCCAAGATCGGTGCGTCCTTGCATCGTTCCAGGCGGTAAAATAGAGCTATGCTCGACGCCGGCCCCTTTAGGCAGGCTGCTCGTGCTCGCAGGCAGATCATAGACGACCCAATGCCACCATCCTGAGGGTGTGCTGTGCTCGTCAGGATCGAATAAAGTGACGACAAAACTTTTCGTTCCAGCAGGCGCACCGCTCCACTGCAACGGCGGCGACATATTTCCTCCGGTGCATCCGAAGACATTCGCCGTATAGACTTCGGGGACTTTTGCCTCGAGTTGCGTGTCTGGACTCGAGAGCACAAATCTAGAGCGAGGAATGGACTTCACTTGCGCCGCGCTGAGACAAGCAAGCAGGGTTAATAAAACCGTGAGTCTCGGTACATTCAGGATGTTCAAAATTCGAGTTGGCAACATGCAAACCTCAGCTATATTGAGATTCAATTTTGGTGGCTCAGGGTCCAGACGTATGCAGCCAGCGCGGACAACTGATCGTCCGTAAGTTGCGCTCCTCCCATGGGAGGCATTGGGCTGCGATATTTCTTGGGCTGCGGCACCCCCTCTTTGATAGTTTTCAAAATTCCAGCAAAGCTGCCGTCGCTCCACATCCATTTTTGACTCGTCAGGTTGGGACCCAGCGACGAGCCAGTACCTTTCTCACCGTGGCAACCGGCACAGGGAGCCTCTGCCTCTTGACCGTGATAAATGCGATCACCCAGCGCGACCATCTCACGCGTCGCCCCTTGAGGAAGTTGCGCGCTACCATTCGCGGCCGCGCCTGCATCCGCATTCGTTCCCTCCGGCGGTTTGGCCGGAGCTTCGACGACTTTACCTGCAGGAGCTGACGCGCTTGGGCACGGCGTGCCCATCGCAGCGCTGCCTGCAGCTCCGCCTTGATAAACAATGCGGTAGATGCGCCCGCGGATATCGTCGGAAACGTAGAGCGCCCCATCCGGCGCAACCGCTAGCCCCGAAGGACGATGCGCTGCACCCTCCGGACTCTTCACCGCTCCGGCAAAACCGTCAGCAAAGATTTCACAATTGCCGGAAGCATGCTCGCCGTCGAGCGGCTGAAAAACCACGTTGTAGCCGCCTTGCGCGTAGGGAGCACGATTCCATGAACCATGAAATGCAATAAATACTCCGTTCCGATAGCGTGCGGGAAATTGTTTTCTGTCGTAACGCACCATCGCGTTCGGCGCCCAATGCGCGGGAAATGCAGCAACCGGAGGAATTTTCTCCGCGCACACGCCTACCTTCTTGCCGCCGTCACCGCCATATTCCGGAGCGAGCACCAACTTTTTCTGTATACCGTCGTAGTAACACTCGGGCCAGCCGTAGTCGCCGCCCGATTTTAGAAGCATCAATTCTTCCGCGGGCTGCGTCGCTTCCTCTTCCGGCTTATAGAAATCAGGCCAATTCGCATGCAGTTGGTCGCGTCCGTGCTGTGTCACGAATAAGTGGCCCGCGGAGTCGCTGGCAAAGCCTTCCCCGTTCCGTATTCCCGTGGCAAAGCGCTCAGCGGACGAAAAAATTTGATTCGTTTTATTCGCGTCGTAACGCCAGATTCCGCCACGAGTCTCCAGTTCGATACAGGGATTGTCGCCGGGTATTTTCGGCTGCCGGTTTTTCGCCTGACAGGAATTGGTCGCGCTGGCAACGTCCACGTACATCGATCCTTTAGCATCGATCATGAACGGATGCATGGGATGGTCGCCGCCCAAAGGCAATTTGGAGACAATCATTTCCGAAGAATCTTTCGGAACGATTGAATCGGCGGCCAGTGAATACCGCACGATTCGATCGTTGATTTCCGCATAAATCGATCCCTTATATAAGCCGATGCCGGTTCCACCGGCACCACCCGTTTGAACAGTTTCACCAAAGCGCTCAATCACATCCGCTTTTCCCGTCCCGTTCTTATCTTGCAAGGCCACCAGGAAGCCGCCTTCATGCGGTTTATCGTTGTCGTAATACTCGCCCGACCAGGTGTTGACATAAACTACCCCGTCTGGCCTCACAACCATGTGACGGGCATGGCCAATACCGTCGGCAAATACTGTCGCACAAAATCCGGCGGGCAACTTCAAGCCACTGTCATCGTTCGCGCACGAAGTGCTCTTAGCTTTCTTGCCCGAATTGGGCAGGCTCTGAGCCAAAACTGTTGCGCTGACAAGGCACCATGCAGCAAGCACGGCGATGAAATGGAAAAAAGGTCTACGGCAACGAGGCCATCGCATGGAACCCTCCAAAGATTGGGTGCGGATAATTGCGAGTGATTGTATTACATCTTTCCGCTACTGTACTTGCCCATATTGCCGTAACTTTTAAACTCCTGACGAATCCAACATTTGGGTAAGATTCTCCTACAAGATGTCGCGAACCATCAAGAAAGCAGAGTGTACGGAGCGATGCTGATTTACGTGTTGGCCTTTGTTGGCGGAGTGCTGACAATTCTGAGTCCGTGCATTCTTCCCGTACTCCCGTTTATTTTCGCGCGCGCCGACCAACCCTTTCGGCGTTCCGGCCTGCCGTTGCTTACCGGGATGGCATTGACCTTCGCATTGGTAGCCACTGCCGCCGCTTTCGGCGGCCATTGGGTCGTGCGCTTGAATCAAGGCGGACGCTATGTCGCCATGCTGGTTTTCCTGATTCTTGGAGTAACCCTTCTTTTTCCGTCTCTTGCTGAAGTGTTGACTCGACCACTGGTAAACGCAGGTGGACGACTGCAAGGCAGCCCCTCAGAGGAGAGTAGTATCGGAAAGTCTTTTATCTTAGGTGTATCTACCGGCCTGCTTTGGGCCCCGTGCGCCGGACCGATCCTTGGCCTGATTTTGACTGGCGCGGCAATTCAGGGACCGGGTGCGCGTTCCTCTTTTTTATTGCTATCCTTTGCGCTGGGCGCAGCGGCTTCTTTAGGCGTCGCACTTTTCGCTGGCAACAAGGTATTCTCCGTCATGAAACGTTCTCTATCGTTTGAGATATGGATTCGCCGCACTCTCGGCGTCGCTGTAATCCTGGGCGTAGTCGCCATCGCGCTGGGCTGGGACACAAACTTGCTCACTAAATTTTCTTTCGTCAACACAGCGAGAGCAGAAGAGCATTTAATTGGCACATTGCAGCAGGCTCGGCCGGCGCTGGTAACCGCGAATGCAGCGGAGCCTCAGCCTGCGCTTTCCGACGAAGGCCCGTTCCCCGATCTTAGCGGCGCAGTGCGCTGGATCAATTCCCCGCCTCTGAGCAGCAAGTCTCTTCGCGGCAAAGTCGTCCTGATTGATTTCTGGACTTACTCCTGCATCAATTGCCTGCGGGCGCTGCCTTATGTGGAAGGTTGGGCGGAGAAATACAAAGACGCCGGCCTCGTCGTCATCGGAGTGCATACCCCTGAGTTTGCCTTCGAGAAGGAACGGGCAAATGTTGAAAAAGCTGTACACGACCTGAAGATCACCTATCCCGTTGCCATCGACAGCGACTACAAAATTTGGCAGGCTTTTCACAACGAATATTGGCCCGCTCACTATTTCATCGACGGAAAAGGTCGAATCCGATATCACCACTTCGGAGAAGGCGAATACGGCGAGTCGGAGCGGGTCATTCAAGAGCTTCTCAAAGAAAACGGCGCGCAACTATCCTCTTCGGCGGCAATCAACATTGCCGCCGCGGGTGCCGAAGCCGCTCCCGACGTCGTTAACCGGCAATCGTCGGAAACTTACATTGGCTATCACCGGGCTCAAAATTTCGCCTCTACCGAGCCGATCGCTAAAGATTCGCGCTACGACTACAAACCACTGCCCAGACTCTCGCTCAATCAGTGGGCTCTTGGTGGGAGTTGGAAGGTGAGCGAAGAGAACGCCGTACTTCAAACAGCTCCGGGAAAAATCGTCTTCCGCTTTCATGCCCGTGACCTGCACCTCGTGCTCGGCACGAAAGATAAAAAGCCCGTTCGCTTCGTAATTAGGCTCGATGGAACCCCACCCGGAGAAGATCACGGCAGCGATACCGACGCGAATGGTTCCGGCATGGTCCAGGGACATCGGCTGTATCAGTTAATTCGGCAAAAAGGTGCAGTAGAAGACAGGACATTTGAAATTGAATTCCTCGATCCCGGCGTGCAGGCCTTTGCATTCACTTTTGGCTAATCTGGGCCGCTCCTCAGCCAAACTGCTGGGCTGGAAACGCAGTTCGCGCTGCAGCGCAGCGGTAAGACAAGGCCCTTCCAGGATTGAGATTGGTCGAGGGGAGGGGAGAGGGTTTGATACTTCGCCCTCCTGGTCCCGAAACCCGATCAAGCAATCGTTGAAATTCTACTGAATTGTGTGGCTCGCGACTATTGGTGTCGAAGCCGTTATAGGCTATCGATTTGTGACTTATTGATCTCTATTGAGCTTTGGTGCTTCGGGCCGCTACAAAATCTCTACAGTCCGAATTGCTTTTGTGGTTAAACTGGTCTTTTCATTACTCCAACTTATAATCTGAGATAAGCTGAACCATTTTAGTCGTGTGTTACTGCGCGGGGAAAACGGGGAGCAAGCTGTTATCGGGAGGAAGTTATGAGAGTACTTAGCACTCGGTTGATCATCGCAATCATTATTTGTGCAATCTCGAATACGGGGTGGAGTCAAAACACTCAGTCTGCATCTCTTTCTTCGGAACAACCGGCCAATAAAGATACTTCGAACCACGAACCTATTGCACTTACTGGCGCGGTAATCACGATTCAGGGTTTGTGCGATGCCACTAAACCGATGGATCCTGAGGAAAAGCCCTGCGCGACCGTGGTGACGCAGGAAGCATTCGAAAAGCTGATTAGCTCTATGAACGTTACTAAAAAGCCGCTGTCACAAGAAACGCGGCGCAACTTAGCGGAGACTTATGCCGACTATCTGATGCTCGAGCGGCCCGCAGTTGAGGCCGGCCTTGAGAATACGCCGCAGTTTTCAGAGGTCATGCGCTGGTGGCGGCTGAGGACACTGGCCGACATGTATCGCGGCGCATTGCGGACAAAATTTGCGCATCCCTCGGCGGAGGAGATACACGCCCACTACACCGAAAAATTGCCCTCCTTCGACCGCGTTCGAGTAGAACGGGTAGTCATCCCTCGCAGCAGCGTCCAAGCAGGCGAGAAGAGCGAGGCTGACCAAAAAGCTTTCGTGATTGCACAAGCAGCGCGGGAACGTATGGCAAAAGGTGAAGCTGCAGCGTTGGTGCAAAAAGATATTTACGCGCAACTGAAAATGGAAGCCACACCAGTCCCGGACCTGGGTCGTCTGGGCAGATCGAATTTCCCGCAGGATGAAGTAGACGAAGTGTTCTCGCTTGCACCGGGCCAGGTCAGCAAGGTGGAAAAGGAAGCGTCTTATGTGATCTATAAGATCAACGCGAAAGAAGCTTTATCGGAAGAATCACAAAAGGAAGAGATTGCGCGCGAAATCGCACAGCAGAAATTCAACGATGCCATGCGGGCGGTTAGCGGATCAGTGAAGTTCGAATTCAATGACGCCTACCTTGGGCCGCCAGTCGCCCCGGGGCGCTCAAACCCTGGTGGGACGATAAATCCGCATCCGTAGACCACAAACGAGCCCGATTGCGATTCTTCCGGTGCGCCCTCAGCGTGAAGTGCGCGGCCAGCGCCGCAACCAGGAAAAAAATTCCAAGTATAATTGCGCGCCGGTGTGCCGTGAAGAACGAGTTCGAAGACGCCGAATCGGGGTGCACTGCGATACTGGGATCGCGCACCGTAAACGCGCTTCTCATCCTGTCCTCGACGCGCGAGGTCTGCGGCGCAGGACGTTCGCTCGGTTGTAGTGGCCGGAAGGAACGGGCTAGTTCGCCCGTCCCGGACAACGTAAACCCAAAGGTGGCATTCGCTTCCAGTTTATCCAGTTCGAATTGTTGTTCCTGGGTGTTTCCCGCATTGGTGGCGGCATGGAATGTATGTGGCGAGCGCGACCGGAAGCGCATGGAGTTGGGAACCATGACGCCGACTTGATCCATTGGGTATTGACTCCGCCTGCTGAAAACGAAGCCCCGCGCGTCATAGTTGAGTTCATAGCGGATGGCGTATTTGGTGAGTCCCGGTTTAACCGGAAAATCGATTCGATATTGGTTCGCCGCTTCGGCCACGGGAGCGATGAGGAGCTTGCTGGTGCCTCCGTCCGGCGAGGAGACGATTGCAGATTCGATTTGCGCGCCCGGCGGAATAGAGAGGACGAAATTGCCGGAGTTTACCTGCGTGATGGGCGGGTCGGACCGGTTGTTCAGAGCGTGGAGTTCCGTTACCTGCAAGCGCTTGCCCGAAGTTTGAAATTGCAGAATGCAAAACTGGTCGTCGATTGAGCTCACGTGGCCGGCCGCTTGATAGATCTTGAGATTGGCGAATTCTCCCGCCCTGACGGTCTGAAAGTAGTCCACTCCATCTTTGGTGACCTGCAAGACAGCGGATGAGCCCGGCGCGAGTTTGGCTGGGAGATCGATGTGAAAATCTCCCCTGTCATTCGTCATTGCACGCCCTTGTTCGCCGGCTGGCGTGAAAAGAATAACCTGGCTGCTGGGTTGCCGGTTGCCGGTCGAACCATTCGTGACCCTACCCTGAAACATTTGTGCCGAGCAGGTGATGGGAAACAGCAAGAGAATCGCGGACGAGATGTTCATAGATGTCCCGAACTAAGTGAACCTGACAAGGAGTATCAGGCGCAGGCGATCACGTCAATGAAACATTTTGCGAGACAGAAGCTACTGATAGATGCTTTGACGAGGTATAGGTCGATGAGGCTAGTTGTAATCAAAACAATCGACGTATGCCTCAAGTCTTGTGCTTAAATAAATGTGTTTCAGATGACTCATCGCAGGTCTAACTAACAAAACCCTCCTCCATAAGTTGGCTTGGAATAATTTTATATGTTGTGCTAAAAACAGTTATTGACAATGTTATATGTGTAGAGTAAGTTGCTCACCACAGTTCTAACAAGATGTGGAGGGATTAGCTATGAGAGGCTTCGTTACTCGTGGTCTCCGTCTGCCGGCAACCTTTCTCCTGCTTAGCAGCCTCACATTTCTGGTGAGCCCACCGAAGATGCACAGTCAAGCAGCAATCAATCCAAATATTTTTGACCCCGGGCCGCGTAACCCGGGTAACCAAAACGCGCCCTTCTGTCCTACACAGAACGTAGGCGTGACACCCAAGTTCCCGAACAACAACATGGGTCACGGCGCTCCTCCGGGCGACTGTGTAGACATTATTCAACCGCCCAGTGCTCCGGGGCAGGAAACGCCGGCCGCCGCCGGGGCGGGCAATATTGTTGGCGGCATTTATCCTCCGTCTCCTCAGAACACCGCAGGCGGCTTATGGCTGCCGGGACTGGATGTTTTTTCGACGGTCGCCAGCGTGTCCGGCCCCTTCGCAAGCCCCCCGGTGTCAGGCGAGCCTATGGTCGGGTTAGGACCTTCGTTCAATGCGCAAAGTTGTTTGCAATGCCATATGGTTCCCGCAGTGGGTGGGACCAGCCCTGGCACCGTGACTATCCAGACCAGCCCCACCACCGCAACCATATTTGCGATGCCAATTGCGACCACTCCTCCGCCGCTCAGCGCGGCCAATCCACAGATTGCGGATGCAACCGATGACGGCGGGACTAACGGTATTCCCAACTTTCCCCCGGCATTTGCCGCACCGGGCGCTTCAACACCGGGCTTCTCGACCGTTCAAGCGGACGGACCGGCGATTGAAGTGCGATTTGTCCAGGCTCTGGCGGCAAGCGGAGCCTCAGCCGGGGTAGGCGCCAACGGTGTCGGAAACCTGTTTACGATTCAAGGCCGTGGAGATCTGCCGGCGGGTTGTGTGATCAGCCAGATCAATTTTGCCGCGCTGCCGAGTGGATCGATCTCCTTCCGCATCCCCACTCCTACGTATGGCTTGGGGTTTGTGGAATCCACGCCCGATCCGATATTGATTCAAAACAGCGTGCAATCCACCACCGGCAACACGCTGGGAGTCATTGGGGGCGTCTTCAACACCAGCGGAAACGACGGCACGATTACCCGTTTCGGCTGGAAAGCGCAGAACAAGTCTCTGCTTATCTTCGCGGGTGAAGCGGAAAACGTGGAGATGGGCGTAACTAACGAACTATTTCCGAACGAGAGAACTTGGGGAGCAACCCCAGCTGTTGTCGGGGGCGCTTCTCCTGTACTCACGGTTCCCCCCTGCATCAATAACGCCGGTTCTCCCAGCGGGCAAGGCTATCCTGAAGACGAAGTGCTGGGAACGGGCACTGTATTACTCTCATCTTCGAATGCCGAGGAAGAGTCCATCTTTATGCTGCTGAACGGAGCGCCGTCGCAGTGCTCATCGGCGGGCGCGGGAACCTATGGCAGCCCAAGCCCGGCGTGCGTGGTTTTTAACTCGAATGAAACCACCGGACAGAGCCTTTTCGGCGCGGCCGGATGCACCCTGTGTCATAGTCCGACGCTGACAACGGGGCCTTCTCCGAATGTCTCCCTGAGCAGCGCAAATTACCATCCCTATTCCGACTTCGCCCTGCACTTCATGGGCGGGCTCGATGATGGAATAACACAGGGGGCGGCCACTGGCAGCCAATTCCGTACGGCGCCGCTATGGGGACTGGGGCAACGCCTGTTCTTCATGCACGATGGCCGGGCTACAGACCTGATAAATGCAATCGCAGATCATTGCATTGCAACCAGCTCCGTCATCCACCCAAGCGAAGCTTGCGGTTCGGTCGGGGTGTTCAACGGCTTGAGTAACACACAGCAGCAGCAGATACTCGATTTCCTGCGCTCGCTGTAAGACGTTTTGCGGTAACGAAATGAAATGGAGTTCCGAATCCTGATTTCGCTGATCAGGACCGGAACTCTTGTTTTTTTCTTTGCGCCCATTCTTGCATTTTTGCAGGAGTGGGAAGCAATTGCAGCGGGCATTGTTCCAGCTGCAAACTCCGGATATATTCCTGACTGGAGTGAACCCGCGTAAGTGGCTTTTTTTGAATTGGTCGGGGAGAGAGGATTTGAACCTCCGACCCCCTGGTCCCGAACCAGATTTCGGGCTAGATTGAACTCTACTGAAACGCGTAGGCCGCAAGTGATTTAGAATGAATAAATTGGGTGCGGACGTTTGGCCTTTGTGGAATCTCGTTGAACGCTGCTGCAATGACAGCGACAAATTCGTCTACATTTTCGAAGCAGCTTATTGTGCGGTCACGCTTAAGTTATTGATCGTTTGCGTGACCCCGTTGATCGTAACGGTCACAGTCACGCCTTGATAATTGCCAGTCGGCGTTCCTCCGGGCTCCTGATCCTCCACTACCCCCGCCGTTGCCACCGCTGCCGCTTCCTTCGTTCCCGCTTGAACCACTTCCGCACGCAATGGAGAAGTGTACAATTTTCTCAGCGGGTCTGGGCCAGCTCAGATGTTTACTGGAAATCTAACTCAACTTGTTCCTGAAGCGCTGTTCGACGCACCAAACCGAGAATTCGCTTCTTCAAATCAGGGTCGCTGGTTGTCGCCTGATCCTGCAGGCACGGGGTGGAATCAGTACGCTTACGCGACCAATCCAAATAGTTTCACGGACCCGAGCGGGTTTATGCGAAGACTATAGGATGGGGATGGGGACAAAATATTTCTCAACTTTGGAATCCGGGCCCTCCAAATCCTTTTTCCGCAGGTTGCTCCGCCACGATTGACGGGATGCCCAGCACCTGCTCTCAGGCCAATCTTTTGTTGCAGGATGGAGCGGGTGTTGGGTCGTTTTGTGACGTTTTGGGTTGTACTGCGACCCAGGAAGATCCGGATACTGGTGGGTTGCAGCAGATAACCGGGTGGGAATTTGCGGGAAAAGGAATTTATGAAGGCCTAGATGAAAATGGCGAGCCAAATTTTGTGGATCAGTATGGCCTATTTCCCATCTGGACCGATGTTGATCCAGGTTCGGACTACCTCGCGCAGGGGCCAGCCGCAAACAACGGGTACATGGTTGTCAATGGGAACTATGTCTTTCCGACCAAGATCGATAAGTACAATCCTATGGAGCAAGGGAAGGACAATTATCGCGATTTGAACACGTTCTGCTCGACGCACGTCACGGTAGACCAAACAACCGGCCAGGTGCAGAGCCATGTGGACTTGGTCAACCCTGAGCCGCTTCCAACGGGTCCCGTCTCTCCCGTCGTTTGGCCGATCCTGCATGTGGTCTATGACGGGTTCCCTGATCTGGTCTATCGAGCGACAGGCATGTACCTCGTTCCCCCAGGAAGGAGCCAGTGCCAATGACAGTCGAGACTGCAACATGGTGGTCTAAGCGTAGGTTTGCTTGTATCTCGCTAGCGGTGTCGTTGGCTGAGATACTCATCATAGGCGGGACGCTGGTTTTAATACAGACATCGAAGCAGCCGCCCTCGCCCCTGATGGTGAGGCTGGCGGACACTACTTGGTTGATAGGCGGCTTTGGTTCGTTCGGATTCGCAGTCGCTGGCTTAGTTGCCGATACAGATCGAAGAACCGCGGTTTTCACGATGATTGTCGCGATAGTGGCTGCTGCGATCTGCGGGTTTCCACTAATGGTTTCGGCGTGAGCGAGTTCCTCTCAGCGGACGTGACAGTTCAAACGGCAACCTGGTGGTCCAGGCGTAGGTTTGGTTGTATCTCGCTGGCGCTGTCTTTGGCGGAGACGCTCATCGTATACGGTGCAGCGGTTCTGGTTCAGACATCGAGACAGCCGCACGCTTCGCCCTTGATTCTGAAGATGGCTAGTACTACTTGTCTGGTAGGCGGACTCGGTTCGTTGGGCTTCGCGGTTGCTGGCTTAGTTGCCGATTCTCGACGAATGACGGCGCTTATCGCATTGATCGTGACAATGGCGACCTTCGTGGTTTGCGGACTACAAATGCTGGTGTGATCGACCCGTTCCGGGCGGGGTCCGGCACCCGTCTGAGAATTTTTCTTTAGCTGCGCGTTTGGGTCTGGCCGCGCCGGGGTATGGCGCGGCCTTGCCGTCTGCGGGCGCCGATCCGGTTCCTGATTCCGGGGGTGAGGAGCCGCCGATCCGGGCCGTGATCCGGTGCCAATTAGCTGCCCGATGCGGCTCCGATTCCGACCCGGCAGTGTGACGATTTGGGCACGGTGAGGAGTGAGGTTCTGGCCTTCGGAGCCGGGGTTACCGTGCGGTATCCGTGAAAGTGAAAAGCGCGCCGCCTACGGCGTCGGGAGGAGGGGTGACACGTCACCCCGGAACGGGTGCTGCACAGCAACCTGGCGGTTGCTGGCGGTGAACCTGTTGAAACCAGAGCGGCTAAAAGAAAAATCCCTTCGCGCCGGTTGCTGTCCGGCAACCGCAGGTTAACTGGCGTGAACTTGTTGATTGCTTTGGCTCGATAGCTCACCATAGGAGAACTGTGAAGTTCCTCCCCTTTGACGAAACGAATGATTAGCTGGTCCGGCGCGCCTTCGGAGAAGACGGCTGCCCGGCTATCGGTCATTGAGCAGATTACCTGCCGCTGGCGTTCCCGGTCGGCTATAGCTCGTGATCCGGGAGCTGGTGAAGTCCGGAGCCAAGTTACTCTAAAATCAATTAGAGAAATCGAAAAGGATTTGCTTAATAAGCAGGACTGACCTACGTGCCCTAGCTTTGATGACTCAGTCGACCGGCTCAAGTTTTCGCGTAATGCTCTGCGCGAATCGATCTCAAAATCAGCGGAAGAACCAGGATCGATTTTACCAAAAGAGATCCCGCTAGAAAATCGCCAATGCAGGTACCGTCTACAATTTCGACACCATCTATGTAGACGAAGACCAGAAATGCAGTTTATGTGATTGAAAAAATTGGTCGGGGAGAGAGGATTTGAACCTCCGACCCCCTGGTCCCGAACCAGGTGCTCTACCAGGCTGAGCCACTCCCCGACGATGCTGGAACGCAGCAAAAAGGGCGAGGCACGCAAGCGTGGCGCACCTCGATTGATGTCCAAATTATAACATCGAAGCATAGGCTGTCCGGCTTCCACTTGCCGGCACATTTTCTGAGTTACACTAATTTCGCGCAATCGATGACAGGTTTCATGGCTTCGGTCTCCAACCCAAAATGATCGTACTCTGCGCTAACCGCCTCTTCACTCCGCTCGAAGAAATATTCGATCCGCTCGTGTTTATTGAGGATGGGATCATTTCAGAGATTTCGTCGCGCGTTACGCGCGATATTCCGAACAATGCAACGCTGATCGATTGCACGCGAGAGATTTCTGACGCCATCCTCGCGCCCGGTTTCGTCGATATTCACATACATGGCGGGGCTGGTATTGACGCCATGCGGGCATCTTCCGGTGATCTTTCGCGGTTAAATACGTTTCTGGCGACGCACGGCGTTACAGGCTATTTCCCTACTACGGTCGCGGCGCCGCTCGATCAAATTTGCGCAGCATTGGAACGAATTGCAGATTGGATTGAGGCGGCGGGAAACTCACCCAAGGATAATACCCCTCAGGCTCAACCCCTCGGCATTCATCTGGAAGGTCCGTTTCTCAGCCACAAACGGCGCGGCGTTCATCCGCCGGAGAACTTGCTTGAGCCTACCGTGCCTATCTTTGATCGCTTTTGGCAGGCGGCGCGCGGGCATGTGCGCATGATGACAATCGCGCCTGAGCTGCCGGGTGCGCTCGAGGTGATCGCAGAAGCGGCACGACGAAAAGTGTGCGTGAGCATCGGCCACTCGGATGCCGAGATGAATGTCGCACGCGCCGCGGTGCAGGCCGGCGCGCGCCACGCGACTCACACATTCAACGCCATGCGTCCGCTCGACCATCGCGAACCCGGCATCATCGGCGAGACTCTAACCAATGGGCATCTGAGCGCCGACATTATCGCGGACGGAATTCACGTTGCGCCGGAGGTTGTGAAGCTTTTCCTCCATTCAAAAGGGATCGATCGCTCTGTGCTGATTACCGATGCCATGGCAGCGACCGGCATGCCCGACGGCACCTACCAACTCGGCCCCATACAGGTTGAAGTAAAAGATGGACGTTGCACGAGCAACGGCAGTCTCGCAGGCAGCGTGCTCACCATGGATCGCGCGGTGCGGAACATAACCCAATTCGCCGGTTGGAGCTTGCAAAATGCGGTACGCGCGGCAACGCTGAATGCGGTACGCGCCGCCAGCCTGGCGGGGCATGGACAGCTTATCCCCGGTGCGAAAGCTAATCTTGTGGTATTGAGTCCCGACGGCGAAGTGAAAAGGACGTTCGTTCGCGGCTACTGGAGTTAACAGATTACGCTAGTTCGGTTTGCGTTCTTTAGCGTCCGCTAAATAGCGTAACAATACGGCCTCGTCGGCCCGTGTAAGCTTGTCGAGAAAAGACGTATCCAGCTTGCGGTCTTCGATAGTGATGGACGCATTTGACTGGCGCAGTTTATCGCCTAGTTCTGGATCGTTGCTCATCACCTGCGTGTAGAACCAGAGAAAATGGCGCATCTGGTCGAGTGTCTTGCACAATACCTGAATGGCTTCGGTTTCGGGCAGAGCGCTCATGGCTTCCATTAGCTCCGGATCGCTAGGCGCCTGCATGGCGGCGCAGTTCAGTTCGCGCTGAATCACACGCAGATCTTCGGTAACCCGCATCATGCGAATGTGAAGATCATCCATTTGTGGAGAAGTTCCTGTGGCCATTGTGTTCGTCAATCGCGCTGTTTGAACATCTCATCGGCAGGGTGCCGCGAGTAGATGTCCCACGATCATGCGCTTTCGTAATTCTGGCGATTACTTTGGTCTGTGAAGTAACCTCTTGTTGCTCATGAGCCCAAACTCCGCTGCTGGCCTGAGTTTTCACGCGAATCACAGCGGACTTCCTAAGGCGCGCTTATCGCAGCACGCCAATGCGCCCGACTCTTTTTCCAAGCCAACAGTGCAGCTCTCATTTGTCCAAAGTCACCAGCTTATAAGCCCTCAGTCGGGCCCTGTCACAACTCGCCCATTTGTGATACAAACTCGCGATGGAATCTGCTCTTACAGACGTCCCTCGTCACGAGTTGATCCGCGCCATCGGACGGTGGAGTCTGGTTGCGCTTGTCGTGAACTCCATCATTGGCAGCGGCGTCTTCGGACTGCCATCCACCGTCGCCGCGTTGATCGGCAGATCGAGCATTTGGGCGGTCGTCGCCTCTGGCGCCGGAATGAGCGTAATTATGGGCTGCTTCGCCGAGGTCGCTTCGCGCTTTCAACAGGCAGGCGGACCTTATCTTTACGCCCGTGTCGCCTTTGGGCGCCTGATGGGCATTCAAACCGCATGGATGCTCTGGCTTGGCCAGGTAGCCGCACCCGCCGCCAATGCCAACCTGTTTGTGATCTATCTGGGTGAGTTCTGGCCGCACGCAAAAGATCCGATCCCTCGCGCCATCATCCTTACTGTGCTCGTCGGCTTGCTGGGCTTCATTAATATTCGCGGCGTTCGCGGAGGAGCGCAGGTCAGCAACCTATTCACCGCAGCCAAGCTCATTCCTCTGTTTGCGGTTATCGTTCTTGGCGTGTTCGTGCTGGCGCACCACCATTGGCACATGGCAACCGCATCCATTTCACCCAGCAGTAACCAATGGCTGAAAGCCGTTCTCCTGTTGGTTTTCGCTTATGGCGGGTTCGAGACCGCGCTGGCTCCCATGAGCGAAGCGAAAAATCCCCGCCGCGACGCACCCTTTGCCCTGTTCATCGCTCTCTTGCTCTGTACCGTTATTTACGCGCTCATCCAGTGGGTGGTCGTCGGAGTCCTGCCCGACGCGGCGCATAGCGCACGCCCACTCGCCGATGTTGCACGGATTGCTGTTGGTTCCATAGGTGCGGCATTGGTTGCCATTGGCGCGCTCATCTCTTTTTACGGATATCTCAGCGCAAAAATCCTCGCCATGCCACGCGTCCCTTTCGCCCTCGCCGAGCAGGGAGACTTTCCGAAGCTTTTCGCCGCGGTGCATCGCCGCTTTCACACACCCTACGTCTCGATCCTCGTCTTCGCGGCCATGGTCTGGGGGCTAGCGCTAATCGGCGACTTCAAATGGAACGTAACCCTCTCCGCCGTGGCGCGGCTGCTCTATTACGGGGTAGGCTGCGCAGCTTTACCTATTCTGCGACGCAAGCAACCGGAAGGTGCAAGCGCGATGTTCCGTCTGCCCGCCGGAAATTTCTTCGCCGTGCTGGGCGTCTTCCTGTGCGTAATCCTGGTAACCCGTGTGGATTTTGGACAATCGCTGATTCTGATTGGGACGATCGCGCTAGCCCTGATAAATTGGGCCATCGTTGGTCGTAGAAAAACCACGGGATGAAGTTCAACGTCCCTATCCGCGCGCTCTCTCCATCTCCAGTAGAGCTTTTTTGCGCCCCACGCCCCAGCGATAGCCACTGATGTTGCCATCTTCGCGCACTACGCGATGGCACGGAATCGCCACGGCAACTGGATTCGTTGCGCAAGCTCTGGCCACAGCGCGGCTCGCGGTTGGTTGGCCAATCGCCTTTGCGACTTCACCGTATGATCGTGTCGCGCCAAAAGGAATAGATTGCAGGTATGTCCAGACCCGCCGCTGGAAGGCCGTTGCGCGAATGTCCAACGGAAGCGCGGCATTCAGCTCTTTGCCGGTCATCTTCGAAAGCAATGCCTCGACCCAGGTTTGCAATCCGCTCTGGTCGACCTTGCGCACGGCGAAGGGAAATTCACGCTTGAGGCCCTCGAGCAATTCGCCATCGGATCGCCCAAACTGAATGGCGCAAATGCCGCGATCCGTGGCGGCAATCAACATGCGCCCCAGCGGCGAGTCGGAGACTACATATCGAATCGTTGCAGCCACCGCACCACGGCGATAGTGGTCGGGCGTCATTCCCAGTTGCGATGCTGTCTTCTCATAGAGGCGGCTGCTGGAGCCGTAACCCGCGTCATACATGGCCCGCGTAACGTTATCTCCAGCCTGGAGATTGCGTTTGAGCAGCCGCATGCGGCAGGAATCGGCATATTCGCGCGGGGTAATACCCAGCGCGGCTTTAAACTTGCGCTGCAAGTGGAACGGACTTTGCCGAAACTCCTTGCCCAAACGATCCAGCGTAACCGGTTCGTCAAGATGCTGCTCGATGTATCGGCAAACGTCCTTGGCAAAATCCGATTGCGGATGCCCGCTGAACAATCGTGGCCGGCAACGCAGGCAGGCGCGGAAGCCGGCTTTCTCGGCATCGTCAGGCCGTGCGAAAAACATTACATTTTGACGCCCCGGGCGACGAGCCGCACACGATGGCCGACAATAAACGCCCGTTGTGGAAACGGCAAAAACAAATTTCCCGTCGTACGCGGCATCGCGCGCAACTACAGCGTCCCAGCGCTGGTCGCCAATCGGATCAATATTTCGCCGATCGCGGCTTGTGCGCACGTTGCTCGAGTTTGCCGGCTTGGCATGGGGCATGGCGCTGACTGCATCCTCCACGAGTATGGCACCGTCAGTCATTGCAGCGGAAGCGATGTGTACGTTGGTCATAATGAGAACAGCGTAAGCCGCACCAACGTAACGGACTATCCGAATCTTGCGGGCAAAGCAAATTCGCTGGTTTGCGCCTTGCTACCAAAACGAATAGATTCGCTAAGGGTTTTGTATGATCAGACTCACTCCGTATCGAGGATAAACAATGAAAAACGTGCGCTTCGCCTCAGTTGGATTGATAGTGGCAATTGTTTTTGGAGCATGCCTGGCGCAAACGGCGTCACAACACCTTTTGGGCACTGACGAACTCAAAAAAGCAGTCCCAACCGAATTCTTCTTCCGTGGACAAAAGGCGCCGACTCAGATACGAAATTCCGGCGGATTTCAAATGGCCGATGGCAAGATGACGCTTTTCTCGCTGGTCGATGCTTCCGGATATTCCACCGGGGTACAGGAGAAGTATCAGGGCCTGCTCATCAACGAATCAAAGTTGAATATCGCCGGCTCGGAATTGCCTCCGGGCCAGTATGGCTTCGGCTTCGCGGCAGATAAATTTGTGGTGATGAATGTGGCCAATGAAGATGTCTTCAGCATTCCCTATCAGACGGATGCTTCCTTGAAGCGGCCGGTTCCGTTGAAATTGGTGGAAGAGGGCGTGAGCTACAAGCTCTATGCCGGAAGGAAATGGGTATCTGTAAAGCCCGAGTAAGCCAAATCAGGTAGAGCCGATTTCCCAAGATTAGAAAATTTCAATCCCCACCTAGTTGCCCAGTGGCTGGAACGGTCCGATCATGCTCGAAATTCCGGCACGCTTTCGTAATTCAGTAAGCAGAGCGCTGGCCGCATTGGTGTAAGTTTTGCTTGGGTCGGATGGATCTGCCCATACGGCGTCATAAACAATCTGGGCCGCTTCTTTCAGATCGAGGTGCAGCGCAGCCTCGCATACATCCACACGCTCTTGCAGACGCTCGTAACAAGGCTTGCAGATGGACGCCGGCTCAGGCGCTTGCGCACTGTGCTCTCCCAGGGTACAAACAACCGGAGAATTCGCCACCTCGGCGTGTGCCGCAAACAACTGCGATTTGAATTCTTTCAGGAAGGCTTCTCGCTCCTGTTCCACAACAGCAGTTTCTGGCACGGATTCGGTAGCCGCCTGCGGTTTAGGAGCGACGAAAGTAACGTTGGGAGCGACTCTTTCCTTGCTGCTACAAGTAGGGCACGCGTCGAGATCCGCGGGATAGTAGAGATGGCACCTAACACAAGGCAAGCCGTAGCCCGTGGACTTGCGCTGTATGCCAGGAGCCGAGTTGACGATCCGGTCAAGGCGCCGAAGGTCGTTTCGCATGTCAGTTTCCGGCTGTTGAATCACCGGAGCTGGCTGCGCAGCCGCTGCTGCCCGTGCGGTTCGCGTCACATCCATGGGGTACTTCTCCAAATGCTCTTTGTTAGGGTGTTAGGCCAAAGGCCCTAGCACGCCTCCTTCAAAGTGTAAGCAAGCCGGTGCCAGGCCGAAACTGCCGGGAGTACACCATCTGCGGTACAGTTCCCAATATTGTCCAGTGGTCACCGCGAGTTCGTTTCCTTCATCAGCTTGACGAGCTCTTCGCGGCGGGCGCGATAGAGTGTACGCTCGGGATCGAGGCGCGCAGCAGCGTCGAGTTCCGATAAAGCTTCCTCATAGCGATCCATCGTCATCAGGCACGCTGCCAGCGAATAATGGTTGTCTGAGGAAGCGTTCAGGCGAAGCGCCTCGCGGAACTCTTTTTCTGCGGCCGCAGTTTGTTGGAGTTGGAACAATGCCGTACCGAGAAAACGGTGGGCCTCATCCGAATTAGGATTGAGCGTAATCGCTAAACGCAACTCCCCCACACCTTCTTCCAGCTTGTCGCTGAGAACGAGGGCTTCACCCAACACGCGATGCTCGGAAGAGCTGGTGGGATTCTGCCGGATTGCCAGTTGCATCTCAGGAATGGCCTCGGCGTAGTTTTTCTTCGACATATAGGCGCGAGCCAGGCATCCATGGCCCTGCTCCCATTCGGGATGCTGCTTGTAAAGCTCGCGCATCTCCTCGAGGGCCGCACCAAAGTCGCCCTTATCGCAATAAGTATTACCCAGGTTATTGCGTACCGAGGCATCTTCCGGTGCCAGCCTTTTAGCCTCCTTATATTCCGCAATCGCCTCATCCAGTTTTTTCTGTTCGTGCAGGATTACGGCCAGATTGGAGTGTGCCTCCCAGAAGTTCGCTTTCAACTGGAGGGCCTGGCGATAAGCATTGATAGCGGCAATTTGATTTCCCTCGGCATGCAACGTGATCGCGAGGTCGTAATAAGTGTCGGGGTTGGCTATGTCACGAACGAGCGATTCACCGAAAGCATGAATGGCAGCGCCGTATTGACCATTGGAATAAAGCGCAAGCCCGAGATATTGATAGGCCTCGGCATTCTGCGGATCCATGCTTAATGCGGTGCGCGCTTCCGCAATGGCATTGGGACCGTCATCCAGCCGGTAAAAAATGTAAGCCAGCTTACCGTGATTCTCCGGGAAATCAGGCATGAGTTCGGCTGACGCAGTGATTTCATCGTAAGCATCATCCCAAAGCTCCTGGTGCATGAACATGCCCCCAAGAGCAAAGTGCAGCGAAGCATTGCGGGGATTGGAAGTGACCGCCGACCGTAATTCAAGCTCGGCCTCGTGGAAGCGCTGCGCTTTGGCATTCGCCGCCACATGCAATAAATATTCTGGAATCTCAGCGTGCTCGGAGTTGGCAGTCGAAAATTTCAAGCCGGTCAGCGCGTGGATTAATTTCTCATCGGCGCCAGCCTCCTCGAATTGTGCAATCTGCTCCTTGTTAGGAGTTGCGACCAGGCCATGCTCCTCCACAATGCTGGCCAGCCTGCCACCGGGCATGCCGCCGATAAGCCACGCCATCAGATCGGCAGGCGTAACTGGTTGACTATTGCTGGACCACGCGCCGAGAACGACCACAAAAAGAAACAGGAAAACTGAGAAGACCTTGCGCTTCACAAAGACACTCCGGAGACAGGTTGACGTGCTGAACTGTTTTTATTGGTACGAGTTTTTACCGCTGCGACAATTTGTGCAGGGTCCGCAAAATGGCGCAGCGAACCTCTCGTCTCACATTAGTCGGGTCTCGTAACCGCAGGTAAGGTCACGAAGGTAACAGGCAGAAGTGCCGCGGTTGGTTTGCCTTCCGAAGCTCCCCGTACCATGGCTGAACTCAAAAAACATAACAATCTCGTCCCAGCAACGAGGCTTCCTGTACCAACAACCCTTACGCTGCTAGAATCGAACGTTCCCGCGCACGGCGTGGATTCGGTTCATCGAAAATCATAGGGGGCTTATCCATGAAACTCTTAAGAATCTTGGGAGGAATTTGCCTGCTGCTTTCATCTTCTGTATTCGGCTGGTCAGCCACGCAACCAACCGTCACCATTTTTGTAGATGCCAGTTCAGCGCCCCGCAAAATCTTCCACGCTAAATTAAAGATTCCAGCCAGCGCTGGTGACCTCACGCTCTATTACCCGAAGTGGATTCCCGGAGAACATGCGCCCGATGGCCCGGTCGTCGATCTCGCCGGATTAAAGTTCAGCGCCAGCGGCAAAATGCTGAAATGGCGCCGCGATCTGCTCGATGGATTCACCATCCACGTTGAAGTTCCGCAGGACGAGACCGAAGTAAACGCCGAATTGGATTTCCTTTCGCCCGCGACCTTTGAAGGCGGCTTTTCCGCCGGTTCTTCCGCCACCGACAAAATGACATTGATCAGCTGGAATCAGGTGCTGCTCTATCCCAAAGGCTGGGCGGCGGATGAAATTACCTATGTAGCCACTTTGAAAATTCCCGCGGGCTGGAAATTTGGCACCCCGCTGCCCATTGCATCTACCTCGAACGACAACGGAACGGAGATTAAATTCCAACCCGCTCCGCTCTACACGCTGGTGGATTCGCCCGTGATTGCCGGAGAATTTCTCAAAGTCGTCAAGCTGTCTGACAATCCGCCCACCGAGATGGACATCGCCGCCGACAGCGCCGCGGCTCTCGAGGCTCCGCAGGAAGTCTGGGATCACTACAAAAATCTGGTCGAGCAAACTAACAAGCTTTTCGGCGCGCACCACTATCGCGACTATCATTTTCTTCTCAGCCTAAGCGATCACGTGGCCCACTTCGGATTGGAGCACCATGAGTCCGACGACAGCCGTATCGACGAACGTGGACTTGTAGACGAGACCGCTCGCAAAGCCTCAGCCAGCCTGCTTCCCCATGAGTACGTGCATTCGTGGAATGGAAAATACCGCCGCCCCGCGGATCTCACCACGCCCGACTATCAGCAGCCGATGCAGGACGATTTGCTGTGGGTCTACGAAGGATTGACGAACTATCTGGGAACCGTGCTGACTGCACGCAGCGGATTGCTCACTACCGATCAGGCACGCGACGACCTCGCATTAACCGCTGCCGCCCTCGATCACACTCCCGGACGCGCGTGGCGCAACCTGCAAGATACCGCTGATGCCGCTCCCGAACTTTATTTCTCTCCCCATGCCTGGGAATCCTGGCGACGCGGCGTCGATTTCTACGAGGAGGACACGCTGAACTGGCTGTGGGTTGACGTCATCATCCGCCAGCAGAGTAAAGGTGCGAAAAGCATCGACGACTTCTGCCATCTCTTCCACGGCGCTCCGAATACAGGACCGATGGTAAAGACCTACACGTTCGACGACGTGGTTTCCGCATTGAACCAGGTTGTACCCTACGATTGGCGCGGCTTCTGGACCGAGCGCCTAACCACTCACGGCCCCGGCGCGCCTCTAGGTGGAGTCGAAGGCAGCGGATGGAAGCTGGTTTACGACGAAACCCAATCCGAAATGGAGCGCGGAATGGAGAGCGACGCGCACGTAGTCGATGGCGCATATTCCATCGGTCTGGAACTGCGTGAAGATGGCACCATCTCGGACACGATTGAGGAAATGCCAGCAGCGGTGGCTGGAATCGGCCCGGGCATGAAACTGATCGCCGTCAACGGCCGCCAATACTCGCCGGAAGTTCTGCGCGATGCGTTAAAAGCGGGCAAGGGCGGCTCAAGCCCACTTGAACTGTTGGTCGAAAACACCGACTACTACAAAACCTACAAAATCGACTACCACGGCGGCGAGCGCTATCCGCACCTGGTGCGCGACGAATCAAAGCCAGATTTGCTGACAGAAATCTACAAAGCAAGATAGAGACAGCACTTGTCATCCTGAGCGGAGCAACCATTTCGCGAAAGCGAAGTGGCTGCGAAGTCGAAGGACCCCTGCGCACTGGCACAGTTGCACGGAAGTTTCAAGGCGTTCTCCCCGTACAATCGTCAGCCCGCCGGAATCCGCTTGCGCTTCAGCCGTACAAATCCAGCAATAATCAGAACCAGAGATATTCCTATTAAGAAACCGGCGGCGAACTCCGTATAGTTCGCATGTGTATACAGCCGCAAGAGAGTGCCTGTCGCCAGAGCGAACAACCCCACCGGAACAAAAATTCCGATCCTACGTCGAGTCATAAATCTCCGATCCTCACCAATATACTCAGAAACCAAATATCTCTTACGCTCCCCGCTTCCCCTTCAACTCCGCCAGCAACTGCTCAATCCGGTCTTCCTTCTCCAGCGCCGCCAGCCGGTCTTCCATGTTGTCTCCGGCAATTTCAGATTTAGCTGCGCTCATCGCTTCCGAATGGACTACTTTGCGCTTCATGCGATCAAACGCCGCTGCCTTTGAGCCATCGCCCATAGCCAATCGAGCGTCGCTGGCCTTACCCACAGCCCGCGCCCGGCGATGTCGCGCAATTAGTAATTCAGCTTTGGCCTGCGCCTCGGTCAACTTCTGCTCCAACTGGCGCAGGGCGGATTTCAAATTCTCCACCTGCGCTTTCTGATCGCTCACCTGCTGCGAGAAATTCTCACAAAGTTCCCGATAGCTTTCCACGCGTTGCAGCGATGCGCGAGCCAGATCGTCCTGTTTCTTATCCACCGACAACTCGGCTTTGCGCATCCACTCCGCTACTTTGTCTTCGTTCTCTTTTTTCTTTCTCTCCAGCAGATGCTGATCGGCAATGGCGATCGCCACCTGCGTCTTCACTTGCAGCAGTTGATTCTGCATATCGAGAATCACCTGTTTAATCATCTTTTCCGGTTCTTCAGCCCGATCGATCAAATCGTTGAGGTTGGCCCGAACCAATGTGGAAACCCGCTCCAGTAATGCCATAATGAACTCCTTTATCAACTATCAACTTCTAGAAAATTTTTACAACTTGTCATCCTGAGCGGAGCAGCCATTTCGCGAAAGCGAAGTGGCTGCGGAGTCGAAGGATCCCTAGCCTCTTAACATCTCCGCCAGCTCCGCAAGGCGCTCTACCATTTCAAAATTCAACTACTAGCCCTCCAGCCCGCGTCTCGCTTCATGTTTTCGATGGACCATCGCGCACTCCGGACATCGTTGCTCTGAATAGCGCAACGACGCCCCGAGCGCCATTCCAATCGCAATTCCAATGCCCAGCCAGATTGCGATATGCCCTGCTAAAACTCCGGCAACCGCGCCCAACGCCGCTCCTAATGCGATGCCCAGTCCGGTGTACTTCGATTTGTTAGCCATATGCTCTGCTCGCTCGTGCTTTGCTTGGTGTGGGGACGGGCGTCTCGCCCGTCCCGCACAAGCTGCATCACTTCGTCGCTTCAACCATCGGTGGCTTCGGCGGATTGTCTCCAATCTGCCGTACTTTACCGAGCAACTCTGCCAGCGGCATGCCCGATAGCGTTTCGAACAGTGCCGGCACCTGCGCCGCCATCTTGGCGATATCGCCGGTAATTTTATTCATCCCCGACGCATCGCCGTTCCCGGTCGAGACGATGGTGATCTTATCCACGTTCGCCAGCGGACTAGCCAGCGCTCTCACCACCTCCGGCATCGCGGTAAACAACCGGTCGATCACCGCCGCCTGGTTGTACTCCTGATAAGCCGCGGCTTTCACGTTCATAGCCTTGGCTTCCGATTCGCCTTTCTTGAAAATGATCTCAGCTTCGGCCTCACCCTGCGCGCGAATCGACGAAGCATGACCTTCGGCTTCCGCAATCAACCGCTGCTTTTCAGCCGCGGCCAAAGTCTCAATCCGTTGACGCTCGATTTCCGCCTGCTTCAATACGGTCGCAATCAACTCTTTTTCACGCCGGTTGATTTCCGCTTCCTGCACCTTCACTTGCTGCTCTTTCTCAATCTGCTGCACCTTCACCTGCTCGGCAATCACCTGTTGCTGCATGATGTTGGTCTGGATGTCATACGCTTTATCGGCCTGCGCCTGCTGGCGTTTCGTGACTTCCAGAAATTGTGCTCTCTTCACTTCCAGGTCCCGTTGCGATTCCGCTTGCTTGGCTAATGACAGCGTTTCTGCCAGCACACGCTCCTGATCGGCCTGCGCTTTGGCCACAGCCGATTCCCGCTGCGCCAGCGCACGCTTGATCGCTGTATCGCGGTCGGCTTCCGCGGTGGCAACATCGGCGTCGCGCTTGATGCGTGCTACATCCGGCTTGCCCATGTTGGTGATGTACTCGTTTTTGTCACGAACTTCTTTAATAGTGAACGAAATCACCTCGAGCCCCATCTTGTTCATGTCTTCGGCGCAAGTCGAGCGCATGCGGTCCGAAACCATCTCCGGCTGCTTCACGATCTCTTCCACTGTAAGTTGCCCGATGATGCCGCGTAGATGGCCTTCCATCACCAGCCGGATCAGGCCTTCGCGCTCCTGATCGGTTTTGGTGAGGAATTGCTCGGCCGCAGTGAGCACAGATTCGCGGTCCGACTTCACCTTGATCTGCGCCACAGCCTCCACCGTCACTGCGACGCCTTGTTTGGTGTAAAGATCCTGCTGCGGCGCCACATCGAACGACATCAGTTCCAACGATAAATCGCGGCAGACCTGCACCATGGGCAGTATCAGCGTACCGTGCCCCTGCACCACACGCGTTCCACCTAGGCCATACACGATGAGTGCCTCGTGCGGCCCTGCTTTGCGATACAGCCTGGCCATTCCGCTCATCAGGAATAGAAGGACCATCACTCCCAGCCCGGCAAAAATCCAGATTTCAACCATGCGTGACATCTCGAACATAAACGCCTCCTCCCAAACTTTTTGTTATGAACGTTGATATTGCTTGATCACATTCAAGTCGTGCACAATCCGCTGCGGATCGTTGTGCCCCAGAAAAACTTCCCCGTCATACATCTCCACCCGGACTCCACTCTTTCCCCACACATAAGCCTTGTGATTACCCACGCCGCGAATTCCATAGCCGCGAATCGGGCTCCAGCTTTGAATCTCGTAGTTCTTGATCTGCAAAAGCGGGATCGACTTAAGCCGGAAACCCAGCGTGCGAATCTCCACTCCGTGCCGGGTGAAGTAATAATGAAATCCATCCCAAGCCATCGCGAACGCTGCAATCATGATCACTCCAACCACGCCCACGGTCAGCCGCGCAACTGCGTTCGGAATCAGCAGCGAGATCGCCCCCAGAACTACCAAGGGAGCGATAAAAATCGCGCCCCAGGCTTTTCCCGAATGAACTTCTTCCGCCAAAACTTCCGTGCTGGCGAGCGCGGTGCCACGTTTCTCTCCCAAAGCTACGATCACAATCATGAGCGTGCCTACACCGGTTACGATTGGCAGCGGCGCGATCGTTATCGGCGTACCAGAAAGATTGAAGTCCAGAATCGAATTCATTGCGTACGCCACAGTCCAGATTTCCACGTTGAGAAACACAAGTAATGCCCATGAAAGCTTTGCCAGCGCATATTTTTTCTGAACTACATACAACACGACGGTAAAAACCGCCGCCAGACACCCCATAAAGCCCACGGTGTAATACAGGGATACATTGCGCGTCATCCAGCCATTGGCGTGTCCTGCGGCATCAAAGTGGCTGGCTACACGCAAAGAAAGCCGGTCCCACACCTGCCAATAACGCAAACCAATTGCCGTGGGCGCAAGCCACAAGAGCGCGGTCAAAATTTTGTACCAGGTGCGGCTCATAGCTGCTCCTTATGCGAAACCTCTTGCGTCGAAGAATCTTCTTCCTCCCCCGACATCTCGCTCCACAATCGCACGTAAGCAATTCCCTTTTCGTAACGCGTGACCACCACTTCCGTTCCTTTGGCGATGGCGCCGCCGTCATCGCTGCGCGCACCGCATACACGGCGCGTTCCCATCTGCGTGTAAATAATTTCTCCAGTGCCTCCCGCGCGAATAGAGCTGCATACTCGCCCCAGCACGCCCATCATTTCGTAATTTGCCGGGTCCATGTTCTCGTCCCCAGAGATCAGTACCCTGCTTAAAAAGAGAAACACGACGCCTCCGCCGATCAACCCGCTCGCAATGGAAGCAAGCAAGCCAAATCCCACCCAGACACCGGAGTAGCGCGTAAGCAGATATCCGGTACCGCCAAACCAGGCAAGGAACGCCGTAAGCGTAACGAAATTGAACGGCGAAACGCCGCCGCTCTGTGCCGGCGCGTGATCGGCTGGGGTTTGTGGAGCATGATTCAAGCCCGGAGCATTTGACACCGGTACCCTCACCGATGGCAGATGTACGCCACTAACGTGCCCATGAAAATGCGGCAAGTGCAGGCGGCCTGTCCGCGCACCTCCAAACACAAAGGAAAAGAAGCTGAGGCAGAAGCCAACCGCAAAACAGACCAAATAAAAATCCGCCCATGTCATGGTGTTCGTCATCGGATTCCCCTCCCTTCCGCATTCGCCATGCGTCCGTGCCTTTGCCAGTGGTGATTCCCGCTCGCCACCAGTTCCGGCCGCAGCGCCTCCAGTAAACGATCCGCCAGCCCCGGCGTATCGAGAATCGCGCCCAACAGCAGCAGGCAGCGCCGAGTATCTTTTTCGCGCGCGGCTTTAATCAACACGTCGCTCACCTCCGGATCGCTGACAAAACGCTCCGAACCTTGCAGCAGCCACACATCCAGCTGCCCCTCCGTCGTGCGCAAATCCGAAGTCAGCTCGGTGTGATAACCCTCCGGGTCATCCACCAAAAACCCGGGATGCACCTTGAAAAACTTCGCCAGCAGCGCTCGTGACGATTGCGTCATATGAGGGCGCGACCCGCTTTCGATCTGCGACAGGTACGACTGGCTAATGCTCTTGCGCAGCTCCTGTTTCACCGCTTTCACGATCTCCTGCTGCGTCATGGGTCGCCCGAGGCCGCGCAACGAGCCTTCCACCTCGCGCAGGTAGCGTATTTTCTCGCCCAGTTTCATATTTCAGATCGAGATATTTATATTGCAATATGCAATGTTAGTCAAGGACTCGATTTACCCTATTTTGTGTGGTTTGTGATCGGTTCTTAATGGAAAAGAGTCCCGCCTGCCAATCGAGTCGACCTAATGGCCGCGTTTCCTGGGCCAACTGCTTGAGCGAGAAGCTACGCTGAGTCGTCGTCAGTTATGCTACTGTACCCCGGTGAAACGGATTCCTTCCCTGGATGGACTGCGCGCCATTTCCATCCTGTTAGTAATTACCGCGCATTTTGCCAATGAAGGTTACGCGCCTGCGTTTATCCGGCTATTTGCCAACCTGGGCGTGCGGATGTTTTTCGTTATTTCCGGCTACCTCATCACCACCATCCTGTTAAAGGAGCACGACCGGACTTCTGCCATCAGTTTGCGGAAATTTTATGTGCGGCGCGCTTACAGAATTTTCCCCGCCGCGCTCTTCTTCATGATGATCATTTTTGCCGTCTACTGGCGCACTCTGCGCTGGTTCGACATGGCCATCGCCTTGCTGTACATCGTCAACTATTTTCCGCGGCCCTGGGTGATCGGGCATTTGTGGTCGCTCAGCGTCGAGGAGCAGTTTTATTTCCTCTGGCCCACTGTGCTGAAGAAGTGGTATCGCCACCGCGTCGCAATTCTTATTGGTGTCGTGGCCTTCAGTCCGGTGTACACGGCTGCCCTGCACTACTTCAAATGGTTCGACAAAGTAGGGGTTGGCACGCTGCCAACAGTCGCGGATAACCTGGCCGTGGGCTGCCTGCTGGCCACGTTTGCAGCACGCTGGCCGGCAATTCGAAAGCCTGCGTTTATTTTATTTATTCTGGCCGCACTCGCCATCCCTTTTTATGACGCCGACACGGCCCGGCGAACCCTGCTGTTGCTGTTCGTTCTGAATCCGATATTGACTTTCTCCCTCGCCGGAATTCTGGTTCATGTGGTGCAAAATCCATACCGGATTCTGAATATCGCCCCCGTGGTCTGGGTCGGTCAAATCAGTTATAGCCTTTATTTATGGCAGCAGCCCTTTATGAACCCCGCTTCTCCTTTACGCTTCGGTATATTCGGCGCGATAGGAATGGCCTGCCTCTCCTATTACCTGATTGAACAGCCACTCCTACGCTACCGTGACGCTCAGGCAAAAATCCACGCGGAACAGCGGATCGAAAGCGTGGCAGCCTAGCGATTAAAGGCCGGCTTCAATACGCGAGCGGGGATCGAGATAATCGCGCAGCGCGTCACCGATAAAGTTAAACGAAAGCACGGCCAGCATCACGGCGAGCGCCGGAAACAGCACAAGGTGCGGAGCATCGAACAGATGCGCGCGGCCGTCATTCAGCATGGTTCCCCAGCTTGCGGTTGGAGGAGGTACACCCAGCCCGAGGAAGCTCATAGTAGCTTCAGCAAGAATCGCTCCTGCCATTCCGATCGCCGCCTGCACGATTACCGGCTGAATGATATTCGGCAGAATGTGGCGGGCGATGATGCGCAGATCGCTCGCTCCAAGGGCACGCGCCGCTTCCACGAACTCACGCTCTCGCGCCGCCAGTACTTGCCCACGAACCAGCCGAGCGTAGCCGACCCACCCGCCAAGTGAGAGCGCAAGAACAAGATTGAAGATGCCGGGCCCGCGAAAGGCGACGAAAGCAATCGCAAGGAGAATTCCGGGGAACGACAGGAACGCGTTCATCAGAACGACGTTGACGAAGCGGTCGATAGCTCCACCGTAGTAGCCGGCAACGGAGCCAATAATCAGGCCGAGCGCAAGCGAGAAGAGAACGACACTGCTTCCCACCAGCATCGATATCCGCGCCCCATAAATGATGCGGGAAAAAATGTCGCGCCCAAGTTCGTCAGTACCGAACCAATGCGCGTGGGATGGAGTATCGAGCCGTGCGGGCAGATTGATCGCAGCCGGATCTTGCGGCGCGATCCAAGGCGCGAACAAAGCGCAGATCACGAAGACGATAACCAACACCACGCCTATCGCTGCCAGTGGATTGTGGCGGGCATTTCCGGCAACCCGGCGGCGGAATGTGATGGCAGTGGTGGACATGAATTTGGCCGTGACGTGCCAATCTTAGGCCGGTGCACCCTTTCTCGGCAAAGACAGAATCTCAAGGCAAAATTACGAAGGGATTCTCCACGCGGATTCCGGCGATCATCTGTTGGGCATTCATATCCTCAGAAAGAATCCGAACAGTTCCCGCTTTTACAGCGGAAGCGACAATCAGCGCATCCCAAAATCCGATCCGCGATTCATCTTCGATGCGGAATGCAGCTGCAATTTCAGCGGGCGTGGTTTCTGTGCACCAGATTGAGTAGCTGTTTACTACCAACCGCGCTACATCCTTGGGAAGCGGCGTAGTGATCTTGCGCGTAATATTCACATAAAATTCTTGCAGTACTTGCATGCTAAGAACTCCAGTGCGCTGGCTCCAAAGTTCTCGCAGAACGCTCTTAGCCACCTCATGTTTGCCCTTGGCATCCACGTCGTGGCCGTAGATCAAGACATTGGTGTCTACGAATGTCTTACCGCTCATGCCACTCGTCCCGGCTGGAGCGGATCACGCCACCCAAATGGAAGCCTTGATCGAGCAATGTCACGGCCTGGCGGTGGGCGCGCTCGTAGGCTTCTTCCTCTCCGATGAGAATCTCAATTTGTTCGGCCAGCAAACCGCTGATCGAAGAACCGCGCCGCGCTGCCAGGATTTTGGCTTTGCGAATCGTTTGTTGAGGTAAGCTAACTGTAATATTCTGCTTAGCCATACGTCGATATCACGTATTTTACGTGTACCACGTATATAACGTGTTTGTCAAATCCGCGGAAGAAGTCTGATGAGGGTAGCCTTGATTGTCATCCTGAGCCCCGTGCGCTCCAGCGCCGCCAAGCTGACACAATCTAGCGGGGATATACGAAGACAAAGCTCACATACCGACCGAACCGAAAGCCATTCTCGAAAGCTTCACGAGTATGTCATGTGTCCTGTTCGCGAGCTACATCGGCGGATTCGCCGACGGCCTGAAACTGACAGTCCCGCCAAGACGAAAAAGTAGACCGTCCGAATTTCGCCTTGCCGTGCCGAACTTAAAATTTCGGGAACACGTCTGAAATCGTGGATGACGCGTTGCGAATCTTCCGTTCACCTACTGCCTGATCCTCGGATTTGCCACCGAATACAGCACATCCGTCAGAAAATTCACCGCGACATAAGTCAATCCAATCGCGAGGATGCATCCTTGCACCAGATAGTAGTCGCGGTTCGAAATCGCCTGGATGGTCAGCCGTCCGATGCCGGGCCAGGAAAAAATCGTCTCCGTGACGATTGCGCCTGCCAGCAGCGCGCCGAACTGCAATCCCAAAACCGTGATGATGGGAATCATGGCGTTTCGCAGGGCGTGGCGGTAGACGACGGTGTGCTCGAGCAGGCCTTTGGCGCGGGCGGTGCGGACGTAGTCCTGGCTCAGCTCTTCGAGCATCGAAGTACGTACCATGCGAGTCAGGATGGCGGCGAGCGCCCCGCCCATGGTGATCGCTGGCAGAATGAGATTGGCAAACGAGCCAGCGCCGGAGACGGGTAGCCATCCCAGCTTGATGGCAAAAAGAAGAATCAGAATCGGCCCCAGCGCAAAATTAGGAAACGACAGGCCGAAAAGGCTGACGACCGAGAGCAAACGGTCGTCCCAACAATTGCGGCGCTGCGCGGAGCGCACGCCGGCGGGGATTGACAGAATGATTGCCACAAACAACGACGCCAGCGTGAGTTGCAGTGTGTATGGATAGCGCTGGCCGAGTAAGTGGGTCACGCTTTGGTTGTAGCGGAACGAAGGACCGAGGTCGCCGTGAAAAACGCCTTTCCAGTAGTGGAAGTATTGCTCGCCGAGCGGCGCGTCGAGGCCGTAGGCGTGGCGAGTCGCAGCGATGTCGGCGGGCGGCGCGCCTTCGCCTAGCATTTGCTGGATGGGATCGCCGGGGACTAAATGGATTAGCAGAAATACGAGGCTTACAACCAGCCAGATTACCGGGAGGGTGTAGAGGACGCGTTGGAGAAGAGCTTTCGGCATTCAGCTTTCGTTGTTAACCTCCCGCCTGCTTCGCCGATTCCGCCTCACTCTCGGCGCTCTCCACCTTTTCAATCTTCACTTTCGCAATGCGATGCCCTTCCATCTCTTCCACTGTGTAGCGGTATCCCTCGTATTCAAACGCCTCGCCAAGATATGGAATCCGTTGCAGCCGTGCGAGAACGAATCCGGCAAGCGTTTCAAAACCGGCATCGCGCGGTAGGAGCAATCCGTGCTGGGTTTCGAGGTCGCGAATGTTCACCGAGCCTTCGAGCACTAGCATGGATTCATCGGCGAGCGCCGGTTCAGGCACGGAAACGTCGAACTCGTCCTCAATGTCGCCGACAAGTTGCTCAAGAATATCCTCAACCGTAATCACGCCGGCAGTAGAGCCGAATTCATCCACGACAACCGCAAGATGCCGCCGCCGTTGCTTAAATTCATCCAGCAGTTCCGACAAAACCTTGGTCTCCGGAACCACGAGTACATCGTGCATGATATGGCCGATCTGCACCCGGGCAATACGCGTCGCCAAAGGCTGGCCGAGATTCAGCAACCTGAGCTGCACCCAGCGCACGAGTTCCTTGTAATAAAGAACGCCAACAATGTGTTCGGGACCGCGCTGCGGATCATAGACGGGAACGCGTGAATGTTGGCCTTCCACCACGCGGTTTAATGCCTCTTCCAGAATAAGGTCTGACGGTAACGAAAAAATATCCGGCCGCGCCACCATCACCTCGCGGACAGTAATGTTATCGAGTTCAATGGCGGCGTGGATCATCTCTTCCTGCGATTCGGGAATCTGGCCCACCTGCCGGCTGGCGGTGACGATCAGCTTCAGTTCGTCTGGCGAATGGATGGCCCCGGCCCGGCGGGTTTCACGCGCTCCAAAGAGCCGTAGCACCAAACTGCCCGATTGGCGCATGAAGAAAAGTATCGGCCGGGTGAGGGTAAGGAACGCTTCCATGGGCGCGGCTACGGCAAGGGCAATTTGCTCGGCGCGTTGCAAGGCCAGAGTCTTGGGAACAAGCTCCCCCAAAAGAACGTGCAAATAAGTGATCAAACTAAAGGCGATCACAATCGCAATGCCGTGGGCATAGACCGCAGCATGAGGAATTTTCTGGACGAACTGAAGCGATCCCACCAGCTGCGCGACCATGGGTTCACCGATCCAACCCAGGGTGAGGCTGACCATGGTGATGCCCAGTTGCACGCCGTTGACGACTTCATCGAGATGCTGGTGCAGCCGAGAGACGATGCGGGCGCCGGTGCGGCCAGACTCAATGAGCTGCTGAATGCGGGTGTCGCGAATACTGACCAGCGAAAACTCGGCAGCCGCAAAAAACGCATTCGCCGCCACCAGGAGAAGGATCAACAATACGCGGAGCAGCACGAAGGCGATCATTTATGAGTAATTCTGATGGGTAATTCTAGCATTCTAAAGGCAGTTGTCAGTGTTCAATGCTCAAGCCAGTATTTCCCGAAGCTCCAAATAAAAATCCATCGGCGAGCTACCATTTATTGCATAGCGCGTCTAAATGCATAGCTAGGCTTAGTTAACAAGTCCTATAGATTCTGATATTCGCGCAAGAATCTCTTCTAGGAATCGGGTTCGTAAACCACGGGAACAAAAACAATAGTTGTTGCGTATCGAGAAGTGAGCCGGAATGGCTTGATTTCCCGAGGCATATCAGGAGGCGATCGTGAACGGTAATGGAAATAAGAAGAAGCGGCGCAGAATTATCTGGATTGTCGTCGCGGTTGTAATTGTACTTCTGATTGCCGGCGGCGTGTTCGCGGCTACGCGCGGCGGTACCAAGATCGATCCCACCAAGCTGGCGAAGGTGGAAAAAGGCGACCTGGCGAAAAGCGTGGTGGCGACAGGCAAAGTTACGCCCATCACCAAGGTGGAAGTAAAGTCGAAGGCCAGCGGCATCGTGAAAAAGCTGCTGGTGGATTACGGCGACAACGTGAAAAAAGGCCAGTTGCTGGCGCAGCTCGACAAAGTCGAGATTGAGGCGCAGGTGGCGCAGTCGCGTGCGGCTTTAGACGCGGCAGAGGCCAACTTAACCAGCTCACAAGCAGACTTCGAACGCGCCAAAGTGGACGCGGAAGGTCCAGACGTTCCGCTGCTGAAACGCGCCTATGACCGCGCCGAAGGTATGGCGAAGGATGGCGTGGTTTCGGCCTCGGCGCTGGACGATGCAGAGAAAAATTATGAAATGTCGCTGAATAAGCAGAACGTCTCTAAAGCGCAGGTGACTGTGCTGAAGGCAAAGATTGCGCAATCGAAGGCACAGGTGGCGCAGGATCAAGCCAACCTGACGCAGTTGGAAGAACAGCTCAGCTATACCGACATAGTTTCTCCTATAGATGGCATCGTGCTTTCGCGCGACGTAGAAATGGGCGACGCGGTGAGCTCGATTCTCGTATTGGGATCGTCGGCCACGCTGGTTATGACGCTCGGCGATACCAGCGAAGTTTACGTGAAGGGCAAAGTAGATGAGAGCGACATCGGCAAGGTCTACCTCGGCCAACCGGCACGGATCAAGGTTGAATCGTTCAAAGATAAAACCTTCAACGGCAAGGTGACCAAAATCTCTCCCATGGGCGTGGAAAAAGATAACGTGACCACGTTCGAGGTGCGGGTTTCCATTCAAAATCCAGGTGGCGAGTTGAAGGCAGAGATGACTGCCAACGCCGAGATCATTCTGGAAGAGCACAAAAACGTGCTGCAAATTCCCGAAGGCGCGATTCTCTACGACAAGGACAAAAAAGCCTCGGTAGAGATTCCCGATCCTAAAGGAAAAGACGGCAAGGATAAGGTTGCCGTTAACATCGGCATCTCGAACGGCGCGAAGACCGAAGTCCTCAGCGGGCTAAAAGAGGGCGATCAGGTTGTGCTGCAGTAGAACGCTTCGGCTTTTGTGGTTTCAATTTTGTTACCCGTGGAGGAATTTGGACATGAATCGCCAACGAACGTGCACCAGTACTCTTTTGCGTCCATCTCGAATTTCGCTTCTGGTTATCGGAACGCTCTTGCTGGCCACTAGCGCAGCTTTCGCCTCTACGCCTCAAGGCACATTTGAAAAAACTTATCAGGTCACGGGGCCAGTCGATCTGGCGGTGCAGACTCGCTCCGGTGACATCACGGTCCGCACAGGTACGGCGGGTACGGTTTCGATTCGCGGCAAGATTTATGTTGGCGATCACTGGCTGTTCGGCAACCGCCATACCGACGTAAGCGATATCGAGCAGAATCCTCCGCTTCGGCAGGATGGAAATAACATCCGCATTGACTACGTCAGCGCCCGCGACATTTCGGTAGATTACGAAATTACCGTTCCCGAAGACACAACCATCCACAGCCACAGCGGCTCCGGCGATCAGACCATCGAAGGAATGCGCGGCAATGTCGACGTGCAGAGCGGATCAGGAGATGTGAAACTCTCGCATTTGACGGGAGAAGTTCGTTTGCAAACCGGCTCGGGCGATGTACGGGCCCACGAAATCTCCGGTCCAGTGCGTGGCGGCACCGGCAGCGGCGATATGGAACTGGAAGAAACTGGATCGGGAGATGTGGATCTCCATACCGGGTCGGGCAACATTACGGCTCGCGGCATTCATGGCGCGTTTCATGCCGAAGCCGGCAGCGGTGACATCACCGCTGATGGCACGCAAACGGGATCATGGGAGGTTCGCACCGGATCGGGCAATGTACACGTCCACCTGCCATCCGATGCAGCCTTCGATGCAAATATTTCCACCAGTTCAGGCACGCTCGACGTAGACGCGCCCATCACAATGACCGTGCAGGGCCGGGTAAATGAAACGCATAAAAATATCGTGGGCAAGGTTCGCGGTGGCGGACCGCTGCTAACACTACGCACTGGATCAGGCGATATTCACATCGAGTAAGCGGGCAGGACTAAGGGGGCAGGGTTTGTTAACAAAAGGAAGTCTCCCTCCGTCTATCTGATCTGCACTGATGGCTAACCCCTTATCCGGCCTTTATTACCTCCGTGCCTTGACTCCGCCTTTGCGACCAATTACTTTCGGGATTTCGGGAGTACTCCGTCTCCCCGCGAGGAAATATTGGCGCATCGTCCGATCATCACGCTAACTACCGACTTCGGCACCAACGACCATTTTGTAGGGGTCATGAAGGGCGTCATTCTCGACATTCTGCCCGAGGCCCAGATTGTCGACATCTGCCATTCGGTGCAGGCTTACGACGTGCTCGATGGCGCTCTCACCATTTCGCAAGCTTATTCCTACTTTCCCACCCGCACGGTGCACGTTGTAGTGGTCGATCCCGGCGTGGGCACGGCGCGGCGTCCGATCATAGCTTCCAGTGATAAGTATCACTTTGTGGGGCCGGACAATGGCGTGTTCTCCCTTGTTTACGCCCGCGAAAGCCGTATGCATGTGCGGCATATCACTTCCGAGCACTATTTTCTGCAACCGGTCAGCAACACATTCCATGCGCGGGATATTTTCGCGCCGGTAGCCGCATATCTTGCGAAAGAAGTCGACGCGCTCAAGTTCGGCGACGAAGTGGAAGAATACGTTCGCTTCTCGGCGCCCAAGCCAAAGGCTGTTGAAGCAAATCGTTTGCGCGCTGTCGTGCTAAAAGTCGATCGCTTCGGCAATCTCATCACCAACATCACGCCGCAGGATGCTCCCATGCTCTTCGGAGCCGGCGCAAAGGGGTTCAAGATTGTCGTGGGCAGCAAAGAAATCACGGAGATTCGCAACGCCTACGCCGAGGGCGCTCCCGGAGAAGTCATTGCTATTCTGGGCAGCATGGGCTTTTTAGAAATTGCGGCCAATCGCGCAGCGGCCGCGCAACTTACGGGTGTAGGCAAGGGTTCTGAAGTCAGCATCATTCTTGGCGGAGCTGCTGCTGCCGGCAAGAGCGCTTAATCAGTTTCCTTCATAAATTCTTCGGCTTGGGATGGGCATAGCGGTCCATCTCGCCAGTCCACTTGAGGAAGCGCCAAAGATTAGTCCGCTCCCGCCAGAGAAATTCCCAGAATTCCAGAAACCCAATCTGCGTCATTTTGACCCCGCAGTAGGTCTCCATTCGCCAAAGCAGATAGGGACTTCGCCACGGAGCCAAGCGATGGCCTTTGGTGGCGTTCCACAGAAAGCGTAGCGAATAACGCATGCCAGCATCATACCCACAAAGGAGCGGGGTTCGCGAGTTGTCCGCGCTGGTTGGGCTAATCCAAGGTCACACCCGCAAACACATAGCGTCCACAGGGACTCGATCTTGTCCATGTTAGAATCCTGACTCCGCCAGGAAATTTCCGCAATGTCCGACACAGAAGCCCGCCAAAAAGCCGAAGACCACTATTACACCGCGCTCGATCTTATGGCGGAGGGTAAATTGGAAGATGCTGTAACCGCCTATCGCGAATCGCTGGCCACAGATCCGGGCTTTACCGAAGCCATGCACGGGCTGGCGCGCGTTCTGCAGGATTTGCAACGCTATGATGAGGCAATCGAGGTAGCGCAGAAGATTACCGAGTTGGACCCGGACGATGTACTCGCCCACACCAGCCTCTCCGTTCTCTTTCAGAAAAAGGGAATGATTCCGGAAGCGGAAGCAGAAGGAGCGAAGGCACGAGTGTTGGGATGGAAGCAGCAGTTGAAGAAAGGCAGCTAAGAGTCAAGAGCTAAAGCTCATACTTCTTCATCAAATGCCGGAAAGAGCGGTAGGAGATGTCAAGCAAGTCGGCAGCCTTGGTCTGTACGCCATTGGATTTATCCAGCGCATTTTGCAACAGCGAGCGCTCAATGTTTGCCACGTAATTCTCCATGCCTACGCCATCAGGCAGCACGGCTCCAGGCGCTATGTCGGACATTCCTCCACCAACTCCCACGCCTGCCGCCGCAGCACGGGCCTTGGGTCGCTCCGCCGGCAACTCCACGTGCAACTCGTCCGTCGATTCCAGGGCAACCGCGCGCTCAACCGTATTTTCCAATTGCCGGACATTGCCCGGCCATTCGTATCCACAAAGCGCGTCCAGAGCACCCTTATTGACCCGCATAATACTTCGGTTGGCAGCTGCCGCATACTTTTTCAGGAAGTGATTTGCCAGCAGAGGAATGTCTTCCCGGCGCTCACGTAGATTCGGCACGCGGATAGGAATGACATTGAGCCGGTAGTAAAGATCTTCGCGAAACAAATTTTCCGCAACCGCCTTGTCGAGATCGCGATTGGTGGCTGCGATCACGCGAACATCGATCGAAATCTCATTCGTGCTTCCTACCGGGCGAATCGTCCGCTCCTGCAATACGCGGAGCAGCTTGACCTGCATGGCCAAGGTCATCTCGCTGATTTCATCAAGAAAAATCGTCCCGCCCCCAGCGACTTCGAACAATCCACGCTTGTTCTGGGTGGCTCCGGTAAATGCTCCCTTTAAATACCCGAAGAGTTCGCTTTCCAGCAATGTCTCGGGAAAAGCCCCACAATTCACGGAAACGAATGGTTCAGCCGCTCGCGGCGAGCAAATATGCACCGCGCGCGCCACAAGTTCTTTACCGGTGCCGCTTTCGCCATGGATCAAGACCGTGCTCGCGGTAGAAGCGACGGTTCGCACCGTTTGCTTTAGTTTTTCCATGGCCGCGCTGGAGCCAATGATATTGTCGAGCGAATTGTGCGATGCAGCGTCGCGGCGAAGAGCAAAATTTTGTTTGCTGAGAGCCAGTTTCTCGAGCACGCGGCTAATAGCCAGCTTAATTTCATCTACTAAACCCGGGCTCTTGCGAATGTAATCGGAAGCGCCTCCGGCCTTTACGGCCTCTACCGCTGCCTCATAATCTTCGACTGCGGTAATAAGGATGACCGGCGAATCGGGCGAAACACGATGCGCGTGGCGCAGCACTTCAATGCCGTCAACATTCGGCATCTTGATGTCGGTGATGATCAAATCGTAAAGCGCACCATCGATTTTGCTTTTAGCCGACTGGCCGGATTGCACGGTCTCCACGCGATGCCCTTCGCGGCGCAGCGCAATATCGAGCATTTCACAGATGGAGCGCTCGTCGTCGCAGACGAGAATATTAGCCATGCCGCCTCCCTTCTGCCGCAACCACAACCTGCATGGCAGGTTCTGCTGGTATTGCGGGGACGGCAGCTTTTTCAGCCGCTGGAGGAACGACTCGTCGTTCCGCATCAAACCGGCGCAGCCGCAAAACAAAAGTAGTTCCCTGACCAACTTTCGAGCGCGCCCAAACTTTTCCTTCGTGCGCCTGTACGATCTGGTAGACAACCGCTAACCCGAGCCCCGTACCGCCCTCAAAATTAGATTGAAAAGGCTCGAAAATTTTCTCCGTCTGCTGCGGCGTCATTCCCGTACCGGTGTCCGCGAAACTGATCTGCCAATCGCTGCCTTGCGGTTCGATCGCCACACGGAGTGTACCCCCGTCTTTCATGGCGCGTACCGCGTTCGAGCCAAAATTCCAGAACACCTGTTTGATTCGGTCAGCGTCGGCAAAAGCCCACGCTTCCCGCACGTCCGACCGGCTCTCAATGTTGACCCCAGTATTTTCCGCCGTCATCCGGTGCCGCATCAATGTAAGCGTGTCTTCCAACAGCGGCACGAGATCGGTTTTCTCGAAGCGATATTGTTTGCCTCGGGAATAAGCCAGAAAATCGCTAATGATGCCATTCAGCCGTTGCGATTCCCGCGTAACAATGTCGAGCAGTTGCCGGTGCTCCTCGCTCATCTCAGGAATACAGGAGAGCATGCTGACCGATCCGGCTATCGAAGTGAGTGGATTGCGAATTTCGTGCGCGATCGCAGCAGCCAGTCGCCCCACAGCCGCCAACCGGTCCTGCATGCGCACTTCCCGCTCCAGTCGCCTGATTTCAGTCAGATCATCGAGCGCGTAGACGTAACCAAGAGCGCCACGGTCAGGAACATTTAGCGCTGCAACCCTTACGCGCAGAGTTTTGCGAAATCCATTGGCGGTGTCGAGCCGGACCTCTGCATGAGTCAGCTGAGATTCTGCATTGGGTAAAGGATCCAGAAAGAGTTTGGTGACCGGTGTTCCCAGCAATTCGGCAGATGAGTTTTCCAGCAGCTTCTGCGCGGCGCTATTCACAAGGGTTATATGGCCATCGAGACCGGTGGTAATTAAACCGTTGCTGATGGATTGAATAATGTTTTCATGAAGCGCCTGCAGGTTCTCCAGAGCTCCGCTGGCATCCTTCAATTGCACTCGCGCCTGGCGCAACTTGGTAGTCAGCAAGCCCGCCAGATAAGCAACCGCTAGGAAGGCGAACAGATTCACGAAAATGATCGCCTGCAGCGCTTTCAATCCAGGATGGGTCGTGCAGTACGACTTAACGATTCCATAGTAGTTGAGTTCGAGAACCGTTCCATACAGGATGAAAGCCAGAGCTGCGACCAGGTGCGCCCACACCCGAGGCAGAAGAATGCCGGCGACAATAATGACCAGAGGATAAAGAAAATTGAGCGAACTATCCCATCCCCCTGTCTGATGCACCACGATACTGACGAAAACCAGATCGGTGAGAACCTGCAGAGAAGCCTGTAAACGGTGCTCCTGCCAAAAAGAAAGCAGAATCGCAAAAAAAATCGAGAGGACAAACCAAAGTACTATTGTGCTGACGAAGAGATGAACCGGCAGCGTGGTCGGCGTCAAGTGCGCCACTGCCAATTGAATTCCGAGCAGAAAGGTCAGGATCAGTATTCGTACTTTGACTAGCCAGGCCAGCCAATTCCGCTCGTCAAACGTCGATTGCATGGAAGTCCCGATAATTTATATGAACGATTCGCCCGCTGTTCGCACTTGCCATAACCGCATTTCAACCCCGCCGTTCGCGGCTGGCTGTCAAACAAAATGGGGCCCAGCTAAACCAAGCTCGGCTCCCACCGATGCTTAGCCGGCCAACTTGGCAATCATGGCGAACAATGGCATGTAGAGTGAAATCACGATGCCGCCAATCACCAAACCAAGAAGACCGATGATGGCCGGTTCCAACATTGCCAGCATGTCCTTGGTCGCGGCGTCCACTTCTTCTTCATAAAAGTCGGCGATCTTCTGCAGCATGTTGTCCATTGCGCCTGTAGCTTCGCCGACGCCGATCATCTGCGTCACCATGTTGGGGAACACACCGCATTCCCTGAGGGGATCGACAATGGTGCGGCCTTCTTCAATGGCTTTCCGCACTTTCATCAGCGCTTCTTCCAAAACCGCGTTGCCTGAGGTTTTCGCGGTAATCGCCAATCCTTCGAGAATCGGTACGCCCGAAGTGATCAAAGTGCCTAAGGTGCGCGTGAAGCGGCCCACCGCGATTTTGCGCAGGAGCGTGCCGACAATCGGCATCGTGAGCAGCATTTTGTCGAAGTAGTATTTGCCGGTTGGATGCTTTCGAATCTGCCGAATACCGAAGACGATTCCAAACGCGCCCGCGATGAAAACCCACCAGAAGCTCTGCACAAACGCGCTCAGCCCCATCACAATACGGGTCGGGAGCGGCAGCGTAACTCCCAGGCCGGCAAACAAGTTGGAGAAGATGGGTACTACCCACTTCAGCAACGCGCCGACGATTATGGTAGCGATACCAACCACCGCAACGGGATAAATCAACGCCGATTTCACGGCAGCCTTCAAACGAACCGCTTTTTCGACGTAAGTCGCCAGTCGTTGCAGGATGAGGTCGAGAATACCGCCGGTTTCACCGGCCTCGATCATGTTCGTGGTCAGGTCGTCGAACACGTTTGGATATTGCCGCATGGCGTTGGCCAGGGTCGCGCCGCCTTCCACCGTGCTCCGCACTCCATTCAGTGTCTTCTGAAAGGTCTGGTTCTCCTGGTTGGCCGCCAAAATTTCCAGGCACTGCACCAGCGGCAATCCGGCATCGATCATGACGGAGAACTGACGGAAGAAAATGGCGATGTCTTTGACCTTGACTTTGGTCGTGCCAAAGGTCGGCATCGAAAATTCTTTGCCCTTCTCCCGAATCGCTCCCGGAGTAATCTGCTCGCGCCGCAATTGCTGGCCTAAAGCCTGCTTGTTCGCGGCGTTCCGTTCCCCGGTAATCTTCTGTCCCTTGGCATCTTTGCCGGAAAATGTAAAAACTGGCATGGGTAATTTCTCCTGAACGTATTCGTCAATGACTGATGTCGTTTACGGCTCCTGCTTATCCTCTCGATGGCGTCGCACCCCGCGCCATCGTCGATCCACTTGCTCCACGGTTCGCCAAAGTGGCGCCGCGGTTGATCATTTCCTGAAGCTCATCCGGATTACTGGATCGTTGGATCGCCGTTTCCAGTGAAACTTGTTTCTGGAAATATGCGGTCGCCAGCGCCTGGTTGAATGTTTGCATGCCGAATTTTTCCTGCCCGGATTGCATGGCGGAATAAACCTGGTGAATTTTGTCTTCTCGAATCAGGTTGCGAACCGCGGGATTCGGAATAAGGATTTCCATGATCATGGCGCGGCCCTTGCCATTCGTGGTCGGTATCAGGCTTTGGCACATTACGCCTTCCAACACCAAAGAAAGCTGCGCGCGAATCTGCGGCTGCTGGTGTGCGGGAAAAACGTCGATGATACGGTTGATCGTGGATGTGGCTGAGTTGGTATGCAGCGTCCCGAAGGTTAAGTGGCCGGTTTCAGCGATGCGCAGTGCCGATTCGATGGTTTCCAGGTCACGCATTTCGCCGATCAGCACGACATCCGGATCTTCACGAAGAGCGGCGCGTAAGGCGTCGGTAAAACTCTTCGTATCGGCGTGCAGCTCGCGCTGGTTCACCACGCAATTTTTGTTCATGTGCACGAACTCGATCGGATCCTCAATGGTCAGGATGTGATCGTGGCGTTCGCTGTTGATCTTGTCGATCATGGCTGCGAGCGTGGTCGACTTGCCCGAACCCGTGGGTCCCGTGACCAGCACCAGGCCGCGCGGCTTATCGCAAAGTTTGCTGACCACTGCCGGCAGGCCAAGCTGATTAAACGACTTGATTTCAAAAGGAATGAGACGGAAAACTGCAGCTGCCGCGCCGCGTTGGTTGAAAACATTCGCGCGGAAGCGGGCGAGACCTTTTAATCCGAATGAGAAGTCGAGCTCCAAGCTCTCTTCAAAGCGGTGCTTCTGCGAATCGGTCATCACGCTGTAGGCAAGCTGCTTGGTCTCGGCCGGCGTCATCTGCGGCAAATCGAGTGGCACCAAATGTCCATGCACGCGAATCTGCGGAGGTGAATTGGTGGTGATGTGAAGATCGCTGCCCGACATCTCCAGCATTCTCTTGAGCAAATCACTTAACGACAGTCCCATAAAATCCAGCCCCTTCGTGGTCTATTTCGAAATTTGCAATTTCCGTAATCGGGGAATTCGATGATTTCTACCATTCGGCCTCGAATTACAAAATCATCAAATTACTCCATTACCCAATGCCTTAGTGAATCGTTTCACGTGCCACTTCTTCCAGCGTGGTCATGCCCGCCGCTACCTTAATCAACCCGCTGCGACGCAAAGTGATCATGCCGCGCTCAATCGCTTTCTTTTTCAGTTCAACCGCCGATGCGCCCACCAGAACCAGTTCCCTGATTTCGTCATCGACTTCCATGACTTCGTACAGACCGCAGCGGCCCTTATAGCCGGTGTTATTGCAAACACCGCATCCCTTGCCTTTCTGGATCTTGACGGTCTTGGCCTCTTCGGGCGAAAAACCCTCTTCGATCAAAGTCTGCACGGGAACTTCCACGACTTCTGTGCAGTCTTTGCAGATCCTGCGGATAAGGCGCTGTGCGCATATCAAGTGCACTGAGGTTGCTACCAGAAAAGGCTCGATACCCATGTTCATCAACCGCGTGATGGTTTCGGGCGCGCCGTTGGTGTGCAGAGTGGAAAGCACAAGGTGACCTGTAAGCGCGGCCTTGATCGCGATTTCTGCCGTTTCGAAGTCACGGATTTCGCCGACCAGAATAATGTTGGGATCTTGACGCAGGAACGAACGCAAAGCAGCCGCAAAGTTCAAACCGATTTGCTCTTTCATCTGTACCTGGTTGACACCGCCCAACTGAAATTCGACGGGATCTTCGGCCGTCATAATGTTGGTATCTGGCTGATTGAGGCGCGAGATAGACGAGTACAGGGTGTTCGTTTTTCCTGATCCGGTTGGTCCCGTGACCAGCACCATGCCGTAGGGTTTGAGAATGGCCTTTTCAAACTTGACCAGAGATTCGGGCTCGAAGCCCAGCTTGGTCATGTCCAACCGCAGATTTTCTTTGTCGAGCAAGCGGAGCACGATCTTTTCGCCCCACAGCACAGGCAGCGTGCTGACACGAAAGTCGAGCTGTTTTTTGCGGCCGCCGATGTTCATCTTCAGCATGATGCGACCGTCCTGCGGCAACCGCTTTTCGCTGATGTCCAGTTTCGCCATGATCTTCAGACGGGAGGTGATAGCGTCTTTGAGTTTGATCGGCGGCGACATGATCGACTGCAACACGCCGTCAATTCTGAAACGCACGCGGAATTCTTTTTCGTAAGGCTCGATGTGAATGTCGCTGGCTCCTCGCTTGACCGCATCGGTGAGCACGAGGTTTACCAGTTTTACGACAGGAGCTTCGTCCGCAGCTTTTTCCAGTTGCGAGAGCTCCATTTGCGCTTCTTCGGCCTGCAGTTCGACGTCGCTTTCGCTCATCTCCGACATCGACTGCATTACAGTTTCAAGATCTTCTTCTTTTTCCTTGGTGGCGCCGTAAGCCTTATCGATACCGGCTAGAATCGAACTCTCAGACGCGACAACCGGTTCAATATTGAAGCCGGTCATGAACTTGATATCGTCCATCGCGAAGACGTTGGTGGGATCGACCATCGCGATCGTGAGCGATGCGCCCACGCGACTCAGCGGAAGAATCTGGTATCGCTTCGCGGTTTCGAACGGAATCAGCTTGACCACAGCCGGATCAATTTCAAAATAAGAGAGGTTAATCGCGGGAACGCCGTATTGCCGGGAGAGAAAGTTGGTGACATCCTCATCGGTGAGGAAGCCAAGCTTCACCAAGGCGGAGCCCAGGCGGCAACTCTGCTCCTTCTGAGCCTTATTCGCTTGTTCCAACTGCTCTGGGGTAATGATCTTCTCTTTAACGAGCAGATCACCCAGCCGTTGAGACATACGTCGATCTCCTATCCACTAAGTGGAAAGATGCCGCGCAACTTGACGGCATTTCACACAAAGCACCGCTCTTACATGTGGGAGAGAAGCTGCGTCTTTGTGTTGACACAAATTGTCAACGCAAGTCGATTACCGTACCAGTTACCGTAGTACTTGGACTTGCCGCGATCTGGCATACCACTGGGACTGGTTCGTCAAACCCGCGCCAAATGAGCTTTTTTGTCGAGAGAATTAAAATCAACGGCCTAAGTACATGCACTTCGGTAAGGGCGAATGTTAGTTTCAGACACTGAAGAACGCGTTGAGGCGTCGGCGTAGACTTTACGTTTAAGGAGCCGTAACTCTGCCGATCGAAACCAAAGAAAATCAGATTCGAGCCTACTACCAGGCTCTGTTTCAGGCATGGGGAACGCAAAACTGGTGGCCGGCTCAATCGCGTTTCGAAGTAATTGTTGGTACTTTTCTAACGCAAAACACGTCATGGACGAATGTTGAAAAAGCTCTCGTGAACCTGCGCAAGGCTCGAGTGCTCTCCGTAACAGGGGTTCGCGAAACGCCTTTGGTTGATCTGGAACAATTGATTCGCCCCGCTGGATATTTTCGCCAGAAAGCTCAGAGGCTGAAAATTTTCGTTGATTTTATAGATCAGCAATACAAGGGATCCTTAAAGCGATTGTTCGCGCGCCCAACCGCGAAACTTCGGGAAGAACTGCTCTCCCTCAATGGCATAGGCCCGGAAACCGCCGACTCCATTTTGCTCTACGCCGGCAATCATCCAGTATTTGTAGTGGATGCCTACACGCGCCGTATTCTGGCGCGGCACGCGATCGTGCCTGAAGAAGTTTCGTATGAGGCGGTGCGGGCATTGGTGGAGCAAGCTCTCGCATCTATGGCGGATTTCCCGGAACGCATTCCCACACAAGACTTGCCCGCCCCTCCGCATACCCCATCGCGGATGAGCACAGCAAAGCGTACTGCGTTGACGCAGATTTATAACGAAATGCATGGACTGATTGTGGGCGTGGGGAAAAATTACTGCAGAAAATCACAGCCGCAATGTGATGGGTGTCCTTTACAAAAATTCCTGACCGATATTGAGTAAATCCGGATCCAATCAAAATCGCAGAAAATTCGTGAAGATCGATTCGAAAATATGTGTATGCTGGCCAGCCTTCCTGTTGTTCGCTGGCTGCACGCTTCTCGCGCAAGACAAAACCCTGCGCCAAGCCGCTAATCAAGCCACAGTACTTGTCGGCGCCGCAGTTCGCCCGGCACAACTCTCAGAACCGGCCTACGCCACTACACTAGCCCGCGAATTCAACATGGTTGAAGCGGAAGACGCCATGAAATGGTGGGTGCTTCGACCGGACGCCACCACTTATGACTTCCGCCAGGGTGACGAATTAGTTCGTTTTGCGCAAACACACGGCATGAAAATCCGCGGCCATTGCCTGGTTTGGGGCCGGGACAATCCATTGTGGTTGAAACAAGGCCATTTCACGGAACAACAGCTATCGAGAATGCTTCGCCAACACATTGAGCATTTGATGAAGCATTACGCGGGCAAAGTGTTCGCATGGGACGTGGTCAATGAAGCTCTGAACGAAAACGGAGATGTGCGCGACTCTCTCTGGTACAACCAGCCCGGCGTAGGATTTTCTCGGCAAGGAACGCAATACATTGAGCAGGCTTTTCGCTGGGCGCATAAGGCCGATTCCAAGGCATTACTTTTCTACAACGAAGCCGAAGGCGAAGGCTTGAATCGCAAATCGGATGCGATCTACGCCATGGTTAAGGATTTCAAGCAACACGGTGTTCCTATCAATGGCGTAGGCCTACAAATGCATATCTCCACGCTTGAGCTTGACGTTGCGGCCATCGCAGCGAATATTGCCCGGCTCACCTCATTGGGCGTGCAGGTTCACATCACCGAACTGGATGTTTCTTTGCCCATCGACTCCAGCGGGCAAGCCCGGCAAGAGGACTTATCACGGCAAGCCGCCGTCTATCGCGACATTATCCGAGCATGCCTGAACAATGCTGGCTGCACGGCAATCCAGACCTGGGGGTTTACCGATAAATACTCCTGGATCGGCTCGCATTCGCGCGGCACTCACGGCCAGGCACTCCTTTTCGACCGGACGTATAGCCCAAAACCTGCCTATACAGCAGTGTTAGAAGAAATCTCCGCAGGCAGATAAAGAAAGCCAATCTTTACATTCTCCGCTTTTGCCACCACAATACACCGGTATCGACGCCTCTTCCGCCGGACAGTCTGCATCTATAATGAAATCCGGCAAGTTCTCCAGCATAAAGTGAGAACTATATCGCCAGACCCCTGATTCCCCTTTGGCGCAAGCGCTTCCAACTCGGCCTGCAAAGCTTTCCAATCGTAGACAGGTCATCATCTTGCTGGCGATCTCCGTCTTTCTGTTACTGGCAATCCTGGTTTCGCAAGCCGCTTTCGATCTCAGTTTCCTGCGCCCCGGCAACAATCAGCAGATCGTGGTCTTCGCCGCGCTTTCCGCGCTCATCTTTCTTCTCTTTGTAGCGTTGACCTTCGTTCTTTTCCGAAACTTACTGAAGCTATTCGCCGAGCGCCGGCTCGGAGTGTTGGGTTCGAAATTCCGCACACGTATGGTTGCGGGAGCGTTGCTGCTTTCCTTCGTGCCCGTGATGGTGATGTACTGGTTCGCTTACGGGCTAATGAACCGCTCCATCGATAAATGGTTCTCCACTCCCGTGGAGGAAGTTCGCGCCGATACGCACGCCATGGCATCGCTCCTAAGCGACTACGCCGCGCAAAATGCGCGGGCTGAAGCTGCGGCCATTGCGGCATCCCCTGATACGCAGCGAAGCTTCTCCGGGCATGGCTTCTCGCCGGTTGTCGACGAATTCCAGAATCATGAGATAACGCTGCAAGGCGGCTTCGCCATCGCCATCCAGGACGGCAATGCGGAAGGCAGCTTCAACACACCAGCGCCGTGGCCGCTCTTGAAGGAGAAACTGCCGCTTGACAAAGCCGCTGCGGAACAGCCCACGACTTTTACCTGGGAGCAAACCGAGTACTCAATCGCCAGTGCGCCGGTTGGAAACGATGGCCTGATCCTGGTGGCGATTCCGCTTCCCAGAGCATTTTCCCAGACGGTCAAGCAGGTGGAAGACAGCCAGCAACGTTATTTCGAGCTGGCGCATGAACGCAGGCTCGTTCGCCGCACATACATGGGTCTGCTGTTACTGCTTACCATGATGGTATTGTTCGTGACCACATGGCTGGCTCTATTTCTCTCCAAGCTTGTAACTCGCCCCCTTGCAGCCTTGGCTGAAGCAACACAGGAGATCTCTCGCGGGCGCCTCGATTACCGCATCGATGTAAGCGCCGCCGACGAAATTGGAGATCTGGTGCGCTCGTTCAACCGCATGGCCGAGGAATTGGAAACGAGCCGGCGTCAGATCGAAGCATCCAGTCGCGATGCCAGTACCGCTAATGCAGAACTCGATCAGCGCCGACAGCAGATGGAAACCATTCTCGAAAGCATCCCGACGGGCGTCCTTTCGCTCAATGCCAATCGGATAGTTACCCACGCCAATCATGCCTTGCAGCGCATGTTTCATCCCGAAGGATTTTCCGAAACCGAAGGTGTGCTGCGCGGCGCGCGATTGACCGATGTCTTCCCGCCCGATGTTCTCCAGGATCTCGAGCCGTTACTTCGTCGCGCCGACCGCATGGGCATGACCACCAGCCAAATGGAAATGTCTCTGCCGCGTACATCCTTGAACGTGGCAGTAACGGTAGCGACTCTACGTCATCAGAATGAGCAGTCGGGTTACGTGATCGTCTTCGAAGATCTCTCGGATCTCTTAAAAGCCCAGAAACAAGCGGCATGGCGCGAGGTGGCAAGGCGCGTTGCACATGAGATCAAAAATCCACTCACGCCCATCGCGCTGTCCGCCGAACGTATTCAACGCCATCTGGAACGTGCCGTGAATCCTGACAAAGCCTCACTGGAAATCGTTCGCTCCTGCGCCGAAACCATCGCCGGCGCGGTGGAAACAGTTCGTTTGTTAGTCGATGAATTTTCCACGCTGGCTCGTTTCCCGGCGTCCAATCCGCATCCATCAGATATTAACGAGATCATCGACAATGCTCTTTCCATGTTTAATGGCAGAATGGACGGCATTGTGCTTCACAAATCGCTCGCTCCAGAGTTGCCCAAAGTGATGGCGGATGCGGAGGCCATCAAACGTGCTCTCGCCAATTTGGTCGACAATGCCGCCGAAGCGATGCAGGGCTCCCTTGTACGCGAGATCCAAATCGCAAGCTCACTGGTGGCGAGCCGCGACGCTGTGGAAATTATCGTCGCAGATACCGGACATGGCGTAACCCGCGAGCTGAAAGAAAAGCTTTTTCTCCCCTATTTTTCCACCCGAAAGCGCGGAACCGGTCTGGGTTTGGCGATTGTGAGCCGCGTCGTGGAAGAGCATCATGGGTCGATCCGTGTGGAAGAGAACCGGCCCATTGGAACGCGTTTCATTTTGGAGTTGCCTGTAGTTCTTGATCCAGTGCTAACAGCGCCCACAACATTACATGCATAAAATACTCGTGGTCGATGACGAATCCGGTATTCGCGAATCACTGGAAGGCGTGCTCTCCGATGAAGGTTACGAAACCACTTCGGTCGAGAGCGGTGAAGAATGCCTGAAGCTGCTGCGCCGCGAACACACATACGAAGTAGTTCTGCTTGATATCTGGCTGCCGGGTGTTGATGGCCTCGAAACTCTGGAAACAATTCGCGAACTCGACAACCCTCCCGAAGTCATCATGATTTCGGGCCACGGCACTATCGAAACCGCAGTCCGAGCCACAAAACTCGGCGCCTACGACTTTCTCGAAAAGCCGCTCTCCATCGCCAAGACGCTGATCCTGGTCAAGAATGCCATCGAGTCGAAAAAATTGCGGCACGAGAATGTAGATCTCAAAAAGCAGTTGCATCCCAAAAGCGTGATTGTTGGCGACAGCATTCCCATGAAGGCGCTGCGCCAGCAAATCGGTCTGATGGCGCCGACAAACGGCCGCGTGCTTATCTATGGTGAATCAGGCACGGGCAAAGAATTAGTCGCTCACGCCATCCACGCACAGAGCTTGCGCAAGGACGAGACCTTTGTTGAAGTAAACTGTGCTGCAATTCCAGAAGATTTGATCGAGAGCGAACTTTTCGGCCACTACAAAGGATCGTTCCCGGGAGCGGCTGTCGATAAAGAAGGAAAGTTTCAAAAAGCCAACGGAGGGACGCTGTTCCTCGATGAAGTTGGCGACATGAGTTTGAAAACTCAGTCGAAGGTATTGCGGACGCTGGATGAGCAGCGTGTCGCCCCACTTGGCAGCGATGAAACCATTATCGTGGACGCCCGCATTATCGCCTCGACAAACAAAGATCTCGAAGAGGAAATTTCTAAAGGTAATTTCCGCGAAGATTTATTTTACCGGTTGAACGTAATCCCTTTTTTCGTGCCTCCGTTGCGCGACAGGAAGGAAGACATCCCTTTATTTGCGCGCCACTTCCTGAAGGAGCTGGCCGCAACCTACGGCCGCCGCCCGCGCGAGATCACAGACGACGCCATCGATGCCTTGATGCGCTACTCTTGGCCGGGCAACGTGCGCGAATTGCGTAATGTGATCGAGCGGATTGTAATCATGAATCCGATGATTACCCGGCTCGATCGCAAGCATCTGCCTCCACTGGTTTACCGCGACGGTCATCGGCGCACGGCACGTAGCGAGTTTTCCACCTTGCATCAGGCGCGCGACGCCTACGAGAGGGATTTTATTTTGAAGAAGCTCGACGAGAACCACGGCAATGTCACCCGAGCCGCCGAGGTACTGGGATTGGAACGCAGTCACTTGTATCGCAAGATGAAAACCTTGGGGATTGTCGCGAAAGAGTAGGGCGCGTTACGCCAAGCTGACAAGGAAATCTAGCGCTTTACCATGTGAATCTCAGTCCCATTTTTTCTGAACTCCACTTTATCCATGAGTTGATTGATCAGAAAAATCCCCCGCCCATGGTTGGAATAAAGATTCTCTCCCACGGTACAACCCGGGATTGCATCGGGAGCGAAACCCGTGCCTGGATCACGCACAATAATAAGGATTCCACGCTCCTGGTCGCTGCTAACCAGGCATTCCACAATTTTCGAAGGATCTTCTTTCGCGCCATGAATCACGGCGTTCGCCAATGCTTCTTGAAGAGCGAGTTCAATCGCATCTTCCTTACCGTCGACACCCTTCATCTGCCGAACCACCGTCATGACTTCTTGTACGACGGGATCAACGGCTTTGCGATCGGCGGCTAGCGTGACCCGCAAACGCAAATCCAATTGATCAGGATCGAAATCTTTCTCGGGAAGAGGTTGCTGGGGAGGATCCGCCGCTGGCATGTATGAACTCGTATGGATTGCCTTACCTACACATTCTATCTCAAACTAAGTCAGACGATGTTATCTTCCACCGCTACGCGCCGGAGAAGCCTTCGCCGGCTCAAACAGAGAACCAGTCAAATGTTCCAACTGCCGCCTCCAGTCGAGCTCTTCGACAAATCCACGCGATTCGCGCCAGTTAGGCTGCACTTTCACATAGAGTTCGAGAAAAACCTTCGTTCCCAGCATGCGTTCGATCTGCATGCGCGCCGAGGTGCCGATGCGCTTGAGCATCTGCCCCTTCTTTCCGATCAGTATGCCCTTCTGGCCTTCGCGCTCGCAGTAGATCGTGGCAGCAATGCGAGTTAGGTTGGCGCCTTCTTCGAAGTTTTCGACAATCACAGTCGTGGCGTAGGGCAACTCCTCTTCCGTTTCAAGCAGTACGCGTTCGCGGACAATTTCACCTGCCATGAAACGTGCCGGCTGATCGGTAATTTGGTCCTCCGGAAAATAAGGCGGAGCCGCAGGTAGTGCAGACATAACTTGCTTGAGCAACAGATCGAGGCCATCCCGCTTTAGCGCTGAAATGGGAATGATTTCGTGAAATGCGTGCAACTTTTTATACTCTTCGATTAACGGAAGCAGTTTGCTCTTCCCTCCCTTTAACAAGTCAATCTTGTTAAGAATGAGACAAATTTTCGTACCCGAATTCCTAACCATCTGCAATGCGAATTCGTCGCGCTGATCGAGCTTGCGGGTTGCGTCCATGATCAGGAGAACGAGATCGCAACCTTCTAACGCCTCTCGTACTTCCACCATCATCTTGCGCCCGAGCGAACTATCGGGCTTGTGCACGCCAGGAGTATCGATCAAAACAATTTGCGCGCCAGCCCGGCCTTTGCTCTTCGGCACATTGACGATTCCCTGGATGCGGTTGCGCGTAGTTTGTGGTTTGGGTGAGATAATGGCGAGCTTTTCGCCCACGAGCGCATTGAGCAATGTGGACTTGCCGGCGTTTGGCCGGCCGAGAATACAGACGAAACCTGAGCGGAAGGGCATTTTTATATCAGCTTTAACTGGCGCGGTTGCACAAGAGTAATCCTGACTCGCTCCACCTTGCGGGACGTAGACTCCAACACTTCAAAATGCAAGCCGTCTTCGTCCACGGTCTCGCCTTTTTGCGGAATGTGCCCGGCCAATTCGCTGACCAGCCCCGCGATTGTAGCCGATTCTTTCCCTTCCGGTTTTGTTCCAAACAATTCAGCGAGGCGATCCACGTCCATTCCCCCGGAAACGATGTAGGACTCTGGATTCTCCCTGACGATTTCCGGTTTCTCGTGCTCGTCCCGTATTTCGCCAACGATTTCTTCGACCAGATCTTCGATCGTCACAAGTCCGGCTACACCGCCATATTCATCCACGACAATCGCCATGCGAATATTGTTCTTCTGCATTTCACGTAATAGATCGCTGCCTAGTTTGCTCTCTGGCACGAAGTACACATCGCGGCGCATAAGGCTTTCCAGCGTGCGTTTCGATGCCTCGCTGTCCGGAACCTGCAGTACATCCTGTGCGTAAACCACGCCTTTGATGTTGTGAATACTTTCCTGATACACCGGCACCCGCGAATAATGCTTTTGGCCCAGCATTTGGATGAAACGCTCAACCGTAGTTTCCATCGGGAGAGCGAACATCTCGGGCCGCGGCTTCATGGCCTCGCGCACGGTCTTGCCACTGAACTCGACCACCGACTGAATCAAGTCGCGGTCGCCCTCCTGAATAATGCCCTCTTCCTGCCCCGCTTCTATCAACGCATCCACGGCCTCCGCCGCGGTCTCCGGCTCTTCACGCGTATTTTCGCGCGTAAGCGATGCCACCGATTGCAGGAAACCAAGGACAATAGTCACAGGCAATACAAGATAGATCAGCACGTTCAGAAGCCATGTCCACCGTATCAGCCAACTACCGTCGGTGCGCGAGAAGAAAACGAACGGTAGAAATTGATTGAAGAGAATGACGATCACAATCAGGCTGATAGCTGCCTGCGCCATCTCGTACACGCTCCATCGTTGATCGCTGAACAATGCGAAACCCACCAGCAACGAAATCGTCGCGGTGGTGAACTGCTTCAGTACCGACATGGAAAGCGATGCGCGAGCGCGGCTCACGCGCAGCTTTGGCTCAACTTTCTGCTCGAAGACGTCAATGTTGTCTTGAAATTCCCGCGAGAGAAACTTACCGATTTCCTGATAGACGCGGTCCACGTACGAAGCCAGGGCTAACAGGCCGAGGAGAGGAAGCAGCGCCAGTGCTACGCCCCAATTCATGCGCTTCTCCGGCGTGGAACGGTGAGCTGAGTTGGGCGGCGGCGCAAGCGGTTAGCCCGCGACAGCGATTTTACCTGCGATCTTTCAATCAGACCTGATTCCAAGCGCAATTCGCGACGCAACCTGTTTTCTTCGCGGGCCATTTCCCCATGATCCTGTTCATGATCGAAGCCCGCCAGATGGAGAATACCGTGCAGCACGAGAATTTTTATTTCTTCTGCTACCGAGTGCCCTAATTGCTCCGCATTTTCTCGAGCAATGTCGGCGGAGATAGCAAGTTCCCCGGCCATTCGTTTCTTCCGATTCAGCACCTCAGATGATGGTGACGGAAACGATAAGATGTCTGTCGCTTTATCCTTGCCGCGAAAGCGCCGGTTCAGAACGCGCAATTCCCCGCTGCTCGTTACTAGCACGTTCACAGTCTCACGCAACCGCACGGCTCGCCTGGCCCGCCGCACGAAACGTTCCAGCGTTCCCGCGCTTAACCCCGCGATCCTTTTTCGGAGAATGACCAACTTGCCCCTGCGCTTATGAATCGCCCGACGCCCTTCGAGCGCTGTGAGTTGCATCGTCTGCATCCCTGCCCGCGTGGCCGCTTTCACTACTCTTTCCACCGGACAGCAAAAGCATCTGCTGCTCGGCGGCGTGAGTTTTGTGCTCGTCATAAGCGCGAATAATCCGCTGCACCAGATGATGCCGTACCACATCGGCCTCATCGAAGTGTACGAACATCAAGCCCTCCACCCGCGGCAATACATCAATGGCTTCCAACAATCCACTGCGGCGTGCGTTCGGTAAATCGATCTGTGTGATGTCACCCGTGATCACAGCCTTGGAGTTGAATCCCAGCCGCGTCACGAACATTTTCATCTGTTCCGATGTCGTATTCTGCGCCTCGTCCAGAATCACAAACGAATCATTCAATGTGCGCCCGCGCATAAACGCAATGGGCGCGATCTCAATGACATTCTTTTCCAGATAGCGATCCACTTTTTCCGGATCGAGCATGTCATAGAGCGCATCGTACAGCGGACGCAAATAAGGATCGATCTTGTCCTGCAACGTGCCCGGCAAGAATCCCAGCCTCTCGCCCGCTTCCACCGCCGGACGCGCCAAAATAATCCGGTTCACACGCTTCGCGATCAATGCAGAAATCGCCATAGCTACCGCAAGATAAGTCTTGCCCGTACCCGCCGGACCAATACCGAACACCATGTCATGCTTCTCGATCGCCTCCACATATCGCCGCTGATTCACGCTCTTCGGCTGCACCATGCGGCGTCCCAAAGAACGCTGGCGTCCGGCGTCGGCCAACCCGCGCAGGGTCGCGGTCGGGTCCGCCGTGAGAACGCGCAACATGCTGTTGAGGTCGCCGTTGTTGAAGGTATACCCGGAGCGTTGCAGGCTCTCGTAATCGGCAAATACCTGTTCGGCGCGCGCCACGTCGCGCTGCGCGCCTTCTAGTTCAATCGCATTCGACCGCAGGTTAATGGTTACGTTCAGGCCGTCTTCGAGCACGCGCACATTCTCATCGCGGGTACCAAAAAACGTCTCGATGTTGGGACTGATCCCGATATTTTTCTTCATTCAGTCTCTTTGACGACCGTCGTAGCAAAACGAACCCTGTGGGACCAGCCGCCTCGGCTGTCCGCCGAGCAAAGCGAGGCGACTCGCGCACCCCGCTGTCCACAAATGCGCACACCTTAGCCATTTCGCAGACAAAACAGGATTATGCTCAGAGACGGGAACAGCCGGGATGCTCATGCCCACGGGGCAAGTCACTACCATTGCATAAAGCGTACCCCGCGCCGGGATGGGAGTCAATGGCTGGGCAACTGTTTGACCACCGGAGACTTAGTCCCGTAAAATAGCTTATTCGGTACCCACCGAATATTTCGCTGTACGCACAAAGGTAACGAATCACTCATGGCTAATCATTTTTCGGCGCTTAAGCGCGCCCGTCAGACCACGAAGCGCACGGCTACCAATCGCGCCAATGCTTCTCGCCTGCGCACCGCCCTGCGCACACTGCGCGAGACCATCGAAAAAGGCGACAAGCAAGCCGCCGAGCAGACTTACCGCGCCACCGTTTCCGCGCTCGACAAAGCGATCCAGAAGGGCACGCTGCACGGCAATACAGCGTCGCGGTATAAGTCGCGGCTGGGCGCCCGTGTCAATGCGATGAAGTAGCTGTTAGTCATTGGCTTTTAGATTGGAACTTGGAACGGCAGGCCCACTGGGTCTGCCGTTGGCGCTTTTGGGGATCAACGCGTGGATGACATAGTTATGCGATAGTGGCACAATTATGTAGGGAAAACCGATGAGTTCTCAAATTTCCGGGCCAAATACTGAAGCTGCAATCCTGGCACGTGATTCAGATCGGACAGGAGGGGTTGTCACGCGGGGCTGCGGAATATCTGTTGTCAATTCGCTTTAGTGAGCAGGATATAGCGCGCATGAACGAGTTGTCCGAGTTGGCCCGTCAGGGGAAGCTCGCTAGTGAAGAACAAGCAGAACTCGACAGTTATATCCACGTCGGGAATCTCCTGGCTGTAATGCAGTCCACAGGGCGGCGCGCCCTCCAGCGGTCAGCGCAATAGCCGGAAAATTTGAACCCCGCTATCATCCATCATGTTTGGCAAAGAGCGCGAGCATGTTGTGAATATTGCCAACTGCCATCGGCGTTTCATCCGGCGCCGTTCCAAATCGATCGCATTATCGCGCGGCAACACGGAGGACAAACCATAGCCGATAATCTCGCTCTGGCCTGAATACGCTGCAATCGTTTCAAGGGACCGAATATTGCCGGGCTTGATGCACGTAGCGGTGAAGTCGTGCGCCTGTTCCATCCCCGCCGCGATATCTGGACGGAACACTTTATCTGGGGTGGCCCTCGAATAAAAGCGCTGACTTCGATTGGCCGCGTGACGGCCGAACTGCTGCTCATGAACGACCCTGAAGTTGTCGCCGTGCGGAAAGCTCTTCAAGAAGAAGGCGGTTCGGCTAAAGGCGAATGATGCAGCCGCATTAGGATTTCAGCGGTCGACGCGGAAGAAGAGAGACTCCATCAAAGCCGTGGCAAGAGGAATCCCGTGTGCCGCCGGTGCTCCTGAAAATCTGAACCAAACTGCGCCCCCAGCATCACTTCTTCCCTCTTCGCTTTAACCCAAAAGCCCACAATAATCACGCATACTCCCACCACGCAGCGCCAGCGATCGATGGCAATGGCAGATCCAATCACGGCCAGGTCAAGTCCCGAATAAATGGGATGCCGCAGCCGCGCATAAGGCCCGGTGCGGATGAGCTTGTGATCTTCCTTAATAGTGATTCGCCCGCTCCAATATTGGCCCAGATGCCGGCGCGCCCAAATCGCCAGCGCGATGCCGGCCCAAGTCAGCACAACGCCAGTGACGCCGCTCGCGTACGATTGGGCAATCACTCTTTGGCCAAGTACTCTAATCCCAGCCTCATCCATGAAAAGCAGAACAAAGCCGGTAATCTCGACGAACATAATTCCATAGCGCGCCGCGAAAGCTTCCTTCCTTGCAGTGCGGTTTGTCTTCAAACCGCTGATGATCCAATAGGTGATGAAGACGATCCAGGGAAACTCGATGAGATGGCGCCAGGTCATTCTCTAATTTTTATCATCGCATGGATGCTGCGTGGTGAAAGCCGATGGCTGACAGCTGAAGCTCATGACACCGCTTATACCGGCAATTGCTCCTGCATCCATCCCGGCGTCTCGATCTTGGGCTCTGTAGTCAGATCGATCACCAACCGCTCCAGCACCATGCGCTTGCTCACCGGATTAGAGCGCAAAGCCAGATCGGCTTTCGCTACAAAGCGGATCGCCCGCGTGAGATCGCGGCGAGATTTATAGCGGCGGGCCTGCTTGATAATGTCATCGGCGGCGAATGGAGGCACGCGGAAGCCCTGCCACAACGCGGCCCACAACATGCGCTGGTCGCGCACATTGCGTTCGAGGATCACCAGCATCTGGCGGAAAGTTTTCGCCAGCATGTAGATGTGGCCGATGGAAGCTTCTTCGCCCTCTCCCGAAGATAAGATCGCATCCAGCACTTCCAACGCACGTACACGCTCTTTAGCGGAGATAGCATCGGTTAGTTCGTATAAAGACCGTTGCTTGGCAGCGAGAACCATCGTTTCCACGTCACCCAGCGTGATGCGGTTGCGGGCGCCCACGTAGAGCATCAGCTTCTCCAGTTCGTTGGAGATCATCATCATGTCGCCGCCCAGCGCATCGACCAGCTCTCGCGCGCCATCGGCATCGATCTTTACTGGTAAGTTGCGGCTCGCACAATAGTCAGCGATCCAACGAACCGCTTCGCCTTCTTCCACGCGCGCCAGTTCGACAATGCCGCAATACTGACCCATGGTTTCGCGGATGCGCTGGTAGCGTTCTTTATCCTGCATCTCCATGCGGCGAACATCGGCGGGGATGCTGATGTGGTCCGCAACAAAAACAATCAGTGCATCGGGATTGGGATTCTTACAATACTCCTCGATGGCAGCGAGCTTTTCCTCGTTCGATCCCCGGCCAAAAAGATTTTTAACCCCGCGAACGAAGAACACCTGAAACGGAGCCATGAGCGAAGGCGTGCGGGCACGGTCGAGAACCTCGGCAAGATCGTTCTCGGCCAAATCGAATTCGAACAAACTGAAGTCGCGCAGATCGATGGGGACAAGATGTTCGAGGATGGCGTCGCGAAAGCGCTTGCGAAAAAAGGCCTCGTCGCCCACGAACACATAAACCGGGCGCAGATGGCGCGCCACGAGATCGCTGACAAACCGGTCGGCTTGGACGAAAGCACGCATAGTTTCTAGTACTGTTCTAGCATTAAAACCCTTCCAGAATATTAGAGACCAGGGTTCGTGCAAAATCCTGCGACAGCCGGTGGTAGGCCGGCGAATTCTCCTCAAAAAAACTGGCGAGATCCTGCGAGACTTCATACTGTTCGCGAAACAGATACGAAGGATTCTGGTAAAGTACCTTGCCTTGCCGGTCCGTAAGGGAAACCCGCATGCTCACCACCACCAGAACGCTGGCGGCTTGCCCCGTGCTGGAGTTGTAGGTTAACGGCGTAGCGGACGTCGAAAGCACAATGCCGCGCAACGTGGCATCGGCGGCATCGCTGGTATTGTTGAGAATCTGATAATGCGTGCGGGTGGTGAATTCACGCACCACCGAAGCAGTCAGCAGTTGTTCAATGTTGTAGGTGGTGGTGTCATTTACAAAAGCCGGGATCGAAATCGTTTTGACATTTTCCGGAAGCTGCACCGCGTGGCCGGCCGTGTGATATCCGCAAGCCGTAGAAGCGACAAGCAGCACCAGCCACACCGCCGCAGCCCAGCGCCTCATTGAATTTGTCCCACCGGGCGCGTGGCGATCATGCTTTCAGCGCATTCCACGGCGGTAATGGCCGCGACTCGCAGGTTGTCGACCGCCGCCCACAGCCAAATTCCATTGGGTCTCGAAGACTCGGCCTTCAAGGAAACCAAAATATTGCCCTGGCCAGCTGAATTCACATTGCTGGGCTGCGATTCCTCTTCCCCGCCGGCCACGGTCACATGATCGCCAGCCAGAGCCTCTGCCAATTGTTGCGCATCGACCGTCTGCGCCATCTCCAAAAAAACTCCCATGGCATGGCCATGAAACACAGGAGGCTGAATCGTCATCAGCGCGGGCTCAGGCGCATTCGCGCCCGCAAGCTTTTGGAAGTGGCGTCGTACACGCGATTCGAGAGAATCAAGCGATAGCTGCGACTTCTGCCCATAGCGCGCGACCATGTTGAACGCGACCTGCGTATCGAACACGTCTTTCGGCAGCGGCTGGAACGATAGCAGGTTCACAGTCTGCTGGTGCAACTCGTCCATACCTTTTTGTCCCTGTTCGGAGGCAGGTTCGAACACTGTGGACACCGCGCCACGAATCGGTCCGACTTTCCCCGCGCGCAACAACAATAAAGCCAAAGTCACGGCTGCCGGATGAGCCACCACACACGGAGCCGGCTGCAACTCCGGTTGCCACATCTGTCCACGCTCGCGCTCCACCCAAACCGAGCGGACAGTCGCGCCAGGTTCATCCTCTAAAGCTCCGGATAGATCGATAATCGCGCTGCCGGCATCGCGCGCACGCTTCCAGTTCTTGCGCGTGGACTCCGCGTCGGAGGCGAAGAAAGTGAAATCCACCCCAGTAAACTGCTCCGAGCGCACGCTCTGAATAAAGTTGATTTCGTCGCCAGTCGCTTCCAGCTGGCCAATGGATTCGTCATCATCCAGCAGGCGCACATCTACCGCCGGAAAATTGCGCTCATTCAGCATTTCGGCGACTTCTTTGCCTTTGAGCGTGGCCGCACCCACAATTGCGGCGCGATAAAGCTGCCCGCGCTGTAAAGGAGACGTCGGCACGATTTTGGTTGGACTATTCATGAAGTTTGCGAAGCCTCTTTATAAGTGGGCGGCGGAGGTTGACTCCGGCGGCGGAAGATCCACTGTAATCGCCAGAAAACTCCGGAGAACATATAAAGAATGGCAACCGTGAACAGCACCGGGCCGGAGAAAGCCGCAACCGCAGCGACCAACCCTGCCAGGAGAATGATCAAGCGAAAAGGGTGCCGCGACCCGAAGTCGATATCTTTGAAACTGTAAAAACGCCATGTACTGACCATGAGGTAGCCAACCGCCGAAACCATCGCGATCCAGGTCAACGCTGTATACCAGGAAGCGATCGGTTCTCCCTCCTGAAAATGCACAACGGCAGCAATTACACCCGCGCCTGCCGGAATCGGCATGCCAACAAAATATTTTTTTCCCGGACGCCCCGGATTCGACGGCTGCGGGTTCGTCGTGATGTTAAAACGCGCCAGACGGCTGGCGCCTGCCATCAGAAACAGGAAGCAGGCAATACCGCCGAGTTGCGTCAGCTTGATGTGCCACTGCGTCAACGCAACCGGCGGAACTCCGTGAAAGCCCCACGCCCACGCAAGCATAGCCGGCGCAACTCCGAATGTGATGACGTCGGCAAGCGAGTCGAGCTCTTTGCCGAAATCACTGCTGGTTCCGGTCATGCGCGCGATACGGCCGTCGAGTCCGTCGAACAGTACGGCAAACCCTATGGCAATCGCTGCGTGGTCGAGATGCCAATACGCGTTGGTGATCGCGTAATACAGTACCTGGACGATGGCGTAGAACCCGGCCGCCATATTTCCCGTGGTGAATAGCGACGGCAGAATGTACATGCCCTTCCGCATGCGGCGCGGGCTTTGTTGATCTCGTCTGCGTCTTGGAGTGGGTTGATCCATCAGCGAGTCTTTTCGCGAACAGAGTAACTTCCTGCGGCAACCGCTTCGCCCTTCGGCTGCAGATAAGCCAGCACCGTCTCTCCGCCCCTAACGCGATCGCCTGTCTTTACCTGCAAACTGGCGGAAGAGTCCAGCAATACGTCCATGCGCGAGCCAAATTTCATCAAGCCCACACGCTGTCCGCGCTCGATGCGGTCGCCGATTTTCAGCTGAAATACGATTCGCCGCGCCAGCAATCCGGCGATCTGCTTGAACACAATGACGCACCCATCGCCTTCCACACGCACGACATTCTGCTCATTTTCTTCCGCCGAAGCCTCATTCATTGCGTTTAAAAATTTCCCCCGCTGATAACGCACCTCACGAATGACCCCGGCAATCGGCGAACGGTTAACATGCACATCGAAAACATTCAAGAAGATGCTGATGCGAACCCATTTTTCCCCGTCAATGGTTGCCGGGGAAACATCCGTTACTTTTCCATCCGCTGGAGAAACCACGGCACCCGCCGCAACAGGAATTTCGCGCTCAGGATCGCGAAAGAACCAAAGAAAAAACAGCGCAAGCAACATCGGTGCCACAGACCAGACTGGCCCGGCGAACCACCACACAACAACCGCGGCGATGATCAAACCCAGCGCGTAAAAGTAGCCGTCACGAACCATGCGGATGAAATTAATTATAGAGCAGGGACGGCAGAACTGAGTTAGGCCTAACTCCCAATAAAGAAAGGCGCTGATTAGCGCCGGGATGCAGATACAAAAATACCCTCGCGGCTCATGCCGCACTTCCATTGGCCAGATAAATTACGCTACTTGTGTGCCGAATTGCTGCCGGTACTGCCGCTCGATGCTTTGCATCTGATCTTTAAGCCGCAGTTTCAGCTTCTTCAGCCGGACTTCTTCCAGCTTTTCATCTTCGCTGAGATAGCGTTTTTGGGTGAGTGAATCAAGACGGGTGGAATATTGCATATGTTCCTGAGACAGCTTACGAAACTCATCGTGATTGAGAAGAGCTTCATTCGAAGTCAGCATCCAGGCAGACCTCCAACCGGGAATTTATAGCGCCAAGGTACCACAGCCTCAAAATCGGTTCAATGCCAATTCTTTGGTGCAGTCTCGTTTTGAGAAATCTTTATGAATCATTTCACAGGTTGCGGAAAAACCCACATTTGAGCGAGATCGCGAAGGGTCCGAGTTCCACTCGTGCCGTTAAAATCGTCCAAATTCAATGCGGCTTTAACCGCTGAGGTTGCCCTTCTCTAGCCCGAACGAGTTCTTCCGCAGCCTGTCAATCAATTACCAGTTGATAAAGAATTGCGTCTTCCACGGGATTCGCATAGTAATTCCCGCGCATTCCTGTTGCTTGAAAGCCAAGCTTGCTATATAAAGCACGCGCGCTTTGATTGGACTCGCGCACCTCCAAAAATATTCGGCTGCCCTTTTTTGAACACGCGTGTGCAATGAACTGATTCAGTAAAGAAGTGCCTATGCCGATCCGCCGGGACCTTTCTGATACAACAATATTTTGCAGCTCCCAATCTCGATCAATCTGCCGCGCGACCAGATACGCAATAATTTGTGCACCAACAGAATCCTCGGCCACGAGAATAAAGTTCTCGACCAATTCGTGGTCGCCAATGGCAAAAAGATTTTGGTATTGTACGCGCGACCAATGCGCAGAAGTTAGACTCTGCTGCTCAAGTTCCATCATGGCCGGAATATCGGCCGAGGTTGCCGGTCGCAAGCGCACTCTAGGAACCAATTCTCTCGAGCATTTCTGCGTCGGTGCGGCGAATGTAATTCGCCTCCAACTGATCGGGAGCCACAGTCTCGCCTCGTTGAATTTTGCTCCAGCCCATACGAGCAATCGTGGAAGCAGCAATTGGCTCCAGCATCGACACCGGCAAACCCGCCGCTGTAACCGCCTCGGCGATCATCGAGTCCGGAGTGACCACTTTCCATCCACTCGCCTGCGCGATAAATTCACTCTTGGTCAAAATGAGTTCCTGAATTTCCCCAACGGAATGTTCGGAGATTTCACCGCTGCCCACATAAACATCGCCTCGCCCAGCATCCAGAGCAGCCATGATTTTGCCTTGCACTCGGCTCGTCAAAATACATGCCTCCAACAGCGACACCGCCGCAATCGGCTTATGCAAAACCTCAGCCAGAGCCTTGACAGCCGACAAGCCAACCCGAAGACCGGTAAACGATCCCGGTCCTGAAGCCACCGCAAATGCGCCTATATCCTGTTTAGAGAATCCGTGGCCGGCAAGCAACGCCGCAATCTGCGGCACAAGCTGCGCAGAAAAAGTACCGCCAGCCAGCGAAGCCGTTTCGATCACGTCGATCTCGCGGCTGGATTGTTCGCCCGCCCGCGCCAGCGCAATGCTGCCTTGCCTGCCGGATGTATCGATGGCAAGAAGAATCATGAGAAAAGGTTAGCTCTATCCGTGAGAACCCGCGGCAATCCGTAACCAGTCTTGTCTTATTCGACCAACTCCAGCAAAACCCCGCCGGTGCTAGCGGGATGCACAAATACATAACGATGCCCGCCTGCCCCACTCTTAATTTCTTCCGAAACCAGCCGCACACCATCTTTTTTCAATCTTGCAACGGCAGCCGCTAAATCCGGAACCCGCAGGCAAACATGGTGCAACCCTTCGCCGCGCTTAGCGATAAATTTTGCGATCGTTGAATCTTCGGAAGCCGCCTCTAATAACTCCAACCGGCTCTCGCCCACCGGAACCATCACCAGCCGCACCTGCTCGTGCTCGACTGTTTCTTCCGGAGAAATGCTCAAGCCGAGCTTCTCGTAGATCGACTTAGCTGCCGCCAGCGACTTCACCGCAATCCCGAGATGATCGATACTGAATTCCATCTTTAATTACCTTGTCATTCCGACGCGCTTTATTTCTTTTGTCATTCCGACGCGCGAGCGAAGCGAGACAGGAGGAATCTGCTTACCTTTCACTGGCCCGCGCCGCAATCTCCTCCACCAGCGTATACGGATCGCGCTTATGCTGGGCTACTTCCGCCGCCAGCCGTGCCAGATTGCCATCGCCAAATTGCGCTCGCGCCTTTTCCAAAATCACGTCGCGCAGCATCTCGACCAGACGCTCCTGCCAGTTCTCAACGCTCTTGCTGAGCGCCAGATTTTTTTTCTGCAAGTAGCTTTCATAATTCTTCACCGCGCCAGCCAATTCCTCGATTCCAACTCCCTCACTGGCGACGGTCTTAATGATCGGTGGCGTCCAGCCATCGCCGCGCGTAGCCAGCGATTGCAGCGCACGAATTTCTTTCTCCACATGCTCCGCTCCGTCGCGATCGCTTTTGTTGATCACAAAAATGTCGGCGATCTCCATAATGCCGGCCTTGATCGTCTGCACATCATCGCCCATGCCGGGGACGAGAATCACAATTGTGATGTCGGCCAGCCGCACGATATCCACTTCATCCTGCCCCACCCCGACAGTTTCAATCATGATCAGGTTGCGCCCGGAAGCATCGAGCACCGTGGCTACATCGGCGGTAGTACGCGCCAATCCACCGAGCGACCCGCGCGTAGCCATGCTGCGAATATAAATGCCGGGGTCAGAAAAATGATCCTGCATGCGGATGCGGTCGCCAAGGATCGCCCCGCCGGTATAAGGGCTCGTTGGGTCGACGGCGATGATCCCGACGTAGTAGTTGTCGTCGGGCACAAAAGAGGGTGCCCCATCCAAGCCGCGTTCTGTGCGGCTTGCGTGGGGATTTTTCGTCTTCCTATAGAAGCGGGCAAGCTGATCGACCAGCGTGCTCTTCCCCGCCCCGGGCGGCCCTGTCAGCCCGAGCACACGCGCCTTCCCACTGTGCGGAAATAATGCCTTCAGCAGATCAGACCATCCGAGGGCACGGTTTTCTACAATCGAAATGGCGCGGGACAAGGCGCGCACGTCGCCCGAGCGGAGATGGTCAATCAAGAATTGGATGTCGTGATGCAAACAGGTCAGTGTAAAGCAGTGGGATGAGAAACTAAAACGTCAAGAAGGGGGTAGTGGGTCCCGTAGCCGATTCTTGCACGCGTTACGTCGCGGCAATACTTAGGCCAACCTTTTCCCCACGCCTCCCGGTCACCCATCACATAACTTTTTCATAGCCCCAGCTAAACTTAGGCAAATATCTTCTGCTCTTAGGCGCAAGAGGCCTTGGTCTTTGACAACACGCATGGGTCTAAGTTTGGATTATCTAGGCTAAGTGCTCTGCATTAAATATTTTGCGGATAAGCTCTTTGGAGACAATAATTTGCCCAGATTCCATCCTGCACAAATCTTGTAAATCATGATTCACCAATAATTTAGCGGGATCGATCTGGATTTTTTTTGATCAGAATCTGGGCTCTTGGACGAGGTGGAAACTAGTCTTTCAGCAACTGTCTTGCAATCACCAGCCGCTGAATCTCGCTAGTTCCCTCGCCAATCGTGCACAACTTCACGTCGCGGTAATACTTCTCCGCCGGATAATCTTTAATAAACCCATATCCGCCGTGGATCTGCACGCCCTCGTTAGCGCACCTCACGGCCACTTCGCTGGCGTAAAGCTTCGCCATCGACGATTCCAAAGTAGTCTTCATACCCGCGTCTTTCATCGATGCCGCGCGCATGGTAAGTAGCCGGGCCGCGTCAATCTCCGTGGCCATGTCAGCCAGCTTCCACTGGATAGCTTGGAATTCCCCGATCGCCTTCCCAAACTGCCTGCGCTCTTTCGAATATCTCAACGCTGCCTCATAAGCACCCTGTGCCATGCCCAGGGACAAAGCCGCAATCGAGATGCGCCCGCCATCCAGCACACGCATCGCGTCGATAAATCCGTCGCCTTCTTTGCCCAGCAGATTCTCCGCCGGAATCGTGCAATCTTCAAAAATCAACTCCGCCGTATCGCTGGCGCGCAAGCCCAGCTTGTTTTCTTTTTTGCCGGGACGGAATCCCTTTGTATCTTTCTCCACGATGAACGCGGAAAGCCCATGCGTGTTGGCGGCGCGGTCAGTCACCGCAATCACCACAATCGCATCGGCATAATGACCGTTGGTGCAAAAAGTCTTGGTACCATTCAGCACCCAGCTGTTTCCCTTGCGCCGGGCGGTCATGCGCGCGCTGCCCGCGTCCGATCCTGATGAAGGCTCGGTCAATCCCCACGCCCCGATGAATTCACCAGTAGCCAGCTTGCTGACGTATTTCTTCTTCTGCTCTTCGTTACCCGCGAGAAAAATGTGATTGGAACAGAGCGATGTGTGCGCGGCCACGATGATGCCTACCGAGCCATCCACGCGAGAGAGTTCCTCAATCGCGGTAACGTACTCCACATAGCCCATGCCCGCGCCACCATACTCGGCGGGGAAAACCGTTCCCAGCAATCCCAGCTTGCCCAGTTCTTTGACGGTAGCCAGCGGAAACTCGCAAGCCTCGTCCCACTTCATGACGTTTGGCAATATCTCGCGCTCGGCAAACTCGCGGACGCTCTTCTTCAGTTGCTGCTGCTCGTCGTTCAGTTGAAAATCCAAAGATGCCTCCACCACACAATGCTTGTTGATTAAAACATAGCGATGAGAGGAGACAAAGTTACCTCGGAGAATTGGGAAGAAAAGTGCGGAAATACGCGCCGGCATTGGCGATTTCAATCATGATGCGACGCAATCCAACCGACCGGATGGTTTGGCTTTAAATCTAATATTGAGAATAACCTTGCAAAGATTATTGAACAGCCCGATCCGCCAGTAAGAATTTCTCGAAGATTTCGTTCGAGAGCAAACGTCCCCGCGAAGTTAAACCGACACAATCTCCCTGCTGCTGCATCAGCCCATCTTCAATCAACTCTGCGATCGTTATGCGAGCCTGCTCGATGGCCTCCTCGCCGAATTTCGCAGCAAGGTCCCGCAGGCTGACGCCGCGATTCAACCGCAGCCCCAGAAAAAACGCCTCTTCCAAAGCAGCCTGCTGCGAGACTGTAGTGCGCTCAAGAGCGGCCCCGCTTGTATAGCGCTCCAGGGAATCAACCGTCGCGAAGCGCACTGCTTCGCAATCCGCCGTAGCAGAGCACAGCATCGAATGCGCATCCACGCCAAATCCGAAATAAGGCTGCCGCGTCCAATACTTCAAATTGTGGCGTGACTCGAAACCTTCCCGCGCAAAGTTCGATATCTCATACTGCGCAACTCCCGCCGATTGCAGCCGCTCACCAGCCGCCAGGTAAAAATCCGTAACGAGTTCTTCATTCGGCACAAAATGCGCGTGATATCGCGTTCCACCGGCCATCAACTCCCGCCCCAACCGTGAATCTTCGTCAACCTCCAGCATGTAGACGCTCACATGCGGCGCGCCGGTCGCGATCGTTTCTACCAGCGAAAATTCCCAACTTCCAGCCGTCTGATGCGGCAATCCCGCGATCAGATCGATGTTGATATTTACGATCCCGGCTGCGCGCAGGCGAACGATCTCTTCCAGCACGGTATTGCGTTTATGCAGCCGTCCCACCGCCGCAGCTTCCTGGTCGACAAACGACTGGACGCCCAGGCTGACGCGGTTCACCCCACAGCGCAGAAGCGTTTCCACCAGCACGTCAGTCAGCGTTCCCGGAGCACATTCCACAGTAATCTCAGCGGCGGAAGTCACATCAAATCGTCGCCGCACAGCCCTAAAGATACATTCGAGTTGAGCCGCATCCAGTAACGTCGGCGTCCCCCCTCCCAGATAAATGGAGTCCACGGCGCACTCGAATTGGCCGCCCGTTTCCGATGCAGTCTGCGCCGCGCTCTCGATGTTTTGGCAAACTCGGTCGACATAGCGCTCGAAAACTACGCGCGAAAACACGTCGGAGGCGAAGTTGCAATAACTACACTTGGTCTTGCAGAACGGAACAGAGATGTAAATCCCAAGCGGCACAGATTGTGATTATCGCATCTGGAAGAATCGCAGGCGAATGCGGGGACATCGGGAAAAGGCAATCTCAGGCGGCGTTTTCTTTCTCGCCAACTTCCGCTTTCTCAGTTTGGCTTTCGTTCGCGCTTTCGCTTTTTTCTTGCGCCTGAACCCCAGCGCTATTCGCTTTTGAAAATGACCCGGCTTGCGAGTCTTGCACCGACACGGAATCGAGTTCTTCTTTTTCCCGACCATCCTCGTTAGTTTCAGCCGTGGATTCGGGAGTGGCCTGCCCATCCTTAGATTTCCCAGTAGAAACTTCCTCGGTAGGCTTCATCGCGGAGGCAATCAAGGCCGCTATCCTCACGCGCATGGCACGCCATCGCACGTTGCTGGCGTTGCCCGCCTGCTCCAGGAAAGGCGCCAGCTCGTTATCGCTGGCAATACCCTTGGCTCTTAAAAATTGCAGAAGCGCCGTGTTTTGCGTTTCCAGCGGTTCAAGTGAAGAAAGCAGCTCGTCGAATATCTGTTTTACAATTTGCTCGTCCATTGTTGTCACTCGCTTAAGCGGCCAGCTTGCCCGCCGATTTTGTGCACCTTTCGCATAATCGCAGGCTGGCTCGATGGGCGCTGGCCTCCCCCGGTTCATCCACGCCCACAAGGGCTGGGCGTGCCGCCAGCCGAGCCGCATTCTTCAGACGCGCCCACAAAATCATCGCGGATATTCGATTCGCGGACGCAAATTGCAGTTGGCTGTTTTTTTACCGCAGCGAACGCCCCCAAGCACACTCAATATCCACAAGAAAGTGACATTGCGTATGAATGCTCTGTGAATTTCCCGTTACAGGAAGAAAAAAGACCTCAAACCTAAAGAACCTTGCTTCCGTTTGCGAAACCATTTATTAGTGGCTGGCCTCAGCGACAACTCCTGCGTTGAATCGACAGCCGGACTGGCCCCCACAAGACCGGCAAGATAGCAGCGGTGCGTTCGGGAACCTCTGGCAAAATAAATTAATCTCTGAAGTAATTGGGAAGGAATCTTTAAGTTATGCGCCTCAAGTGTCACTTCATCTCTTCCGCCATCGCGGGTTTTTTATTCAGTTGCGTTCTGCTGCAAGCCCAAACAGTTCCGCTCGCCCAACACATAGTTCTGATCATTGACGAGAACACTTCCTTCGGCACGGCGTTTCCCAATGGCATGCCCTGGCTTTCCAGCCAGGCCAAAAAATACGGCTATGCCAACAACTATAACTCCGACCACAGCGGCTCCCTGCTCGACTATTTGTATCTGGCTTCCGGTAGTTGCGAATCAAACTATCAATGTGGAGGCGCACCACAGTGCAGCCTGCCATCCGGCTCCCACAATTTCTATTGCAATGGCAACGATTGCTTCGTGGCTGCCAATTGCGAAGACACGGTCACCAAAGATCCGATTACCGATTCCAATATTTTCCAGTTAATGGATAATCAACCGCTCTCCTGGAAGGTTTACGCGCAGAACTATCTGAATGCCGGAGGAACGGTGAACGTTCCGGACTTCACTTCGGCCAACGAGCCGCCGGACACCCACTACTACGCACGCCACAATGCCGCGGTATGGTACTCAGAAGTGTTAAGCAATACGCTTGGCTCGCAGGGAAACATCGTGGACTTCGAACAATTTGGCATCGATGTAGCCAATGGAACGCTTCCGCGCTTCGCCATTATCGTCCCCGATGGATGCTGGGACAACCACGATGACTGTTTCGACAACTCGCTGGTGCAAGCCGACGATTTCCTGAGTAGCAATTTGACCCCCATGCTGAATCTGCCCGATTTTCAAACGGGAGGTAGCGGCCTCGTAATCGCAACCTTCGATAACGGCGCAGACGACGAAGCGGGCAAGATCTTGACGGCGGTAATCGGCCCGAATGTAAAGGCAGGCCACGTTTCGAGTACCGCCTACAAGCACGAGAACGCACTTCGGACCATCCTGGAAGCGCTCGGAATTCCAAGTTATCCCGGATGGTCATCAACCGCGGCCGCCATGTCCGATTTCTTCTCTTCCACCACGGGAAGCGTGGTGGTCAATTCGCCGCCGAACAATTCTCAGCAGGGTCCATCTGTGCTCGTGAATGCCTCGGCACTGGAGTTGAGCGCGACAATCGATCACATGGAAGTTTGGGATACCTACAACGGAAAGACCACAAAACTGGGAAATGTTTTCAGCAAGACAATTGACCAAGCTTACACGGTGAGCGGAAATGGATCGCATACCATGACGGTCCAAGATATTGGCGCAGCGCCAGCCTATCCGGTTCTGCACAAGCAAGTCACCAGCTATACGGTCTCTACGAGCTATGGCACGTTTGTCGGAATTCCCGCCGACAACTCCACGCAAGCCACGTTATTTCCACTGAGCGCCATAGCCGTGGAATCGGGTGCTGAAGAATCAAGTTCAGGCGTCGACCACATCGAAGTATGGAATGGTGGAACCAAGCTCGGCGATTCACCCAGGGGAACAACGCTCAATCAGTGGTATTCGCTCACCTCGGGCAAGTACGCGCTAACGGTGCAGGATGTAAGCAACACAGGTCAACGTCTTCACGAAACAAATGTGAACTTTACGGTTTCTTCCGGCCTTGGCGTGTTCGTCAACTCGCCGGCAAACAATTCCTCCTGGCCCAACACAACGATCCCGATCAACGCCTATGCCTACGAACAGAGCGGATCGAGTACGCCGCTGGTCGATCATATTGAGGTTTGGGACAACACTCATGGAATAAAATTGGGCGAGTCGGTAACCGGAGTCGGGGTGAATAGCGTGTTCATCAATCAGAACGTTACGCTACCCAAGGCGGGAACTTACCAGCTTGCGATTATGGACATCAATCCGAACAACGGATACAAGCCGATTCATACCACATATGTAACCGTAACGGTGAAGTGAGCCTGTTTCGCAGCCCCGGTGGATTAGAGTACGCGTCCGCCGGAACTACGGAACTATAAATTTTTTGTTGCTCGCAAGCGGCCTTTGTGGCGTTGTTACGCTTACATATCCGGTCGTGGCGCTGGTCGGAACGATGGTGGTTATTTCGGTTTCCGTAACCACCGTGAATACAGCAGGAGTTCCGTTAAAGCTGACGGCGGTTGCTCCAGTCAGATCATTGCCCAGAATGACGACACGGGAGCCCACGCTGCCGGAGCTGAGACGCGTCTCGACAAACGGGCTAAGACCGTTTGAGAGACTAAAAATCGTGCCGCAACCGCCGGAACAATTCGAACTTGTGCCGCCCGCAAAAGTTGCCCCATAAAAACTTCCGTTCGTAGCTTGGATTAGGCCTGCAAAGGGGCCCGCGCCATCCGTGCAGTTAGGCTGAGTGCAGAAGCTATGCAGCGTCGCGAACTTCCCCGTGGCCGTGATCTCGAATAGCGTTCCACTCACGCCATTGGCTCCGCCTGACGGCGTCGTTCCATAGAAGTTGCCGTCGGGGCCTTGCACCAACCCGGCTTCGGGGAAATAGCCGTCAACTGCGTCGAAGCTGTGCAGCGTCGCTAGTTTTCCTGCTGGCGTTATCTCGAAGACCGTGCCATCGCCGTTGGTCCCTCCCTGGCTGGTTGTCCCATAGAAGTTTCCGTTTTCACCTTGCACAAGCCCACCGTAGGGCGCTGCACCGTCCGTGCAGTTCTCAAGAGCACAGAAGGTGTAGATGCTGGTCAAATCCCCAGACGGAGTCATCTCAAAGACCGCTCCGCAGCCACTAAGAGGCGTCCCATTACTGCATTCGGTACTGGGACCACCGGCAAGAGTGGTTCCGTAGAAATTTCCATTGGTGGCTTGAATTAGACTTCCAAAAAAGGGATATTGACCGTTGCTTCCATCAAAACTGGCTAGTGTAGTGAGTACGCCCGCTTTGGTTATTTTGAATATTGTGCCGCCGCCATCGGCTCCCCCGCTGTAAGTGGTTCCATAAAAGTTTCCATCGGCAGCCTGCATCAACCCCGCCGAAGGCTGTGCACCATCCGGGCAGCCGGATTGCGAGCAAAAGCGGTAGAGTGTGGTCAACTTGCCGGCGGAGGTAAGTTTAAAAACCGTTCCAAAGTTGTTCGTGCCGCCTAACTCGGTTGTCCCATACAAATTTCCATCCGTGCCTTGAACCAGGCCAGCATTCGCGACGGCGCCGTCCGTGCACCCCGGCTGAGTGCAAAAACTGTACAAGGCAGCTAACTTTCCCGTGGGACTAATTTCGAACACCGTCCCCTCGTCGCTGGTTCCTCCTGCCGCTGTGGTTCCGTAGAAGTTACCGTTGGTTCCCTGTACAAGAGGAGCTGCCGGGTAACCAGGATCTCTGCCGTCCGTTTTGTCAAAGCTTGCGAGTGTAGTGAAATTTTGCGCGGGTAGCGCAATCGCTGGAGAGAAAAAAAGTATGAGAAGACAAGCTTTTTTCCACAAATCAGGATTAAACACGTAAGACTCCTTTGGGTTCGAAGCGTACCTATGCAGTCTTCAAAAACCAGGCCACAAGAACGAGAACCACATGTATTTGGGCCTTGGGGACAGCTCGCGTTCGGCTGCGGGGAAGGTTGAGACGAGTAATTATTGTTCTGCATCCTCAGGCTGTCAAGGCGCAGATTCTGTTGATCGAGTGGATATCGCAAACTCCCTGGGAATAATATCCCGCGAAGGATGTTCTCACTCCAGACGTTTCAGAACGGGACAAGTTCCACAAACCTGAAGTAAAGAAGGGTAAAGTACCGAGAAATGTATTGACGGCTTTTCCGTTTAGGGCTACATTATGGTGTTCCAAAGGACATCGAAGTCTCTGGGTCATTTGTAGGCTGCCACGACCCGCGAGCCCAAATCAGGAAATCGAGCATCTTCGGGGTCCGGTCGCGCATCTATTCTGGGTAGGAAGTTGCGCTAACTCCTAACAAACTCATTGGAATGTGTAAGTTAGAGCGGATGGGCACAGTTCTGACTAATCCTGTGGGGTGAAGGCGAAGGTGAACAACCCATATTTATTAAGGAAGGGGATTGGCACACATGCGTTCTGATCGTGTGTTTGACGCTTTACAAACATTACGGAATCGTTATATGCTTTGCCAGCTTGCCTCCAAGGCCACGCGGAAGTTCCACCGGCCAAGCACCAGAATCCAGGAAACTATGAACGGTGTTTTGGACCGGATCGCGGGCGCGGAGCGGCAACGTGTTCTGTCGGAGCCGGAGAATTTTGCTGAGGCACAACGGCGGGCTGCTTAACAGCAGCCCTGTCCGCCTGCCTTGTAATTGTTTCGTCTTCCCTGAATACCCTCCTTTGAAAATCTCCCGAAAACTCTGAAACCGTTCGTTTCAGTCAACGGGTTTAGGTGAATCATGACCATTGCTGAATTAAAAGAAAAGAACATCACCGAGTTGACCAAGATCGCAAGGACCCTGGAGCTGCCCGGTGCCAGCGGACTGCGCAAGCAGGATCTCATCTTCAAAATCCTGCAGGCGCAGAGCGAAAAAGAAGGCCACATCTTTGCCGAAGGCGTGCTGGAAATTTTGCCTGATGGCTACGGTTTTTTACGTTCGCCGGATTACAACTACCTGCCCGGACCGGACGACATCTACGTCTCGCCTTCGCAAATCCGCAAATTCGATTTAAAGACCGGCGACACCATCAGCGGGCAGGTGCGGCCTCCGCATGAAGGCGAAAAATATTTTGCGCTGGTAAAAATTGAGGCGGTAAATTTCGAATCGCCCGATGAAGCCCGCAATAAAATTCTCTTCGACAACCTGACGCCGCTGTATCCGCAGGAGCGGTTGAAGCTAGAGACTACCCGCGAGAACGCCAGCGCCCGCGTGATGGATCTGTTGACGCCTCTTGGCAAAGGGCAACGTGGTCTGATTGTTTCTCCGCCGCGCGCCGGCAAAACAATGTTGTTGCAGAATGTCGCGAATTCGATCACAACCAATCATCCAGAAGTGGTTCTGATGGTCTTGCTGATCGATGAACGCCCGGAAGAAGTTACCGACATGCAGCGCTCAGTGAAGGGCGAAGTAATTTCTTCGACCTTCGATGAACCCGCGGCACGCCACGTTCAAGTCGCCGAAATGGTGATCGAAAAGGCGAAGCGCCTGGTCGAACACAAGCGTGATGTGGTCATCCTGCTCGATTCCATTACGCGACTGGCGCGTGCCTATAACACAATCGTTCCGCCCTCCGGCAAAGTGCTCTCCGGCGGCGTCGATTCCAACGCGTTGCAACGGCCGAAGCGCTTCTTCGGCTCGGCTCGGAATATCGAGGAAGGCGGCTCGCTCACTATCATTGCGACCGCGCTAATCGATACCGGATCGCGCATGGATGACGTGATCTTCGAAGAATTCAAAGGCACCGGCAATTCGGAAATTATTCTGGAGCGCAAACTGGTCGACAAGCGCGTATTCCCCGCCATTGATATCCAACGCTCGGGCACGCGAAAAGAAGAGTTGCTGATTCCTCGGGAAGACCTGTCGCGGATCTGGGTGCTGCGTAAAGTGCTGAACCCGCTCTCGCCCGTGGAAGCAATGGAACTTCTGATCGACAAGTTGAGCAAGACCAAGTCGAACGGCGAGTTCCTGTCGAATATGAGTTCGCTATAACGAGCGAAAACATGGATGGGCATGATTTCGAAACTGAAATTATGCCCTGATTTTTTTGAGCTTACGTTCACTGCTAATCCGCAAAGTTCCCGCCCGTAACATTTTCCCTTTCTGCCAGTGCCGGTAGTGTCATACTTTGAAGAGTGGCAGAAGGTTCGCGCCCATTCTGAGGATTCCGTGCGAGCGATGCAAATAGCCTTGGTTTTCTCTCTACTTTCACTTTCATTTCTAACCATCCCTGTCTCCGCCCAAGGCGGCCCTCCGGCTGCACGGCGAATCGACGGAAGCGCAGCACCACCCCCCGACGAAAATCAGGAGCAGATCGCTCACGATATGGCGAAGAAGGCCAATCTTGAACGCCAAGCCTCGCTCAAGAACGATACGGATAAACTGGTGAAGCTGGCGGGAGAACTAAAGGAATACGTCGATAAATCGAACGAAAACATGCTCTCGCTTAACGTGATAAAAAAAGCCGACGAGATTGAAAAACTGGCGCGCAGCGTAAAAGAAAAGATGAAGGGACCGAATTGAGAGGGTTAGTGTAATTCTGCTGATCAAGTAATCTAGAATTTTGAAGTGTGTCTGCGCAAAATAATCGCCATCCGGATTGGCCGGATGGCGATTTATTCTTGTGGATCGAATGAATTGTTACTATTTGTCGCTGCGAATCCTCATACCGTAAAAAGATCGGTACACGAAGAAGAAAGATACGGCAAAGAACGCCAACGCCAGCACGTTCGTGATGGTTGGACCCTGGTCGCGTGTCAGCGTCACTGCTAACTCAACGGCCAATAATCCAAAGAGTGTGGTGAATTTGATGACGGGATTCAGCGCCACTGACGAAGTGTCCTTGAACGGATCGCCAACAGTATCTCCGATCACAGTTGCGTCGTGCAGCGGAGTTCCCTTTTGCTTCATTTCAACTTCCACGATCTTCTTTGCGTTGTCCCAGGCCGCGCCCGCATTGGCCATAAATATTGCTTGATAGAGGCCGAAGATCGCGATCGAGATCAGATAGCCAACGAAGAAGAACGGTTCGACGAAAGCGAAAGACAGCGTGCCAAAGAAAACGGCGATGAAGATGTTCAGCATCCCTTTTTGCGCATACTTGGTGCAGATCTCAACCACTTTTTTGCTGTCTGCGACCGAAGCTTTCACCACACCGTCGAGTTTGATGTTGGCTTTGATGAACTCGACCGCGCGGTAAGCGCCGGTAGTCACGGCCTGAGTAGATGCGCCCGTAAACCAGTAAATCATGGCCCCGCCCGTAATCAGCCCAAGGAAAAATGGTGCGTGCAACAGCGAGAGCTTGTCGACATTTTCCGTGAGCCCATTGGTCAGCGCCATGATGATGGAAAAAATCATCGTCGTCGCTCCCACAACGGCGGTACCAATAAGTACCGGCTTCGCCGTGGCTTTAAACGTATTTCCCGCACCATCATTGGCTTCCAGCAGGTACTTGGCGCGATCGAAGTTGAGGGATAGACTGAAATCTTTCTTTATTTCGGCTTCGACGTTGGGAACTTGCTCGATTAGAGAAAGCTCGAATACTGACTGCGCGTTGTCGGTAACAGGTCCGTAGGAATCGACGGCGATGGTGACAGGCCCCATGCCGAGGAAGCCGAAGGCAACCAGTCCAAAGGCAAAGACGGCAGGCGCGAGCATGGTTGCAGCCAGAGCCAAGCCCATGGTGCTGAAGTAGTAGGCGATCGCCATCAGCAAGACCATCGAGAGGCCAAGATAGTAGCCGGAGAAATTTCCTGCGACGAAACCGGAAAGAATTCCGAGCGACGCCCCGCCTTCTTCGGCCGAAGTCACGACTTCTTTTACGTGCCGCGATTCAGTGGATGTGAAAGATTTCACCAGCTCGGGAATGAGCGCTCCAGCCAGCGTTCCGCAGGAGATGATGACCGCAAGTTTCCACCACTGGCTGGCGTCATTGCCAAGGTCGGGAATGATGAAGTAGGAAACCAGGAAGGTGAGGGCGATGGAGACGATCGAAGTGAGCCACACCAAAGTGGTGAGCGGCGTTTCGAAATTCATTTCGTCGGCACTGCCGAAGCGGCCTTTGGCAATGATGGCGTTGAGGAAGTAGGAGATGGAGCTGGCGACCAGCATCATGACACGCATGACGAAGATCCAGACCAACAGTTGAACCTGCACGGTGGGATTCTTTACGCCAAGAAGGATGAACGTAATCAGCGCGACGCCGGTTACACCGTAAGTTTCAAAGCCATCCGCCGAGGGACCAACGGAATCGCCAGCATTGTCACCTGTGCAGTCGGCAATCACGCCGGGGTTTCGGGCATCGTCTTCTTTAATCTTGAATACGATCTTCATCAAATCAGAGCCAATGTCGGCAATCTTGGTGAAGATGCCGCCGGCAATACGCAGAGCCGCCGCACCGAGAGACTCGCCTATGGCGAAGCCGATGAAGCAGGGGCCGGCGTAGTCGCCGGGTATGAAGAGAAGGATGATGAGCATGATAAGCAGCTCAACGCTGATCAGCATCATGCCGATGCTCATGCCGGCTTCCAGCGGAATTTGATAAACCGGAAACGGCTTGCCGGGAAGCGAGGCGAATGCCGTCCGCGAGTTAGCAAAAGTGTTCACGCGGATGCCGAACCAGGCCACACCATAGCTGCCCGCAATGCCCACCAGGCTAAAGGCAAGAATAATGACCACGCGCATGGCTTCCATGTGCTCAAGCACGCCGAAATAAAGAAGAATGATGACGGCAATGAATCCCCAGAGCAGCAGGATGAACTTGCCCTGCGTTACAAGATAGGTTTTGCAGGTCTCATAAATAAGTTCAGAGATTTCGCGCATCGAGCGATGGACCGGCAGATTCTTGAGCCGCATGTAGATGACCAAGCCGAAGCCGAGTCCGAAAAGGCAGAACAGTATGCCGATGAGAAGCAATTTGTGACCATCGATGGCGCCACTAAAGAAGCTGACGGAAGAAAGATCGGGCAGCTTAAGAGAAGCTTCGCCGCCCGCGCTCTCAGCGGGTTGCGCCAAGGCCGACACGGCGCCAAGGGTAAGCAGCACTACCAGCGCAAAAGTTTTCTTAAATAGATCCGTTACGAAGCCAGACGCCGTGCGGCGTCTTTGGAACGCAACAGTGGCAAGCCATGTGCGCATCATAAATCCTCCAAAATTTGAGTCGCTTTTAGGAATATACGAACGTGTTTAGATACAGCCTTCCAGCGCCTAATCCCATCCGAGCACGCCAATGCGCACGGGGACCGTCACTGGAATCCCGAACACGCTTCCACCGCAAGACCTAAACGGAGTTTGGAGCTTGGCCGCGTCGGAGTTTGCGCCGCCCTCGGATCGTAAGCCTGCCGAAGGCAATACGCAAAACGGGCATTTATAACATGGTGCGAGGACAAGGGTCAATCAGGAGAATCATGAAGTGGTGTCCTAATGTCGGGACGAGCCTACGTCCAATACGTTCTATCCAGAGATCTGTATTGAATCGCCTCCGCAATATGCTTAGGCTCGATCTGCTCCATCTCTTCAATGTCAGCTACGGTTCTCGCCACTTTCAGGATGCGGTCATGCGCCCGGGCACTCAGACCCTGCTGAGTCATGGCACGTTCGAGCAAGCGCTCGCAGTCGGAAGAAAGATCGCAGAAGGCGCGAATGTGACGGGAAGACATTTGCGCGTTGCAGTAGAGTTTTTCCCGTGAAGAAGTGAACCGCGCCAACTGCCTTTTTCTCGTGCGCACCACGCGCTCGCGAATCTGCGCCGAGCCTTCTGGCTCATTGGTCGAGCGCATCTCTTTATAGTTCACGGCGGGGACATCGATATGAATATCGATCCGGTCCATCAGCGGGCCTGAGATCTTCGAGATGTAGCGTTGGATCATGGGAGTGGTGCACTGGCACTCCCGGCTGCGGTCATTGTGAAAGCCGCAGGGACATGGATTCATGGCCGCGGCCAGCATAAAGCGTGCCGGAAACATCAGCGACATGGAAGCGCGGGAAATGGTAACCGTCCCATCTTCCAGCGGCTGGCGTAGGACTTCGAGCACGTTGCGCGGAAATTCTGGAAGCTCATCCAGGAACAACAATCCATTGTGCGAAAGCGAAACCTCGCCCGGTCTTGGGATGGCGCCGCCGCCGATAAGCCCAGCATCGGAGATGGTGTGATGCGGCGAGCGATACGGGCGTTTGCCGACCAGACCGCTGCCGGGATCAAGCACTCCGGCCACGCTGTGAATCTTGGTGGTTTCCAGCGCTTCTTCAAAGGTAAGCGGCGGCAGGATCGTCGGCATGCGTTTGGCGAGCATGGTTTTGCCGGAGCCCGGAGGCCCGATCATTAATATGTTGTGGCCGCCGGCGCAGGCAATTTCAATGGCCCGTTTTGCGGTTTGCTGCCCGCGTACATCTTTGAAATCGACAAAAAAATCCTGCGACTCGCGCAGCAGAGCATCGCCATCGGCCTTGAGTGGGACGATCCCGTTGCCGGAGTTCACAAAGTGGATGACATCAAGCAGCGAACGCACGGGATAAACATCGACTCCACCCACCATGGCAGCTTCACGGGCATTGGACTCAGGAACAACCAAGCGGGAAATCTTGCGGCCTCGGGCTTCCAAAGCAATCGGCAGCGTCCCGCGAATGCCGCGAACGCCTCCATCCAGCGACAACTCTCCTACAAAGAGGCAATCGTCGATTTCCTTTTTGGTAAGGCCGCCGTAAGCGCCGACAATGCCGAGCGCCATGGGCAGATCGAAGCCGGAGCCCTCCTTCTTAATATCCGCCGGGGCCAGGTTGATGGTGATATGCGTCGGCGGAATATCGTAGCCGCAGTTCTTCAGCGCAGCCCGCACGCGGTCGCGGCTCTCGCGGACGGCGGCATCTGGCAGGCCGACCGTGTGGAAGTGATCCTGGTCGGTCTTAATACCGGAGCAGTCGACCTCAACTTGAATAATGTTGGCGTCGATTCCGTAAACTGCGGCGCTGAGGGTCTTGTAGAGCATGAGTGTGCGCGAAGGTTCCACGCCCTCCGGTTCGGCACACAAAGGCCTAATCCGGTGAATCGCCCAGCTTATGCGCCATAAAAACGGCGGGCTGTGATGGATGTCACGGGCGCCTGTGGGAAAGACCTTTGATCGCCACTTCTGGTTACATCAGTACCTAACTCCTCAACAGGATGACATTCCTTTCGCCAGCAGTGGAATAGAATTACCGAAGAACTCGCGCAGCTGGCGGATTATTGTCCTTGCAGTTGCCTACTGCTATGCCTCAAGCCTCTCCCGAGCCATCGCGCCGTGCCCGTCCGGTTAAGAATCTGGAGCGCGAAGAATCCCAGCTTTGGCGATGGATCCTTTTATTCATGGTTTTGCTGGCTGCGGGTTTCGCCGCGCTCGCCTGGGAGCGTTTGGAAGGCCTGCCCTATCATCTAGGCCCGTTGGCGGTCGGCGTGCTTGTCCTGTCAGTCCTTTTGGCGGTCTACGCGTACGGACGAAGACGGGAAGTCAACGATCTAAAAATATTGCTCCAGGATCTGCAGGAGCATGTGGGCGCGGCTCCTTCGGAGGAACAACTCGATCAACTAAACGAGATGATTGCGCGCTCCCAGCGCAGCTTTAAGGAACTGATCGACTCCTTTGACGATGCCGCGTGTGCTGTTTCGCTGGATGGCACTCTGCGCACAGTCAATAAAAGCGTCAGCGAACTGATTGGCCTTCCCTATACTGCAATCGTAGGGCACAAATTTTTCGAATTCGTGGAAGAGCCCACGCGCGAGCGGCTCGAAACCGGGATGATGCGTTTTATCGAGAAGCGGCACTGGACGGGCACAGTGCGCTTGCGCCTCAAGGGCAACTCCCGGCCGCTCTATTTCGATTCCGTGCTGAACGCGATCGTAAAGGGTGGAGAAGTGGTCGGCGTAAGCGTCCTCGGGCGCGACGTTACCGGGCAACACGAAAAAGAGTTACGTTTCACCGAACTGTTCGAAACGCTTCAGGAGGGCGCATATTTCAGCACGCCGGAAGGAAAACTTCTGGATGCGAACCCAGCGCTCGTGAACGTTCTGGGCTACGCAACGAAAGACGAATTGCTCGCCGTCGAGCCCAACCGGCTCAACATGCACTCCGACGAACCGCCCGTGCTGGGTCGCGCTCCCGACGATCGTGGCGGCATCCGCGCTCGCGAAATCACATTGCGCAAAAAAGACGGCGGCCTCGCGGTATTTCTGGAATCCTCCCGCGCTGTGTGGGATGAAGCCGGCAAGCTGATTCGCTATCAGGGCACGCTCGTCGATGTAACCGAGCGCCGAAAACTCGAGCGGCAAGTCGCCCAGCAGGAAGAATTTCGCCGGCGCCTTCTGGAAAGCTTCCCCGATCTTATTCTCGTGGTCGATCTTGATGAGCGCTACACTTTTGCCAGCTCTCGCGTTAAAGAGTTGCTCGGCTGTCAGTCTGAAGATCTTCTCGGCAAGAAAATATCGGAGACGCAAGGGCAGTCCCCTGAGTTGCTCGCGTTATACCGCGAAGTCGTCAGCGGCAATCAGACGATCGGATCATCCGAATACGGCGCGCGTCATAGCGACGGCAGCGGCCACACCATGCGCGCTTCCGCCAGCCAGTTCTTCGATGCCGATGCAAAACTTGCCGGCGTGATCATTTCCCTGCGCGACATCACCACCGAGAAAAAATTCGAGCAGCAGTTGGTCCAGAGCGAACGTCTCGCGGCCATGGGAGCGATGATCGGCGGTGTCGCCCACGAACTAAACAATCCCCTAACCAGTATTCTTGGCGTAAGCGAACTTTTGCAGGATAGCCAGACCACTGAATCGGCGCGAAAACAGATCGCGATCCTCCAACAGCAGGCGCGGCGTGCGGCAGAGATCGTCCACAACTTAACCTATTTCTCCACACCGCCGACTCCCGGCAAAACTCGCGTCAATCTGGGAGATGTCGTCGAGCGCACGCTGAACCTGCACGCCTACTCGCTGCGCAAGAACAACATAACCGTGGATTTTGTCCGTGAAACCGGACTGCCTTACGCGCAGGGCGACCCGCATCAATTGATGCAGGTATTTCTGAATTTGATCCTGAATGCGGAGCAGGCGATTCGCGAGTCGCGAGATCGAGGAACTTTACGTATTCGCATGGGAAACAGCGGCAGTTCGGTCTGGGTGAGTTTCTTGGATGACGGTTCGGGGATTCCCGCCGATATTCTGCCCAACATCTTCGATCCCTTCTACACCACCAAGCGTCCGGGACGCGGAACCGGGCTGGGACTTAGCATTTGCAAGTCTGTAATGAAGGAACATAATGGCAGCGTCGAAGCGGCGAACGCACCAGGAGGCGGCGCGGCTTTTACCGTAACGCTGCCCGCCGCAATTTCAAGTAGTCAGTAAGGTTTGTTAAACCCTCTCTACCGCCATAGCCACCGCATTTCCTCCACCCAGACACAACGCAGCAATTCCACGCTTCACGTCCCGGCGAGCCATTTCGTAGATCAAAGTCACCAGCACGCGAGCGCCGCTCGCCCCAATCGGATGCCCAATCGCCACCGCCCCGCCATTCACGTTCACCTTACTGAGATCGAGCCCTAATTCGCGCGCCACCCCAAGCGCTTGCACGGAAAAAGCTTCGTTGAGTTCATATAGATCGACGTCATCTCTCTTCCATCCGGTTTTTTCGTAGATTTTTTTTACTGCATCCACCGGGGCCATCATCACCCACTTGGGTTCGACGCCGCTCGTGGCCTGCGCGATGATTCTCACCATCGGCTGCGCACCGAGTTCCTTCGCTCGTTGCGCGCTGGTCACTACGACAGCCGCCGCTCCATCGTTCACTCCCGGAGCATTCCCAGCCGTTACGGTTCCATCTTTCTTGAAAGCCGGCTTCAATGAACGAAGCGTTTCCATCGTAGTATCTTCGCGTGGGGATTCGTCTTTGTCGAAGATCCCCGGCGCTGCGCCTTTTTTCTTCGCCGGAATTTCCACCGGCACAATCTGCGACTTGAAGCGGCACTCCTTCATTGCGGCGACTGCCTTGCGATGCGAGTTCACAGCGAACTCATCCTGCTCTTCGCGGGTAATGCCGTACTTCTCGGCAACATTCTCGCCCGTAATGCCCATGTGATAGTCGTTGTATATATCCCACAAGCCATCGTGCACCATGGAATCGACGACCTGCCCGTTGCCCAGTCGATATCCCTTGCGCGCCTGCGGCAGCAGGTACGGAGCATTCGTCATCGACTCCATTCCACCTGCGACAACGATCGAACTGTTTCCGGTTTGCACCGCTTGCGCCGCGAGTGCGACTGCTTTCAATCCCGAGCCACAAACCTTGTTGATTGTCATGGCACCTGTCGCGGGAGACAATCCACCAAAGATTGCAGCCTGTCGCGCAGGATTTTGTCCGAGCCCGGCAGGTAAAACGTTGCCCATGATGCACTCGTCAACCTGATCGGAATTCAATCCAGCGCGCCTCACTGCCTCGCGCACCACGACAGCTCCGAGCTGCGGAGCGCTCAAATCGGCCAGGCTTCCCTGAAATTTTCCCACCGCTGTCCGACATCCAGAAATGATGACAACATCATCGAAAGCCGCCATTGATCATGCCCTCACGAAGATTCACAACTCCATTATAGATGCAGACAATGGAAGAAAAGATGAACTTCAATGACTTCGCGTCCGTACGCTTCTTGCGTCGATGTGCGAGCGATGTGCATATGCGAAACATGTACACCAGCATCTTCATCGCGCAAGTTTGCGCCCGCTCTCTTCATTTTTTAATCGCAGCATCACTATTTTAATTTTTCGAATCGATCTTCGTGTGACTTTGGTACACCATCACTCGCTACATCACATTCATTTTTTTCTTGACTTCATTTTTCATTAACTCTATACAATCAAATAGTTGCAACAAAACATCGTTGCAGATTTTTCCATGAAAAATGGAAGGGAGAATAGAACCAATGGCAACCAAGAAAAAGGCAAAGAAGAAAAAGAAGCACTAAGTAGCTGTATGAAGTCGACAACGGGGACGCCAAAAGCGTCCCCTAAGTTTTTGGAGCACGCTTTTCCCGCGCGGGACATAATCCGCGGAAGGCACAGAATGTGCAGTGGAAACCAGGCTCGGCATCGAAGTTCCCTTCGGCAATTCCGCGCGCTACAGCTTGCACGCGTTCTCGCGCTCGCTCCAGTTGAAAATCATCCCGCCTTGAAGTGATAGCGACATTTCCTTCCAGATTGTGAAATATCAACTCTCCCACGCGATATCCCCACTTCTGTTGTGCGGCCATCGCATAAATGGAAAGCTGCAGGCTCTCATCCGCATCCTCTTGGGATCGAGCCTTGCCCGTCTTGTAATCGACGATGGCAACGCTGCCATCGGCCACTCGATCCATGCGATCGATGCGCCCCGCCACCTTTGTCCCTGCAATCTCGGCATCAAACCATTCTTCCGTGTGCAGAATTTCTTTTGGAGCACCAGAGCGTACCCCGGCAAGAAAATCCTTTAGTTGTTCCAACCCCTGCTGCATGTATAAACCGCACTGATAGTCGTCCTGGATTCCAGATGAAGTCAAATCATCGCTAAAGAGTTGCAACAATTCGTCGTCAGTCTTTGTCCGGCCTAGACGCACGGAATCGTAATACGTGCGCAGCACGCGGTGCATCGCCGCTCCGTACTGCATCGCCGCATGAATCTCGCGCGACAGTTTCCATTCGCGCTCGAACTTGAACTGCAGCGGGCATCGTTCGTAAGTTTCCACCGCCGTCGCGCTCAAACGAGCCCCCAGTCCGTCAATGTGCGGAAGCGCAAGCCACATCGGCAGACGAGAGCCCCCGGGATGAGCTTCATCCGAAGCAGCGGCAATCTCGATCAACTCCGGCTGAAAAGGCAAAGCGGTGCGCGATCTGAGCCACGGCTGCAAGGCTGCATTACCCAACAGTTCACGCATTAATCCAGCCGGCGTCTTGTCCTTTCCAATTCCCTGCTTCCCGTAAATGCGCAGCGAATCTCTGGCCCGAGTCATCGCAACATAAAACAGACGCCGTTCCTCCTGTTCGTTGAGCGTTTTGTCGTCGCCCGCTGAGGCGGAATCCGGATCGCGCAACTCCCGCGGAAATTCCACCAGAGTTTCTCGATAGCTTAGCGGAAACGATCCGCTGGTAGCGCGCAGAACAAATACATGCGAAAACTCCAGGCCCTTAGCTCCGTGCGTCGTCATCAGGCGGACCGCATCTTCGTCACCGTTCGTCATCAGTGGAATGGTTCCCGACGCTTCGCGAAAATATTCCAGATATTCGACCCATTCGCCAAGCTCGCCCGTTTTGGTGGTTGGCTTCTGCTCCCAATCGGAGGCAAATTTCAAAGCAGCCTGTAGCACCACCGAATTCAGGCCGAGGCGAAACATTTCCCCAATCGATTGCAGCGCAGCCCGGGTTTTTAGATTTTTCCTGCTGACTTCCTGGCGCGCCGCATACACGGTTTCCAACACAATTTTTCCACCGTTCACATCGCTCAATACAGAAGCCAGCGGAACCACCACTCCATCTTTCGAATCCTTGTCAATAGCCCGCAACGCAGTTCGCAATTGCTCGGGATCGACATTGAATTGTGGCAACGCCGCTACCCGAAACAAGTTGGCGTCGGAGCTTAAGTCCACCACGGCGGCCACACAGGCAAATAAATCCCGAACCTCGGGCGTGTCGCTCACATCCATGTTTTCAATCGAGAACGGGATCTCTCGCTCTGCAAGTTCCTGCACAATTTCATCACGATGAGGGTGCGTACGGTAAAGGACGGCAAAATCTTTCCAGTGACACCGCAATCGCCTCTTCGCTTCTTCGATGGTGTGCGCCACATCGGGAGCTTCCGCCGTCTTACCTGCAAAAGAAATCGCTTCGACTGGATGCATAGCTAGCGGTACTGCCAATTTCTTCGCGTCTTCCTCGCGTGCAGATTGCAAAGGGGAACGCCGGTAGCCAAGTCCGCCGCTGTCCGCAGCAAAAACAGGAGGATTCTTATCGATCACCGCGAAGGCGCATTGCAAAATTGGAGTAGTGGAACGCCTGTTCTTGCCGAGAACAACCAGCTTCGTTTGAGGAAAATGACGCCGGAACAATTGAAACGCAGCGCTGGACGCTCCGCGAAATCGGTAGATCGCCTGATCGGGATCGCCCACGGCAAAAATATTCGCCTCGGCACCGGCAAGCGCCACAAGAATTTTGATCTGCGCAAAGTTGGCGTCCTGAAATTCGTCCACCAGAATGAACCGGGCACGGGCGCGCTCCGCTGATAAACAATCGGCATCCCGAGTAAGCAATTCGTGCGCCCGCGTGATCATGTGGCTAAATGTGCCGTAATTTTCTTCGCGCAGCCAGCGTTCGGTAGTAGAGAAGACTTGCGCAATTTCCCGGCAACGACCGAAGATTTCCTCTTCGCTCAGCTGATCCTTGGACTTCGAAACTCGAGAAACCGAAAACTCCCCAGATTCTAGCCGCGCCACATACGCGGCATATTTTTCTGGCGTCACCAGTTCATCGTGACATCGGCAGAGAAAGCCGGTTAAATCACCAAGGAACTGCCCCACATTCGCCGCGCGCACGTAGTGCTCTAAATGAAGCTCATGAATCCTCTTACGCAGATAAATCCAAAGATCTTTTTCATCAAGCACGCCAAAGTCCTTTTTCGCGCGCTTCAACAGGCCATTGCAGTAATCGTGAAAAGTTAATGACTGAATTTCTTCGCCAAGTAACGCGGCCGCTCGCTCTTTCATTTCTCGCGCGGCCGCCACGGTATACGTAAGCGCGAGAATTTCCTCCGGCTTCGCATTACCTTGCTTCACCAGATTGGCAACGCGATGGATGAGAACGGAAGTCTTGCCCGTGCCGGCTCCCGCCACCACCAGCATCGGTCCCGCAACATGCTCAATAGCTTCCCGCTGGCGATCGTCGGGAACAAATGAATGCGATTTTGTTTTGGGCGCAGGCATCGGAGTCAGAATATCACCAGCTTCAGCGCCAGGCAGGAGAGCCGTGATTCGTATTGATCAAAAATTAAGAAACAGCGGAGATTGCAAGCACAGTAGCCGCGATGGCAGCCGTCTCGGCGCGGAGAATCGTCCCTCCCAGGGAGGCGGATATCCATCCTGATTCTTGGAAGGATCGCAATTCATCCTCGGCCCATCCACCTTCGGGGCCAACGGCTAAGGCAATGGCGGCAACGGGCTGGACTACATCGTGCAGCAATGTTTGCACCTCAGATTCCGCAAGAACAATTCGCAAATCCGCAGCAAACTGTAACGCGTCCGAAAATTTAGCAGGAGCAGAAATCTCAGGTGACGCTGCACGCCGTGATTGCTCGGCCGCCTGGTACGCAATCCGCTGCCAGCGTTCGACGCGCTTCGCGGAAGCGGCCGCCAGATGGGAATCCGTGCGCCGTGCAATTACGGGAACGACACGGGAAACGCCAAGCTCGGTACATTTTTCGATCGCCCACTCCATACGATCGAACTTGAAGACGGCAAGAAGCAGAGTAATTTCCGCAAGACTTGCGCTGGAAACTTCTTCGCCCAACTCAAACTCAACCCGGTTCGCGTTCAGTGATGTAATGCGTCCACGGCGCACAGTCGAGCCAGTGGAAATATCGAACTCCTGGCCGACACGGGCGCGGAGAACACGCATGAGATGATCTGCATGATCGCCAACAAGTGCGGCGTGATTTTCGGAGACTTCGTCGGCGATCCAACGGCGACGGGTCATCCAAACATGTCTTTCACTTTGCCGAGGAGGGAACGCACCAGAGGCTGGTTATCTACTTTTACCGTAGTCTCAAGTTCCTGCAACAATTCCTTCTGCCGTTTGTTCAGCTTGGTTGGAATTTGCACGTGGACTTCGACATAGAGGTCGCCCTTGCCGTGCCCGTTCAGCACCGGTACGCCTTTATTGCGGATGCGAAACGTGGTCGCGGGCTGAGTGCCATCGGGAACTTTGAGAGTGTGCTCGCCTTCGAGCGTGGGCACGCGAATCTCCGCGCCCATGGCGGCTTGTGTAATGGAAAGTGGAACCACGCAATGCAGATCGTTGCCCTCGCGAATAAAAAACGGATGCTCTTTCACGTGCAACACAACGTACAGATCGCCGGCCGGTCCGCCAAAAGGTCCAGCTTCCCCGCCGCCCGAAAAGCGAATGCGCGTGCCGTCTTCCACGCCCGCCGGAATCTTGGCCTCGACCGCGCGTTGCTGCAAAATTCGCCCCTCGCCTCTGCACTTCGTGCACGGATCGGTAATCACATTGCCGCTTCCCTGGCAGGTAGAGCAAGTACGCGCGATACTGAAAAATCCCTGCTGAAAGCGCACCTGCCCACGGCCATTGCAAGTGCGGCAAGTTGTTGGACCTTTGCCCGGAGCGGCTCCCGAGCCGCGGCAAGTTTCGCAGGCTTCGTGCCGGCGCACCATGACGCGCGTCTCCGTGCCAAAAACAGCCTCTTCGAATTCAATGGTGATGTCTTCGCGCAAATCCGCGCCGCGCTGCACGCGGCTGCGGCGTCGGCCGCTTCCACCTAAAGCGTCTCCAAAACCAAAAAACTCGCCGAAGATTTCGCTGAGATCCTGGAACGCCGTTCCGTCAAAACCCGCGCCCGCTCCGGCCGCGTTTCCAACTCCGGCATGGCCATAGCGATCATATAAAGATCGCTTTTCGGAATCGGCAAGAATCGCGTAAGCTTCGGTGACTTCCTTGAACTTGTCTTCCGCGTCCGGATTATTCGGATTGCGATCGGGATGCCACTGCATGGCGAGCTTGCGGTAAGCGCTCTTCAGTTCAACTTCGGTCACCGTGCGGCTCACGCCCAATACTTCGTAGTAGTCGCGTTTTGCGTTCGTGGTCAGAATAAAAACCTTCCTTCGTAAAATACCGCGCGGCTGGAAAATTACTTCCCGGGATTCGTCGCCACCTTCACCATCGCAGGCCGCAGCAAGCGGTCTTTCAACTTGTAGCCGCGCTGCAACTCTTCGATCACCTGATGGTCGGGAGCGTCAGTGGTCTCCACCATCTCGATGGCCTCATGCACATGCGGATCGAACAGTTCCCCTTTTGCCTTAATCGGCTGAAGCAAAAGTTTCTCCAGCGCGCTCTGCAATTGCTTATAAATCAAATCGACGCCGTTGCGAAACTCCGCCGCATCCGATTTGGTTTGGAGGGCCCGCTCAAAACTGTCGAGCACCGGCAATAACGACTTGATCGTATCGGCCGCGGCAAAATCGCGAAACTCCTGCTGCTCTTTCAACGTGCGGCGGCGCGCATTTTCAAACTCCGCCTGCATTCGCGCCAGCCGGTCCACTAACGAGTCGCGCTCCGCCTGCACCTTCTGCAATTCAGATTGCACGGCGGAAGACTCTCCGGCCACCGCATTCTCGTTTTCATTGTTCGATGCCGGCAACTCATGCTCCCAATCAAGATTCACGTTATTCACTTCCTGCCTGCCGTTGCTTTTCCCCATAACTTCTCGAGCTACTCCGATTCATTCAAAATTCTGTCAAACAGCCGCGCGATGTAAGAAACCGCAGTCATCGTGTGCTGATAATCCATGCGCGTGGGGCCAATCACCGCCAGCGATCCGAACATATCCGTTCCTGAGCGCGCCGGCGCTCCGATCAGCACAAAATTCTGCATCGAAGGCAGCGCATCGTCGAGTCCAATCACCACTCGCACCGCCTCCTGTTTCACGTCGAGATAGGCTCCCAGCAGCTTCGCGACTTTTTCTTTTTCCTCGAGCGTCTGCAGCATCTCCTGTAAACGCTGCCGGTCTTCCTGGCTCGTCACCAGATTAGCCGCGCCTTCAACAAATACGACCTGTGTTGCAGCATCCGCCGCCAGCGCGCCCTGCTTGTAAAGCTGCTCGATCGAATTCATCAGGCGATCATATTCGCTGCGTTCCTGCTCAATCCGCCGCGCCAGCTCTGCGCGCATCGATTCGATCGTCCAGCCGCGAAAATTATCGTTGATATAGCGCCCCGCCAAATCCAACTCATCCTGCTTCAGATCGAGCCTGAGCACACGATCCCGCACCAACCCCGAGCGCGTCACCAAAACTGCTAGAACTTTCTGGTCGCCCAGCCGCGAAAAGTACACATGCTCCAGCGCATTCTTCGTACCGCTCGAAGCCACCGTCACGCCCACGTTGCGCGAGATCAGCGACAGCACATGCGAAGTCCGCTCCATGAACTCCTGCACGTCGCTGATGCCGGCCAGCGAATCGGAAATCATGTTCTCTTCCTGCGGAGCCAGCTTCGCCGTTCCCGAGATCTGCTCCACGTAATAGCGGTAGGCTTCCGTGGTCGGAATACGTCCCGCCGAAGCATGCGGCTGCTCCAAAAACCCCGCGTCTGACAAATCCGCCATCACGTTGCGAATGCTCGCCGGACTTAGCCCCTCGCGGTTCGAGCGCGACAGCGTACGCGACCCCACCGGCTCGCCCGTAGAAATAAACGTCTCCACGATCGCGGTTAGGACTTCGCGTTCCCGCTTGCCGATATTTGGGTCGGATGGCATTTCAACTATGGGCTCGCTCAGGCGCTGCCGAAGCGATGGTCCCCTGCCGGGCCGGGTCTCCCAGCTTAACACTTCTAGCTAACTATTTTAGATGCAGAAACTTAGCTTTGGACGCAAAGCCCGCTTCCAGCTTGGATTCTAGGAAGCCACCTGCGTCCTGTCAAGGACGGGTACACGTGCCTGCCGGGCGGCCATAGAAATATAGACGCGCGGCCGAGGTCAATGAGTGCATCGCCTGATTACATTAGCGATCAGGTAAAAGTTTGACAGAGATCGGAGCCTGCTCTTAACCACGGCAAGGATTCATGCTTGTTTTCGTTTTTGGGTACGGCATTCCAACTCCCGCTCATATACGTCACGGCGTGCCAGCCGTTCACGTTCGCGCTCGCGCATGTTCACTTCCAATTCGTGTTCACCGAGGAATGGGCCATTAGACGGTTAAGCCCGAGATCTACGGTGCGCGCATTTGACCGGACATTCTGCGCAATGTCGAACGCCACATCTTTCGGAAGCATTACTTTTACCTGCTCCACTCTCTTCCGCAGAATAGCGACGATTGTTTCCAGTTCGGTGGGTTGAATCAGGTTGGAAGCACTCTCTTTCAGCACGCCGCCTCCTTTCGTCCGTTGAGGATTGTACCCCGCGTCTCTGCGCCGGTGGAAGAAGTATCTATTCGCATACTGCGGACGCCCGTGGACAGCGAGTTCAAACACGAGGAGCACGGCTAAAACTACATCTCAGTGCCCACATTAAAGAGATGCGAAAATTATATTATGCATCAGACACGAGCCAGTACATTCAAAAGGCGTCTGCTTTTTTGGCGTTGAGGCGTAAGTTGTACCCACCAACGGCAGTGGGTATAAAGTGACCCACTAAAATTCTAAAGCGGCCAACTCCCAGGCTGGCTTAAAGAGACGGCGGCGACCAACTGACGTAACATCACGATTTCACTCATCGACCCGCGTAGCTCCGAAAAGGCGAGATTGCCTAATGCACCTTCCCGAACCATTCCTCAAACCATTCCAAAGATCGCAGCGCATAGTCACGGGCATCGGCCGGCTTGATGAATGCATGTCCCTCATTGGGATAGACCACCAGCTTCGTCGGCACGTGCAGATCGTTGAGCGCATGCCACCACTCCACCGACTGCTCCATGGGAACTTCGCCGTCGCGGTCGCCCACCAGAATGAGCGTAGGCGTCTTCACCGCTTTCACAAAGTGCATCGGATCGCTCTTGGCATAAACCGCGGGATCGTCATAAACCGATGCGCCAAAGAATGGAATCATCCATTCGTCGATGTCGTTCAACCCGTAGTAGCTCAACCAATCCGAAAGCCCGGCTCCCGCGACCGCGGCAGCAAACCGTTGCGTCTGCGTCTCCGCCCACATGGTCATATATCCGCCGTAACTGTGTCCGCGAATCCCCAACCGCTTGGTATCGATTGGATACTCCTTCGCAATCGCGTCCACTCCAGCCATAATGTCGTGCAAATCCCCTCCGCCGAAATCTTTCACATTGGCTTGCGTAAACGCTTCTCCTTGCCCATAACTGCCGCGCGGGTTCGGGCAAAGAATGAAATAACCCATGGCGGAAAATGCTCCAGTGTTACGTTCATCCCAACGCGACATGCACGCCGCCGACGGCCCTCCATGCACGCTGACCACCAACGGATATTTTTTGTCCGCCGAATAATCCTTGGGCAACATTAACCATCCCTGCACTCGTGTGCTCCCATTCATCCAATGCACGTTGCGCATCTCACCCCATGCCGGCTTCAAACCGTCATTCAGGTTGGTAAGCTGCTTCCACTCCCCAATCGGACCCGCCCAAACCTCCGGCGGCGCGCTCGCCGATTGCCGCACTAAGGCCGTAAATAATTTGTCGTCAGCCGAAGCCCGGCTTGCCGCCCAATTGTCCCCGGCAGGATGCGCGAACTCTTCGCCCGTCCACACACTTTTGACCGCGCCTCCCTTCGAACTCACACTGGCAAAGCCTGAATTCCCCTCCACATTTTGCGTAAAAGTAATGCGGTCGGCTTTCGTCCACACAAGCGCCGAAGGAGACGACTTGATGCCCGGAGTCAGATTGTGCGCGACTCCTCCGGCAATCGGAACCACATAAATTTCTCCGCCAGTCGAACCTTCATCGCTCATCAGCCCCTCGATGAATGCCACGCTTTTTCCATCGGGCGAGATTCGTGGATCGGCGATCTGCAACTTCGGCTTATAAATCTCCCGCATATCGCCGCTTTGCGCATTCGCCAGATAGATCCGGGCCACGTACCAGTTCGCATCGCCCGCGCCATGCGCCGCGCTCGTCACCCACGAGCGTCCGTCGGGCGTCCACTCATATTCGTAAATGTACATATCCGCAGGCGTCACCTGCGCAAGATGGTCCATGCCCAAATCGATAGTCGCAATCCGCTGCTCATAAATTTCCTGCCCAATCACGCCAGCCAAGGGAGTCATTGGTTGCAGCGGCCCCGCGACTCGCGGCAAACCTTCTATAAAAAGCACCGCAAGTTTCGATCCATCGGGAGAAAATCGCGGGCTTTGCACGTAGCCCTTCAATTCGGCATGTTTCGCAGGAGCGCTGCCGTCAGCCGAAGCAGTCCAAACCTGAGCGGCGGGAACGTCACCCGCAAGATCGGCGACAAAAGCCAGCCGCTTGCTGTCGGCAGACCAGGCCACATCGCGCAGCGCAAGATTGCCTTCCACAGCGATAGTCTGGGCGCCTTCACCGGCGGAAGAGGTCACGGTAAGCTTGTCATCCACAATGTAGGCAACCTGGGCGCCATCCGGAGAGAGCGCAACCTCGGATATCCTTTTGGCGTGCGGCATCGAATCCAGCACGGCCGCCGCCCGCGACGGTGCCTCAGGCTTTTCCTGAGCGAAAACAGAAACGCAGCCGAGAAGTAATGCCAAAACGAAGAGCAACAGTGAGGATCCAGCGCACAACTTTGATCGCATGTTCATAACGGAAGGAGAGTATACCTGAGAACCCAGCTGGCATCTCCCCGGTGTCTCCACGTATTCTCAACTTCCGTGATTTGGAACTCATGAAATCGAAACCGCATATCGCAGTCATCGGAGCCGGAGCATTCGGAGGCTGGACCGCTCTTCATCTTCTCGAACTTGGCGCACATGTCACTTTGCTCGACAACTGGGGTCCGGGCAACTCGCGTGCATCTTCGGGTGGCGAAACTCGCATCATGCGCGGCACCTACGGGCCCAATCAGCCTTATACCGCGCTCGCGGCTCGTGCCTTCAAGCTATGGGGAAAATACGAAAACCGCTGGAAGCACCAACTCCTTCATCGCACCGGTGTGCTTTGGATGGTCAGCAGCAAAGATGACGACTATGAACGTGGCTCGCTGGCACTCCTGCGCGAAGAGCACATCAAGTTTCAGCAGCTTTCCACCGCACAGATGAAAAAGCGCTGGCCGCAAATCAACTTCAGCGACGTCCGCTGGGGAATCTTTGAATCCGAGTGCGGGTATCTCGACGCTCGCGTCAGTTGCCAGATGGTAGTTGATGCATTTACCGGCGCAGGCGGAACCTACCGGCAAGTTGCGGCGTTAGCCGACGGATTGGAAGACGCACCTCTGCGCAGTTTGCGATTGTCCGACGGTTCGCGGATCAGAGCCGACTATTACGTCTTCGCCTGCGGTCCGTGGCTGGGAAAGCTGTTCCCTGAAGCCGTGGGCAAGAACATTCAGCCAACCAAGCAGGATATTTTCTTCTTCGGACCGCCGGCAAGAGACTCGCGCTTTACCGACGCGCATCTGCCGGTATGGGGCGACCACGGCAAACGATTTTTCTATGGCATCCCGGGCAGTGACCGCCGAGGCTTCAAAGTTGCCGACGACACCCGTGGCGCAGCTTTCGATCCAACCAACGGCGAACGAGTCGTCAGCCCGGCGACACTGAAGCGCGTGCGCGAATATCTCTCATTCCGTTTCCCGGCGATGAAAGAAGCTCCGCTCATCGAGACGCGCGTATGCCAGTACGAACAAACTCTCGATAGCGACTTCATCGTAGATCGCCATCCGCATATGGAAAACGTCTGGCTGCTGGGCGGAGGTTCAGGACACGGATTTAAGCACGGCCCAGCCTTGGGAGAGATCATGGCCGAGATGATTTTGAAAGCTGGAACGGCAGATGAGCGTTGGCAATTGGCGCGCTTTTCAAAGCGGCGAAAAAGTTAACCCGCAGAGGAATGCGGAAGTAACCTAGAATTCCTCGTGCTCTCCGCGCCTCCGCGATGAAAAGTTTTCTTCCTACTGAATCGAAATCACGCTGGCGCCCTCGCCGGCTTTGATCTCACCCACGCGCGCCTCAACCTTTTTCGCGAACTCGAAAATCGACTTGGCATGCGGCGAGGTTTCGCCTTCGAGCACAATCGGCTTCCCGCCATCGCCTGATTTGCGAACCTCAGGATCGAGCGCGATATTTCCGAGAAATGGCACGCTATATTTTTGCGCCATATTCTCCGCGCCGCCGCGCGAAAAGATATCGACTTCGTGATTGCAGTGCGGGCAGACAAAATAACTCATGTTCTCGACCACGCCGATCAAATCCACCTTCATCTGCCGGAACATCTCAATCGCTTTGCGCGCATCCTGCAAAGAAACATCGGAGGGCGTCGAAACCACTACCGCTCCCGTGAGCGGAACATTCTGCACCAGCGACAGCGCGATATCGCCCGTCCCCGGCGGTAAGTCGACCACCATGTAGTCGAGATGCCCCCAATCCACTTGCCCCAGAAACTGCTTCACAATCTGGTGCAGCATAGGCCCGCGCCAAATAATGGGCTTATCCCCCGGATTGAGAAATCCCACAGAGATAACTTTCAATCCATGCGCCTGCAACGGTTCGATACGGTTTTCACCGGCCATCTTCGGCTGCCCGCTTACGCCCAGCATCAGCGGCACATTCGGACCGTACACATCCGCATCGAGCAATCCCACCTTATGCCCCCTCTTCGCCAGCGCGACCGCAAGATTCACCGCCAGCGTGGTCTTGCCCACACCGCCCTTACCGGAACCGACGGCAATAATAGCGTCAACTCCGGGTAACGGTTGCGGACCTGGTTCAGGTTGGCCGGGATGCGGAGGCATATGTGCGTTCAAGGGGTACACTCCAGAAAAATCAGGATGGCTCAACTCTTGATTATACAAGGGGATGACTCACCTAAGGCGAATGACCAGTTTTGCAGCTCGCTATTTTAGGCAAAAGAGCAAGATTCCTTTATCCCATCACTCGATGCAGAGATTCTGCATCCAACCTGCGGCGAAATCACTTATGAACAAAATCAACAAAGCAAACCCGTTTCTCCTGACTGCTGCATCTATTGCCCTGACGCTTGGAATCGCAGCCTGTAACAAGAACCAACCACCAGACAACAGCGCTCAAAATCAAGCGGCGCAACCTGACCAGACGCAACCAGCCGATCAAAGCCAGCAGGATCCGGCCGCCGCCGCCAATCTGGCCCCCGCGAGCGCGACTCAACCAGCCCCACCTGCACCCGCTGCAAGCCCCACGAGCAACAATCAGCCATATCAAAGCAACTCGAATGATTCGGATAACAATTACAACAACAACGATGAAGACGACGACTCCAACTACGGCCAGCCTGTCCTTCAAGCTTCAGCTCCTCCGCCGGAGCTTCCGGAATATTCGCAGCCTGACTGCCCCGGCGACGGCTACCTCTGGACTCCCGGCTACTGGAGTTTTGGCCCGCAAGGCTATTTCTGGGTGCCCGGGGCATGGACGCAGCCGCCCGAAGTAGGCTACTTGTGGACTCCTGGCTATTGGGGATATGTAGGCGGCCAGTACCGCTATCACTACGGTTATTGGGGCCGTCACATCGGCTATTACGGCGGCGTCAACTATGGATTCGGCTACGTTGGCGTCGGTTACCAGGGGGGATATTGGAACGGAAACCGTTTCAACTACAACCGCTCGGTGAACAACGTCACGAACGTCTCCAACGTGACGGTCTACAACCGGACAGTAACGAACACCGTCATCGTCAACAACACTACCGTCAACGTCACAAATACTCGCGTCAGTTACAACGGACCCGGAGGCATCACTCGCCAGCCCTTGCCGACCGAAGTCGCTGCGGTACGCGAACAGCGCATCCCTCCCATGACCACGCAGGTACAGGCGCGCCAGCAAGCCTCACAAAATCGCCAGCAACTTGCCTCGGTTAATCGAGGCCGTCCGGCGATTGTTGCCGCAGCCAAACCTATTCCGAAAGGCAAGGCGATCGCACCAGTGATCCCTGCGAGAGCCGCAGCGGCTCCCCGTCCAGCGGCTCAGCCAATGCATTCGCAACCCGAACCAGCACGTTCCGCGGCACCCGCACCCGCGCGGCCCATGGAACCTGCAAGACAACCTGCGGCACCCGCTAGATCCGCCACCCCTCCGGCTCGAACACAACCCGTACCTAAACCCGCCGCTCCGGCTCGGACACAGCCATCGCAACCAGCGGCTCGTCCACAGCAGGCAAAGCCCTCGCCTGCGCAGAACAGACCAGTTCCAAAAGCTGAGGCGAAGCCGGCTCCCCAGCCACCAGCAGCAAAACCGGAGCAACGCCCAGCGCCGGCAAAGCCAAAAACTCCGCCGCCTCCAAAGAAGGAGCCGGCACAAAACAAAGAAAAACCTGAATAGCTTTAAAGAGAAACCTGGCAAGAAAAACGGAGCCGCCCCTAAAGGCGGCTCCGTTTTTTGCTTCCATGTCCCAAGTCTTACAGCTTCAACTTGCGCCGCCGGTCCCGCTCCGCGCGCCGCATCTCCCGCCGCCGTCCCGCGTCGTCGTAGCGTCGGCGCTCCTCATCGGTTTCAGGAATTATAGGCGCAACTTTCAGCCGGTTTCCGTTGCCGTCGACCGCAACAAATGTCAGATGCGCCGAAGCGACGTGTTTTATGGTATCGGCAAGATAGCTTTCTACGAAAACCTTTACCCCGGCTTCCATCGAAGTTTGAAACACCCGGTTCACCGAGGAGCGCAAAATCACGACCTCTCCCACTCTTACCGGCACAAGAAAATCGATGTGATCCACCGACGCAGTAACCGCATGGCTATGCGCATGCCGGTGGCAAGCCAGCGCCGCTGCCAGATCGATCCAGTGCATCAACCGGCCGCCCAGCAGCGCGCCCAGCGGGTTGGCGTCGTTGGGCAATACCAGTTCGATCATCTCCGATTGCGAATCGCGCACTGGCCTGGGGGTCAGCATCTCTTCCGTCATGCTTGTCGTTCCTCTTTCTCTCGCTTGCCAACAATAGCGCCGCGCTAGCTTGCAACCGGCTCGGCTTCTTTTTTTCTTTTATCGAAGTACGCCGCAAGAAAACACTCCGCCATCTTCTGCACGCTGGCATTGCCGTGATATTTCACCCATTGATCCTGCGCGATATCAAACTCTAAAAATCCATGCTCCGCCGGACGGTGCCCGCGCTCGCACACGTACCGAAGTTGAATGCGCTGCCCTCTTCCATTCTCCGCGTGATTGAAAACGCTTCGAGCTGTAAACCGAACAGAATCCCAGGGCCGCTCCTGCGGCAGCCGCGCACAAGCCTCGGCATATCCCAGATTGCAAAAGTCCTGCAAATCTTCTTGCGACGGCGACTCGCCTTCATGCCCCGGCGCACCGCAATGCCCCCTCCATCCGCAACCCAGCGGAAGCCGATGCGGATGCAGCCATGCACCATTCTCCAACTTCTCAATCGGCAGAAAAAAAGGGCACGCCACCGAACCGGCTCCGAATCACAGAATTTTTTTAGGACTGCCCATTCTACCTGCCGAAAGGAACAAGAGCCAATGGCTGGAGAAAACAGGTAGGTGAAGTTTGGCTTTTATACGACTCTGTCATCGTGAGTGTAGCCGTTTTTCAGGCGTAGCGAGGGGCCTGCCCTGAGCCGCATGGCGAAGGGTCTCCCGCTCAATCGGCCTAATACGTGGCCCAAACTGCATAACTCCCGAAAAATGAAAATCAATCAGATTGAAAAATGCGTAGATTAGCCGGCAACAGTGACCTCATTCACTATGAAGCGCACCCGTTCTTCAACCGTGGCACGAGGAATCTCAACTGTTTCGTAGCCGTACTCGGCGTAAGTCGCTACCATCGCGCCGTAAGTCCGCACGGCCTCATCGAAGCTCTGCTTGCGCTCGCGATCCTGCGCAAAAATTTCTTTCCAGGGCGGTGCAATAAAAACGCGAGGGTTATATCGAAAACTCCAAGCGGCCTCATGCATATGCTCCGGCACCAGCAGACTGGACACGCGCAGATACCCAACAACATCCGGCACGCCGCGATCGAAGAACAACGGCCCGCTCCAGTCCTGAGCCATGCGGTAAGAACGCATCTCCCAGTCCAGCATCAATTCCGCAAAAGCCATCGGATTGCTCCACGGCAACGCATGGCCACCAATCGCCATCTGCTCTGAATCACACCGCGTCCAGCCTCAATCGAGCGGGCATAGCCTGCCTGTTGCAGAGCATCGATGAGCGTAGTCTTCCCCGACCCCGGGCCTCCCGTAATCACGAAAAACCGCTCCGTGTTGTCACTCACAATGTCATGTTTACGCATGGCGATTCAAAAGCGCAGCCGCACTTGTAGTAACCTCATGTTCTGGACACTAGCAACTGGCCTCTGACCACTACGTAACCTATGGACCGAATCGCCGCACTCAACGAAATTCTCACGCAGAATCCCACCGACGCCTTCGCCCGCTACGGGCTGGCGATGGAGTATTCGAATCAAGGCGACCTGGACCGCGCCCTCGCCGAGTTCTCGATTTTGCTGAAGGCAAGTCCCGACTACACTCCCGGCTATTTCATGGCTGCGCAAACCCTGGTTCGCGCCGGACGCGCCAGCGATGCAAAAACCATGCTGTCCGACGGAATCGCCTCCGCCCGCCGCACCGGGAACATGCACGCGCAATCTGAAATGGAAGCCATGCTGGTGGAATTGGGATGAATATTGCCGGTTATCTGTATTTCCAAATGCCAATCTGTGAACGAGCGGCAAACGCAAACTAACATAGACAATTTGATTTACTTGGCCATTCTCTCCATCGTCCACTCCACCAGCCCCGGAAACAACTGATAAATCTTCTGCGGCACGTACATCGTCCACGGCACAATCACTTCTCTTTTCTGCTTCAAATATCCTTGCAGGGTCGCGCGCGCCACGCGTTCGGCGGTAATCCCCCGCACCGAATTCGGCCGTACCTTTTTTCGTTCATTGCCCAGAATCACATTCTCGCTAAACGCCGTCTGCACATAGCCGGGACAAACCGTCAGCACATGAATACCTTCCTTTTTTAATTCCACCCGCGCCGCTTTCCCGATCGCGTTCATGGCGAACTTGGTGGCGCTGTATCCGGCGTGAAAAGGCAGCGGGATATGCCCCGCCACGCTGGAAATATTGATGATCGATCCGCCCCCCTGCTGCCGCATCACCGCAATCGCAGCCTGCATCCCGGCGACTGTACCAAAAAAATTCGTTTCGAACATTTCCCGAAACGCTGCCATCTCCATTTGTGCGACGGAATCGAGCAGCCCGTGCCCGGCATTGTTCACCCAAACATCGATTCGTTGAAAATGATGCAGCGTCAGCCCAATCGCGCGGTCAATATCTTCTCGATGGCGCACGTCACATGCCATAGCGAGCGTTCGCTCAGAGTGCCCTACGCGCCCGCGCGCCGCCTCCACTCGCCCCGCATCGCGCGACAGCATCACCACACTCGCACCACCGTCGGCAAAAACTTTGGCAATCGCTTCGCCGATGCCCATGGAAGCGCCCGTGACTACCACCACTTTCCCTATAAGCTCCATACGCGCTTTTATGCCAGCGCAACTTGTGAAGTCAAGCGCTGCGCTACAATCAGGCAGCCGCTCATTTTTCGCGCGCTTTCCGCGCCCACGGAGATTGCTTGGCCGTCCTCATTCCCTTATTTCCGCTCGATGTAGTGCTGTTCCCTGGCACTCCCCTGCCGCTGCACATCTTCGAACCACGCTACAAGGAAATGATCGGCGAATGCCTGGTCCAGAATCGCACATTCGGCGTCGTGCGGGCCGGCGAACAAGGGCTTGCGGATGTGGGGTGCACAGCAGAAGTCGTCACCGTGGTGAAGGAATATGAGGACGGCCGCCTCGACATCGTGACCGAGGGCCGCAAACGCTTTGAGTTGGTGCGCGTGGATCAGGAGCGTTCTTTTCTTCGCGCCGAGGTTCTCATGCTCGAAGACGATCCGGCCATGCCCTCGCAGGAGGATACCGATCGCGCCAGGCAATTGCATTCCGAACTTTTAGCAATGGCGGGCGCGCGCCAGGATCTTTCCGCCGCCGATCCCTCGGCGCTTTCTTTTTACCTGGCCGGCTCCCTGCCGCTCGATCTCGATTTCAAACAAAAGCTGCTGTCGCTTCGATCCGAACCGGAGCGCCTCACTTTGCTTATTAGCTATCTCGAACAGCTCATTCCAAAAATTCACCGCGCCGCACGCGCCAAAGAAAAAGCCGGCGGCAACGGACACGTTCATTAAATCGGCGCCCGGCTTCCGCAAACCCACATAGACTTTCAGCGCTCTCTGCACAGGTTTCTCCGCGCCACCGCGTTTCAAGCTTCGGAAAGCTGAACAGGAAACCCGCTTTTCCACCATCCGCGTATAATTTAGGGAAAGTATTCTCCTCGGGGGTTGTAATGAGTCTTCCTCGCACGCTCGGCGAATTGCGTCGCAGTGATTTTCCCGAAGAACGTTTGCGCACCCGCCGCGTGAAAGACGAACTCCGCGAAAACTTGATGGCGCGCTTGCGCCAGAACGACGACGGCATCTTCCCCGGCATCGTCGGCTACGATGACACTGTCGTTCCGCAAATCGTAAACGCTATTTTGTCGCGCCACAATTTCATTCTGCTCGGCCTCCGTGGACAGGCCAAAAGCCGTATCCTGCGTGCTTTGACGACGCTTCTAGATCCGCAAATGCCTTACGTGGGGGGCTGCGAAATTCACGACAATCCCTACGCCCCCCTCTGCCGCCGCTGCCGCGAAGAAATCGCGCGCCTGGGCGAGGCCACGCCGATTGCCTATCTCACGCCCGACGACCGCTACGTGGAAAAACTTGCCACGCCCGACGTGACGATTGCTGACCTGATCGGCGACATCGATCCCATCAAAGCCGCTCGCGGTGGACACGAACTTTCCAGCGAGTTCACCGTTCACTACGGCCTGCTCCCCCGTGCCAATCGCGGCATCTTCGCGGTGAACGAACTCCCCGATCTTGCTGGAAAAATTCAGGTCGGCTTGTTCAACATCATGCAGGAAGGCGATGTGCAGATTAAGGGATACCCCATCCGCCTGCCGCTCGATATCGCCATTGTCTTCAGCGCCAACCCGGAAGACTATACGGCGCGCGGAAAGATTATTACGCCTCTGAAAGACCGCATTGGCTCTGAGATTCGCACGCACTATCCGGCGACGGTGGAAGAAGGCATCGCCATCACCGCGCAGGAAGCCTGGACGCGCCGCAACGGCCACGCACTAAACGTCCCCACTTACATTCAGGAAGTCATCGAGCGCATCGCCTTCGCGGCCCGTGAAGATAAAAAAATAGACAAGCGCTCCGGAGTGAGCCAGCGCCTGCCGATTTCCGCGATGGAAAATGTAATCTCGAACGCGGAGCGGCGAGCGATCAGCAACGATGAAAAACTAGTCGTGCCTCGCGTCAGCGACATTTATGCCGCGCTGCCCGCGATCACCGGCAAGCTCGAACTCGAATATGAAGGCGAGATGAAGGGCGCGGACCATGTGGGCCGCGAACTGATTCGCGCCGCCATCGCCAAAACGTACGACCAATACTTTACCGGCGCAAACATGCAGCAGATCGTGCAGTGGTTCGATCTCGGAGGCGAGATTCAGTTGTCAGATTCGATCGCCGCTGCGGAAGCGCTCGACAACCTGAAAGAAATTCAGGGCCTGATCGAGAAACTCGGTCCGCTGGGCATCTCGCAAAAAGAAAGTCCCGAACAACAAGTCTCCGCCGCGGAATTCATCCTCGAAGGTCTGCACGCCCACAAACGCATCGGGCGCAACGAAGAACGGGTATTTAAAGCTGGAGAAAAAAAGCCGGAACCAGCCCGCGAAAAAGCTTTCGAGCCGGAAGACCGGCCTTACCGGCAGAGAAGGCAGTTTAATTAAGCGATGGGCCGTGAACCGTGAGCAAAACCGCATAACTCATAGCTCACGGCTCATTGTTCGCGCTGTTCTTTATGAAACGCATCCGCTACTCCAAATACGTTCCCGACCCCGCCGGCGAAATGAGCATGGAAGACCTGCTCGGCGCTCTCTCCGACTACCTTCTCCAAAGCGGCTTCCAGAGCGACATGTGGTACGAGATGCCCGAGGGCGAGCAAAACCTCGACGATCTCAAACGCGCCATCGAGCAAGCCTTGTTGGATAGTGATCAGTTCGACGAGCAAACGCGTGAACGCATGCTCGAAATGGCCATGAACGGCCAGATGGATGAATTGATCGAAAAGCTCATCGAGCGCATGCAGCAGGAAGATTACATCTCAATCGACCAGCCGCACGACCCGGCCCGCCAATCGAGCGTCGGCGGCCAAACCGGCGAAAATGCGCCGCATGCAAAATTTGAGGTAACCGATAAAAGCCTTGACTTCCTTGGCTTCAAGGCCCTGCGCAACCTGCTCGGCTCGCTGGGCAAATCCAGCTTTGGACGCCACGACACGCGCGATCTCGCCACCGGCATCGAAGCCAGCGGAGCTTCCAAGAGCTATGAGTTTGGCGACACGCTCAACCTCGATATCACCGCCACGCTCTCCAGCGCCATCCAGCGCGAAGGCCTGGCGCTGCCGCTCAACCTCGAATACTCCGACCTGCAGGTTCATCAGTGCGAATATCAGTCATCCTGCGCCACCGTGCTCATGCTCGACTGCTCACACTCCATGATCCTCTATGGCGAGGACCGCTTCACTCCCGCGAAAAAAGTCGCCATGGCTCTCTCGCATTTGATTCGCACGCAGTACCCCGGCGACTCGCTCTCTCTCGTGCTCTTCCACGACTCCGCCGAAGAAATCCCGCTCTCGCAGTTGGCCCGCGTCAAAGTCGGACCGTATTACACCAACACGCGCGAAGGCCTGCGCATGGCGCAACGCATCCTGCAACGTCAGCGCAAAGACATGAAGCAGATCGTCATGATTACCGACGGCAAGCCCTCTGCCCTCACCCTCGAAGACGGACGTATCTACAAAAACGCCTTCGGCCTCGACCCCCTCGTCGTCAGCCAGACGCTCGAAGAAGTTTCAAAATGCAAACGCGCCGGCGTGCTCATTAATACCTTCATGCTCGCGTCCGATTATGGCTTGGTCCAATTCGTCCAGAAAGTAACCGAGATGTGCCGTGGCAAAGCCTATTTCACGACACCGTACACCCTGGGCCAGTATCTGCTCATGGATTACATGTCGCGGAAGACCAAGACTATTCACTAAGTCCGATTTTCAGGCGTTTTAACCGAGCCTTCTAATTCGTTGGGGTTCCTTCGTTCTAAACACAGCCACCTTGCATCCCCGATTACACTGTTTCCGGGGAATCCCCCACCTAAGGAGACTCAATATGAAACGGGCCCTTGCAGTGGTTTTCCTGCTGATGTCGCTTGCTACGGTAGCCTTGGCCGACGGATCCGGTGATGCACCTCCGCCGACGATGAAGCCGATTAAGCCCGCACAATCGAGAATGTTGATTAAGTAAATTGTTTCGGCAAAACCGGGAGCAGGTGCGATAATCTGCTCCCGGAAATATGAGCCTGCTCTTCCGCTATCTCCCGTTGGGCCTCTTGGTGTTATTGCTGGGCGTGTTGCTTCGAAGAGGTGCGTACAAAATATGCCCATGGTTTTTTACTTACGCCCTTTTCGGAGTAGCCGCGGACCTCGCCCGATTTATTGTTCATAACCATCCCCATCCCTATTACGCTGTTTATTGGACCACAGAAGCTGGCTATGACCTTCTCGGAATCCTCGTAATGTATGAAGTGCTGCGGCTTGTTCTCGGAAGCATAACCCGGGCCTGGTGGGCGAACGCTATTTTTCCAACTCTTCTTTTCGCAGCGGCGGGAATAGCCTGGTTGCGGGCAAATGCTGCCCCGGCCCAGTTCGGGCATCGTCTCGGTTTTTATATAGTTACCGGCGAGATTGCAGTTCGCCTTGTGCAGGTATTTATCTTTGCCGGATTGGTTAGCCTGGTTCCGCTCATAGGCCTGCGCTGGCGGCAATATCCTTTTGGCGTAGCCACAGGATTTGGCCTCTATGCCACCGTTTCTTTAGTGATCAGCACCAAACTTTCGGATTTTGGAACAAGATTCATCTTTTTGTGGAATGTGACCTCTCTTGTGGCATACTCTCTTGCCGTATTGATTTGGATATGGTTTTTCAGCGTACCTCAGAAAGTGGAGACATCGAGTTCGGAACTATCGGCCCCTTCCCCCGGCGATTTAAAGCAATACAAAAACGCGTTACGGAGAATGCGCTAGGTTATGTTTTCTATTATTTTTACCTGGCTGATCGTTGCGTGGGGCGCTCTCGCCTGCATTTACATGCTGCGTTGCGCCTGGTCGCGCTTTCCCAAGCGCGACGTCGATGACGTCATCCCGTTCCTCTATCCAGTGGATATTTCGCTGGCCGAGTCGCTGCTTGATCCGGCCTCCGAATTCGAATATCGCTGGAATCTGAGCCCGCGCCAATTTCGCGCGGCGCAGCGCAAACGCATGCGTTTGTACCTCGAACTCACGCGCCGCATGGCTCACAATTCCAGGGTTCTGGTCGAATATGCCGACGCGGAAAAAAACAACCCTGATCCCCGCCGTGCGAGCGTGGCCACTGCCTTGCAGGAAAAAGCAATCGAGGTGCGCCTGTATGCCCTGCTGGCCGGAATCAAACTTCGGCTTTGCCTGCTCCTCCGCTCCGACATCCTAGCTGTGATACCCGCACTGGCGCATCTGCGCACAACCTGCGATATCGACGGCCTGGAGACCTATAGCGCTCTCAAAACCGTCGCTGCCGAAGCCTTCGTGCAGTTACCACCCGAGGAATTGGATTCGCTGAGCAGAAATCTCTGAGTCTGAGCGATTCTCGCGCTTTGTATTTCTCGATTAGTACGCGCTGGTTCGTAACCGCTCCAATCTTTGTGTCCGAATGCAAATTGCTGATACGCTTTCATAAAGACATGGCAAATTGCATTCGATGCGGACGTCAGCTTCCCGGTTTTAGCTTCGGCAAAAAAGTCTGTCAATGGTGTGTGCACCACGAAGCCTACCAGCGCGGTGAAATCGCAGACGACGCACCGCAACCGGTCATGCGCACGCCCTGGGTCCGCCGCGGACAGCCCGCCATCAGCCTTACGCAAATCATCTTTGGCATGAACGTTGCCGTCTTTCTAGGCATGGCGCTGGCCGCTTCCACCGTTATGGATTTTTCTCCGCAAGAAACTATCCGGTGGGGAGCGAACTGGGGACCGCTCACGATCACCGGAGAATGGTGGCGACTGCTGACCTCCGTTTTCGTTCACGGCGGCATTATTCATATCGCCTTCAACATGTGGTGCCTTTGGAATCTGGGCGCCCTGGCCGAAGCTCTCTATGGCCGCTGGACCTATGCCACCATTTATCTTCTCTGTGGCGTCGGTGCCAGCCTCACCAGCGTGACCTGGCATCCCGGCGTTCCCAGCGTCGGCGCATCCGGAGCGATCTTCGGCCTTGCCGGTGCTCTGATCGCCGCTTTCAAATTAGGCGAGTTCTCAGTTCCACGCGAGGCGCTTTCCGGCACGCTGCGCAGCCTCGGTGCGTTTGTCTTCTACAATCTCATTCTCGGATTCGCACTTCCCGGGGTTGATTACGCCGCGCACATCGGCGGCCTGGTGACCGGATTGATAGTCGGCGCGCTCGTCGCCCTCATCGCCCCGCAGCACGATCACAACGGGCGCCGCATCGTGATTTTCGTGGTCGTAACGCTCGCGCTGGCAGCGGGAGCCGCTGGATTGGCTCACTACCACGGCGTGCCGCTGCGCTTGGGACGAGGCGGCATCTACTAACGGGTATTTTGCTTCATCCCTTCAACTCTTCGACCGCCCGCCAAGCCTGATCAATCGCCACATTGGTGAAGGCATGTGCGCCCGCATCGCTGTTCGCAATGGCGATCCGTCCAAAAGGTTTGCGAGCTTTCTCGCAGGGAGTCTCGCCGCCCTCCAGCACGAATGGATCGAACAGAGAGTTGTAATCGTAGGCGTAACCGTGGGGCCAGCGATTTACCGTAATGGCGGCGATGTCACGCGCGGGGTCGAAGCCGCCGGGCCCCAACATGCGCGTCAATTGCTGGCGAATCTTGCGTTCCATGGTTTCAAATGTGGTGGTGAAAAGTTCGAGCCGTCCCATACGATGCTGCTCTCGCGGCGGCAGTCCCGCATGGCATGGAGACTTGCTCATGTGCACCACCATCGGCTCCTCCGGCGTTTGCGGGCAGCGATAGCCGCCAATGCTCACCGGTAAATCCATATCGACCAGCGTGTGGTATCCGTTGGGCGCGTAGATGGCGTTTGCGCCCAGCTTCTGAAATGCCTTGCCGTCGCGCAGCAGCACATTGGTGTAAAGCAGCGGAACCTTTGTGGCCGATGCCAGCGCCGCCTGCTGCTCCGGCGGCAGTTCATTGCAGAGATATGGAATCACCATGTTCCAGCAGGCTAGCACGCAGTGCTTTGCCCTCGCGGTAAACACTTGGCCGTCGCGCTCGTAAGCGATTTCCACTTCGGTAGCGTGCGCCGGATCTCCCACATGCTTCACCCGCACCACCATGCTGTTCAAGCGAATGCGTACCGGGGAATTTTTTTCGTCCAGCTTCGAGTAGTCGGCGCGCGCCGAAACTATATCCATCGCCGAATTTCCCGGCACTGCTGCCGGAATTAACTTGCGCGCTAACAAGCGCGCAATGCTGGCATTTCCATCGGGGAAGTGAAAAAAGTGAACCCGCTCGTTGTGCAGGCCTTCAGGCTCTTCCAGCATCCCGGTGAAACCGGGATAGCCCGCATCCCAGCCGTCGATAGCTGGAACCGCATCCATTCCGTAACCAAACAGCGGTTGTGGCAGCGTCTGGTAAAGGCGCAGCACATCGGGATGCACGCCTACAACATCGCTTAGAAAATGCGCGTAGCTAATCCGCGCCAGGCGATCTTTCTTCTGCTCCGCATTGAGCGTCGGAAGATAATCTTTCTTGTCGAGGCACAAGCGGCGCACATCTTTGCGCGCCTGCTCCGCAATCGGCGCGTCGTTCATAAAGCGCGTCCAGGCATCGGAAGCAGGAACCGCAAGGTCGTAAGTTTCGCCTCCGGGAAAAGGCCAGGGATCATCCATCAACCTGTCGACTCCAAACGCTTCCTTGTCGAAAAAAATCTTGGGCACGCGTCCCATGGAGCGGTAAAGATCACGGTCCAGATATTTTGGAAAGCTGGAGACCTCGATCCCCAACTCTTCGATCAGCCCCTGCGCCACAGCGCTGTAAGGCTCCGGGCTCTCGATCGAATAGGTGCCACCATAGCCGAGCAGGGTTCGGTTGCCGATGCTAAATTCGTTGCGCTTGGCGTGGCCGCCAAAGTCATCGTGATTTTCTAGGATGAGCACCCGCACGTTTGCGCCCGCATGTTTGCGATAGAAGTGCGCTGCGGAAAGGCCGCTGATGCCACCACCTACGACGATAAGGTCGTAGCTCTCGCCGGTATCTTGCGCAGTCGGAAAGGTTTCGAAGAAAGTGCCGTCGCGCAGGCAATGCGCCGCCTCGAAAGCACCGGGATGGCTCCCGCGCAATCCAGTCAACGCAGGCGGATAATACGGAGACTGCTTTTCCGCTTCACTGCGGGTAAGCTCGCATTGATCGGCTGCAAAGAGTAGCCCGGGAACGATGGCTGAGCCCGCCGTCACAGCCACGCCATTGAGAAAATCGCGGCGCGTGATCCTGCGCCTCATTCCCAGTTCGTGATCGGATGTGTCGCTCATTGCTTATTGCAGATTGGTTCGTGCTAGCTTCGTATCAAGGTATCGCTTCAGCGATACCGCCTTGCCCACACATCGGAGGCGCGCCTTCAGGGGCTGCATTTATTGTCCTTGCCCATCCGCCTTCTTCACCGCCAATTCCGCACCCTGGAAACCGATCTTGCTGTGCGTGCCATCGCAAAAAGGTTTATTGACCGAACCGCCGCAGCGACAAAGAGAAAAAGCCGGCTTGCCGGTGAGATCGTACGGTGTTCCGTTTACATCCACGAGTTCAACCGATCCTTCGGGAGCTTCCACGCGAAAAGGTCCATTCGGGCGAACGGTAATCTTGACTTGAGCCATAATTCTTAAATTCCTCCAACCTTACGGGTTTCTAGTAAGGCTACAAGATACCACTAAGCGGGAGGGCGTGTCGCGGACCGAATCTAGATGGGATAGCGAATTTCACGCGGGTCGCGCGTAGAGGAAAGGACGCTCCGCGGCGCTGCGCCAGAAGTAGGCCAGAATAATTACGCTGGCAACGGCTGCATAGGCGCACCACAAGGAAGTGAAGGCGTAGCGGCGTACCTCCATCACAAAGAGGAGAATGGCTAGGTTGGCCGCGCCGAATACCACCATAAATCGAACTTTTGAGAAAAATAGGGATCCGCAGGTTGCAATTACATAGAAGACAGCAACGGTCATGTTATTGGTGGCTTGATTGAAATAGACAATACTGTTTCCTCGAACATAAACCTGCGTGGGAAACGCCGTGAGAGCCCACAAAATGTAGAGCGTGGTAGCGGTGCCGACCGCAAGAAACGGAAGCATACGGCGCCGGCTGCTTGCATCGGACTCGAACAGCAGCACGCTGAGAGGCAGCAGAAATGGAAGCAGTCCTTGCGCGTAGAGCATAAAGGCAGCACCCATGTTGTGCGCCACGGCCGGCGAAAGAATCCCATCCAGCCCGAGCCATACAAATCCCTCAATGAACTGATGAATGGCAAAAAGTATGGGCAGCGCCGCGAAAAGCAGTTCGCGCCTATGCTTGACCTTGGTGAGTGTAACAACACCGATTGCGCCCAGAACTCCACTGCCCACAAAATTCGCTGTGGCTGAAAAACACATGAGTCATTTCTCCGTTTGGGAGAATACATTGAGCGGAGAAGAAGGCAAAACACTTTTTGGGATTTTGAGATGAGGAATGTTGCGGCCGGAACACCCCTTATATCTGATCTCAAGCAGCAAGCGAGTTGGCGGAAACCAGGCTGCGATACAAATCCAGATAGCTGTCGATCATGCGAGCGGAAGTGAAGCGCTCACGCGCGTGAGATAAAGCGCGATCGGCATAAGCCTGGCGCAAGGGACGATTCGTATCCAGTTGGCGCAATATAGCGGCCAGACTGCTTGCGTCATTGGTTTGGAAATACAACGCCGCGTCCTGCCAGACTTCGCGAAAACTGGGAATATCGTTCGCGACGATGGCGCAGCGGGAAAACGCGGCATCAATCAGCGCCATGCCCAGAGGCTCATAACGCGGCGTAGCCGCATAAACAGCAGCGCGGCTGTAAAGAGCGCGCAGTTGCGCATCGGTCTGTGGCCCGCGAATCGCAAGCGTAGCCTGGCTGGTTGAAACCTTCACATCGGCGCGAATGGGAATCCGCGGAGTCGGCACGGTCTGCTCGGCCCCCACAATACATACCGGAACCGGATGGGCATGTTGCGTAAGAAGAGAAACTTGCCGGCCCGCATCGATAAGCCGCCCGACGGAGAGCACGGAATCGTCTTTGCTGATATACGGATTGAAAAAAATCGGATTGCGCCCAGGATAAATGACCTCCGCGCGGCGCGGCTGCACATACGTGGCTCGAATCGTGTCGAGCATCCACTCCGAAGGCGCGATGACGGCATCGGCCGCGGCAATGCCCCGAACCACCGTATCGCGATACCATTTCAGCCACTGCGTGGGCCGTGGTGCGCAAGCCCGCACCGCCTGCGTCCAGCTCAAAATATCCCCGTGTGCCATGATCACGCGCGGCACAGCCACCGGAAGATTGCCGTAACAAAACTGGTGGAGATGAAGAACGTCGGGGTGTATCTCTGAAACTAGATTCGCCAGAAATGCCGAAGACTCCGACATATCCCGGGGAGCTTCATTCATCCACTCCAACCGGAAAGCCGTCGGCCTGTATTCGAGTCCGTGAAGCCGATCCATCCACGAGATCTGGTCGGGTAGCGGAATTTCGCCGAGAGTGACCAGCGTGACGTGCATGCCTCGCGCAACCAGCCCTGTGACCAGTTCCCGGGTATAGGTCCAGGAACCGGACATCGTATCGGCTGTAACCAGTACGTGCAAAAAAGCCTCCCGGGGTCGAACACCGCAACGGACGCTTGATCCGCCCTATCGCGCCCAACCATTCTAGTGCCAATGGGGCGGGAGGCAAAAGCTTTTTATCGTGTGGCTATTCCGCAAAAAAGAGTCGGACAGCCATATAGTCAGCTATTCGTTGAGTTTTGGGCCGTTCAGGCTTTCAGCTTGCGCCTAATTTCATCCGCATCTCGCGAGCTAGGTTATCCACGGCGAGAATCTTTTCCGCTGCGGCTCCGGGCACGTTGGGCACCGCCATCGCCAGTTCACAAGAGAGCAATACGGCCGTAAGGCTCTCCGACATCTCGCTGCGTAGCTGTTGCGCCACCGAGAGCTGCGCCTGCGCCTCCTCCCGTTTGCGGCGTTGCAACGCCGAGCGTACTTCGCGCACCAGTCGCTCCATGCCGCTCACAGCGAAGTTGAGATAAACAGGGAGGGCTGTACCCGCGTGTTCGAGCAGTTGATCGCTTTCGGCGGGCTCATTTTCCAACAGGAATTGATCGATGACCACCGTGGAATAAGCCTGCTTCCGCAGGTACGATACCGCCTGCTGAAGGTTTTCGGCCCAATCGGTGTCATTCCCCGTGGCCTCTTTTAGAGTGGCAGCGCACTCCACTCCCCGCGCCGATGGTGTAACGAGTAGGATCATGCCCCACTCTCTAGCAAACCAGTATCCACGAGCGTCTGGCTGAAAATACGTGACTTATTGAACGGCAAAAGCACGTTCTTCCCATTGCGGACCATTCATGAGCCTGCCGGAGTTTCATAACGAACCTGCCAAGGCTCAAGTTCCCGGCGCTCATCCTTGGCTACGCCTGCGCCTGGTAATCCTTCAGCTTGCGGTACAACGTCGTCTTCCCGATGCCCAGCAACCGCGCGGCCTGCAGTTTGTCCCCGTTCAGCTCCGCAATCGCGCTGAGAATGCTCTGCTTCTCCAATTGCGCCATAGGAACAATCCTGTTCGAAATATTCCTGTTTATGTCGTCCGCCGATGTAATCGCAATCCGCGCGATGGCTGACGGAAGGTCCGGAACATGGATCAACACTCCACTGGTAAACGCGCACGTGCGCTCCAAACAATTCTCCAGCTCGCGTACATTACCCGGCCAGTCATAGGCCAGCATCACTTTGAGTGCCTCATCGCTGAGAATTTTTTCCTGTCCCGAAGCCCGCGACGCGCGCTCCATAAAATGCGCGATGAGCAAAGGAATATCCTCGCGCCGCTCGCGCAAAGGAGGAATTCTCAAACTAAGCACGTTGAGCCGGAAATACAGATCGCGGCGGAAGGCCCCTTCCGTCACGGCATGTTCCAGATCGCGATTCGTAGCGGCAAGAATGCGCACATTGATAGGGATCCGCCTCGTGCTTCCCACCGGACGAATTTCCTTCTCCTGAATGGCCCGCAGCAGCTTCGATTGAAGATCGACCGGCAGCTCCCCCACCTCATCCAGAAAAACGGTCCCGCCTTCGGCAATCGCCAGCAACCCGTCCTTGGCCTGGGTGGCGCCGGTAAACGCGCCGCGCACATAGCCGAACAGTTCACTCTCAATCAATGTCGGCACCAGAGAGCCGCAGTCGACGGGAATAAATGGTTTGTCGCGGAACGGTCCCGAGTAATGAATCGACCGCGCCACCATCTCCTTGCCGGTGCCGCTCTCTCCCAAAATCAGCACAGGATGGGAACTATTGGCAGCCTTGGCAATGATCCGGTATAACTTGTCCATCTCCGGCGAACGCCCCACCAGCCCGCCATAACCTTGCTTCGACTTCAGCTTCTCACGCAGAATCCGGTTCTCCGTCTTCAGTCGAAGATGGTTCGAAACCCGCTCCAGCAACAACTTCAGTTCGTCGATGCTGAACGGCTTGGTGACGTACTCATACGCGCCATGCTTCATGGCCTGCACCGCCGATTGCACCGTGCCGTAGCCGGTGACCATGATCACCAGCGCTTCCGGACGTTGCGCTTTAATCTGGCGCAATGCCTCAAGCCCGCCGGCCCCCGGCAGTCGTAGGTCAAGCAAAACGGCATCGATGCTATGCGCCTGCAATAAGCGGTAGGCGTGCTCGGCGGAATCGGCAACATGGGCCACGAAGCCCAGCGAGGTAGCCACTTCGCGGCAGGCCTCGCGGATGGATCGTTCGTCATCCACGATGAGCAGGTTGAGAAAATTGGCGGCCAGAATTTGCGGTTGTGCAATCGAAGGGCTTACAGCGGCTGATGTCATATGAGCGATTCCTTTATTTCTTGAAGTGGCGTTGTGGATGAACCAGAAAGCGACGAAGCTTTTGCAGCTGAAATACCTGCAACCGAAAATTCTGTATGGGCGAACTGGGGATGGATGAGTTGGGAAGCGCGTGGCAGCACCACCATGACTCGAGTTCCGCGGCCGGGTTCGCTTGTAATGTGGATCATTCCCCGGTTTGCATTCACGATGCGGCGGACAATCGCCATCCCCAGGCCCGTGCCTTTGCCTGCCGTCTTGGTCGTAAAGAACGGTTCAAAGAGCCGTGCGCGGATTTTCTCGTCCATTCCGCGTCCGTTATCCCCAACCACCAGCAGAACGCACGGCAGCGAGGTAACGTCGCGCCACGGCAACGCGGAACCGATTACAGGTTGAAGTTTGCAGTTCGCGCTTTCGACCGTAATACGGCCACCCTCCGGCAGCGCATCGCGCGCATTGAGCACCAGATTGAGCAAAATCTGCTGCGCCTGTGCCTGGTCGATCCTTACCAGTCCCAATTTTTGGTCCAGTCGCAGATCGAGCGTAATGTTTTCGCCAATCAGCCGCGCCAGCAAACCGTGCATCGACTCTGCAATTTCATTCAGGCACAAAGCCGAAGCATCGATACCCTGCGGACGGGCAAAAGCCAGCAACTGTCGCATCAGTCCCGTTGCCTGCGCAATAGCTGATCGCATCTCATCCGCATATCTCCGCCGCCGGTCGCCCGCATCCATGCTCGTAAGTAGCAGGTCGCAATAAAGCATCACGCCGGTCAGAAGATTATTGAAATCATGCACCACCCCGCCCGCGAGGCGACCCACAGCCTCCCAGCGCTGGCTTTGCACCAGGTTCTCAATCGAAGCCACATCGCCATTCGGTTCGGCAACAATCACCGCATCCATCGGCCCCTCGCCCGATACGGGCAACCGCCACGCGGTCCAATTATTCGGGAATCCGGATGCAGCGCTTCCCTCCATGCGGACGCTGTCGCGGGCGCAATTCAACAGCTCTCTCAGAAGCGCAGCCGTCGCATCCCGATCCTGTTGCGGAACTAAATCCGAAATTCGCAACGGTGATCGGCCACTTAAATTCGTGCCAACCACCTGCTCGAAGGCCCGGTTCATTTCGACAATCATTCCCTGCGGATCGCAGCGGGCAGCGGCAAGCGGCGCGTGTTCGAAGATGGAACGGAAGCCCGTTCCGGCGATCCTGGCTACGGAAGAGCCCAGCAAGGGAATTGTCATGCCGCTGTTCATATTGATACTTTGCGTGGAAGAAGTGCCGAAAGGAACCCCGAAAAGATCGGCCTGATACTTCGGTGTTCCCAAAACGGGATCGCCGGATCGAACTCTGTCTTTCGCCTTCTCCTGTTTCGGTCACACTATAAGTGACCCAATCTGACACTGCGAAGGGCACACGTCACGCAAATTTCCACAAGGCTTGTGGAAAACGCGGAGAAATGGATTAGAGAACGATTATGAATCGCTGAATCTAGCTGGAGTAATCAAACGCGAAGTATTTCCTGAATGCAAAAGATTCTAACGATTCGCGATTGAATTTTGATCGCCAAGCGTAAGTGGCGCGGTCAGGCGGAACGTCAGCCGTCGTCCTTTTAGCAGTTGGAAGTCGTCAGAGTGCGCGTCTGATTCACTGATGGCCGACAAAAGCACCCCCTTGGCGAAAAGCGTGGAAGTTTGCAGCGCAACTGTTTTTCCGTCCAGCATAATCGAGGTCAAATCCAGCTGCGCATACCCAGGATCAGCCAGCAAGCCCGACCGCAGCGTCGGCGGGCGCGAAGATTCCACCTCGCCTTTCGTCATCGTACCCTTGGCGATCAGAACATCTCCTTGAGCGGTAACTGCCCCACTCACGGAAGCCATAAATGTATCCCCGGCGCGAATACGCAAAATTGGCAATGAATTCTCCAGCTGAACCGTGATAAGTGTTCCCGCCGGCAGGATGTGGGTATGCGCCGCGCGGGGAAAAGGCGCACCTAACGCAGGCTTTTGATCGGAAGGGACAGCCGGCCGCGCGGTGTCATCTGCAGCCTGATCGGCACTAGGATGGAACGGCAAACTCTGCTCATCGGCAGATGGGTTGGCTTCCGGCTCCGTGCGCCCAAGTTTTGCGCATCCCTGGCTCAACGCCAGTGCAATACATAGCGCCGAACAGAAGATCTCTGTCCGAACCCTTCCTCGAATTTCGGGAAAATCGTCCACGGAAAGCCCACCCACAACTGTATGGTTGCTCGACTCCTTCGCCCAAGGCTAGTGGCAAGTGGAATACCAGAGAGGTTCCATGAAAAATAAGCGGTTACCCGCATTCAGAAGTCTAAAGCTATGTAGAACTTGCTTTCCGCCGGGCAAAATAAATCGCGGAGAGCATAAATTTGCTCTCCGCGAAGGGTGAGTAAAGTTTAATGATTGAGTTAGTTGGAGCCACCCGCATTGGCGCTCTGCGACTCGTTTTCCGGCTGCGCGATCACGCCGTCAAACGGAGTAGCTGCCACGTAGTGCCCGTGCACCACGCTGATTCGCCGCAGCGGGAAGCCGGAATCCGGCCCACGCTGCCATGTGCTGCCTCCGTCGGCGCTCTCGAAAACCACACCCGTTTGCCCACTGGTGGCCAGCAGACGATGATGGCTACCGTCGTAGGTAACGGAAGTGATGTCCTTATCCGGTAAACCTGCCAGCACGTGATTCCAGCTTTTGCCGGCATCCGCGCTATGGAAGGCGCCTTCGCGAGTAGCCACGATGACCTGCCCGTCCGGAGTCACAGTCACATTCCGAATGTTGATCGGATAAGAGGCCAGCACCGCAGGTTGCCACATCTTTCCGTCATCGTTCGAAACCAACACAGTCGAACGCGTCGCCGCGACAACCACATCGTCCTGCGCCTGTACTGCAACAAAATCTTTCTCCCCGGAAACCGGACCGCCCATCCAGATCTTGCCGTGATCCTTGCTGACGAACAATCCAGCGGACGTTGCAGCGAACCAGCGGTTCGAGCCAAGATCGGTATCGTTCACCCGGCCATCCAACACACTCTTCGTGCTGGCAACCGTGCTTACAGTCTTTTTCTTGCCGCTCTTCAACGTTACGGTCTTCGAAACAGTTTTTTCGAGAACCACGTTGTTGATGGCATGCCATGTCGAACCGCCCTCGGCAAGCTCAAACATGCCGCGGTTGGTTCCGGCGATCAGGGTTCCATTGCTGGCCTGCTTCAGCGTGAAAACGTCACGTCCCTCCAGGCCCATGCTCTGCTGCTGCCAGCTTTGTCCGCCATCGCGGGAGGAGAACACGCCGCCAAATTCGCGGTCGTTCACCAGTCCGATGTAAATCGTATTCGGTTCTTTGTTGTCGGCCAGAATGGCGCTTACATAACGATGGCTGTAGCCATGATTGGAAGCGGTAAAACTAGCCGCTCCATCGTCGCTGGCCAGCACCCCGCTGCGATCCGTCGCCAGCAGCACACGCTGCGAGTTACGCGGATCGACCAGCACATCGTTCACTACAACTTCCGGATTGCTCACACGCTTCCAGTTCTTGCCCTCATCCACGCTCTTCCACAGGCCCTCGGTCGTACCGGCATAAACAATCTCCGGATTGCTCGGGTCCTGCTTGAGCACGCGGGTGCGCCGCGCCGTGAAAGGAATGCCTTTGATCTTTTCGAACAAATCGCCGCCGCTCACGCTCTTATAAATGCCCGAGCAAGCGCTGGCAAAAACTTCGGAAGGATTCGCGGAACTGACGATGATCGAGAACACATCGGAATCATCGATCATGCCCTTGTTGATGTGCTGCCAGGTGGCGCCGCCATCGGCAGTCTTCCACGCCAGATGCCAGGTGCCGGCGTATACCACGTTTGGATTCTGGGGATCGATGGCAATCGATTCGATGTTCTTGATCTCGGCGTGATTCGCAGGAGACATACGCTCCCAGCTGTCTCCGCCATCCTTGCTGCGGAATACGCCATCGAGGGCGCCTGTCACCAGGATCTTGGGATTCGAGGCTGACATCGCCATCGCACGAATTGATCTGCCATGCATCGCGGTCAGCGTCTGCCAGGTCTTGCCGCCGTCAGTAGTGCGGAACATGTCGCCGGCCTGCTGGCTTTGCGCGGTCCATGCCGACACATACATGCTGTTCGTGTTCTGCGGATTCAGGGCGATGTGATCGAGCACGTAGTCATCGCCCGTGCCGAGGTGCGCGAAGCGCGACCAATCCTGCCCGGCATTGTTCGATACGAAAAGGACCCCGGTACTGGTGCCGAGG
>DATHMV010000054.1:0-13342 GCA_035486715.1 Candidatus Aquilonibacter sp.
ACTTAACTGATTGATGCGCCATTTGCCAGAATCCGGTTCGGGCTTGCATGTGTACGACCTGTTCTTGCAGACAGTGGTCGCAGGAAATAGTCATGGGGATGTAAGACGGCTTCATTTGTACTTGTGGCATGACCGACCTCCAGCCTCATCCTGCAACTTTCGATTGTCCGCGTCAATCGTCGCCAAAAGAGCACCACAGGGAAGCCGAAGAGATCTCAGGATTTATAAAGGGATCGGCCCAGTCCTTGATTGGGCCGCCCTTAGAGAGATATGCTCGCTCGCTCACGGTAACATCTCCCCAAGATAATGGTGGTGGTCTCGAAAGAGTGCAATCAGGTTTTTACTGTAGTATTTGCCACCGGGTAAAGAAAAAGCCCGGTTTTTGCACCGGGCTTATCAGGGGTAGCGAGACTGCATCAACTCGGGAGGCGACGCAATCCCGTGGTGCGCCATGCTTGCACCAACCAACGTTGAGGGCAACAAAAAATTAAAGAGAAAGCTCCGGCATGACTACCGGGGCTTAGTGGGTGGAAATATTTCGTTTACTTAACCGGTCTTTGATTCCACCAAGGCGCTCACTGGTATGCCGTCATACTTTCTGATAGCCCTCCATGTGACCGGGTGATCTTTAAGTTTCACTCCGACCCAATAACGATCGCCCGGTATCTTTTGACAATAGACAACGTTTCCGCTTGCCGCTTCTTCTTTAAAGGGAGTGAGCGTTATCTCGTCGCCGAGCTGCCAGACCTGTTTGGAGAATACGCGAGCACCGTGTGCACTGATATTATCGGTGTAGGTCCACTCTGCTCCATCGGTTGTCGTGCGGTTTAACTTCGCAAGGGATACTACAACGATGATAGGAAGCCGCTTTTCCGTTCTGCCGGTGAGCGTGCTGTCCTGACGCATGACCCAGGTCTCGTTTGCTGGAGACATTCTGATTGGCTCGCGGATGATTCTCGTATGTTACGGAAATCGATCCCTTCGCCGTCCCTTGGAAACCTCTTCAGCTACGCCGGGTCTTACGTGGATACCATTCCTCCGGGCCTGTAGCAATCCAGTGAAGACCTTAGTGGTTCCGGTACCGGCCACAACTGAGGTAAACACCTGATGGCGTCCCCTTTGCGACAAACGTACAATCGCTCTTAGCTAAATCCACAAATGCACTTGACCAGGACGCTCTTCCTCCGAGGGGCGTCCCTTTCTTCCCATGCTAGTATTTCTGTGTGGCCGACAACCGCTCCGCTCCACGCCGCTATAAGAAAACCTACCGCTGTTCGCATGGCCTTGCCATCCACGGAGTCAAACGCACCGCCGACCGAATCACCTATCCTTGCAACCATCCGGGCTGCGATTGCAAGGATTATCGACCAGAAAAAAGCAATTAACGCCTCACGATTGTCAGTCAGATTTCGCGGTTGTATACTGCGCTTAGTGTGTACTTTGGACGTATGAATTGGGGCGCTCCTCACCGTGGAGCGTCCCAACCTCTGACCGATTCGAAATCCGACCGCAATCCACACTCGACACCTTCTCGCGGAGTAGGATAGTTCTGTTCGCTAAACTAATGAGCGCCGACGCATGCTATCCCCTTTGCAACCACACTCGCAGGCCCACCTGTACCGCTCATCGTCCTCTGAAAATTATTAAACCTGAGTACTCTACCCGCTGACCGCCTTAGTACTTAGTTTCAGGACCTGCCTGATTAAGGCTTCCATCTGAAGAAGCGCTCGGGTTATTTCCGGGGACCTATATTTGTCCCCACCCATCCTCATCCTTCTTCTATGGGGAGCATTGAATCGATCCACCTGATGCGAAGGTGAAAGACAACCACAAGAAGTAATGAATAGGGGAGCGTAGATGATGGATTTTGATGCTGTGGTATGGACTGATTTTGTTTGCGGCGATTGGCAAAAGGGGATGCAGAAGGACTTGGGTAGGGGTTCCAAACGTTGCCTGGAGGCACTAGCGTCATGGCAGAATGTAACGAACGTGGTGAACGTGGACGCGAGCTACCAACGGCCGGCGGAAACAGTTCACGTGGTCAAGGTAGCGTTCGCAATGTCAGGTTTAACGCCCAGACCGTCGGAAACAGGCGGTTCGATCGAGCTGCTATTCGACAGCTTTTCCCACGCGGCCCTAGCTGGCATACGCTCGGCTGGCATGAGCATTCGACAGATGCTCTACCGGGCTGACCCCTATCAGGTCGATATCCAACTGGAAGCGGAGCCGGAGCACAATCGCCTGCTCGTCACTGGACAATTGTTGGACGTTAGCCATCCGGAGGTCGTTGGTTGCGAGGTGCAGGTCACGCTCTCGGATGGCCGGGAAAGCGTTGTCAACACGATGACAAATCAGTTTGGCGAGTTTCGCGGCGAGGTCGAAAACTCCGGCGACTTGGAGCTTTCCTTCCTTGGCCTCAGTGGAAAACCCATCGTCATTTTGCTGCGACGGGCGCTAGGTTGATTGTCCTGAGCGAAACATCTCGCTGGTCATCTCCTTGGCTGAGGGGCTCTATTGCTGTGAATGGACGGTTCCCGCACGTCGCGAGGGCGCGGCTGTGCCTGGATTGACCAGCGCAGCCAGTAATCTGAACCAACCCCAGACGCTGACCTTCTCAAACCGAGGCTGGAGGACATTCGTGTGGCCACTGGTAAATTCGGAGAAGTGGATTCGATCCCAAAATCGGCTGGGCAGATGTCCCGTAACGCGACTCACCGGGCGCGGTTAGAGTTTAGGCGTGGTGGTGCTGGTGTTCCCCTTGATGATGGCCGTGGCTGGTGCGAAAGAACCGGCCGTCGCAGTCCGCGCAGCGATACGGGTTTTGAAACAGCACATGGTGAAGCCACTGGTATCGCACCAATTGGGTTACATTTTGGGCGTTCCTTATCGCCGGAATTGCCGCAGGAATAGTGGCCTGCGTCAGAGTAATGAAGCCATAACGGCCTAGAATCTTTAGATCGCCCCGTACGCACTTCTCCGGTTACGGCGTCAATCAGGACTTGAACGCACTGATTGACTGCTGGATCACAATCCGCCATGCAACGATGAAAGAAACAAACCACATCAGCCCAAACAGAATTGCCCAAGCGCGGAAATTGTAGTTGTACGCAATCATCCCTTTCCAATGCACGACCACCAGCCCGCCTAGAAGCAGCAGAACTGTAATCCCGATGTAGAAAGCGCAGGTGAGTATTGAAAGTTTCAGGATGAACATATCTGGCAGGAACCTCCGGCAAGCGCCCAATTCTGCCATGCGGCGGTCGGACGTTCCAGTACCCATATGTACGGTTAGCGCGTTAATCAGGAGTTGACGCAGGCTAGCGGCTGGACATTTGAGCTTCACCTGCGATGAAATGCCCATTATGAATGACCTCCAGGAACTCGCGCTAAAGCTGTTTGAAATTGAAAAGAACCATCTGCTCCAAGAAAAGCAAGAATACTCTTGTGCGGTCGCCATCGTCCTGACCCCAGATAGGCGCTATTACGAAGAGGCAGAGTTTGATGACGAGGACGAAATGGACACCGTCTATGGAGCCATCGTCGAGCTTGCCAAAAGCAGAAATGCAACCGCAATTATTACGATAAACACGGGTCGGGAAAAAGACGTTGACGACGAAACGCAGTTGAAAACGTATTGGTGGGGCCAATTGGAGAGCGAGAATCAACCACGGTGCTTATTCCTCACTATCTCAGGGCCGGGGATAAACCCGTTGAGCATGAGCCTGCCGTTTTCGGTGAAAAACGAGCGCGTGATACTAGGCAAACAGAGTGAATTTGAGCCAGCCATTCTCAATATGTTGCCAAACTGGCCCTAGAGTACTAATACCCACTTTTCCGGTTAGGGCGTTAATCAGGACCTAGACCCAACCGGCGGCTCACGCGCTTGCAAGGAAATCAATGTTTGACTGCTCCTTCATTTCCTGGGGACAGGATGGGACACCACGTCCGACAGGCGGCGCAACACTACTCGTGCCCCGTATTTGTATTCCTTGCCGTACCCTTTCTCTGAGCCTACGCATATCCGTTTGTGGTCGCGCCAGACGTACGCCACATCAAAACGGCCTTCGTATGTTGCTTCAACATGCATGCCTTTTCGGACGTCTTCAAAGAACTTGTTGAAGGCATCATCACGCACTAGGTCAAAGCCTGGGTCGGGTTTTATCTGGTCCGGATAAACTACGATAACCGGCGTATAGGCAGAGCAATCTCTGTTTGTGAAGTCCTCAATCCAAAAGTCCTCGCCCATTTCGCTGGCACGTACAGCGACTATTTTCCCGGCGTATTGTTCAGGATGTTCTGCCAAGTCGCAAAGGGTCACCTTAATGGGAGGAACTCCTAGCTCTCTTGCATGTCCTTGCCCAATCGTCACCCAAAGACCTAGCAACATGACACAGTACGAGCACCATATTCTCATTACGGCTCTCCAAGTGAAATCATCCACGTTCACGCTCTTTTCTTATCAATGGATGACTGTATTCGCAAGGCCGCAACTCGCAAATCGGCTAAGTCCCGGTAAGTCGGCAAACCGGACAAGTTCGTTCCAGTACCCACATGGACGGTTACCACGTTAATCGGGACCTTGGCACCGTTTACGGCTTCGTTTTTCAGGCCATGGAGGCACAACGCTTGTCTCGCGCACGATCTAGTTAGCAAGTCGCATTGTTTCTGCAGATTCAAGCAGTAAATTGCAATTGTCCGATGAACGCGAACAGCTGAGCTTGCCTCGCCTAAGAAGTCTGATTTCACTGTCGTCTGGAAATGACTTCGAGAACGAAGTTGCTTCGATATCGGTTGTGAAAGGATGCAGGGCTTCGTCCCCGGAGATGAATTTCACGGCTATCACCTTGGGGCCGGGAACGACCAAAATCCAAAACTCTGCAACGCCGTCTACGCTGTGTGCATTCTTAATTTCAAGTGTCCGACTCTTAGCGAGCTTGCCTTGTGCTTGCTCAATCAGGCGATTCGTGTCTGCCTCTCCCCCTACAAGTCCGATTAGGCGCAGTCTTGTTTCGGGCAAAGCATTCGGGGCGGCCAGGGCCAACGAGTACATTTCGATTGCTTCTGCCTTCTTGCCCTGTCTTTCGTAGATTTGGCCTAAGTGGTCTCCAATTTCTCCAATACTGCGAACCTGCCAGGCGCTTCGCACGTATTTTTCGGCATCCGAGAGCATTCCCTGTTGGAATTTCACCCAGCCTAAGGTATCCCAATACGCACCAACGAGCGAAGCTAAGCGCATGTCCCCACTTGAAACGTGATCAAGCGAAATATCCTTCGTTTTCCCGACGGCGTATTCGGTGGCGGATGTTGCATATTTCTCGGCCTGGTCCAACTGCAAGTTATCGAGCGCCATCTGGTATGCCACCGAGTTTTTCCGCTCCGCGGTTGGCTCAAGCTCTACCGATCGATCGAAAGCCTCTGCTGCCTTTTCCGGTCGGCCAGTCTTCGCATAAGCAAGCCCCAGGTTGAACTGCACCGCGGCGCTGGTCGGCATGAGAGTGGCCGCGGTCTGCAACTCTGGGATTGCCTTTTCGGGTTGGCCGCTCAACACATACACACGGCCCAGGTTCAAATGCACCAGACTGTTATTGGATTTGGTCTCGATTTCCTTCTGATATTCGGAAATGGCCTCGTCATATTTCTTCTGGGCCATAAGGACATTTCCCAGATTGTAGTGGGCCCACCTAGCTGCCGGATCTAGAGCCAGGGCCTTCCGGAGCGCTGCCTCCTCCTTCTGCTGTTGCCCGAGCTTGCCATAGTCATATCCCAAGGCGTTCCACGCCTCCATGTAGTTTGGATCGAGTGCGACCACTTGTTCATACAATTGGGCGCTTGTCTCGTACTTTCCATCCTGTTCCGCTCGCTTCGCCGCCTCGTAGAGTGATTGGGCAGGGCTGCTGCCGGCTGCGGAGGCCTTCGCGGCAGAGGGAGAGGCGACAACTTGAACCCCGGAAGCGGGGCTACTACTGACTCCGATATAGCGCCGCGAGGTCTCGTCAATGCTCGTTGCCAGGCTGTTGAATTCCGAACGTTTGGCTCCTGGAATTTCGTGAACGACGCTCTTGAAATGGAATATACCGCGGAGAGCATCATTTTCCAGGGAATAGTTTGCGGTGAATTCGGCGAACTCAGTGTCCTGCTCCACATTTTTGGGAACTATCGGCTTGAAACCCTGCGGAAATTTCATGCTGACGTCATAAATGATGTCGTTGGGCGCACCCAAGGGCAGGGGATCCTTGGAGAGTTTCTGTTCTTCATTGAGAGCGGTAATGAAGAAACGGGGAGTGGGAAGAATGACACGATGTTCCTTCCAATCCGGATAGTCAGTGCGGTGGTACGAAAAATCAAGCCAGAATGGCTTGCGAGTATCGTCCGGCTGTGCAACGGAGACCTCACTAACGCTTCCACCTAAATTCATGCCCGTTGCTAGCTTCTGTGTCAGCTCTTGCCAGCGGTTTTGCGGAGTCGAATGATAAACCAAACGAAGGACGATCTCCCCGTCCCCACGCTCCTCGAGGTGTACTTTAGCGTCGAGCGCCCCTTGCGAATCGATAGAAGAGTCAATACGAACCCGCTCTACAGACGGGAAAGGTAAGTCCGGCGATGTGCTTACAAGAAGAGAGGGTGCGGAACCCGGAATAACCAAAACCTTTCGGTCACGCAGGTTGCGCATCAGCACGCCGTAGGGGGCGACTTCCGGGGTAGAGTCGAGAAAAAGAAAAGAATCGCCCCGGGGAATGGCCGTAATGACGTGATTGAAAAGACTCATCGTCGGGAAGGAAGGATCCACCCGGTACTGGGAGCTGACCAGGACGGGGTAAGCCGTAATTCCTACTGCCTGCAGGAGAGCTGCGAAAAGAGTGTGCTTGTCCTTGCAATCGCCGTAACGGTTTACAAAAACCTCGGATGCCGCGCGCGGCGTATACCGGCCATGGCCAAGGTCAATGCCAATGTAGCGGAATCGCGTTGAGACAAAATTGTAAATGGCGCGAAGTTTTTCGTCCTCCGAGCTCTTTCCTTCTATTAGCTTTTTGGCTTTGCTTTGAATTTCCGGAGTTACTGTCACTTTTGGCTGCTCAAGCGATCCAAACCAGTTCCCAATCTCCTTCCAGGAGAGAAACGAAGAGATTTGAATGTCCGGTGGAGCTGTGCCATGAAAATTCTTCTCCCATTCCGGGATCTTGGATTCCTCGAATTTCTTCAGATTGGCAGACTCAAAGCTGTATAAGCGCCGGCCATTTTCCTCCTGGATTAGCGGTTGTGGCCCCGACGTCCGAAATTTCACGTCCACCTTTGCCGGAACGTCCACCTGAAGCGTTTCCCGGAGGCAGATGCCAAAATGATAATACGAGTGGTCATACCAGAAGTGACCTGGCGCCATGGGTTCATGAATGATCCAGCGCAAATGCGCTTCCAGAACATCACCCACTGCGAGCGATTTGACGGCTATGTGCTTCTCACGCTCGTCCGTGTACATCGGAGCTTGGCTGCTAATGGCCGTGTCGAGTTCTTGAATGTCGGAAGGCGGTGTTTCGATGACTGTTCCGTCGGGCTTACGGACGTGAACAAAAAGGACTTCCAGAGACTCGAAACTCGATGCGAAGGGATAAGTAATAAGTCCGAATTCGCGGACCGCGGACTCCGATTGGACGCGGACCCTCAAGGTAACATCACGCTGCCCCTTGCCATCCGCCTCGAACCTGACCTTTCGCTCTATCTCTTCAAACACGTACGGCTCTTTGGAATAGGCACCGTCAGACTGCGCATTCAAGTTCGTTGAAACAGTGGAATTGGGATGATCCTGGGCTTTGCCACAGGGCAACATGCAAAAAAGAAAGAGAGTGGAAACCAGGCGGAAGGTGCGCATTTTGGACGTATCCAAGTATATACCAACAAAGGGGGTTACCAACGATAGAATCCAGAACACGAGGCTGCCTCCTGGTTAGTCGGCAAACCGGACAAGTTCGTTCCAGTACCCACATGGACGGTTAGGGCGTTTGCCAGGCGCTGAGAACAAATTTAGGACGATTTCTTAACCCATCCCTGAATTTTCAGCCCGAGTCCGCTCGCGGAAAAGTGCTCGCAAAAGGCAGACGTGAGGGATAGCTCAAAACACTTATCTCCCTTTTCGGTTTGTGGAAATATCGCGTGGTTAAAGACTATTTCTCCGCTTCCTTTTTCAGCGAGAAATTTCTTCCAGAACGTTTTGTTTTTGCGAAGGAACCTAACAACCTTTGGCAGAGCAAGCCGAAATTTCGCAGGAGAATTTCCATTCTGTAAGACCACTTTCAAATATGTCTGTCGAGCACGCTGGTTGCTGCCCGTAAGCTGAGGTTTCACGGAGAGAGCTTTGGCAATGCTCCTCGCACTGCGCGAAGGGTGGCTGAGAATCAGGTCGATGGTGAATGAATCCCGAAGCATTTATCACGCTCACCTTATCATGCTTTGGCTTAGTGCCTGCTCAGTCGGCTAACAGTCCATGTGGGTACTCTGAGCCACTTCTCCGGTTAGCGCGTTAATCAGGACCTAGTTGCAAGTTACGGTAGTTGTGGAGACTCGGATTCTTTTGGGAGAAGTTCGACTCGGAGGAGTTTCAAACCCTTCCCGTCAATCATTTCGTAATCGTAGAAGCCACAGTCCACTTCATTCGGGCAAGCATTGATTTTCAGGAGACGGCTATCAGGGTGGAACTCCATTCTTGGTGTCGCATCGTCGCCGCCGTGTTCTTGGACCCAATCAAAAGGAAGGCCCGCAACTCCAAGACCGCCGTACACTTTGCCGCTTATCGAATCCACGATCACAAATACATTACATTCCGTTCCGCACCCCCAACGAGGAATCGTATAATGGCCTGCAAACTCAACGTCGGAATTTGCTCCGCGACGGATTCTTGTGCGGAACATGCGGAATTCTTTTGTCATGATGGGCTTTGCGGGCTTCCCATAGTAGATTTTCCTGACCCGGTATTCGCGAAACCTAGGTCGTGGGGGACCCTCGTGCAGGTCCAGTTTGCCACGCTCTCGTTGCCCGTCCTCGATAAAGTGCCTGTCCTGGTAACGATAGTGCACGCGAATATATCCTTCCGAGCAGCAGTCACCCATGCTGTCACGCAATGGGCTCCCGTTGACATCGCAGACGTGGAAGGTGATGGGCACGAGGATGTGATTCTGGAGGGCGATGCTTATGAGAACCATTGGCTCGAAGTTGTTAGCGTGCATGATGGGGTTATTCAGACCATCTTTTCTGGCCTGGGCTATTATCTCTAGGGGCTGACTTCTGACCCGAAGCTCATTTCAGCAAAGACTTCCTTCTTGACTACTCCATGAGCCAAAGAGAAATCAAATTTAGGGCATGGGACAAGATTGAACAAATCATGTATGCCCCGACCGATCTGTTTCTCTGCTCCGACGGAAAGACGTGGGCTATCGACAATGACGGCCGCTACGGCAAGAGCCACCATCAAAACAGCGAAGATGTAGCTTTAATGCAATTCACGGGACTCTGCGACAAAAATGGAGAAGAGATTTATGAAGGCGACATCGTAGCTGGGTATTCCCACGATGGCAGCCGTGTTCTTCGCGCTCCGGTAATTTGGGCGCACGCTGGCTGGTACGTTGGTTATCTCCCGGACAACATTACGTCTCTTGCCGCTGTTGGCAAGCCGCAGGTTCTCGGCAACACCTATGAAAACCCGGAAATTGAATTACTCAAATGATTCCCAGGTGGCCAACTCCCGATTAGTCGGGTGGTCTCAATGGGTCGACGCAACACTTTCTTGGAGTTTACTCGCAGGAGTCTGAAAGCCTAAAGTTTGTCGTGGGCGTTGATTTAAGCGCAGTGCTACTTTGTCCAGATCCAACTGGGAATAGTCGGTTAGGTCTGTGTTCTTCGGGAAGTATTGTCGTAAGAGCCCGTTTGTGTTTTCGTTCGAGCCGCGTTGCCAGGGACTCTGCGGATCACAGAAGTAGACTTTCACATCCGTGGCCACCGTAAAGTCCTTGTGTTTGGCCATCTCCAGTCCTTGGTCCCAGGTCAGCGAGCGCCGCAGGGTAGCGGGAAGTTTACGAACGTGTTTACTCAATGCCCCCACAACCTCCGCCGTATCTCTGCTAGCCACCTTGACCAGCATGACAAAGCGCGAATGGCGTTCCACCAAGGTCGCGATGTGACTGTTGCCTGAGCCGCGCAGGAGATCGCCCTCCCAGTGACCCGGAATGGCGCGGTCCTCCACTTCAGCAGGCCTTTCGCGGATCGAGATGGCCTCAGGGATTTGACCGCGCCCGTCTTTGAAGATGCGAGAGTGCTGCGACCGGCGTATGCGGCGCTTGGATCGCAAGTGTTCCAGCAGCTCCTTTTTCAGCGCTCCACGGGCTTGAATGAACAGGCTTCGGTAAATAGTTTCGTGGGACACACGCTTGCTCTCATCATCGGGATACCGGGTTTTCAGCCAGCCGGAAATCTGCTTCGGCGACCAGTCCAGAATCAGTTTACTCGCAACGATGTCCCGCAACTTCGGGTTGATGGAAAGCAGGCAGCGCTTGGGCCGCAAGGCCGACTGCCAAGCTTCGCCGTCCGCTTGACTGGCTCGATACGCGGGACAGCCACCATGACGTGCGACCTCCCGGCTCACGGTCGATACGGCTCGCTCTAAACATTTGGCGATCTCACGAATCGACGAACCGGAAGACAACCCGCGAGAGATTTCCTCGCGCTCACGCAGCGTGAGCGCGAGGAGCGAGCGTCGCCGGACGGCCGGAGCAATCCCACCGTAACGCGACACCAGGCAACGAATGGACGAATGCTCCTTGCCAAAAGCGCGCCCGATCTCATGCAGGGTCTGCCCTGCCTTCCAACGACGCCACACATCGAGTTTCTGCTCCGCCGAAAACCCAAACCGTCTCCCTTGTTTCATAAACACCACCTTTAAAAACAGCTTTATACCAGATGGTGTTGCATCGACCGTCTGAACCGGCACGACTAACCAGGAGCTGACCCAGTTTTCATCACTTTTTGCGAATGTCATCGTCTAGCTTCACTGGAGATAGTTCCAGCAGATAGCTGCATATCTGCTTGTAATCACCCTCTTTCGGAGTCCAGCGGTCCACGACGTGGTAATTCCAATCTTTGGCGCCTTCCAATATCCACTGGGTGCCGTCCATACCGTAGCGATTCTTGTCATTTGTTTCGACTGTTTTCATTGACCAAAAATTGGCTTGCTGCTCAAGCATGAGGAAGTGCTGCATCTGTTCCTTGCTAACAGGAACCGAATCCTTGCTGAAGCTAACGTTGGGCTTGTCTGAATGGAGAATTACCAATCTCCCGTAAAGGACCCCCGTTCCATCTGCGTGCACTGCAAGTCGAACAGATAGAGCGCGGCTTTGCCAAACCAGCAGGAATCGGTACGTTGTAATGTCGCTGCTCTTGGCGGCTCCAAATAGAGATGGTTCATCCATAGCAGCCAAATACGACGAATACCAACGTTCCTTGTATGCGCTAAGTTTCGGGTTTTCCTCAAAAGCACCAACTGGAAAGTATTGTTGACCAGACTCAGGCGACGCAGCCTTGCGCGAAGCAGACTCCGATTGAGAGCTTGCCGGAATACAGAAAACGAAAAAAGCAATGGCGAGTGTGAGAATTGTATGGCGCATCGGAGTCTTCGACCCACTGTCTAAATCCACTTGCTAAACGGCATTCTATAGCAAACAGTCAAAAGGAGTGTGTCCAGTCAGTGCCTGGTTAACGCGGTTACCGGAGAAGTGGAGGCTAGCACTATGGTTCCTGTAATCCGACCTGCTAGGGACTGAATAGGTTTCATTCACAGGACGGCCTGCGACATGTTTAACGGTCAGGTCATGGGGTGTCGCAGGCCGGAGGAGAGTTGAAGGATCACTGGGCGCATTTCCAATTTATTTTTCTGTGGAGGTTGTGTCTGTCCAAAATTGGACAGGTCCCGATTAACGTGGTTACCGGAGAAGTCCGTTACAGCACGAGAACACGAAACCAATTCTCTAGACTGCGTGTTTTGGTTTCTCACCGAGCCAGGTCACAACGGCTTCCCGTCCTGCAATGTGGATAAATGCGTTCCAATCGTGAACAAAGAACCGATAACACCACGTCCCATGGGGGAGTTTTGCGGCTAGGCCCGGAAGGGATGGCAGATTATCCGGCTTCGCAGGGTCACCACTCACACAATTTGGTTTTCCATCGGGAAGGAAGGGATAAGTCGGAGAGGGCGGGTCAACGGAGAAACAACACAGGCCGTTCACAACCAACGTAGCCTCTTGGTATGCCTGGCGTTCCGGTTCTGGGTCGTCGGGCCAACCAACCAATAAATTCATTCGGAATTTCGCAATTGCCGCTACATAGTCCAGTTGAAATGAAAATATCTCTGCGTCATGGAATCCATTCGGCAGCGCCTCATCAAGCTCATTCAGAGTCAAAGGTTTTCTCCGCGGCTCATAAAGCCAAGTCTCTGCAAGACTGGCATGAACGTCAACTCCTGATTAAATCGGTAAGGTTAAGTACTAGCCGGAACTCTTCCGGTTTGGCGACTTCCCGGAGTTGACCCGAAATCGACAGGTCGGCCAGAGAGGAACGCGGCCCCCATGAGTCTTTTTCGTTGGTCTCCCCGTATAGCTCAGTATCCAAGCCAGTGGCGGAAGCGGGGAGGAAGCAATGACGATCAACGATTTGCCCGCGATCATGGGAACAGTTCTGATTGTTGCCGGGCTCGCTTTGGTAGGCATTTACACACGGTTCCGTACCGAGGGCAGCGAAAAGAGCGTTCAGGCCGGGGCTCTTCTGATTGTGGTCGGCGCGGTCCTCTTGGGGCTGTCGCTATTCGTACCCCAGGCAAAATAGGACTCAGGTCCGCACCCATTCAAATTAGGACACTACGTAGCTTCTGGCGGGCATTGTCATCCCCACCGAAATCCTTCTTGTTTGCAAAAAGGTATTCGAGACCTGCAATTTCGTGGGCATGGCACGCCTCACGTTGGCGCGCAAGATTGCCGCGATCACTTTGCTGGTTTGGAAGAAAGGAGCGCGTTTCAACGCCGAATATCTGAAGGTGCAAGCAGCTTGAGCGTTGGGTAGAGAACCTTTTTCCTCACAGGATTCATTCCCGGTGATGGCTTTCGGCTCTTCCGACGCTCTGGTTCGAGGGTGAGTATCCATAACGGCGTTACGGCGGAGAGTGTGCTTCGAGCACCGCCAGTCTCTTGATTAACTATATGCCCCCTCGGACAACCAGAAAAAGCTATAGGCCACGAGTCTCAGATAGAACCATGGTTGGCACTTTGCCACCACCCTGCTTGCTCGCGTCAGAAACTCAAAGCGTCGTCGC
>DATHMV010000055.1:0-55053 GCA_035486715.1 Candidatus Aquilonibacter sp.
ATCGCGGGCGATCAATTTCAAGTGTTTGCCATCAACTGCGCACATCTCGGCTGCCCCGTCCGCTGGTTCCCCCAATCCGGCCTGTTCATGTGTCCGTGTCACGGCGGCGCATATTATCGCGATGGCTCGCGTGCGTCTGGACCGCCAGAACGCGGGCTCTTCGAATATCAATACAGAATCGAAAACGGAGTGCTCACGATTGACGCCGGACAGCTGCCAACCCCCGGCGACCCAGTAGCGCGTCTGACCTCGGAGAAACCGCAATGCGCCTGATCAAGAGAATCGGCGAATGGTTCGATCATCGCCTGCAGCTCGCGGCGCCGATTCGAGAAGCCGCTGAGCATCCCGTGCCGCGAAGTACGGCAAGCTGGTTCTATGTCTTTGGCAGCGCCGCTCTCACCATATTTCTTCTGCAAGTGGCCACCGGAATTCTGCTGGCGCTCATTTATGTGCCCTCGGCCGGCGAAGCATGGAGCAGCCTGCAGGCCCTGAATCATCAGGTCGCTCTTGGCTGGTTCATCCGCGCCATGCATGGATGGGGCTCCAACTTCATGGTTGCCATCGTCCTAATTCATATGGTGCAGGTGTTTCTCTTTGGAGCTCACAAATATCCCCGCGAGCTGACCTGGATTCTCGGAGTCTTTCTCTTATTGATGACTCTGGGCATGGCATTTACCGGTCAAGTCATGCGCTTCGATCAGGACGCCTACTGGGGCCTCGGAATCGGAGCATCGATTGCCAGCCGCGTTCCCGTCGTCGGTCCTTTTGTCGTGAAACTAATGCTGGGTGGGCCTATCATCGCGGGCGCAACGCTCTCCCGGTTTTTTGCTTTGCACGTATTCGTGATTCCCGGACTGCTGATCGGGCTCGTCTGCCTCCATGTCTTGATGGTCTTGAAACTGGGCATCAACGAATGGCCGATGCCGGGACGCATCGTAAGACGAGCGACCTATGAGGCCGAATATCACGCTTTGACTAAGAAAGATGGTGCACCCTTCGTTCCGTATGCGATATGGAAAGACATGTTTTTCGCCGGGTTCATCATTCTTGCGGTCACAGCGTGCGCTTTTTATTTCGGCCCTTTTGGGCCCACAGGTCAGCCTGACCCGACAATCATCCAAACTGCGCCCAAGCCCGATTACTTTTTCCTTTGGCTCTACGCGCTACTTTCACTTCTTCCTCCATCGCTCGAGACGCCATTCCTTCTCATCGTCCCGCCTTTAGTAATTCTTGGCTTGATTCTTCTGCCGTTTCTTTCAGGAGAAGGAGAAAAAAGCTGGAAGCGCCGTCCGATTGCGGTGGTTACTGTGCTGATGATCGCGATCACCCTCGGCACCTTTACTCGCATGGCTCAGTTCACGCCCTGGAGTCCGCACATGAACGCCTGGAGCGGCGATCCCGTGCCCGACCGCTACATTCATGGCACGACCGCACTCGAACGTCAGGGTGCGCTCGTGTTTCAGGTCAAGCAATGCCGGAACTGCCACTCGCTTGGCGACACCGGTGGACAACGAGGGCCAACTTTAGACAGCGTTGCCGTCCGGCTCACGCAGGACCAACTCATTCGACAAGTGATTCAAGGCGGCGGCAATATGCCTGCCTATGGAAACAATTTGAGTCCGGCAGAAACTACGGCGCTCGTAGCTTTCCTCGAGACCCTGCACCCTGCGGGACAAGGCCCGGCTCGCGATGCGGCACGGGACTTGGTGAACAGCCAACTGCAAACGTCCGGTACTCAACCATAGGCCGCCGAGGATGCCACATCTTCATCACAACGCGTCCGAGTTTTTCTGGATCTCTGGCATCTTGATCTTTACATCGCTCGTGTACCTGCGTGGATGGCTACGCATTCGCAGGCGTGGACACGGCAACGTTCAGAACTGGCGCGCCGGAAGTTTTCTAGTCGGCCTGTTATTTATCTGGATTGCAACGGCTTCACCTCTGGCTGCACTCGATCATGAAATGCTGACGGCGCACATGATTCAACATCTTCTTCTCATGACGCTTGCACCTCCGTTGATCTTGCTTGGCATACCTCGAAAGACGGCGCATGGCGTGTTGAACCCAGCGCTTTGCTGGTTTGCAGCCGCAGGCGCGTTAGTGGTGTGGCATATCCCTTCGGTGTTTATGCTCGGCATGCGATCGGAGATGTGGCATGGGATCGGGCAAGCATCGTTTCTCGCAGCCGGACTTCTGTTCTGGTGGCCAGTGGTTGAGCCATCGCGAAACGGTACAAAATGGCCAGAATCATCGATACTCTTGTATCTGTTTCTGGCTACGTTGCCGTGCGATATTCTTTCAGGATTTCTCGTCTTTTGCGATCGGGTAGTTTACCCAGTTTTCTTTTTGTCTCCTCATTTGTTCGGGATGTCTGCTCTGGAAGACCAGCAATGCGCCGGCGCGTTGATGTGGAGTTGCGTCACTGTCGTTTACTTAATCGCCGGGGCAGTCTTCACCGTGCGTTTACTTTCGCCCCACCGATCGGAGCTTGTGATCTGAAATGTCACACCGTTCCGTGTTTCCTGAGTTTTCTTCCACTGCGGTGCAAGAGCTCCAATTAGGGATATCCACGCTGCTCTCAGACTACTGGGCGCTTACGAAGCCAGAAGTGAACTTCCTGATCTTGATCACAACTTTTGTAGGATTTTATCTGGCTCCGGCAAGGGATGGGCGGTTTTCATTCGCAGGGCTATTTAACACTCTGCTTGGTACGTTACTGGTAGCCAGTGGAACCGGCGCGCTCAACCAATACATCGAAAGAAAGTTCGACGCGCAAATGCGCCGAACCGCCCGGCGGCCGGCAGCCGCTGGCCGTCTAACACCGTCTGCGGTCCTGGCTTTCGGAACAATATTGGCGGTGACCGGCAGCATCTATCTCGCCATAGCTGTCAATCTGCTTGCGAGCGCGCTCGCAACGTTGACGTTGCTGCTAAAGGAAGCGGTAGAGTCTGGTTGTTTTTTAAGAAAATATTGCGCGTTCAGGCGTTTGGCGTTGAACACATCGGCAAAGACAGTCGGATAGTTGATTGACAGATACCACCGATAAAAACTTGAAGGCGAGCGGCCCATCGAGCTTGTGGCAACCGCTGCGCACGCCAACTTTTCGCAATCTGCTGGTTGCCGATGTGGTCTCCGATATCGGGACCTTTATGCAGAATGTGGGCGCTGCGTGGCTGATGGTGTCGCTTGGCGCTGGGCCGATTTACGTTGCGCTCACGCAGACCGCTGCGTCGCTGCCTTATTTTCTGCTGGCCCTACCCGCGGGATCGGCTGGCGATATCGTCGACCGGCGCAAGCTCGTTCTTATCACTGAGTCATGGATGATGGGTATCGCGTTACTTCTCGCGATCCTGACCATAAGCGGTTTCATGTCGCCGTGGCTGCTGCTGGTATTGACATTCGCTCTCTCGGCGGGAGATGCGTTTGAAACGCCGACCTGGCGTGCCATTCTGCCTGAACTTGTATCCAAGGAAGACCTTGCACCGGCTTCGGCGCTCAATGGTATCGAATTCAATCTCGCCAGAGCGGTCGGCCCTGCTCTTGCCGGGGTCGTTATCGCTGCCGCTGGTGTCGCCACCGCATTTGTCGCGAACTGCGTATCGTTTGGCGGTGTCATTTTTGTAGTCGCGAAGTGGAAGAGGCCAATACGCAAACGGACCACCCCGCCAGAAACATTCAGGGGTGCTACGGTCGCTGCCATTCGCTATGTCCGCAACTCTCCCGCCATTCTCACCGTAGTGGTTCGGACGGGCATAGTCATGTTTTTCTCCAGCGTACTGTTCGCATTGCTGCCGACGGTTGCGCGGGGCGTGAATAAGACTGCAATCGGCTATGGGTTGTTGCTGGGATGCTTTGGGGCTGGGGCAATTGCCGGGGCTTTGATCATGCAGATGGCCCGCGCCCGGTGGTCGAATGAGGTCATTGTTTCTGCCGCCGTAGTGATTCTGGGTTTGGTGATTGTAGCCATGAGTTCGCTACACAGTTTGCTCACGCTTGCTCCTCTATTGCTGATAGGTGGTGCGGCGTGGGTCAACTTTATTTCTCTGATCAGCGCTTTGATTCAAAATCTGGCGCCGGATTGGGTACGAGCGCGAGTTCTATCCATCTTCATTCTGGTTTATCAGGGAAGCTTTGCTCTGGGCAGCGCCGCATGGGGCGCCGTGGCTCAACGTGCAGGCATCCGAGTTGCTCTTGTTTACGCCGGGATTGGAACAATTGTGAGCGTGATGTTCGTGCTCTTCGCGAAACTTCCTGATTCCACCGCGGATCTGAGTCCCTGGAACCACTGGCGTGTGCCGGGGGTAATCAAAGAAGTGGAGTCCGACCTTTATCACGGACCGGTGCTGGTCACAGTCGAATACGCTGTTATTCCAGAGCAAGAGACGGAGTTCGTGGAGGCGATACATCAATATGCTCGTATACGGCGTCGTGACGGTGCATACCAGTGGGGAATCTTTCGCGATACTGAGATCGCTCACCGCTATCTGGAGACATTTATGGTGAATTCATGGGCGGAACATATGCGCCAACATGAGCGCCAGACACGAGCGGATGGCGAGCTTGAACGGCGCTTGTCCACTTTCGGTGCGCGGGAGCCGGAGGTGCGTCACATGATCTATGCGTATACGAAAGGAAGCGTAGATATTCACGCCGACGAATGAATGATAGGCTGGCATATTGCCGATGCGATGAGAGCCTGAGCTTGCACAATACTGATAAATCCTTACCCGAATTCGATGTGCAATCTTTGCTGCAATCTGCGGCTGTTGCGATTCGGGATACGTATTGTCGAGGTAGCTGCCGGCATCCAAACGCCGAAGAGTGTACAACCAGCACGCAACTGGTGTTCCCATATCGCGGGGTCTACGTGCGGCACATCGGACACGACCAAACCGTATGCGAAGCGAATCAGGTCCTGTTTTTCAATGCTTTCGAAGGCTACCGCGTTAGCCATCCTCTGCCGGGTGGTGATGCCAGCCTGACATTGCTCATCAACGAAGAGATGTTGCGTGAGCTGTCGCCATTCTGGCGAAGACTGTGCCGCAGCAGCGCCACTAGAGCTTGGGTGCCGATGCGGCCAATATCAGTTTCTTCATCAATGCGCGGACCGATGTCTTTTTTCAGAAACCGCCCGAACAGCATGACGACGCAATGGTGGTTGAGGCTATCAAACGAGCATGCGCATATGCGGAAGCTGGGGCAGATGGAATCTTCGCACCCGGTCTGGTCGATATTATTCTGATTGCGCGTTTGGCTAAAGAGTCGCCACTTCCGCTAAACATAATGGTTAGTGATGCCACTCCGCCCGTGCGGACGCTAGCTGAGCATGGCGTTGCCCGGGTGAGTCATGGTCCCCGGCCTTATCTCATGGCGATGGAGGTGTTGGAAGAAGCGGCGCGCGCGGTGAGCGCGTAAGGTGAGTCCAGAAAGCCTGCCATTATTTATGTGGGGTCGTAGTTCAGGTTTTGGCCGAGCCATCTCTCGACTTCCGCTACGCTCATTCCCTTGCGTTTGCTGTAGTCGACGACTTGGTCGCGGTCGATCTTGCCAAGGCTGAAATAGCGCGATTCCGGATGGGCGAAGTAGAGGCCACTCACGCTCGATCCAGGCCACATCGCGAATGATTCAGTGATCAGCATTCCGGTATTCGCCTGTACATTGAGCAAACGCCAGAGGGTGCCTTTTTCAGTGTGATCGGGGCAGGCAGGGTAACCGGCAGCCGGCCGGATGCCACGATATTTTTCGTGGATGAGATCCGCGTTGCTCAAGCCTTCTTCGCGGCCATAACCCCATTCACAGCGTACTCGCTTGTGCAGGCATTCGGCGAAGGCTTCTGCGAGGCGGTCGGCGAGGGCTTCAGCCATGATCGCGTTGTAATCGTCATGCCTGGCTTTGAAGCTATCGCACAATTCTTTCAAGCCGATGCCACTGGTTACGGCAAAAGCGCCGATGTAATCGGCCAGAGCAGTTTCCTTTGGCGCGATGAAATCGGAGAGAGAGCGGCAAGGCTTGCAATCTTCGCGGTTCGATTGTTGGCGGAGAAAGTGGAAGCGCTCGAGCAACTTTTCGCGTTTGTCGTCCGCATAAAGCTCGACATCATCGCTGACGGCGTTGGCTGGAAAGAAACCGTACACGCCGCGCGCTGTGATCAAGTTCTTCTCAATGATGACATCGAGAAGTGCATTAGCTTCGGTGAAGATCTGGCGTGCCTGTGCGCCTTGTGTCTCGTGCTCCAAAATGCGGGGATAAATGCCTTTCAGTCCCCATGTGTGGAAGAACGGGGACCAATCGATGAAGTCTCGCAAAGTTGCGAGAGGGAAGTTGTCGAGCACACGTACGCCAGTAAACGAGGGCACGGCAAGGTCTTCGACATGCCACTCGATCGGAGTTGGCCTTTTGCGAGCGTTCTCAAGGGAGACGACGGTTTGGCGCGGCGTAGAGTGCGCCTTGCGCAACGCTTCGTAATCGGCGCGATGCTTCGCCACAAACGCCGGCTTGCCCTCATCGCTGAGAAGGCTGGTCGTCACTGGCACGGCTCGGCTGGCATCCAGGATATGGACCACCGGCTCGCTGTAACTCGGTGCAATCTTTACGGCGGTATGCGCCCGGCTGGTGGTTGCTCCGCCGATGAGCAGCGGCAACTTGAAGCCTTGACGCTCCATCTCGCGAGCCACATGGACCATTTCGTCGAGAGACGGAGTGATCAGTCCGCTGAGGCCGATCATATCCGCCTTTTCCGCCTTGGCGCGTTCGAGGATTTTTTCGCAGGGGACCATCACCCCCATGTCGATCACTTCGTAATTGTTGCAGGCGAGGACGACGCCGACGATATTTTTGCCTATATCGTGAACGTCACCCTTGACCGTCGCCAGCACAATTTTTCCCTGCGCCTTAACCACTTCCCCAGCCGCAGCTCTGGCTTCCTTTTCTGCTTCCATGTAAGGAGTGAGGTGCGCCACAGCCTTCTTCATCACACGCGCGGATTTGACCACCTGGGGCAAAAACATCTTGCCGGCTCCGAATAGGTCGCCAACCACGCTCATACCCGCCATCAACGGGCCCTCGATCACCAAGAGAGGACGGCCTAGCTTTACGCGGGCTTCTTCGGCGTCGGCTTCGATGTATGTATCGATCCCTTTTACCAGCGCATGAGAAAGCCGCTCCTCAACCGTGCCGTTGCGCCACTCTTCAGCCTTCTTTTCACTTACTACCGCGCCAGCGCCCTTTAGGGTTTCGCCGTATTCAACCAGACGTTCTGTGGCGTCGGGACGGCGGTTCAACAGCACGTCCTCGACCAGCACCTTCAACTCAGGTTCGATCTCTTCGTAAACCTCGAGCATTCCGGCGTTCACGATGCCCATGTCCATGCCTGCCGCGATGGCGTGATAAAGAAATGCGGAATGGATAGCCTCGCGCACTTTGTTATTGCCGCGAAAGCTGAATGAAATGTTGGAGACGCCGCCGCTTACCTTGGCATGCGGCAGGTTAGCTTTGATCCAGCGCGTGGCATTGATGTAGTCCACCGCATAGTTGTTGTGCTCCTCCATGCCGGTGGCAACGGTGAGGATGTTGGGATCGAAGATAATGTCTTCTGCCGGAAAGCCGACTTGATCGACCAGTATGCGGTAGGCGCGCTCGCAGATACGAATCTTATCCTCGTAAGTCGCGGCCTGGCCTCGTTCGTCGAAGGCCATCACCACTACTGCGGCACCATATTTCAGAACTTTGGCGGCGTTCTGGCGGAATTTTTCTTCGCCTTCTTTCAGCGAAATCGAATTGACTATGCCCTTGCCCTGCATGCACTTCAGGCCAGCCTCGATGACTTCCCATTTCGAGGAGTCGACCATAAAAGGCACCTTGGCGACTTCGGGTTCGCTCCCCAGCAATTGCAGGAAGCGCGTCATGGCCATGACTCCGTCGATCATGCCTTCGTCCATGCAGATGTCGAGGATGTTCGCTCCGTTCTCGACTTGCTGACGGGCGACGCTTACGGCTTCTTCGTATTTGCCTTCCTTGATCAGCTTGGCGAACTTGGGCGAACCGGCTACGTTGGTGCGCTCGCCGATCATGATGTAAACATTGCGTTGCTGCGTGAAGGGTTGTGATCCCGAGAGACGGAGCGGCTTTGGCGAGGCGTGCTGAGGCACGCTCACACTGTCGGGCAAACTTATGTTTTCGGACACGCTCACGCTCTGCTCTCAATCTGGCCGGCGAAGGATTCTTCAGCGTGGATCGCCCCCAACTTTCGCGGAGGCTGGCCTTCAAGCGCTTTGGCGATGGCCGCGATGTGCTCGGGCGTGTTGCCGCAGCAGCCGCCGGCGATATTGATCAGGCCTGCGCGTGCGAAGTCGCCGAGATAACGGGCCATGTCTTTGGGGCCGAGATCGAAGCCGGTTTCCGAGAGAGGGTTAGGCAAACCGGCATTCGGATAGCAGGAGATCGCCACGTCCGCTTTCTCTGAGAGTTCTTCCAGGAACGGATACATCAGATCAGGACCAAGAGAGCAGTTGAGTCCTACCGAGAGCGGCTTTACGTGGTGCACGGCGTTCCAGAATGCTTCAGTAGTTTGGGCGGAGATCAGCGTTTCGCCGCCGCGCCCGACGGCGGCGGAGATCATTACTGGCAGTTTTTTGTCGTCCTGATCGAACACTTCACGGATGGCGACAAGCGCAGCCTTTGCGTTGAGCGAATCGAAAATTGTCTCAACCAGGAGCAGGTCTACACCCCCGGCGATGAGAGCGCGCACCTGCTGCGCGTAGGCGTTTTTGACCTGATCGAATGTGACCACGCGAAAACCTGGATCATCGGCATCGGGTGAGTTTGAAAGAGAGACAGTCAGAGGTCCAATCGCCCCGGCGACGAACCGCTGACGCGAAGTTGCAGTCGCAATGCGATCGGCCCACTCGCGGCACTGACGCGCCGACTGTTCGTTGATATCCCAGGTGAGAGTGTTCAGGAACGAATCGTCGATCACTTTTTGATAGAACTCAGGATCCTTGCGGCCGCCTTGTTCACGAGGATCGTCTACGAAAAATTCGCTTTGGGTGATGCTGGTGGCACCGAAGGTGTTCGTCTCAATGATGTCTGCACCAGCTTCCAGAAAGCGGCGATGGATATCGCCGATCATCTTCGGCTGGGTCAGAGTAAAAAGATCTCCATTATTGAGCAGGTCTTTCTTGGCATCCTTGAAACGATCGCCACGGATGTCGGATTCCTTCATGCCGTAGGTGCGGATGGTCGTACCCATCGCTCCGTCGATGATGGCGATGCGGCTCTCGAGGATCTTTTCCAGAGGATGTTGAGACTTGATCATGTTGTTCTGATGGTCTTGAACGCGCCTGCGATTCAGCCCTAACCTTGCTGGATTTTCGCGAAACTCGCCCTCTTTAATTATAGCGATTGGCGGGATATCGCAGCTCTGACCAGCGTAATCACTGAAGTAATCGTCAGCGCCTGATGCATTCCTTTACACTGATATCCGGCCCGAATACACGGCCATTCCAACCACTGCATCCATTCCAAGCCGATCGAGGGTGTCGATTTCCTCCTGCGTTGTGATGCCACCTGCAACAATGAGCTTCCGTGAAGTCGCCTTCCGAATTGCGAGCATGGGTTCCAATGGGATTCCGCTCATCAAGCCTTCGGTATCGATGTGGGTGTACAGGAACGTTTCGCAGTAAGGTTCGAGCGTTCGGATCATATCGAATGCAGTGACGGCGGTTTCTTTTCTCCAGCCCTCGATGGCGACCCGTCCGGCGCGCGAGTCGAGAGCAAAAGTTAGTGCTGCGGTTCCGAGATCACGTGCCAGCATTGCAGCATGGGGCTGATCGATTTTGCCATCTTTCAACAGGGAGGATCCGAAGATCACCTTGCGTGCCCCCGCTGCCAAAAGTTCGCGTGCCGTTTCGAGGCTGCGGATTCCACCGCCTACCTGGCAATTGAGCTGCCGCACAATCCGGTTCACGATTGGGCGATTGCTCCCAATACCCCGGGCACCGTCCAAATCGATCACCTGCACTATAGGGTATTTAATGAAGCGCTTGATCCAATCCTCAAAGTTATCGAACTCCAGGGCTTTTTTCTCACCCTGCACTAACTGCACGATCTTGCCGCCCATCAAATCGATCGCAGGAATCAACATGGCCACCTCACGGGTATGCCGGCGTCATGCAGTTCGCGTTTCAGCTCTGAAATATTTTCGAGACCGAAGTGGAAGATGGAAGCTGCCAGGGCCGCGTCAGCGCAACCTTTGCTAAATACTTCGATGAAGTCGCGGGCTGAGCCTGCGCCTCCCGAGGCAATTACAGGAATTGAAACCGCTTCCGCAACGCTGCGAACGAGATCGCAGTCGAATCCAGACTGAGTTCCATCGCGATCCATGGAAGTCAGCAGAATTTCTCCTGCTCCGCGATCCGCCGCTTCACGTGCCCATTGGATCGTGTCTAATCCAGTATGTGTGCGGCCGCCTGCAACGAACACTTCAAATCTTCTGTCGTTTTGTTTTGCATCAATGGCGACGACGACTGCCTGCGAACCAAATCGTTCTGCGATCTGGCCGATTAAGCCGGGTTCCCGCACCGCCGCCGAGTTGATGGCAATTTTATCCGCGCCCGCATCGAAGACGGCCGCAGCATCTGCGATGCTGCGAATTCCTCCGCCCACTGTGAATGGAATAAAGAGCGAGCGCGCCGTGGCGGAGATTGCACCCAGCATCGTTCGCCGGTTGTCACTTGTCGCAGTAATATCAAGCAGCACGATTTCATCTGCGCCGTTGCGCGCATGGGCCCCAGCGCATTCCGCCGGATCACCGGCATCCCGCAGACTTTTGAATTGCACGCCTTTCACGACGCGGCCATTGTCCATGTCGAGGCAGGCGATGATGCGCTTGGTCAGCAAGTTAGATCTCGCAAAAATTCTTTAGGATGGAAAGCCCGATATCCCCTGATTTTTCCGGGTGGAACTGCACGCCGGAAACGTTGTCTTTTTCCACTGCGGCGGAAAACTGTAATCCGTAATCGCTCACCGCGGTTGTTCCAATGCCCACCGGAACATGAAAGGAATGTGTGTAGTAGACAAATGCGCTTTGCGCGATGCCACGAAGTAAACGGGAGTCTGCTTGAACCGCGAGAGAGTTCCAACCCACGTGCGGAGATTTTACGGAAGAGGGAAACCGTTGACACTTGCCAGGAAAGATTCCGGCTCCCGCGCTTCCCGTACTTTCCTCGCTTCCTTCGAAGAGCCACTGCATACCAAGACAAATTCCCAGAAAAGGCTTGCCGGCGGAAACAGCTTGCAGCAATATTTGGCGCACTCCAGTTTGATCCAGCGCTCGCAAAGAAGAAAAATGTCCTACGCCGGGGAGCACGATTTTATCGGCTGCTGCGATCGTTTCCGCATTGCCAGTTATTATGGCTTCGACTCCAAGGTAAGCGAACGCCTTGTGCACAGAACGCAAATTGCCTGCACAATAGTCGATGATGGCGATCATAAAAGTCCCTTGGTGCTGGGCAGCATGCGGCCAAGCCGGCGATCGCGCGAGCAGGCTACCCGCAACGCCCGCGCGAACGCTTTGAAGAGCGCTTCAATCTTGTGATGGCTGGAACGACCGTAGAGCACGCGGATATGAACATTGGCACGGGCGGCGCGGGCGAAGCCTTCGAAGAAATCGTGCACCAGTTCGACTTGTAGATCGCCGACTCGCGTTGCGCGAACCTTGGTATCCACGACAGCTACTGCACGTCCACCGAAATCGACGGCGGCCAGCCCGAGAGTTTCGTCCATAGGCATGACGAAATAACCAGCGCGTAAAATGCCGCGACGGTCTGCTAATGCCTGATTAAAGACTTCGCCAAGCGCGATGCCGACGTCTTCCACAGTGTGGTGTTGATCCACATCCAGATCGCCGGCCGCTTTTAATTTGAGATCGAATCCGCCGTGCCGCGTAAACAATTCCAGCATGTGATCGAGAAACCTGATTCCGGTGGAAACCTCGTATTTGCCTCGGCCTTCAATCGTGAGGGCAATCTGAATGTCGGTTTCGGCGGTCTTGCGATGAAGCCCGGCTTTCCTCATGCTTTCACCTCGCGATGCAACCCGATTTCTTCGATTACTATCCGTAGGGCATCGATAAGGATTTGCACATGCTCTGTTGATCCCACGGTTAGCCGCACGCAGCCTTCGCAGCCCGGATCAGAACTTCGGTCGCGCACGAGAATTCCGCGCGTACGCAGAGATTGAACGAACTCTGTGTGAGTGGGGCCGATGCGTACGAGCACGAAGTTGGCGCGGCTTGACCAGTAGCGGAGTCCAAGAGTTTCGAGTTCCTGCTGCAATTGTTCACGGCCGCGCTTTACCTCTGCGACATAATTGTCCACGTACTGCTGATCCCGCAGCGCCTCCAGCAAGACGGCTAATGCAGCAACATTTACGTTGTAGGGAGAAGCAACACGACGCACCATGCCCATTTGCGCAGTGTTCCCAGCGAGAATGCCGATGCGAAGGCCGGCCAATCCGTAAGCCTTGGAAAAAGTGCGCGCTACAAAAAGATTTTCCGGCCATTCGGAACGACTAAGCATCGTCTCGCCGTGAAATTCAAAGTAGGCTTCATCTACGAGAATTGCCGCATACGGAGCGGCATCGGCGATTTGTCGCAACACTTCGCAATCCACTGCGGTTCCTGTCGGATTGTTGGGATTTGCAATTGCGATAAGCCGCGTGCGCTCGTTGATTCGCGAGAGCAATTCTTTCGCTGGAAAATAAAAATCTTGATCGGAGAGCACTTCAATCACGCGGGCACCCTCCGACTGCGCGAAGAGCTTATACATGGCGAAGGTGGGAGCGACGAGGATGACTTCGTCATTGGGATCAAGATACGTGGAACATAAGAGATGAATTGCTTCATCTACGCCATTTGTCAGCAAGACTTGCGCTTGGTTGAGCCCGAGAAAAGCGGCGATTTCAGCTTCAACCGGCTCACGTTCGGGATAGCGGGCGAGTGTTGCTGCATCGAGCGCACGCAGCCGCGCTAGCGCTCTCGGCGAGCAGCCGATCAGGCTTTCGTTGAAATCGAGCCGCAAACCATTGCGGCCCGCCAGCGGCGGTCGATAGGCATGCAAGTTCTTCACCGCGCTGCGTGCTTCAAGCATTCGTACACCTCACGCGTAAAGACTCGGCGTGTCCAACCAGACCTTCAGCTTCGGCTAATACAATCGCGGCAGGGGCAATTCGGCGAATACCTTCGCGCGAAATTTCCTGGCAGGAGATGATGCGAACGAAATCCAGCACGCTTAACCCGCCGCGCACGCGAGCCATCGTTCCCGTGGGTAAGACATGATTTGGGCCTGAGATATAATCTCCAGCCGACTGTGGCGTGAATTCGTTCAGAAAAATCGAGCCGGCATTATGCACCTTCGGCGCGAGTGTAGCGGGCAGCGTCAGATGTTCGGGTGCGATGCGGTTGGCTAGCTCGACCGCTTGATTGAGCGAAGAAACTAGCAGGATTGCGCCACGGTGGGAAAGCGACTCAGCGGCAATTGGATTCGTTTGAGCATGCAGCAGGACTTCCTTTCGCACGTTTTTCGCTAAGGGCTGCGAATTCGTAATAAAGACGACGAGCGCATCGGGATCATGTTCCGCCTGCGCCACCATGTCGGACGCGATGAACTTTGGATTGCCATCTTCGCTGATGAATACCGCCTCCGTGGGACCGGCAAGAAATTCGATAGCGCAATCGAATGCGACTAACTTTTTGGTGGTGGTCACATAGCGGTTGCCGGGGCCGACGATTTTATCTACTCGCGGGATGCTCTTAGTTCCGTAGGCCAGCGCCGCGATGGCTTGCGCTCCACCTACGCGGTAGAACTCGCGCACACCGAGAAATGCGGCAGCGGCCAGCGTGGCCTGCGCTGGCTTTGGTGACACGACGCGAATATCTCTCACACCTGCCACCTGCGCGGGAATAACCGTCATGAGCAAAGTAGAGGGCAATGGATAGCGGCCGCCGGGAACGTAACAACCCACCGATTCCAGTGGGCGAACAAGTTGCCCCACACAAACTCCGGGATGAATTTCGCGTCGCCATTCCTGTGGCCTCTGCCATTCAGAGTAGCGGCGAATATTATTTGCGGCTTGCGTGATGGCATTCTGCAATTCCAGAGAAATGCCTTGCCATGCTTTCTGCAAGTCTGTTTCTGGTATGCGTAAAACATCGTTCTTATTCAGGTTGTCCCAGCGCTCGGCATAGCGGCGCAAAGCCCGATCACCATTTTTACGAACATCATTCACAATGCGCCGGACGACCGGCTCAACCTTGGCCAAATCGCTTGCCCCTCGCTGCTCCAGGGCCCGCACGTAACGATCTCTCTTAGCGCCGTCGAGAATGCGCATCACATCACCACCTTATTCAGCGGATACTCGACGATTCCTTGGGCATTCGCTTCTTTAAGTTTTGGAATTAATGACCAGGCAGTATCTTCTTCGATGACGGTATTGACTGCCACCCACTCGCCATCAGCCAGCGGCGCAACCGTTGGATTTTTTAATGCCGGCAGCACGCTGAGGACTGCGGTCAAATCGGCTTTGCGCACGTTGAGCATGAGGCCGACACGGCCCAGCGCTGCGATGGCGCCGCACAACATCACAGCGAGGTTTTCAATCTTGCGCCGCCTCGCGGCATCAGCCCAGGCCGCTTTGTTTGCGATGAGTTGGGTGTTCGATTCGAGCACGGTCTCGATAATTCTCAAATGATTGGCGCGCAGCGAACTTCCCGTTTCCGTGACTTCAACAATGGCGTCGGCGAGCAGCGGTGGTTTTACTTCGGTCGCGCCCCAGGAAAATTCGACGCGTACAGGGACGTTCTTGCCCGCAAAATAATTGCGCGTAAAATTCACCAACTCTGTCGCAACGATGCGGCCTTCAAGATCTTCAGGCTTTTGAAAGCTCGAATCCTCAGGTACGGCCAATACCCACTTCACTTTACCGCGGCTTTGTTTGGCGTAAATCAGATCGGTGACGCGGGCCACGTCGAGCCCGCTTTCCAGAACCCAGTCGAGCCCGGTCAGTCCTGCGTCGAGCGCGCCATGCTCCACATAGCGCGCCATTTCCTGGGCACGAATGAGCAGGCATTCGATCTCGGGATCGTCGGTTGCGGCGAAGTAAGAACGCGCGTTTGTATAAACGCGAAGTCCGGCGCGAGCGAACAGATTTAGTGTTGCCTCCTGCAAGCTCCCCTTGGGAATGCCGAGACGGAGTTTCATCGCTGAACCTCCGCGGCCAGAGATCGAGCTTCCACGTGTACTGGCAGCTCTTGAGTAAAGCACGATCTCGATCCCGTGTGGCAGACCTTGCCTGCGCCCAACACTCGGACACGCAGTAATATTGTGTCGTTGTCGCAATCAACCCAGGCAGTTAACACTTGCAGGCGATTGCCGGAGGTTTCGCCTTTGGTCCAGAGTTTCTGCCGGGTGCGGCTGTAAAAAGTGACGAAGCCGGTGTTCAGAGTCATCTCCAACGCGTCGCGATTCATGAAGCCCACCATCAATAACTCACCGGTAGATTCATCCTGAATCACGGCTGGTGCGAGGCCTCCCATTTTGTCGAAGTCGATTTCCATCGAAGCGTCCTTCTTTCTTCCCGGCCTTCCGGCTCCGCGCAACAAACACAAAAAGCCCGCTGCGCGTTTCGCGTCAGCGGGCTTTGGATTTCCTATGAGTGCTTAGATCTTTATCCAAAATGCTCCGCTGACACGCTCATCGCATGGTGATGGTTGTGACGATGATGGTGCAGCGAAGTCATACCGGAAACGATAGTAGGACGAATCTCGCGCTTGCGTCAATTGTTTTCTGTGGCATTGATTAAGATTGAACCGATTCTTACAAAATGCGCCGTCGGGTTGGGGCGCGACCGTACCATGATCGTTCTGCACAATTCCCGCAGCGGAAACGACTTAGCACCCCAATTTGCAATCTGATTCAACTTCTTCTATCGCGAACTCGCATCAGTATTATCGATTTTTTGCATGAGAGGTGCGCTTTTCCCAAGCGCATTTCGGGGCTGGATATAATCTTCGCTATGCCTATACTCGATTATTCGGCGATGCTGGAAGCCGCAATGACAGAGGCCCGTAAAGGCTTGGCGGAGGGCGGCATTCCCATTGGGGCTGCGATTTTCGATGCGAACGGCAAATTGATGGGCACAGGCCATAACCGGCGGGTGCAGAACGGAGATCCTTCGGCGCACGGGGAGACTGACGCATTCCGAAACGCAGGGCGCCAGCGCAGTTACCGCAATTTAATTATGGTGACGACGCTCGCGCCCTGCTGGTACTGCAGCGGATTGATTCGGCAATTTGGTTTTGGAACGGTGATTGTGGGGGAAAGCCGCAATTTCAAGGGAGGCGCCCAATGGTTGCGCTCGCTCGGAGTAAAAGTCACCGACCTCGATTCCGCCGAGTGTGCTTCCTTGCTGAGTGAATATATCCGAACACACCCAGCCATCTGGAATGAAGATATCGGCGAGGAATGAAGTTCTCTCGGTACCCCTGCGGAATTAAAAATCCACCCGTAGTGACATCTGAATCTGCCGCGGACTGCCGATGGTTTTATTCACTGCGCCCAAACCAACGCCGCAGCTGTAAAAATTGTTTACGGGATTCGCGGTGCCGCAGCCGCTGGGCAAAACTGGCGTGCCTTGCACCGGAAAGTCATCGTACTCGGCATTTTGCGTAACGTCATCAATCGGCACATCGAAGCTGGCAGTGTTAGTTAGATTGAAAACATCGAAGGTGTATTTCACTGCAACCCGCTCGGTAATCTGTGTGACCTTTACCAGAGAGATATCGGCGCGCCGCTGCCACGACTGGCGGAAGATGTTGCGCTGGCCCGAGGTGAAATTGGTTTCAAAGGTGTCGCCCTGAGGAATGCCGCCGCCGAGGTCTCCGGGATTAAGCAAAGGCAAGGTGAAGCACGAAGCCTTCAGCGCGGTGGCGCTGGGGTTGAAGTAGGCGTCGGCTCCCGAGAGGCCGGTGACTGCATTCTTTGGCGTGCATCCGGGAGCCAGCGGGACAACGGGATTCGTGATGCCGTCCGAGACCCCGTAAAAGACGCTGCCCACCGCACCGGAATAATCGACGATGCTGTACGGCTGACCGCTCTGGATCACGGTGAGGCCCTGAATGGCCCAGCCGTTGCCGACTTTGCCTTTGAACGAAGACGCCGAGAAAAATTTAGGGAATTGATAAAGGTAGCTGAAGTTGATGACATGGGTGCGGTCAAAGTCGGACGAGCCATAGGCGGAGCGCAGGTTGAGCGGGTTGTTGCCGTTGTAGAACAGGCCCATGCCGCTTTGCTCGTCAAGGGAATGAGAGTAAGTATAGGAAAAACCCACTTGCAGGCCATGGCTCATGCGTTTTTCGACGTGAGTTTGCAGGGCGTTGTAGGCGGAAACTCCAGCTGCTTTGTAAGTCTCCGACTCGGCGGAATAACCGATGTAAGGAACGCGCAAATCGATGTTGCCGCCTTCGTAAGTGGCGAGCATGGAACAAGGCGTGGTCGTCGCGTGCGGAGCGCAGGGCAGACTCAACGGGTTGAATGTGGTTGAATTCAAAACCGTGTAACCATAGGTGTAATCCTGTTCGTAAGGTGTCCCGGGGCGAATGGGGTTGGTGGGAGTTGCGATTTGTGCCTGGTTAAAAGGAATGGGAACAATCTCGTGCCGGCCAAGATTGCCGACGTACCCGATATCGACGGCGAGATCGTGTCGCGGTTGCCATTGCACGTCGAATGTCTCATTGATCGTGTAGGGAAGCTTGTTTGCTCGGTTGTAGGTGGCGAACGAAAAAAGCTGAGATCCCTGCGAAATGGCGGCGGCCACGCCATTTCCGGGCGTGGTGCTGTAAGGAATGTAATTATTTACGTCGGCCGGATTGCCGGTTGGAGCCGGCCCAAGCGACGTTCCCCACGGATTCGACAATGAATACGTGGGCAACGGGCAGGTTGGAATGTAGCCGAGATACAAGCTGGTCGTAGCGGGATTGCAATTCTGCGCGTTGACGAAGGGTGGGGTCTGGTTGACGCCGAAAGGTCCGCCGTTGACCACGCCGGCGGCATAACCGGGAGAAAGGTAAGTGAAGAGTTCGCCGCGATCATAGTAAAGTCCGGCACCGGCGCGAACCACAACCTTGTTGTTAAATTTTTTCGGACTCCACGCTACGCCTAGACGCGGCGCCAGGCCCCATTGCCGTCCGGTAAGAGTGGTATTGCTGACGCCTTTGGTGGGAAAGAGATTATTGTTGCCGGCGATAATAATGCCGTTGGAGCTTAACGTGTCGGTGGTTGGGTTGTAAGAATACAAAGAAGGATCGAAGTTATAGATGCGCCCATTTTTTTCCGTGAGGCCACCATTCCAGTCGAAGCGAAGACCGCCGGTGAGACTTAAGTTCGAACGGTACTGAAATTTATCCTGAATGTAGGCACCGGTTTGTCCCGCGCGGTAGTAGCGGTTGGCATTCCCCTGTAGAAATTTGGTGGTTGTGAAATCGTCGTTAGTCGTAACAAATCCCTGTAGAAACTGGCCGAAATCCGCCGATGAAATTATGCCCTGATTGGTTCTTTCGTCGCGCGTGTTGAGCTGCGTGTAGGCATAGCTGCCGCCGAAGGTTAGAGAGTGTCTGCCCCGCGTCCAAATGGCATTGGCTGAGGGCATGATGCGGTTTTGAAAAACTCCGGTGAACGCGCCTTGCGATGCCGAGCCTTGGCCGATCGACAGAAAATCATTAGGTACGGGCGAGGACGCGGTGAGAATATTCACAATCGCCATGCCGGGGAAAAAAGGCGATCCGAAGGTGTTGATACCCGCTTGCTGGGGCGTGAAGGGCTGCTGGATCGTGCTGTAAACCTTTTCGCGAAGCACTCCCAGAACTTCGACTACGCTGAGATTCGACCGCAAGGTTTGCGTATTGGTGAGCGAAGCCACCTGGCTTCCAGCATCAAGATTTTGCGTGAACCCCGCTACGTTGGAGTAAGCATAGGGAGCGACGCTGGGATCGTGCTGGTAATAATATTTGGCTGAAACCGTATCTTTGGAGCTTTTGTTCCAATCGAGGTTGGTGATGGCCTGATCGGCGGTGAAATATGCGGTGCCGGGCACGACTGCATTTTCAGGAAAGGTTGGTGTGGGCGTGACCCCGTCGCTCCACGGGATCATGTATTGCCCGTTGGGCAGTTGATATTGAAGGAGCGTGAGGGCCACCGGGTTGATCTGACTGGCCGTCATTGTGCCGTAGCCGTTGGGCGTCAGAAAATCGTTGTTGGCGATGTTGACGAGGCAATTGGCAAAGGCAGGGCCCTGGCGGCTGGACGTGCCGCAATAGGTTGGGTTCAAGTCCAATGGAACCATCAAACGCGAGATTCCGATTTCCTGATCGGAATCGTGAATATGCTGATAGCTGACAAAGCCGAACAGCTTGTCTTTGATCAGGGCTCCGCCCAACGTTCCGCCTAAGGTATAGCGGTGCAACTCCGGAACTTTTTCGTTGGAAGGAATATTGGGATCCTGATTGTAGAAATAAGGCGCGGAGTTGAGCCAGTCGGTGCCGCGATGCAAATACGCGGTACCGTGCAGGGCGTTGGTGCCCGAGGCTGTGCTCATATCGATGTGTGCGCCGCTGGTTGAGCCTTGCTGCGCGTCGTACATCGAAGTATTCACGCGTAATTCCTGAATGGTTTCCTGCGGCGGCGTGGGCAATGACTGGCCCACTGCAAGATAGACGGAAGCTGTACTTTGAATCGGTTCGGCGCTGGTGCTCGATCCGGGACCGCCAATACCGGTGTTGTTCACGATGCGCGCGGAGTTCACCTGGCTGGTGCTTTTGCCGTTGAACAGATTGCTGGCGTCGACGCCGTTGAGCAGGAAGCTGTTGCTGGTATCACGCTGACCATTCGCCCAGATCGGCTGGTTGCCTAATCCGCTGTTGGCGCCCGTGCCGCCGGGCAGTTCGGCATTTACTCCGGGAGAAAGGATGGCAAGCCCGGTGAAGCTGCCCGTGGGCAGCGGAATGGCATCGATCTGATTTTTGTCGAGGATGTAGCCGTTCGTGGTATCCACGGCGTTGATCATGGGATCGGCCTGCACTTCCACAATGGTGCCCACCTGGCCGATAGGCAGCACTGCGTTTACCGTCGCTGTGCGATCCGCCTGCACTGTGATGGAAGGAACTTTCTGCGTCTCAAATCCGCCGTGAGTGAAAGTGAGCGTGTATGTGCCGATAGGTAAATTAACAAAATCGTAGATGCCGTTGGCATTGGTATTTTGGGTGCGTGTGAGTTTTGTTTGATCTCCGACGATGGTCACAAGCGTGTCCGGTAGAACTCCGCCAGTCTTGTCAGTGACCGAACCAGTGATGCCGCCGAGAGTTTGTTGAGCATGAACGGATGCGAGGAAGAACAGCAAACATAAGGATGATGCGGTAAGGAGAACGGCCAGTCGAATTCTCTTGAGCATCAGTAACCTCGTGAATTTAGCTATTTTGTTCGAAATGGAAGTAAGTTTGCACAAGGCTGCCTGCGAGCGATTGAAACCACTCGTTATCCCAATAAAGATGGTTTGTATTTGCCGGTCGGATGACGGGATGACTTTACACGAGCACGGCGTGGAAACAAAAGCGTTTTGTAAGCAAAAATTTCTTTACTGCGGATTCGATATTTTTCTTGCGCAGCAAGCGATGGCGGCAAGCTGGATCAGGTTTGAACAGAAGCGCTTTTGTGGCGGCTACTCAATGCAAACCATAACAATCCACCGATCAAATAAGCGAGATAGATATACGGCAGCTTCCCGTAAGGACCTTCGGGGACGGGATAGAAGTTTCCAACCAACGCGAGAAGCATCGCACAACTGGCCAGCACGGGAATGATTCGATCTCCTGCTCGAAATAAATTTTTCGCCCGCAGGTAACGCGGAAGCGCACCGCAAACCAAGGCATAGGCCACAATGAACCCATAAGTGGCCAGCGAGCCCATCCAGCCGTAGACATCAAAGCCGCTGGCACCGCGGGCTGCCAGCACCGCAACCGGAAGCAAAGCAGCGATGCCTGTGATGATTACAGCGCGGCTTGGAGTTTGGTTCTGCGCATGAGTATTTCGCAGAGAGCCGTGGGCGAGTCCGTTGTGAGCCATCAACAACAGAACACGAGCTGCGGCGGTGATGCAGGCCAGCGTTGCGGCAAACATGCTGACCAGTGCGCCAATATCGATTAACAATCCAAGCACAGGGACGCCGCCAACCCGTGCCAGCAAATACATGGGAGCCTGGCTCGTGCCCAAATCCTGCCCGGCAGCATGAAAGCCCAAAACCTCGGCATAGGCAGAGACGGTGAAGAACGCCCCAGCGAGAACCGCGCTTTGAATCACCGCGCGCGGAATGGTGCGTAGAGGGTTGCTTGCCTCGGAGCCGAGTGTGGTCGCGCTTTCGAAGCCGACAAAGCTGAAGAGCGCAAGTACCAGGCCTAAACGAAGTCCGCTGCCGGTCATGCCGTGAAGATGAAGTTGCTCGGCGTCCAAGTGCCAGCCGTGACGGACAAGCAGCAGAACAACCACGATCGCGATTAGCGTAACCGATGTGGCTTCGATCCACAGCATAAGGCGCGCGGAAATCTTTACATCGCGGTAAGCGATCCAGATTGAAATTACGGTGACGAGCGTGGCCAGCAACGCCGTGGAGTAAACATGCCCGGTGGCATCGTGCAAAAGAAGGTTCGCGTAGTGATAGAAGCCTCCAATCACGCTCGATCCCGTGGCCACGTAGGCGAGGAGCAGGCTCCAAGCGACAATTGCAGACAGCCACGGTGGCAATGTGCTGACTGCGTAGATGTAAAGGGAACCGGGCGAGGCGGAGTGGCGCGCATAGCGGCTGATGCAAAGCGCTACCAGTAGAATCGCTATGGTGGCAAGCCCATATGCCAGCCAGGTGCCGTTGCCGGCAAGCGCGAACACCAGCGGAATAGTCGCTGCGGGCGTAGCCGTAGGAGCTATGGTTGAGACTGACTGCGCAAGCGTTTCGAGAGGAGACAGAATCTCGCGACGTAACCCGTACTCTGGGGAAAGCTCCTGTGCGATTAACTCCATGCCATAGCAATCCTTTTGCGAAACAGATTGGGGATGGATTGTATAACACGCTTATGCGAAGAATAGAAATACAGCGCACGGAAGCCACGATTCGTAAATTTTTCTAATATTTTAAAGCTGAGTGGATGCGCGCGATTTGTTTGGAAGTAATGTTTCGTATCTAAAATTTCTTGACTCCATTGATATTCAATCGCATGATAATGGTGAGCGGTACACGGTGAAGGAGTTCGCCGAATTTCAACCGCTGTCCCTTTCTTAAGCCGGGAACAGCTGATGACTCCTGACAAGCGGGCCTTGTCGCGGAGTCATGGCAGACGGCAAGAATCCGCAGCAAAATTGGCAGTTGATTGTGTTTCGAATCCAGACCGGCTTGGTATCGCATCTCGGTGCGTTACCTCAAACGAATATTCGTTCGCGGGCGAGTATCGATGATCGACACGGAAAATTGTTCAGTGAGAAAGGAACATGAACGGCAAATGAAATATTTGATGGTGGCGATTGGGGGTGCACTCGGATCGGTTTTGCGATTCTGGCTGGGCAGTTACATTGGAGGGCGGTTGGGTAGCCGTTTTCCATACGGCACGTTTGCCGTCAACATGACCGGTTCGTTCCTGATCGGTATGGTGCTGACTGTTTTGGCCGAGAAGACCCAGTGGAGCATGAACTGGAGGTATCTAATCGCTATCGGCTTTATCGGTGGGTACACAACGTTTTCGGCCTTCGAATATGAAACATTTCGACTTTTTCAGGATGGCGAGATGCGGAGTGCGATGCTCAACGTCACGCTAAGCGTAGTGATTGGCTTTGTCGGTGTGTGGATGGGGGCGATGGCGGGAAGAGCTATTCAGTGATGCGAATGATTAAGATTAAATTGGTGCGTCTGAGTGATGTGGGCGCAAAGATGTACCCCTTAATTGACATCCTATTCCGGCCTCGTATATAAGGTTGGGCCAGAGTAGCTTCCCCCACTTAAGCAGCCCGGCGACTGTATTATTCTCCGCCGAAGGCTGATCATATTTTTTCGTCTTTCCTGGAAGGATCTGCCATGCCGAAATCCCCGAATCCGAGCCAGCCCGCCTGCCACACTCGCGCACGAAAACAAACCAGCCCAAAATTTCTTTTGTCCACCTTAGCGCTCGTCGCATTGGCGCTCTGCGCCGCCGTGTCCGCACAAACTACGGTCACAACCATCGCAAACTTTGACCTAACCAATGGTTGGGAGCCAAGCGGAAATCTAGTCCAGGGTTTTGACGGCAATTTCTACGGTGTCACCGAGATGGGTGGAACCCTGGATAACGGGACCGCCTTTAAGATCACTCCTGACGGCACGCTAACCACGATCCACAACTTTTGCACCTCAACCTGCGGCGACGGCAAATTTCCCTTCACCGGCCTGATTCTCGCGCCCAATGGGAACTTTTACGGTAGCACCGTCGGTGGGGGAGCTCACGATGGCGGGGTGGTTTTTGTAATGACACCGCAAGGCGAAGTAGCCACGCTCTACAGTTTTTGTGCGCAGACCGCCTGCGCCGACGGCTCAGATCCTCGCGAACTCCTGCTGGCCAGCAATGGAAACCTCTACGGAACCACTGCGGAAGGCGGAAACGGCGCTAACTGCCGCTATCAGGGTGGTTGCGGTACGGTGTTTGAACTTACCTTGACCCGTGAATTCACCTCCCTGTACGACTTCTGCACATCAAAAGACTGTGCTGACGGCAGCTATCCTTATGGCAGTCTTGTGCAGGGCGTAAATGGCAACTTTTACGGTACCACCAGCCAGGGCGGGATCACCGGCTGCCAAGCCAACTCAAAAGGCTGCGGAACGATTTTTGAAATCACTCCCACCGGCAAGCTGACCACCCTTTATCGTTTCTGTTCACAAACTATGTGTACCGACGGCGCAGAGCCGCAGGCAGGCCTGACGCTGGCCAGCAATGGCAACTACTACGGAACCACCCTCGAAGGCGGCAATTACTTCGGCTCAACTGGCTATTACGGCGGCACGGCCTTTGAAATCACTCCGCAAGGCAAATTTTCTACTCTTTACACCTTCTGCCCCGATAACACTTGCACCAACGGCAGCGACCCCTTTGCTGGCATTACGCAGGGCACCGACGGGAACCTCTACACGGTTACCTCTCAACCGGGCATGGTGACGGCAATCACTCCGCAAGGCGAGGCCACTGTTTACATCATCTTTGACTGGACAACCAATGGAGTAATCCAAGCCACGAATGGAAGTTTCTACGGAGTTGCTACAGCAGGTGGCACCAACGGCGATGGGTTCGTTTACACCCTGTCAGCCGGACTTGCTTCGTTCGCAGAAACCCTGCCAACTTCAGGCAAGACCGGCGCGAGGGTTGTGATTCTAGGTAACGATCTCACGGGAACGACCAGCGTTACGTTCAATGGAACGCCGGCAAGCTACAAAGTCGAGTCACCGAACGAAATCATCACTGCAGTTCCTTCCGGCGCAACCTCGGGCACGGTGGAAGTGGTTACGTCCGGAGGGATACTCAAAAGCAATGTTGTATTCCGGGTGGTGGAATAAAGCGGACACAGAGCGGACTGGGGTGAAATTAAAATTGGTGCGGAAGGGGGGACTTGAACGCTAGGCTTGAAATTTGGCCTGTGGATTTCTTGTTGGATTCCGTCTTCGCAGTTACGCTTCCGCAAGAAGGCTCTCACGGTTGAAGAACTGGCTGGGCCGCTTTGTATTGCCGCCCGAACTCTGTACAAGGAGGTTGAGGATGACCACATCCCGTTCTTTCGCGTGCGCAGTTCCATCCGTTTCGATCTCCATCAAAATCGCGGACTGGCTCGAAACGAAGATGCCGGCACATTCTGTTCGGGCCCAACGACCGGATGCATCGATCGCTCGCGCTTAACCCTCAGGGCTGCTGAACGAAATCTTTCCCGAGTGAAAATAACGTTTAGCCCTATTTTCGTTATCGACCATAAACGAAAATAGCGAATTGCAGATTTCTCCAAGGACGACGTTGGATAGATCCATTACGCAAACGCCGCCAGACTGCCTTTGTTGATCCGGGCCTGTACATCGTTATTGCGGATGCCTTTCAAATAAACCATCGTGGACGCGATGTCGCCGTGCCCCATCCATTGCTGTAGGGTGCGGATGTGGATGCCGTGCTGGAGGTGGCGCGTGGGCCATGCTGCATATCGCGCTGCCAAGGCGACATCGATAGCGTTCGAATGCAGTAACATCTATGCATGCCGGTTGAAACGGAAATGCAAGCTCGCACTTCGATCCGCGCGCCGCGCGGTACCTCGATCACATGCAAAGGCTGGCAGCAGGAAGCTGCCATGCGCATGTTGATGAACAACCTTGATCCGGATGTGGCGGAGCGTCCGCAGGATCTTGTGGTTTATGGCGGCACTGGGCGCGCAGCGCGGAGTTGGGAGGCTTACCACGCGATCATTGCAGCTTTGAAGAGTTTGGCGAGCGACCAGACTTTGCTGGTGCAATCGGGCAAGCCCGTCGGCGTGTTCAAGACGCACGATCATGCGCCGCGCGTGCTGCTGGCGAATTCGAATCTCGTGGGCCATTGGTCGAACTGGGAAAAGTTTAACGAACTCGAGCGAGCCGGCTTAATGATGTATGGGCAAATGACAGCGGGTTCGTGGATTTACATCGGCTCGCAGGGAATTGTGCAGGGAACGTTCGAAACTTTTTCGGCTGCCGGCGAAAAACATTTTGGTGGCGATCTCGCGGGCAAGTTGATCGTCTCCGGCGGTATGGGCGGAATGGGCGGAGCGCAGCCTTTAGCCGCAACCATGACGGGCGCGGCGTTTCTGGGAATTGACGTCGATTCCGGGCGCATTAAGAAGCGCCTGAAGACTGGCTATTGCGACTTCATGGCCACCACGCTCGACGAGGCGCTGCGCGTTCTGAAGGATGCCGTGCGCAAGAAAGAAAACGTTTCGGTCGGGCTGGTAGGGAACTGCGCGGACGTAATTCCGGAGTTGACTGAGCGCGGCGTGGTGCCTGACATCCTTACCGATCAGACTTCGGCGCACGATCCGTTGAACGGATATGTGCCGAACGGAATGACTTTAGCCGAGGCTGTCGAGTTACGAAGAAATGATCCGCAGGCGTATCAGGAAAAGTCGCTGGATTCGATTGCGCGGCATGTGGAAGGTATGTTGCGCTTGCAAAAGATGGGATCGGTCACGTTCGACTATGGCAACAATATTCGTACGTTTGCCTTTCAGCGCGGCGTAAAGAATGCATATGACTTTCCCGGATTTGTTCCTGCGTATATCCGTCCGCTATTTTGCGAGGGGCGCGGGCCGTTTCGCTGGGTTGCATTGTCGGGAGAACCTTCTGACATTCATGTGACTGACGATTTGGTTCTGGAGTTATTTCCAGAGAACCGCATATTGCGGCGGTGGATTGATCTCGCGCGCAAGCGGATCAAGTTCCAGGGACTGCCGGCGCGTATCTGCTGGCTGGGTTATGGCGAGCGCGCGCAGTTCGGCTTGGCAATGAATGACCTGGTGAAGAAAGGGAAAATCAAAGCGCCGATCGTGATTGGGCGCGACCATCTCGATTGCGGTTCGGTGGCGTCTCCCTACCGCGAGACCGAGAGCATGAAAGATGGTTCCGATGCGGTGGCTGACTGGCCCTTGCTGAATGCGTTGCTGAATACTGCTGCAGGCGCGTCATGGGTGTCAATTCACAACGGCGGAGGCGTGGGCATTGGCTATTCGCTGCACGCGGGGCAGGTCACCGTGGCCGATGGCACAGATGAGATGGCCAAGCGCATCGAGCGCGTGCTGACCACCGATCCGGGGATGGGCATCATCCGCCATGCGGATGCTGGATATGACGAGGCGAAGGAGTTTGCGAAGAAGTCCGATGTCAGCATCCCTGGGATGTGATTCTAACAATCAACGTGGCACACGATTCTGCTGTGATCCTGCTAGACTATTCGCTGCTTGGCTGCAAACAGAAATAAGAAATTACAAATTCACCACGCGTTGTTACTGTTCAACGCGTCCCAGTTAATTACACTCAAGCCGCACTCTCATGTTGCTGGTCCCCGCCGCGGAAACAGTCTCAAAGATCTCGGCATAATTAAAGATGGTGCGGCTCTTTGCATTGGAGGAAAGATAGTCTCCGTCGGAGCCACTAAAGATGCCCTGCGCGACCCCTGGCTGAAGAAAAATCGCAAGAAAGTTCTTGAGATCGACTGCGCTGCAAAAGTCGTGTTGCCCGGCTTCGTTGATTCCCACACGCATCCGGTTTTTATTGGCCCACGGGTGGTGGATTTTGAAAAGCGCATCGAAGGCGCTTCCTATGAAGAAATCGCCGTAGCTGGCGGCGGTATCCGGTCCAGTGTTGAGACGGTTCGGCAAGCAGGGAAGCGGGTTCTTTCCGAAAAAGTTCTTGCCGTGCTGCGCGACATGGCTGCCCATGGTACGACTACGGTTGAGGCCAAATCGGGCTATGGGTTGACGGTGGAATCGGAGATAAAGTCTCTCGAAGCCATCCGCGATGCTGCCGTGCGCTGGCCGGGAATGGTGGCCGCAACTCTACTAGGTGCCCACGTCGTCCCAAAAGAATTTCAGGGTTGCTCACAAAAATATGTTGAGCTCGTCTGTAAAGAGATGATTCCGCAGGCGGCCCGGCGGAAGCTCGCCCGGTTTGTCGACGTTTTCTGCGATAAAGGGGCGTTTACAGCGGCCGAGGCCGAGCAGGTTTTTCAGGCGGCCGTGCAGCACGGTCTCAGCGTGCGGGCTCACCTGGGGCAGCTTTCGGAGACGAGTTTGCGGCCGTTCTTGCGATTCAATCCGGCTTCATTCGATCACATGGATCACGTGAGCCAAGACGATATCAAGCAATTGGCCAAAAGTGACACCGTCGCTACGTTTGTGCCGGGAGCGAATTATTTTCTCGGCCTGAAGGAATATCCAAATGCGCGCAAGTTGATCGATGCAGGCGTACCGGTGGCGTTGGCTACGGATTACAATCCGGGCACTTCGCCAACATTGAGTATGCCGATGGCTATGTCATTGGCCTGCACGCACATGAAGATGACACCGGCCGAGACGATTACGGCAGCCACCGTGAACGGGGCGTGGGCGTTGCACGTGCCCGACAGAAAAGGCACAATCGAACCCGGCAAAGATGCGGATTTGGCGATCTTCCCCGTCGACGATTACCGTGAAATTCCTTACTGGTTTGGAACGAATCGGTGTTCCATGACGATCGTGAATGGAACCGTTGTTCATGAGCAGTGAACTTTTACCAGAGATTTCCCGTAGTACAAGGCAAGGATATGCAGTAGTGCGCCTTCTAAGCGCGATCTAAGCCCTCTGACGAATTGATGTTGGGAACAAATTAAAGTAAATCATCTCCCGAGGAATTTATGAAACGAACTCTAGCGGTACTTACCCTTGCATTAGCGGCAATTCCTTTGGCAGTCGCGCAGCGGTTGCCGGAAGTTGCTACTCCCGAGAATTACAAACTCAGCTTTGTGCCCAATCTCGACAAAGCGACGTTTGATGGCGAAGAGACCATCTCAATCCACGTGCTCAAGCCTACTTCGGAAATCACCCTGAATTCCGCCGACATCGACTTCCACGATGTAACCATTGCCAGTAACGGCAGCACGCAGGCCGCCAAAGTAACCCCCGAAAAAGATAAAGAGATGGTAGTGCTTTCCGTGGAGAAGGCGCTCGCCGCCGGACCAGCGACGATTCACATCACCTACAGCGGAATTCTCAACGACGAGATGCGCGGCTTCTACATTGGCAAAGACGATCAGGGGCGCAAGTATGCCGCGACGCAGTTCGAGTCCACCGATGCGCGCCGCGCCTTCCCATCGTTTGACGAGCCGGCATACAAGGCCACATTCGACATTACGACTGTTGCCGATAAAGGCCAGGTTGCAATTTCCAATTCCAAGATCGTTTCCGATACACCCGGCCCGGGTGACAAACACACGGTACGCTTTGCGACCTCGCCGAAAATGTCTTCTTATCTCGCAGCGCTGGTCGTCGGCAATTTCGAATACATCGAAGGCGAGGCGGATGGTATTCCGATCCGCATCTACACCACTCCTGGCAAAAAAGAAATGGGACGCTTTGCCCTGGAAACTGCCGAGCACGTTTTGAGTTATTACGACAAATATTTCAGCATCAAGTATCCCTACGGAAAACTCGACCTCATCGCCATACCCGATTTTTCCGCCGGCGCCATGGAAAATACGGCTTGCATCACCTTTCGAGAGGTGCTCTTGCAGATTGATGAGAAGCATGGTTCGGTTGGCTTGAAGAAGACCATCGCATCGGTAATCGCGCACGAAATGGCTCACCAGTGGTTTGGCGATCTGGTCACGATGAAGTGGTGGGACGATATTTGGTTGAACGAAGGCTTCGCCACCTGGATGTCGAGCAAGCCGATCGAGGCGTGGAAGCCGGAATGGAATTTCGATCTGGATGACGTGAGCCAGGCAGGCGGAACTATGAATACGGATTCGCTGGCCAATACGCGGCCGATCCACCAAGCGGCGGAGACGCCGGGACAGATTCTGGAATTATTTGACGGAATCGCCTACGGCAAAGCTGCTGCCGTTTTAACAATGCTTGAAGCTTATTTGGGTGAAGATACTTTCCGCGCGGGCGTGAACGCATATATTCAGCAACATCGATATGCAAACGCCACGGCCGACGATTTCTGGGAGGCGCAGGCGCATACCTCGAAAAAACCGGTTGATCAAATCATGCCAACGTTTGTGAAGCAGGCGGGCGTTCCGATCATCAACGTGAAATTGCAGTGTTCCGGCAATACGACGACGGTTTCATTGGATCAGCGGCGTTACTACGTCAATCGCGAAAAATTTGAGGAACCGAACGACGAGCTTTGGCAAGTTCCGCTGTGCATGAAGGGCTCGGCCGACAACGGAAAGACGAAGTGCGAGCTTCTCACCAGGAAAGAACAAACGTTCACGCTTCCGGGATGTTCGAACTGGGTTTTAGCGAACGCGGGCGCGACCGGATATTACCGCGTTGGCTATCAGCCGGAAACAGTGCGGGCTTTAGCGCGCGACGCTGAAAGCAGGCTTTCTCCCGCCGAGCGAATTGCCCTGCAATCGGATATTTGGGCTTCGGTGCGAGTGGGCCGCGAACCTGTTGGTGACTATCTCGCATTGGCGCAAGGGTTGGGCAGTGACCGCAACCGCGCCGTGCTCGGCGACACCGTGGGACGGCTGGATTATGTGAGCCGTTATCTGGTTACCGACAGCGATCGTGAATCTTTCCGCGCATGGCTGGCGCAATTGCTGACTCCAATCCTGAATGATGTAGGCTGGGAGCCGAAGCCGGGTGAGAGCGATGAGCAGAAAACTCTGCGGGCAAGTGTGTTTTTCTCGCTAGGTTACGATGCACGCGATCCGCAAGTACTGGCGCAGGCTAAGAAAATTGCCGATCAGGCAATTGCCAACCCATCATCCATAGGGCGAGAGATAGCGGGTAGCGCCATTCATCTGGCGGCCTTTACCGGGGATGAAGCTTTTTACGACAAACTCATGGCGGCGCTGAAGAATCCTAAGTCACCCGAAGAATACTACATGTATTTGTTCGCGCTGCCGCGGTTTGAAGATCCAAAGCTGTTGCAAAAGACGCTGGACTACGCCATCTCTCCGGATGTTCGTTCACAAGATGCATTGCAGTTGGTAGGCGGTGTGATGCAAAATCCGGCGGGAGAAAAGCTAGCCTGGGATTTTGTTCTATCGCACTGGGACGCGGTCCAAAAATCCGGTGGTCCATTCGCCAGCGCACAGGTTGTGGGATCCACCAGTTCGTTTTGTGATGCGAACATGCGCGATCAGGTCAAAGAATTTTATGCCGCGCACAAAATCGAAGCGGCAGAGCGAACCTATCGCCAATCGATCGAACGCATCAACAACTGTGTCGATCTCAAAACGCAGCAGGAACCGCAGTTGGCTTCGTGGCTGGGACAGCACGGGACATCTGCTGGAGGGCAATAGCTGGAATTGTTAGCGCTTGCAGCGCGCAATGGTGGTGTGCAGTTGAATCGCTCACTGTCGTTGCGCGGTTTTATTTCCAGCAAAACTAAGTGCTGCAAAATTAAAATTTAATGATCGCATTGTCGTCCTCCCCGCTGAGGCGACTTTGTTATAATCAACAGCGTTCCACACGCGTTCGACGTGGAGGTCTGCTCTCGCAGGCACAGCGTGACTCGAACAATCCTCGCAGCCCGCGATGCATGGTGGGTTTCGAAAAGTGGCCAGGTAGCTCAGGTGGTAGAGCGCAGCCCTGAAAAGGCTGGCGTCGGCGGTTCAACTCCGTCCCTGGCCACCATCATTCCAAAGCACTTGGGCGTTTTCGCCCAATTTCTTCAGCCCAAGGTTCAGCCCAAGATAGATCACTGAATCGTCTCCGTGAGCAGGTGACCCTTGTCTCCGAGTAGGAGTGCCAAGAACTTGCCCTGTGCTTCGAGCCTCGATTCCTGGTCGGACTGAGCATACAGTTGCATTGTCGTCCTTACATCCTCGTGACGCAGAATGCCCTGTACCGTCTTCGGATCACACTTCAGCTTCACTAGCGAAGAAGCCAGAGAATGCCGGAAGTTGTGGAAGCCGAACCGAACTCGCTGGTCTTCTTTGATGACGCCGGCCTTAACGGCAGCAGGGCGCAGATATTTCTGCACCATGATTGAAGCCGACAACGGCTTCTTGCCCTTAAGTCGGAAACTCGGGAAGACGTAGTCGTCATCCTTCGCATAAGGAGTCCTCTCCCTCCACGCCATCAAGAAACCGGCCAGCACGGAGTGCATGGGTACGGGTGCCTTCGAGGCCTTGGACTTGGGCACTTTGAACTGGGCCCAGACATAAGCGCGCTTCACTTCGATCACCTGATCTGAAAAGTCCAGATCCATCCACATCAGACCGAGAATCTCCGATACTCGCAGAGCGGTCGCCGCGTCTGTAAGAACTAGAGTGCGCCGTGGCTCCGGGATGTTCAGCAGAATCTCGAACGCCTGCTGTGGATTCATGATCACTGCCGTGTAGTTGCTTGTCGTCTTCTGACGAACCCAATTCATGGGATTAGCCGACTCATCGCGAGGGATAAGCCCATAGCGTTGCCCGTGTTTGTAGACCAAATTCATCACGCGTCGGATTTTGTCCAGAGTCGGATTTTCCAGTCTCTCCGCTTTTTTTACTTCTCTCAACCACTTCTCGACTTCTAGCGGCTCGATTGCCAAAGGTGACTTCCTGCCAAAACGGGGAATCACTCTGTTGCTCAGAATCCGCCTATAAGTTTCTGCGGTTGTGTACGCCTTCTCGATGGTGGCCTCTGACTGATCTTCCTGCAGCTCGTTTTGAATGTAATGCTGGCAGAGCTGCCCATACGTCGTTGGGTTCCCTCGGAAGGGCTGATATTGGTTAGCGTTTTCCCTGAGACGCTGCCGATCCACTTCCTGCCACGCATCCTTCTCGCTCGGACCGATATCGCTCACGAGACCAAGTACCGTCTTGTGTTCGACTCTCTTTCCATCGGATCGCGTTATCTGGAAGCGATAGACCCACGTTGGACCATCTGACCTCTGTTCGCTCCGAACAGAGCCATTCTGATACCTGGCCATCAAATCCTCCTGTTTGCTGGCTCAGATGGCTGCAAAACGGAGTTTATCGCAGTGCAGAGATAGTGGTCTAGCTCCGAAAGTTTGAATCGCCATTCCTTTTTCTTAGCGCCACAATCGAGGGCGTGACCAGGAATTTTGCCTGCTCTAACCTTCTGAAGCAAAGTGCGTCGTGTAATGCCGACAAACGCTGCGGCCGTATCAGCATTAACGAATGGCTCGGGTTGACGGACGGTCGGTAAAGGTGAAACAAGAACCGGATGGGCTGGCATAACGGCTCCATAGCTCTTTTTTGTAGGCTGCACGCTAGTGGCTCGAAATTGCAATTGCATCTGAACTTTCTCGACAACGCTGATGTTCGGAGCCCAACACTGCCACCCTCAGCTGGCGACGTACGGGACTGGCGATGTTGACCAAGATGATTCATTTCTGCTGTTGCGTCCAATGACTTTTCGTCCGTGAGATATTCCCACCGGGAATTTCAGACGGCACCACGGCGATTCGTCATCGTCGAGGAGATCGCTTCGCGGACGTGGAGCGGACGTTGCAGAGCCACCGGCTTTCGAGTTGCCAGACACGCACAAGGAAACGTTTTTCACAAGCCGACTTCACAGTATCGATCCGCGAGTTCACAAGGTCGGGCTGAAGGTAGACTGATATCGAATTGATTTCCGAATACTGGAGCATTGCCATGACTACGATTCAGTCTTCCGGTATCGAGCCCGGTCAACGCCGCCTCAACGGCCCACAAACCACAGGCCGCAGCTATCGCAACTTGTCCCAGCCTGCTCATGTGATGACGCGTGACGATGATGTCGCCGTGCCGATGCGTGATGGGATTGCGCTATTGACAGACGTGCACCGTCCCGCGGAGTCCGGCAAGTACCCCGTACTGGTTGCCGCTTCTCCCTATCCGAGACAGATTCAGGACTTGGGTGCGCCGGCGGGTTTTATTGAAGCAGGCGCCAGCGACTTCTTCGTGCCGCGCGGTTATGTGCATGTGATCGCGAACTGTAGAGGCACCAGCGGTTCCGGAGGCACCTTCGGCTTTTTTGACAGTCAGGAACGCCATGACATGCACGACCTAGTCGAGTGGGCGGCGCTGCAACCCTGGTCGGACGGCAATGTCGGCATGGTCGGCATCAGTTATTTTGCCGGAACGCAAATGGAGGCCGCCGTGGAGCGGCCTCCGCACCTGAAAGCCATCATGCCAATCGCCGGAACATACGATCTTTACGAATCGGGTACGCATCATGGTCTGATGAGCAGCGGCTTTGTCACACCGTTCCTCTTCATGATCGGGATGACGTCGGGGCACACCAACAAGCTCTGGCGCAGCACGCTGATGGATGCCGTGCGTGCTCTTCTGCTGACGCCGGGCATTCATAAGAAGTTTGAGATGGCCAATGGTGAGGCCGCGATCGCTGGCCTCAAAGTCTTGCTGAAGCTGCACCATGATCCGCACCCGTGGGACGACCTCTGGCGTGCCATAGCAGTTGAACATCCATTTCGCGACGCCTGGTGTGAAGATCGCAACTTGCTTCCGCTACTCGATCGCGTTGAAGTGCCTGTCTATCTGGGGTGTGACTGGCAGAACGTCCCGCTCCATCTGCCACACACCTTTACGGCTTACGAGCGGCTCACCAACTCAGCGCACATACAAGTCGCAATGATGGGAGAGCATGGCCTCGCCTGGCCGTGGGAAAGCCTTCACATCGAAGCGCTGGCATGGTTTGATCATTGGCTCAAGGGACAAGACACCGGCATTCTCGATGGCCCGAACATCCGCTACGTTATACCCGAGGCTGAAGGATGGCGAACCAGCAATACCTGGCCAGTTCCGGAAGCAATGCATCAGTCCTATGCGTTAAGGGCCGACGGTACTCTCAGTGAAGACGAAGGCAATTCTGGTTCAAGGACATATATGAACTTGGGCGGCGGTCTCAACCGTCCACGTGCAAGCGAAACCGACCCCCCATCGTTCTTGGAGTGGACGACTGCGCCGTTGGCGGACGACGTTGACATCATCGGTCCGATCGAGTTGCAACTGGATGCAGCTTGCACTGCACCAGACACAGCATTCATCGTTTACCTGCAGGATGTGTCCGACGACGGCAAGGCGACCAACATCACCGCAGGTTATCTCCGTGCCGGATTGCGAAAAGTCGATGAAGCACAGAGCAAGCAAGCAGCGCCGGCGCTCCCTTGCGACACGTTCGAAACAGTTCCGATTGGCGAGAAGGTCACTTACCGCATTCCGTTAGTGCCCAATGCTCGACGCTTCAAGGCCGGTCACAAAACGCGGCTGTATCTCACGACGGACGACCAAAATAAGGATGTACCAGCGCCACTTGAATTTCGGCATGTTTCCATTGGGACCAGCTCATTCAATACGGTCTTTTCATCGTCACGATTGTCGTTGCCCGTAGCGAAGTAGGCCGCATCGCTGATTGGTACCGTAGAGCGGCTTGTGATTCACAATCACGCCTGTTCGTGGATTGTCGGCTAGACGGATGCAATCATCAAGCCAATCCGGACAAGACCACCAACTAAATCGCTTCATAGTTGCGCTGTTATTCCCCCGAGGAATAATACGGTGACGAGAAGTCGTTGGACTTCGCCATTGAGTGCGGTTAATTTTGCGCCACAGACAGTCGCTTTAGGAGCTGCTGGAGGTGCATATGCCGCGCTGGTTCTCAATACGTTTCATGCGACAAATCCAGTGCCCTCTTCGGTCGAAGTGGGCGCGTCCAACCGCTACTCTTCTCGCCCTACTTTTTGTCATGCCTCTGGCCGCGCTGGCACAGGGTTCACCGTTCGACACCGGCTTTAACGCCATTCAAGCCCTTTTCACGGGCACCATCGCGAAGGTTGCAAGTCTGGTTGCAATCGTGATCGGCGGCTACGGCTTCGCGCATGGCGAGCCCGGCGCAAAAAAGGCGCTTGCTGGTGTTGCTGCCGGAACGGGCATTGCCGTACTTGCGGTGAATGTCCTGAGTTGGCTCTGGGGAGTATAGGAGCCTTGCCGGAAGTCTTCGACTCACCCTTTCACGAGGCCCTATGCCAGACAAACCACAGCAGAAGCATCGGACAAATCGAGTGTTCAAGAGCCTGCATAAGCCTCTTACCTACTTGGGCGTGGAGCGCACGCTGTTCTACTTCGTCTGTGTCGGTGCTGTCGGAGCCTTCAATCTCTTCAATTCCATTCTGGCTGGCATCGCTGTCTTCATCGGCGGTTTTGCCTTTGGTCATTGGGTAACAAACAGCGATCCGGCATTCCTTCGCATCCTGGCAAAGTCCGAACGCTACAAGCTCCGCTATGACGCGGGCAAACAACAAGTGCCTCGTGTGGAGGTGGTTTGATGCTGCGCCTCGACAAAGTGATCAAGCCGTGGAAAGAGAGTGCGGCGCTCAACGACCACATCAACCTGTACGGCTTCTGGAGTGAGACAGCATTCCTTACCAAGAGCGGGGACTTGGGCATGGTTTTGAGTATTTCCGGGGTGGACTACGAGGTCTGGACCATTCGGAACAGGAGTACGCGGTGAAACGATTGGAATCCGCGCTGAAAGCATTTGGACCAGGCTTCCACGTTTACCAGTACCTCTTTAAATCAAACCGTCCGGACATCCCGTTCGCAAAGTATGACGAACCGATTGTAGAAGCAGCGATCGACCAGAGGCGAAAGTTCTTTGAAGCCAAGCGGGACAATCTTTATCAAGTTGAAATCTTCTATTGCGTGCTGCTCGAAGGCGCCAGGTCGAAGACCGGCGTAGGCACGGCGCTTGCTCGCCTGCTGCGTGATCCACAGGGCGCGATTACTGAACTCAAATCGCAGTTCACCAACGACAGCATAAAGACGCTGTTGCGTACGCATATTGAGCACGACCTTCGACGGCTTGACCAGCACGTGCAGGCATTCGCTCGCCAACTAGCAGATTTCATGGAAATCGAGATCTTGAATCGGCAGGGACAGTTCAGGTTTTTCCGCCGCTTGCTGAATTATGACGACTGGCGCGTTGCGGGCAGGCCGCAGTCCACGCAGTTTCTCGACTATCAGGTGGTCAATTCCGACATCGAATCCGAACGCGATCACCTGCGGGTCGGCGATCACACCGTCCGTGTGCTCACGATGAAGGAAGCCATCACGGAAACCCGCCCCCTCGTGTTGGACGCGCTACTAAAAATCCCAGCCAACTTCTACGTTGTCACGGAATGGACGCCGCTCCCCGCGGACAAAGCCCGCAAAGAAGTGAATAAGCGCCGCCGCCACTTCAATATGTCGAAAACAGGGTTCGTCTCCCAGATGGGTAACGACCCCACAACGACCAACTCACGGGATGTGCTGGTGGACGAATCCAAGCAGGCCGATATTGAGAATCTTGGCGATTGTCTGCGTGCGCTCGGCGACGGTCAATCTCTTGGTGATTTCTCACTCACGATTGTCCTGTATGGCAGGTCGCGAACGGAACTCGATCAGCTCGTAGCCGAGTTCACTGGCATCTTCACCAACGCTGACGGCAATCTTTTTGCGGAAACCTACAACCAACTAAACGCCTATTTCGCAGCCATTCCAGGCAACTATGCACTGAACCTCCGCAGGCTGTATTTGCTGAACTCAAATTACGCCGATCTTTCGTTTCTGTTTACGATCCTTCCCGGAGAAAAGACCAACGAGCATCTCGGTACGGAGTATCTGGCCGCGCTAGAAACCGACAACAGCACGCCATACTTCTTGAACCTGCATAATGGCGAAGTCGCGCACACGCTGATTCTCGGGATGACCGGGAGTGGCAAGACCACCACGCTCACAGTCATCCGCAGCGCCGCGGAACGGCAGGGCTATCAGGTTGAGGGCTTCGCCCCGACCTCCCGCGCCGCGCGACAACTGAATGAGGCAGGAATTGAAGCCCGGACCTTGCAAGGCTTCCTGGCCCGCACCGCAGATCCAGACGTAGGAGAGCGAAGGCACTTCTACTTTGTCGATGAATCGAGCCTTGCCAGCACCAACCAGATGCGCGAGTTCCTTACGCGGCTTGCTCTCCACGACCACGTGGTTCTTATAGGGGATGTCCGCCAGCATCAGGGCGTTGAGGCGGGCCGCCCCTTCGAGCAACTGCAGGAAGCCGGAATGCGCACGGCCAGACTGGATGAGATCGTTCGCCAGCAGGACCCGGCTCTCAAGTCTGCTGTCGAACTATTCGCCACAGGCCACGTTTCCGCCGCGCTCGACACCCTCCAACAACAGGGTCGTGTGAACGAAAATTTCCAACGGGGAAGAGCGTATCCGCGCCATTGCCAAGAGTTACGTCGAATCACCCCAGAACACTCTCATCGTCTCACCGGACAATGCCTCCCGCCGCGAGCTGAACGTCGCTGTTCGACAGGAGTTGAAAGCCACCGGTGCCGTTGCCCCAGAAGATCATGCTTTCCGGGTGTTGGTTCAGCGTCAAGACATGACGGGAGCCGAACGATCATGGGCAAGCCACTACGAGATCAACGATGTAGTTCGTTACACACGTGGCAGCAAAGCCATCGGCATCGGAGCCGCCGCCTACGCATCGGTCGTCGCGATTGATCCAGCCGCAAACCTGCTTACAGTCGAGAAAGCGAACCAGGAACTTGCCACCTATGATCCCCGCCGCCTCACGGGTGTCAGCGTCTACCAAGAAATCGACCGCGAATTCTCGGTAGGTGACCGAATCCAGTTCACCGCGCCGGACAAAGCGCTCAGCGTTGCCAATCGTGACATGGCTGTGATCGAGGCGATTCAGCCTGAGGGTCGTGTTCTGGCCCGCCTCGACAACAACCGCCAGATCGACTTCGATACCAGTGAGCATCGTCATTTCGACCACGGCTACGCCGTCACCAGTCACAGCTCCCAGGGCCTCACGGCCGAACGCGTCCTCGTCCACGCCGATACCAGCGTCCACCCAGACTTGCTCAACTCCCGCTTCGGCTACGTCTCCATCTCCCGAGCCAGCCACGAGGCCACCCTCTTCACCGACGACCTCGCAAAACTTGGGCCCCAATTAGCAGCCGATGTCTCGAAGACATCCGCTCTGGAAGTCAATCAACCCTCATCCATCGCCCATGGAATTGAGCTAGGGCTGTGAAAATGCCGACTCCTGGAAGAGCCGAAAGCAGTCCGTTTATCTGTGTATGGTAGTGTCTCTCAAGTCACAGGAGTAGAGGTCGTTATGCTTGTATGATGCATGAAACGTTAGTAAAACACTTGACATTTCGGACCATGAAGAGTAAAGTAACTATGGAGGATCAGGAAAATGCGGCCGAGCACACTTGAGCAGTTGAAGCGACATTTTCGGCCTGGACGTGTGTACCGCCGAGAAGACCTTCTGCCTTGGTCACGTAGTGTTGATCGACACCTCAAAGAACTCACTGTCGACGGGACCCTTCAGAAGCTCCGTACCGGCTTGTACTACAGCCCTCGTAAGTTTGAATTTGGAGATGCTGCCGCGGACGAGCACGAGCTGGTGAAAGCCTTCTTGAAGACAGACCGTTTTGTTGTGACCTCCCCGAATGCCTACAACCAGTTGGGACTTGGGACAACGCAGCTCTACAACAAACGGGTTGTCTACAATCAGAAACGTCATGGGACATTTCCGCTCGGCAATCGAATGGTCACCTTCGAACGTCGCATGAATGTTCCAAGGCAACTCTCTCCCGAGTTTCTGCTGGTTGATCTTGTTAATGAACTAGGCGACCTTGCGGAAGATCGGGACGCCGTTCTTTCCCGCGTTCGCGAAAAAGCCAAAGAGATGGACCCGAAAAAGCTTTCACGCGCGGTTTCTCTCTACGGCAAATACTCCACACAGAAAAAGTTTCAGGAGATGTTGCAACATGCCTGACTCTTTTCTGCATGAGCGAAGCGATTTCAAGGAACTTGTCGCGACCGTTGCTGACACCGAGAAGATCAATGATCCAGCTCTCGTGGAAAAAGACTACTGGATCATGCACGCCGTCTTTGGGCTCAAACAGCTTGGCTTAACATTTGAGCTCAAAGGCGGCACTTCGCTTTCCAAGGGATTTGGGATCATTCAGCGATTCTCTGAAGACATCGACATTCGCATCGAACCCTTCGACGGACTTAAGGTCGATACCAATCCAAATCACGAGAGGCTCACGCAGATTGAGTCCAGGCGAGTCTTTTATGAAAAGCTGCGGGACAAGATCAAGATCCCAGGGATTACGACCGTCGAGAGGGATACGACCTACGATGACGAAACGCTGAGGAACGCCGGCCTGAGGTTAAGCTACGAAACCCATTTTGGTTCAATCGCTGGCCTCAAGGACGGAATTCTCTTGGAAGTTGGCTTCGATCAGACGGCTCCGAACCGGGCCGTTCCAATCTGTTCTTGGATCGTCCAGTTCGCCCATTCGAAGAAACTTCAATATGTGGACAATCGGGCTCTCGACATCCTTTGCTACAACCCCGAATACACTTTCGTGGAGAAGCTCCAGGCTGTGGTTCGTAAATACGGCCAGTTCAAAGGGACGGGGAAAATCCCATCGAATTTCCTCAGACACTACTACGACATTCATCAACTTCTCGACGTGGAAATCGTGCAGAAATTCATAGGAACTGCGGAATACTCGGAGCACAAAAGGAAGCGCTTCAAGTCCTTGGACCAAAACGTAGAAAAAAGCGGGGCCTTCACGATCGATGACGAGAATATCCGGAAGCAATTCGAGGCGGAGTATTTAAAGACGGCTCCACTCTACTATCGCGGCCAGATCCGTCTGGACAAAATCCTCGCCCGCATCCAGAAGGACCTCGCGCGGTTGTAGCGGCTCAGCAACCCTACGCTTTCACATGCCCTCCGAACTCCCTATTCCTCCTCCACGCTGCGTTACACTAAATGCCGCTGAGGAGCCGTTCTACCACCGCTATGCGGCCAAGCAACTGGAGGATGCCAGTGGAGTCGGATCTTGTTGGACCTCCGGGCGTTGTATCGCTTTGCCTCACTCGTGGACAGACAAACAATAAAGGAATCAATTGACCAGACCTGTTTCAAAGGAAGTTCAAAGACGAAATGGCACGACAACAATATCCAAGGAATACTTCCGTCTCAGGGATTTTGAATATGCCCAGCCCCTATACGATCTGGCATTTCTCATCGAAGTCGATGCATTGGCTAAGCGCAATGAAGTACCAAAATTTCGGACATTTTCGCTGTGGCGTGCCGGATATAGTCTCGATGGTTACGGATCGACGATTGACCGTTGGCTTGAAGGCACTATTCAGGACGGAGACCTCGACTACGTTCCTTCCACGCGAATCCGACAGTATTTGACGAATATTCGACTCAGCGGAACGGTGCCTGAACTTCACTCGTACCGGACCGAACAACACGACCGCTGTTTGCGACTGCGATCTGTACGCGGTTTGGGTCCAAGCAAGATCGCAGCCACGCTCTTGCCTGGCTCCTCAGCGGAGGATTGGTTGCGCGAGTCCATAACAGGCCTTGATGTAGACCCCGATCGAGTCGCGCGGCTCTACCACACCAGCAACGCTGGCCCCTGGCAAACAGCGCACATAATCCCCCCGTTGTTGCGCTTCCTGAATAAATTGCAAGAATACGGTCTCCATGCCGCCCGATGGGAACTATCTGGAATTTCGGATCCATTTAAACCTGTTGACGGGCCCGTATCTGTTGCGACAAACGTTGCATCGGACTCACTCAGAACCACGGCCGAAAGAGCTTTAGAACAGGAGAAGCATTTTTCTTATCAACCTCAGCTAGATGACGCTGGCATCCATATTCGACATCAAATGGGCTGGGGGTTTCGCATCCAATCGAAGCCCGAACCGTGCACATCGCACAGTATTGCAGAGCTGGCACAGAGCCTTGATCCCCTCGCATCAATGAATCCCAGTGATCTTTTGGCTGACCTGCATCTGCATACAGCGTGGTCAGATGGAAATGCTTCTGTAAACACAATGGCATTGGCCGCCGCTGCTAGAGGCCTACAGTATTTTGCGGTTACCGATCACAGCCGAAGCAGTAAGCTGCAGGGAGGCCTTACGCCGCTCTTGTGGTTGCGACAAGCGAACGCACTGACTCTCGCGATGCCGGTTTGCCCCGTTCTACATGGCATCGAGGTTGATATTTTGAGAGACGGTGCTCTCGACCTTCCTCACTCAATCCTTGCTGCTGCTGATCTGGTGGTTGCTTCCGTGCATTCAAACTGGTCTGAGGATGCTCAAACAAATACTGACCGCCTGCTTAGAGCGATTGAATCTGGTTGTATCGATATTCTCGCCCATCCAACATCGGCCGTTGTTGGCACGCCGGGAGTGCCAGACTATCTCCGTCAACCAGCAAAGGTACTTTGGACTGAAGTATTCAAGAAATGTGCCGCTTGGGGAGTTGCGGTCGAACTCAACTGTTTTCCCTCGCGGTTGGATTTGCCATTGGAATTGCTGGAGAAAGCAATCGATGCCGGCTGCGCCATTTCAATCGGCTCTGACTCGCACTCTCGATCACACCTTATTAATCTTCGTTTTGGAGACGCGGCGCTTCGTCGTCTCAACGAATGTACCGTGCTGAACCGGTTGTCGTACGAAGAGCTCACTTGTTGGATTCGGAAAAGCAGACAAAAGCGACAACATTTACCGACAAACAATCTCGTGGCGCAAGGCAGCCTTGACTTTCAGGAAGACAAAACCCCACGGCGAGCATTGCTCCGTGCGCACATTCAGCCGCCTCGCAGCGTTCCTGCCGGATCGCGAGTCGTTGGTATTGATCTGACGGCCGGAGACAAAGCAACTGGAGTTGCCGTTCTTAATGAGTTTTCTGTAGAGACCTGTTCATTATTTTCTGATGAAGAGATTCTCGGCTATATCCAAGAACACAAACCCGGAATAGTGAGCATCGATTCCCCTTTAGGCCTACCAGGCGGCGGCGACACAATTGACCCAAAGGCGGGCATCATGCGTGTAGCTGAACACGATCTCGCCAGCATAGGTATTCCGGCGTACCCGTCGTTGATTGACTCGATGGAAAACCTGACATTGCGAGGCATTCGCCTTAGGCGTGCCATCGAGCGATTGAGCCAGGCACCGCGCGTTATCGAATCATATCCGGGTGCCGCTCAAGACATTCTGTGCATCCCGCGCAAGCAAAAGAGCCTCGGGCTGCTGCGAGAAGGCCTTCGTCGATTGGGCCTCAAGGGGTTCGGTCTTGAAACGCGGTCCCACGACGAGATGGACGCAATCACCTCGGCCATTGTCGGCAGATATTTCGAAGCGGGATTCTTTGAGCCCATGGGGATTCCGAGCGAAGCGCAGTTAATCGTACCGAAAGTCGCACCCCTGACATTTGTATCGGAACCTGTGATCTGCCTTGCTGGAAAAACTGGAGCCGGCAAGTCTGTTGTCGCGCGTTATCTTAGCGTCTTCTATGGGTTCCAGTGGGTTCGAACGCGCAACATAATTGCCGACCTTTTGCTCGATGATGTCAAGCACCCACGAGCGGAAAGACTTTTCGAGAGTGTTATCAATCCGGACGCTATCACAGAGAAGGATCTGCAAGAGTTTGGTGCTGTCATTTTAGACAAGTACAAGCAGGAACCCCTAAGACGAAAGCTCACTGAGTTGGTGCTCCAATTGGAGGGCCCCATTGTCGTCGACTCCATCCGGGACACGCGTGACATCGATTGCAAATGTCTGCCCACAAGACCCCTGATAACTTGGTTTGTGGATTGTACTGTACTAGGAGAAGAAGGTGTAACCATCGTCGGGACTATTCCAAGTGATCGAGTGCAGAAACCTCTCAGATATCGCTCGGGCTCATGAGGTCAATGCCAGTCAGGTGTTCTACTGGCGAAATGCTAAATCGAAAAGGACGACTGAGCGCCGGCGATGCTGCTCCCCGTCCGAGCGGCTTCGCGCGACGGATTGGTGCTTAGGATACCCGCCCGCACGAATACGGTAAACCCTGTACATTCGATGCGCCGCAAGATGTGAGATAGTTTGGGTGCTTCTCTTCCTGCTGCCTCGTAGCCATCGCTCCGACTGTCGACTCGCAGAGGTGCTTAGGAGGCTCTTTGCGGAGTTCTGCTCTTCGTGTATTGGTTGTTGATGATAGTGAAATCGTTCGGCGTACCATCTGCGAAATCCTCAAATCACAGGCTGACATTGAGATTGTCTGCGAGGCTTCGGACGGAGCGGATGCTATTTTCAAGACCCGCGAGCACAAACCGGATGTTGTGCTTTTGGATATTACTATGCCGCGCATGAACGGCTTTGAGGCTGCTCGTCGCATCAAGAATGAATCACCGTCGGTCCTGATTCTAATGGTCAGCCAGTTCGATTCCGCCCCGTTTATGAGGGAAGCTCTTGCGTCTGGCGCGAGTGGGTACGTAGTGAAAAGCAATGCTGGTGCTGAACTAATTCCAGCCTTACGGAGACTTCAGTCTGAACACATGCAACCGTGACAGACTTGACTACTTCCTAGCCGATTCTATTTGCGATTGTCTTCTTTCCTTTTTCTTAGCTGCTTCGAATCCTTCGAGGGCGACCGCGCGGTCGTCTTTTTTCCGTTCGGACAAGCAGGATGACCATCATGATGCCGTCTGGACATCTTCGGTTAGACATGAGAGTCGGGGCTCACGTTGTTCGAAAAATGCTTAGTCCCATATGGCCTTGGAAGAAAACATATTATTTCGCAGCAAACTTCAGATCTGAGCGAGCCCCATCTTGCGTTTTGGCTGCACAGCTTGAGAGAGGCTATCGTAGGGCATAAAATATGTGGGCAAGCACGGCTGGAGGAGGCATATGCCTGATGAGCAGAACAGCGACAAACCTAGCACTACTCTTCCTGGAATTGTCGAAAAAGTAATCAAGTCGCCCGACCCGAACGAGCCAGAAAAAGCTCAGATCGTGGTCGAGAATGCCGAACATTTGTACAAAGAGATTCGGATCGAGAACAGTCTTAAGGATGCTAATGGCAATGACGTTGCTCTCAAGCCAGGAGCCAAAGTAGACGTCACAGTCGAGGCAGAACCTGAGGATACGATTGTTAGGAAAAATATCGCGTAGCAAGGGAACATCGACGACGCGCTCGAAAGGAATGGGATCGGTCGCGAGTGCAGGGTCTCCGTCGTTTGACTTGTATAGCCGCTGAAGAGCAGAAAGTTAGCACCTGTTTGACGTCCGGTTTCGAGAAATGGTCGCAGTGCTCGGCCACGAATCTCGCGCACAGGCACGGCCCGAGAAGGCCGTCACCGAGGGGAATAGCCTCCGCGGAAACACAGGAAAGAGCGTGTTATTTACGGCGGCGTTGTTAAGCTTCGGGCAGGTGGGTCGCTTGGCACGATCCCGGTCAAGTAAGCCGCCATGTTCTGGAGGCGGTTCTGAAACCTTCTTTATGGCTGCAGAGGGATATCTCGCTGCCGAAGTTGTGAATTCTCCGTACCGCAAGAGCGACAAGGAGGCTCGGTCTCCAACCCCGGCCAAAGATCTTTTCGATGTGCTACTTTTCCGACACCGCTCGATCGGGCGTCAATGGAGCAGCGCCAAAATTGACGCTGAACCGTTTGCACCACACTGAAACCGCGCGATGTTTCAACAAGTCCACATCGGGACCGAGGGTATAGTTTTGGTCACCCATATTCCCCTTGATCGTTCCTAAATCGATGAAACCGGCGCGCAGCACGCTTGCGCTGTCTTTTGCATCGTCGGCGGCAACCATGTAGACATGAACATCAGGACCGTTTGACGTGCTAAAACCCGTAAAGCGAAGAAGACGACTGCCATCTCCCATCCTGTAGATGGTTGCTGTACCTGCCGTTGGGTGCAAGATGCTGTAGAACTGTCCGGAGACAAGCGGCTGCGGCGACGAGCTCCCTTGCGCGGCTGGCATGGCTTCATCGACACGTCGATTGACAACAAGCCGTTCGGGCCGGAATGCATACCAAGCTAGAACAGCCGCGACGGCGGCGATAGGAACCACAAGTTTCCACTTTTTCATTTTCGCATCTCCTTTATTTCTTCAGCTTTTTCTCGATGCTGAATCCCAGCTTGCCCAGCACTCTTACGGCGCCGGTCTTCCCACCTTCGAAGTCACCAGAGCCAAGTTGTTGCCCTGTGGCGAACTCGTAAGCTGCGCCCAAGACTGCCTTCGGCGGGTAGCGGCGTTTATCCCAAACCAACTCATAGGTCGTAGTAGGGGCGAAGCCATGCTCAGAGAAGAACTGTTCTGGGCCCACCCGGTCGTACTCGTGTATCGCCCGCAACACGTCACGACGGGTCACGCGATCCCATGCCACCATGTAATTTTCCTCCTCCTTTCTCGATGCGGGCCTCAAGCAGAAAGGAACTGCTTGACGAGAACTGCGGTGTCGTCAGGATTCTCTTCCGGAAAGAAATGACCACCCTTCATTGCCTGTCCGTGCGCGTGCGGAGCCCATTGCCGCCAAATGCCCAGCGGGCCCCCGTCTTTCGCATAGAAAGTGTCGAGCGGACCGGCCTCCGCCCATAAATGCAGCATGGGACATTCGATTCTCCTGGACCCTTCCTTATCCGTACGATCGTGTTCGACATCGATGGTCGCTGCCGCTCTATACTCCTCGCAGATTCCATGAACGCGGTCCGGCTCGCGAAAAGTTAGAAGGTATTCTTCGAGAATCTCTGGGCCGAACGAACCTTGGCCGAAGGGGTTATGGAACACCGCTTCGGGCGCACCGAGAAGATACTTTTCCGGAAGCGGCTCCTTCTGCGACAGCAAAATCCATGGCCAGTAGGTCTGAGCGAAGCGCGCGTCTGACCGGCTCCACGCTTCAAAGATCGGAATCACATCGAAGACGGCAAGTCGCTCCACGTTCTTCGGGTGATCCAAGGCCATACGGTAGCTGACGCGTCCTCCGCGGTCGTGGCCGATCAGCGTAAAGGTTGGAAAGCCGAGCTTGTCCATCACTTCTACTAGTTCCTTTGCCATTGCACGCTTGGAATAAGGAAAGTGATCGTCGGAGGAAGCAGGGATTCCGCTGCCGCCGTAGGCGCGCAGGTCTACGCAAATCACGGTGTGATTGTCAGCGAGCTTCGGTGCGAGGAATCGCCACATCAGGCTGGTGCGCGGGAAGCCGTGCACCATCAGAATGGCCGGTCCTTTTCCATAACGGCGCACGAAAGTGGTGTTTCCGGGAACCTCGATAACAGACGACTCGAAAGAATCCTGGCCCGCCATACTTCCTCCAGTTTTGTTTGATCTCGGTGGTTGTACTGATTGAGTGAAAGCGTTCTCCAGCAGGGCGCCGAAAGATGCGGCTGTGAGGCCACCGAGAAAACTACGACGCTTCATTCCTCCCTCCTCATCCCGACCTAAATGCCCTTGATCTCGCCGCCGTCCATGCGAACCGAAGCTCCGGTCATCCACTTCGCCGCCGGGGATACCAGATAACTCATCAGGTCGGCAATCTCCTCGGGCAGTCCAAAGCGAGTGATGCCAGCCTGCTCCGGAAATTTCTTGATTGCCTCTTCGACTGTGAGATTGTGGGCAGGCGCCCAACTTTCAAAGAAGGCGCGCCTACGTCCCGTCATCACCGCTCCAGGAGATACGCTGTTGACCTGTACTCCATCTTTGATCCCTTGTTCTGCGAATGCCTTGGCGAGAGCGTTAATGGCTGCATTGATGGTCGCAACAGCAGCATATCCGGGCTTGGGGGCGAAGGCGGCGCTTCCGGACATGAACACGACCGATCCATTCGAGGCCTTCAAAGCGTCCCAAGCCTCTATGGTCAAGCGACGCGCGCCGTTCAGCTTGAGCGCCATGCCGTCGTCCCACTGCGCATCGGTCATCTGGAACAAATCGATTTGCGGCACAGCGCCGGCGATGTTGAGCAGCGCATCGATTCTGCCAAAGCGTTCGAGGGTTCCTTCGATGACGATCTTCGCTGATTGTGGTTGACGCAGGTCGAGAGCAGAGGCCATCGCTTCAGCCCCAAGAGACATTACCTCGGTCGCAGTTGTTTCCAGGTTGTCCTTATCCCTTGCTACCAGCACAATGGTCGAAAAATCGCGCGCGAGCCGGATGGCTGTGGCTCGGCCTATGCCCTGACTTGCGCCGGTGATGATGGCGACAGATTTTGTATTGCCCATGTCCCTGCCTCTTCCAATAAGAAATTGCGTGTTCGTTTCGGCAAGAAGCTAGGACGAGAGGGTCTCATGCGCCGCTTCCAGGATTATGTTGATCACAAGCTTTGGCTCCGTGTACATCGGGCTGTGGTCCACATGATGCGAATGAACCTTCGCGCGCATGCGATCGGCCATGAAATGCTGTGTCTTCGGATTGATCATGCGATCCTCTTCGGCAATCAGGAACCACGACGGCTTTGTTTTCCAAGCCGGCGTTGGGGCTGGTTCTTGAATGCACTGAACCGCGATTGGCCGTTGCACGGCAGTTGCAATGCTTGTTTGTTCTGCAGAGGCCTTGTGGGCAACCGCTTGGTGAAACCCACCGTCCGGAATCCATATAAAGCCGTGAGAATCGGGAGCCAACTTGGGAGATTCCGGGGGCTTTGGGTCGCGATAGAAAACCTGGGCTACGGTCTCACCTTCGTCTGGAGCCAGCGCCGCGATATAAACCAGAGACTTGACTCGGTCTTCTCGCACGGCGGCGATTACGGCGCCAGAGTAGGCGTGTCCGACCAGGACCACGGGGCCGCTGGTGCGCTCCAGTGCCTGACTCAAAGCGGTAGAGTCGTTGGTTAACGACGTCATCGGGATCGGCGCGCAGATGACTTGAAGACCGCGCCGTTCCAAAGGCAGAATGACGTTGCGCCAACACGAGCCGTCAGCCCATGCCCCGTGCACCAAAATTATGTTTGAGTTCGGAGGAAATCCACTCATCTTGAGAGGCTGCGAGTTGGCAGCAGCCTGTGCGGTGCTTTGCGCGCGGGCAAATTGAGTCAGAGAGCCATCGAGAGCAACACCTACAGATGCAGCTGTGAGCCCACCAAGAAATCTTCGACGTTCCATATCTTCTCCTCGTTATCATCGTTAAGCCGTTCGTTCTGCTTTCAACCGGCCGACGCTATTCGCGGTGAAGAAGGTTTTCATCGCAGCCGCGATTTCTACCACGTGTGTCTCAATCGCAAAGTGTCCGGTATCGAGGAATTGCACCTCCGCGTTCGGCAGGTCCTTTTGAAAGGCCTTTGCTCCCGCGGGAATGAAGAAAGGATCGTTCTTGCCCCAGATCGCAAGCAAAGGCGGTTTGGACCTGCGAAAATATTCCTGGAATTTCGGATAAAGCTTTACGTTCGACGCATAATCCAAGAACAAATCGAGCTGGATTTCTTTGTTCCCCGGCCGTTCGAGCAGAGCGGTGTCCAACGTATATGACTCAGGTGGAACAGCCTCCGGATTCGCCACGCCGTGGGTATACTGCCAGCGTGTTCCTCCCGCGGTCAGAACTGTTTGGCGAAGTATGTCCCTGTTTTCTGCTGTCGGCTCGGCCCAATACTTCCGGATCGGGCCCCAGGCATCGCCAAGGCCTTCTTCGTAGGCGTTTCCGTTCTGCGAAACAATCGCCGTGACGCGTTCAGGGTGGGCCATCGCCAGACGGAAGCCGGTGGGCGCGCCATAGTCGAACACATAGATTGCGTAGCGGTCGATCTTGAGCGCCTGTGTGAAGGCGTCGATCGTGAGCGCCAATCGATCGAAGGTGTACGAATATTGGCGTTCCGGCGGCACCTCGGTGAATCCGAAACCCGGAAGATCTGGCGCGACTACGCGGTAGTCATCAGCCAGACGCGGAATGAGTTCCCGGAACATGAACGATGAAGCTGGGAATCCGTGCAGCAAGAGAACGACTGGAGCGGTTGTATTACCCGCCACCCGATAAAAAAGTCGAACACCGTCGGCTTCGACTTTGTGGACGGATGTAAGAAGAGGCGTAGCACTGGGCACACGGGTAGATTCTTGCGGCGATCCGTGTGCAGTCTCATACCTGACCGTGCTCGGTGATGCGGTGCGAGAATCTTGTATCTTCATAACTCTCCTTTTTATGCTTCGCACAATTCGCAGTCTAAAAGGCATCAAGTTTTGCCGTGCCGAAAATGGCGTGAAGATCTGCGGAATAAATTGCGACTGTGTTGAATCGATCGATGTCAAGATCCGCCGGCAAGACATAGCTTTGTTGTGGTTGGCTGGCTTTTATCTCGCCGATATCCCGCCCGTTGATGTCGCTTGGGGTAAAGTTCTGGCTATTGGCTAGACTGCGTCCATCTAGCAGAATCACGTCCAATACTGGTGCACTCGAAGTCGAAAAATTGGATACCGTGAGCACACGGCTACCGTTCGGTTGTTGATAGACAGTCGCTCGTCCACTTGTGTCACGTGCAGCGCTGTGAAATGAGCCTGTATAAAGGGGCGTCAGCTGCCCAAGTGTTCCAGGCGGCGGCTCAGCGACTCTTTTATTGACGAATAGTTTTTCGGGACGGAATGCATACCAGAGGCCAAATAGAACGACCAATGCCAGAGCCGTCGAAACTATGCGTCTCTTCGAGAATTTGTAAGCAGCATCTTCTGGCATCGTGACTCCTGAGGTATGTGGCAGCGGTAAGCACGTCCCTCGTGCTGCGCTTACTTGTCCAATGGTGCAGCCCCGAAGTTGACGCTGAAGCGCTCGCAGAAGATGGAGACGGCTCTGTATTTATTTAGGTCGGTTCCCGCAGGTATCGTGTAATTCTGGTCCCCTTCATTCCCTTTAAGAGGACCCAGATCGACACGCTCGATACCCTTCTTAATAAAGTCGTCATTGTCCTGTGCATCTGTTGCTGCAATCAGCAGCACATGCAGGTTGGGACCGTTCGAGGTCTTGAAATGTGTCAACCGCAGCGTGTTATCCGAATAGACGGTTGCTCGCCCCGAGGTGCTATGAGCTGCACCGTGGAACGTGCCGGTAGCCACAATCGTGCCACTTTGCGCCAGAAGGGCAGTAGCACCGAACATTGCTACAGCTCTTGCGATCTTCACTAATTTGCGGATCGTCATAAGTCTCCTCTTGTTGGCATTCGTACGGTGGTGATGGGTTTGCCTAACAGCCCGCTGGAACCGACTTGAGCACTGGAATTGCCAAACTCAGAAATCTGGACAATCACTCAATCTGCCTCCACACACAACACATTAGGAGGACAAACTGCGGGGCGGCTCGCGGAGACTGACGAAATCTATGACGGATCTCCGCCGCTGACGGACTTCCGTCGGATCCACTGCTACTGAGAGGTTGTTAGTACAACGGCTAGGAGAGTGAGTTGTCGCCAGCAGCGTCGCTGGGGCTGCGTTTCGGTGGGACGCCAGCAGGCCGGAGAATACTATGCTTCTTTATCTTGTAGGCCAATGACGTTCGCTTCATTCCCAAGCGCGCGGCCGCACCACTGATCACCCACTTGCTCGCCTCTAGCGCACGAAGGATGTGATCTCGCTCTACTTCCGCGAGACCATTCATAGTGACATTGGATCCATTATGAGGCTGGAACGCCTCCAACTCAGAAGTTGGCGCACGTAGCGTCGACTGTGGGGAGAGAATCACAGCGCGTTCAATAAAGTTCTGCAATTCGCGGATGTTTCCTGGCCACGCGTATCGCGCCAACGCATCCATCGTCTCCGGAGGAATTACATCAATTCGTTTGTTCATTCGTTGAGCGTAGAGTGCTGTGAAATGCCGTACCAGTCTCGGAATATCCTCTGTGCGTTGTCGCAGCGCCGGGACCTGGATGGGAAATACTTTCAGACGATAGTAAAGGTCCTCGCGAAAGGTCGATTGTTTTATCATTGCGGGCAAATCCCGATGTGTGGCTGCGATCACGCGGACATCCACCTTATGCGTTCGGTTGCTGCCGAGTCTCTCAAATTCCTGCTCTTGTAAAACGCGGAGCAGTTTCGCCTGAAGTTCCAGAGGTATATCGCCGACTTCGTCAAGAAACAGAGTCCCTTTATCGGCGAGTTCGAACCGTCCCGTTTTTTGGGCGATCGCGCCTGTAAAGGCTCCCTTTTCATGGCCGAACAGCTCACTTTCGAGGAGGCCGAGGGGAATCGCGGCACAGTTCAGTTTCACGAATGCCTTTTCGCTCCGTCTGCCCAGTTTGTGTATCGCGCGCGCGACGAGTTCTTTGCCTGTTCCCGTCTCCCCGAGGATCAGCACACTGGAATCCGTAGGGGCAACGACCGATACCATGCTCAACGCGGTCTTCAACGCCGGGCTCTCTCCGACGATTTCTCCTAGCTCGGCGCGAATTTCCTCCTCCAGATAGCGTCTCTGTTTCGTCTCCTTGTCTCGATCCTTTGTCGCCTGTTCGTACTCCAATGTGTTCTCAACGGCAATCGCTACCTGACAGGCCACCTGTTCGAGCAAGATGACGTCGTCTTTCGCAAAATGATTGTCCGAACGCCTGCACAGCATCAGAACGCCAACCACGCGATCGCGGCCTATGAGCGGAAGATAGCACCCCGTCCTGAGGCCTTCCTCGAGCACTCGCTTATAGATGAGTTGGCCGTCAGGATTCCCGTAAATTTCAGGGTCTGCACTCACCTGTTCGAAGCTATCGATCCGGATGCTCTTGCCTTTCCGCAATACCTGACCCGAGATCGAACCCTTCATCGGCACCAACGATCCCTCGCGGTAGGGCCCTCGCATGTCGGGATTGTGCAAGATAGTGACACGTAACGCGCCACTCTCGGAGTCGGGCAGCAGCAATGCAGACACGTCACATTGCATAACCCTGAATAGGTTCGTCGAAAGCGCCTCAACCATTTGCCGGAGATCCAACCTTGACGTGACGCTGCTTGTGATCTCCAGAAGCAATCGCAGCCGATCGCGCTCGCGCTGCAGCGCTTGTTCGTTCATGTGGCGCTCAATGGCGATCCCCGTGATGTGGCTGGCATTCTCGATCAACTGGAGTTCGTTGGCACTGGGCCTGCGTGGTTCACGATAGTTGATAGAAAATGTGCCGAGAGCTTTGCCTTCGCTCGTGAACAACGGTCGTGACCAAACGGAACGAATTCCATAAGGCAACATGCGGTTGCGATAGTGCTCCCAGATGGGATCGGTCAGGATGTCGGTTACATACACCGGCTCCCTCCGATAAATCGCTGTGCCGCAAGATCCCCCTTTCGGACCAACAACCATGGCTCCTACGTGAGCGATGAATCCAGGAAGGCTGGGCGCAGCGGCACAATGGAGTTCCTTTTCGTCTTCGTCGGGAAGCCAAATCGTGCAAGACATGCCCCCGGCTTGCGATTCAACCAGTTGAGCAATGTTCGCTAGAACGTCGGACAGAGGAGAGCCCGCAAAAATCAATTTTTGCAGATTGAGGACAGACTCAGTCGAAAATAGCCCCAACTCGTCTTCCGACTGCGCGTCCCGCGATAGGACTTTTGCGGAAAACTGTATTGCTCTCTCCATGAATTGTCCTTCGCGGCCCTATTAGATTCGAGAAGTCGAGGTATGTCCTATCGCAGGCCGATTTCCTAGCCCCGACTCCGGGCCGCGTCAGACACTACTTTAAGCCGGAAAGGGGCGAAACTGCCACTGTTTAGAGGAGCGAGTGAGTGGTTGGAGGGGCTTTGCAGTTTGGTTTGGGGCAGACCAGTTTTGAGATCCCTCATGATCGAAACGCAAATAAAGGAACTCCCCCTGTCGAAGAGTCGGTACGTCGTCGAAGTGGCCCCACCACGGCTGCTGTACCGATGCGTCGTGGAATTGCGCCCCAACAACGGGAAAATCGGAAGTTATGGCCGGCGACCGACTCAAACGGACGTTAGGCCAGCAGTCCGCTTGTAGGAAGTTTCACCACATAAGTAACGACAAACGCGCCTCAATGTGGTCAATTTTTGGCTGAACTTTCTGGAGGGGCCGAGAACTAACTCTGAACTTGTCGGAAAAGGCGACAGATCAGAGGTAGCAATTCCCCTTCCCTCTGGCGGACGGCGCAGAAATCACCATCCGCTTTTCCTTATTCAGCCTTCCGCCGCAATCACCAGGCACAAGCTCGCCTTGTTCTCTGGAGCGCTGTTGTCTGTCAGCTGCGATCATAGCTCGTCCAGGTAACGGACAAGATCTTCCACTGCCCATCAATTTTGCACAACTGCCAGTGCTCGAGGCCTGAATTGGTAAGCTTGTCGTTGACGTAAAAATCGTAGTTAAATGTCACCATCCCCAGAGGGCCGTCCTGGCGAATCTCGATGTTCTGAAGTTTCCCTTCGAGCTTGTCCTTCGACGTAGCGAAGATTTCCACAAGTTCATCGAGATGGCTCGGGCCAATCCCATCGAATTGAGCGTTCCGTTTGCGGGCCCTATCAATCTCTTCCTGGGTGTTGATGTGGTGAAAGAGCACATTATGGTTCAGCACGAGCTTGGTTATGGCGTAGCCGTCTTTGCGAATAATATCCTGACGGTACTCCTCCAATACGCCGCGAATCTTCGCGAGGTCATCGGCATGGGAGTTGAATTTGGGTTCCCCGTCCTGCGCTGACACTTGAGAGGCCAAACCCCATATAAGAAGTGCAACGAATACTGCGCTCATTCTCTTTTTATTCATATGGCATTTTCCTTTCACGAAATGCGACGCTACTTCATCGGCGAAAAATCCTCCGGCCGCATGTAAGTCGAATCAACTTTCTCAAGCAGCTTGTCGGCCTGCTCAGATTTGAGCAGCTCTTGAGTTGCGGGGTCGGCCCGCATCGCATCCCAGTTCTTTTTCGCTTCCTCCCGGCTGGAATGAGCCACGAGGTAGATGAATGTGTTGTCCCAGGCGGGCGCCCCCTCGGGCACCCAGTAACCTACAACCTTCAGATCGTGTTTGGCGAGCAGCTTGGACCATGTGTTGCGAAAGTTAGACTCCAGCGCCGGCAGTTTGTCCGGCATGGCGTGATAAACACGAAGCTCGAAGACGCGATCGCTGGCGGCGCTCACTCGATCCACGTGCATCCAGCGGGCAGTAGTGAGCGATCCAGCGGCAAAGGTGAGCAGAGCGATGCCGCAAACAGACCATCCGTTAAATTTCCAGAGTTTAGCCTTCCAGCGGTTGAGTGTCATGGTTCCTCCCTTTTCTATTGCAAGAGCCTTGAATTGATGCCGGCCGAGTTCATGGTTTTCGAAGGGCAATCATCCGGTTGACCTTCGTTGCCCGCAGAGCCAGAAGGCAGCCGGGCATCGGCGGCGGCGAGTTCACCCTGCGGGGCTCCTACTTGGACCAGGGCGGAACCACGCCGTTGGTGCGTGCGTACGCGATCGACTGCCCCAGATGCTCGTGTTGGTCCTCGAGAATCAGCATCAGCGCGCCCTG
>DATHMV010000056.1:0-163073 GCA_035486715.1 Candidatus Aquilonibacter sp.
AGCGACAAATCGACGGGATACAAGAAGTGGACTACATCGTCCAGATCGCGCCGGGGAAATCTCGTCCACGCTCGATACAACAGATATGTGCAGGCCAGAGCACCCCAGGCAACGATCAGCCAGGTCAAAATCAGCGAAAGCATGGCTAGCGCATCCTCCGTAATACATCCAGATACTGCTTTAGAACACCAGGGGAAGGGGTCGATACATCGGGATTCGGGGTTTCGGCTTTTTGCGGCGAGCTAAAAAACCAAATCCAAATCAGTACGGCAACAGAGTATGCCACAACCAAAGTCCAACCAAACAACAATTTGAAACTTGTTCCAAAATCCGAAAATTTAGTTGTCATCAACAACGCCACGGTCGAGAAGACCCCGAAGCCGGCCGCAATACCGAACGGATATTGCCGCCAGCGCAGGCCTAGGAGGGGAACGGACGTCACCAGGCCGGCAAAAACGACCACCTGCACCAGTCGAACAGCAATCTCGCCCACGACAATATACGCCAAGATGCCACCAACTCGCGGCGGAACCGCGCGAGCACGCGCCAGGCTCAGGCTTACACCTAGAATAAAAACGGCGGGAAAGATGAAACGAGCCCACCACGCACGGGTCAGGCTCCCCAGAACTGCGCGCAGCACTTCATACATCACCAGCATTCCCAAAATATCGTACCCAGCCTCGCTGATCCAGTAGGTGGCATAGTAAGGCCCGGGCGTGAGCGGGGCCAGAAGTCGCACAGCAAGTCGCACCACGTCGGCGACTACTCCAAACACTGTATACACGAAAAACCACGGGCACACCCGTTGCGCACGCCTCCGGACCAAAACCCAAAGCAACAGCACCAGAAGACCGAGCGGGATATACCTTAGGAGCAGGTTCATAGACCCGGGAGCAGATTATCTCATCTACCCCCGGGCGTCGCGAGGTAATTTCGGTCAGGCGGCGATTTCCCCCATGAGCGGCCTTGCGTGTTCCGTGAGCGGTGGAATGTCTGACCCGTCCGACAATAGAACAACACCCACCTTGGACAACGTCGACGACTTCGCCGGCGGAATGTCCGATCCGTCGGCCAGAGCTACCGACACAAAAGAAATCAGCAACAGCACGACTGCGAGGGCCCATTTCATAGTGATCTCCTTATCATTGGGGATATGCCCCGCACCAGTTTAATCGCGAAGGCAAGTTTGGCGGGCGTTTTTGGCGGAAATTCAGAGGCGGATGGAAAAAGAAAGCGGCGGGCATTCGCATGACTCGCGAACGCCGCCGCTGATCTTATGTCTCTTCTAGGACCGCGAAACCAGTTCGCGAAAGCCCGTAAACTTACGCTCGAGCGCCGACTGCTGCCGGCTCAGGCGCCGGAGCGCTCTTATCCTCGCCGTTGGGCTTTTGCTGCCCGGTCTGGCCACCTTTGCGGATGTCGATGCCACCCTTGAAGTAGGCGCCATCTTCGATCGAGATGCGCGCTGCCACCACGTCGCCGGTGAGCGAGCCGTCGCTGCGAATATCGACGCGGTCGCTGGCCGTCAGGTTGCCGCGCACCTTGCCCAGCACCACGATCTCGCGGGCCCCAATGTTCGCTGCGACTACGCCGTTGCGGCCAATGGTGACGCGGTTGCCCGCCAGGCTGATTGAGCCCTCCACCCGGCCATCGATATAAAGCGACTCCGATCCAGTCACTTCGCCCTTGATCACCAGCGATTTGCCGATGGTCGCCTGGTCCGCGGTAGTTGTGGTCGTGCTCGTCGGGCGCGGCGCAACAGCGGGCTCATTTGCCATCATTGCGGGCGCACTCGGGATAGACGTAGTTGGACGCTCCGGCTCGGCTGGCCGCCCGGGGGTCTGAGGCTGATTCGTCGGCTTCCACATGGATACAAAGTTCCTTTCCTTGTTGGGATTAGGGATCACGTGCCGCACTTGCGTGACCAAATCGAATTGTACTCCGCCGTCTCACTTTGAGCGCTGTGGAAAACCCTTTATTTTCAATAACGTTTCCTAGGTTGGTACGTCTTATTTAAGTAGGCGGGCGCAGGCCGATTGAGGGGCGCACCTTCCAATTTTGGCCCTATGACCGTGTAAGGATTCCCGAATGCGACTGTTCTGAAAAGCATTCCACAGGGAATCGGAGTATGCTTTGTGCTCATTTCCGCGAAAGCCGATCCAGCCGAGAAGGAGAATTGCATGCTTGAGCCAGTCGTCGCCGCTCCTCCCACTTTAACCGTGGCCAGACCGCAAGCCGACGAATACGCGCCTTACTATGGCCGCTACATCGCTTTGGTGCAGGGCGAGGACATTCTGGGTGCGCTCGATGAGCAGCGGCGCGAGACCATGAAGCTGCTCTGTAGCCGCGATGAGGAAGATGGCGACTTTCGCTACGCTCCAGAGAAATGGAGCGCGAAGGAAGTACTCGGGCATGTGTGCGATACGGAGAGAGTGTTCGCGTATCGCGCGCTGCGAATCTCGCGCGCCGACGCCACGCCGATGCAAGGCTTTGAGCAGGACGATTACGTGCGCAACGGCCCCTTTGCGCGCGCGCCGCTGGCGGAGATTATTGAAGACTACATCGCGGTGCGACGGGCGACGATCACGCTGCTGCGCAATCTGGACGAAGCAGCCTGGTGGCGGCGCGGGGTGGCGAACAAGAACGCAGTCAGCGTGCGGGCGCTGGCTTACATTATTGCCGGGCATGAGCTGCATCACCGCGGGATACTGCAGGAAAAATATTTCACGCGTTGAGATCCTCATTCCATGTCTGCGCGTGCATTGATTGAACTTCTGCATGGCAAGGGTGCCCATGCCGATCCGGTAGCTTGCGTGGAGGATGTTTCCGCAGAACTTGCAGCGCGGCAGGTCAACGGTTTCCCTCACTCAATCGGCCAGCTTGTATTCCACATGAATTACTGGATGGAGTATGACCTCCGCCGGATCAGGGGCGAGAGGCCGCCGTATCCGCAGCACAATTCGGAAAGCTTTCCGCCGACACCGTTAGTGAATTCTGAAGAGTGGGATCGCTTGAAGAAGCGATTAGCCTTGCTGATTGCCGATTTTGCCACCATGGCCGAGTTGCCGCACGTGGAACTCGATCGCCAGATTGAGTCTACCCAGCCGGGCCAGGCAAAAATTGCAGGAACGCTCGAAGCCGTACTCTGGCAATTGGCTGTGCACAACAGCTATCACACGGGCCAGATCGCGATGATCCGGCGCGTGTTGAGCGCGTGGCCGCCGCGTGGCGGCGGAGATACGTGGTAAGCCACGGCGGAGAGCGTTCGAGGTATGCTGAAAGCTGACCGCCGATAGCGGACAGCTGCTCATCATGCTCTCCGACGCAACAATTCTTAAGCACATCGCGCGCCAGCCGAAGCGCTCCGCCGGATACAAGCAGCTTGTGCGCGAGCTTGGCCTGCATGGCGATGCCCGCAGAGATCTCGACGTGCGCTTGCAGACGCTGGCTGCTTCGGGAGAGTTGGTTCAGATCAACTCCGATCGTTACGCTCTGCCGCAACCTGTTGCCGATAAAAATCTCGTGGCCGGGTGTTTGACCATGCATCGCGACGGCTTCGGCTTCGTGATTCCGGACCAGAGTTCGCTGACGCCGTCGATGAAGTCGCGTCTCACGGGGGACATCTTCATTCCGCCTCACGCCATCGGCAATGCGATGCACGGCGACCGCGTGCTGGTGGATATCATCGCAACTCGTTCCGATGGACGGGCGGAAGGGCGCATCGTGCGCTCGGTGGTGCGCAGCCATCCGACAGTGGTTGGAATCTTTCATTACGGCAGCCGTCACAATTATGTGAAACCCATCGACAGCAAGATTACGCAGGAGATTGTGATTCCGGCGGGAATGGAATATCCCGCGACCCGAAATTCCTTTAATTCCTCTGCGTCCTCCGCGATTGATTCAGATGTTGAACCACAGAGGACGCAGAGCCTACAGAGAAAATCCGTGGACCGCGTTCTCGGCGACGAGGTTGCGCGGCGTATGGAATGGAGCGATCTTGAAGGTGTGGTGGTTGATGTGGGAATCACCGATTGGCCGACGCCCACGCAAAATCCACGCGGACGCGTTTTTGAAATTCTGGGCCGCGAAGATGACTTCGGCGTCGATGTTGAAATCACCATCCGCAAATTTCACCTGCCGCATCGTTTTCCCGCGGCAACGCTCCAAGAGGCGCAGGATATTTCTCCCGTCATTCCTGACACCGAACTTCGCCATCGCCGCGATTTCCGCGAGTTGCCCATTGTTACCATCGACGGCGAAACTGCGCGCGACTTCGATGATGCGGTCACCGTAACTCGTCAGGCCAACGGTAATTTCGAGTTACAGGTTCACATTGCCGATGTGGCGCAGTACGTTACGCCTGGCTCCGCGCTCGATCAGGAAGCGCGTTTACGAGGCACCAGTGTTTATTTTCCCGACCGCGCCGTGCCCATGCTTCCTCTCGAACTCTCCACGGATATCTGCAGCCTGCGTCCGCAACTTGATCGGCCGGTGTTGTCATGCATCATGCAAATTGATCCGCACGGGGAAATTGTTGGTTACGAATTGTGCGAAGGCGTGATTCGTTCCGCCGAGCGCATGACTTATACCGCGGTGAATGCCGTGCTGGAAGGCGATGCTGGTGCTCGCGAGCGCTATGCTGTGTTGGTTCCCAGGTTTGAGCTGATGCGCGATCTGGCGATGATTCTGAATCGCAAGCGGCAGCGCCGCGGCTCGATTGACTTTGACCTGCCCGAGCCGGTGATCGAATTTGACGAATTTGGATTGATGAAAAACATTACGCGCTCCGAGCGCAATATTGCGCATCGCCTGATCGAAGAATTCATGTTGTCGGCCAACGAGTGCGTGGCCGAATATCTCGAGTCGAAGCGCATCGCATCTCTCTATCGAATTCACGAAAAGCCGGATGCCAAGCGGGTCTACGATTTCGAGGTCATTGCCGCGACCTTTGGATATTCGCTGGGCGTGGGTGCGCTGCCGATTCATCGCGTGCAGTTCAAAAGCGACCGCCGCGCGGCGCGGGGCACGGGCAAGCAGGCGCGTACCGTTGAGATCCCGAAAGATGTTCACATCACCCCGCGCATGTATCAGAAGTTAACCGACAAGATTGCGGGAAAACCGGAGGAACGCATCTTGAGCTATCTCATGCTGCGTTCGCTGAAGCAGGCGCGCTATTCGGAGGAGAACGTCGGGCACTTCGCGTTGGCCGCGCCGAGTTATACGCATTTTACTTCGCCGATCCGGCGGTATCCGGATTTGATTGTGCACCGGATTTTGAAAGATGTGCTGCGCGAGTCGGCGGAGCGGCATGATGGCGATATCCCAATCGGAGTCTTTCCTGCCCCGTCCAGCACGCCGGCAAAGCCAACGTCCGCTGTCCTCGACGAGCACGAAGTCGAATCTGCGCCGTCTCCATGGTCCAAGCGTCGCGATTACGCTGCGCACCGCGAATCGCTGGAGCCGATGGACGGGCCACTCAACATGGATGAACTGCACAACATTGCGGAGGAGTCGAGCCACTCCGAGCGCCGCGCCGACGATGCCGAGCGCGATCTGATGGAGTGGAAGAAGGCCAAGTTCATGCAGGATCGTGTGGGCGAAGACTTTGACGGCCTGATCACCAGCGTCACCAAGTTCGGGTTCTTCGTGGAACTCACCGATTTGTTTGTCGAAGGACTTGTTCCGCTAAACACGCTTACCGACGACTTTTACACCTTCCACGAGAACACGCGGCAGATCATTGGTCAGCGCTCGCGCAAGATTTATGGCCTGGGAAATCGAATTCGCGTGCTGGTTGACCGCATCGACCTAGTGGAGAAAAAGATTCAGTTCGCAGTGCTTGAAGAGAAACCGCTTCCTAAGCGCAAACGAAAGAAGCGCTGAGCAAAATCTATGCCGGAATGGTATTGCCGTCAGAAGTTGCTGGCAGCGTTGGTGCTGGTCGCGGCGGGTGGCGCGCAGGCGCAGTCGCCTGCGGCGTGCCAGTACGTATCTTTTAAGGTGGCTCTCAATGCTGGCGATAATTTCGAGCGGGAGTTGGGCGGCGGGTTGTTGTTTCGGGTAAGAAGCGAAAAAGAGGGATGGTTCCTGGACATTGTGCCGGCGGAAGCCAACACGAAGGACTACATTTATCCCGTAAACCTTCCGCTGCAGTCCAATGGAAACCAGACGCTAGGGCCGGGGTATGGCGAGACCGTCAAGTCCTCTTTAGCTCATCCGCATGAGATGAAATTCTTACTGAGTCGGGCAGATTACGACCGGGTCTTCGGCCTGATCGGCAATGTCCTCTGGTCTTATCGAACTTCAGATCCAGATAAGGCACTATCCGACTACAACAACGCAGTGGATGAGGCGAGCAAGGGGTCGCTCAGGATTCACATTTCTTCTTATAAGAGGGATCCGAAAACTGGCGCATTGAACCGCATCAAGCTGCGAGTGGAGATCACAACCCCCGCGAGTTTCCAGTTTGCTCCTCACTTGAATCCTTTTCCCTGGCCCTGCCGTCCTTAGATAAATGAGTACGACAAAATCGAGTGCGGACGAACCAAACCACCGCGCAGATGGTAAAATCCTTGAGTTAACCCCATTCGCTGCGGATGCAACGCGGCGGGTTCCTTCCTAGTCGGGACGTGGCTCAGCCTGGTAGAGCACTCGCTTGGGGTGCGAGGGGTCGGCAGTTCAAATCTGCCCGTCCCGACCAATTTGTGGCCGTGCCATCGGAGCCGCGCTTCGCTGCTCACAGGTGAGATACGTTGACGCCGCCTACCAACTGGGGAATTCACGAGTCCCGATTCCGTTTCGATATCCACGCAGAACGCCAAGAATATGAACGGCTGTTCCAACATCAAGCGAGAGCGCTGCAGGATCGTCTTGTGCGCCGCAGTCGTACCGATCGCCACCAGGAAACATGCTATTACGGAGTGGGAAAAGTATTATCAGACACAAGCTCAGGATCGGAGATTGCTGCATCAGGCTCGAGTGCTTGGGTGGGGCAAAGAGAAAAAATACTATTACGCACATACAAAGGCTTTTATTAACTCTTCCCCGAAAATCTCCCCAAGCAAGTTGTCATGTCGAGCGCAGTCGAAGCATCCCCACCGCTAAAACGGCCATTTTCTCTACGTGTAATCGCAGTCGTGACCTTCCGATTTTCGGGAACCAAGAGAAGCACTCCTTGATTGCAATGGCGCTCGCTGACAATGGGGGAAGTTCGATCGCGTCACCCTCGTTAGACCGCGCCCTACTCGTCTCGCTCTTTAGCATGCCGCGCGGGAAAGTAATTCAAACTCGGGAGAATACCTATGTCCGGGCAAGTCGTTTTATATTTCGAGGATCAGGCAGACGCACTGCGCTTTGCATTGGCCGCAGGGTCAGTCATGGCCGGAGATGCAAGCCGCGCCACCGAAGATTTAGTGCATGAAACCGCGCGCGTGAGCCGTATCCGCCTGGATGGCGCGAACGCAGGCAAGAGCAAGAAGACAACACCGGAGTGCGCGGCGTAGTCCGGAATTTCGTGCGTGAAAACTGGCGCGCTCAATTTCACTTCGCGCCTGCTTCCTATCCAGTCCGCCGCGTGGAGAGCAAGTTCAAAATCTCGCGCAGGCCCTGGCGAATGTTCTGGATTTCCGCCGGTGATTGCGTGGGGAATGGAATCGCGGCCTGCCCTTTATAGGGCTTCATCTCCGAACGCAATTGCTGGCGCGCCCCTACGATGGTGAATCCCTGTTCGTACAGCAATTGCTTGATGCGCAGAACGCTTTCCACATCGCGGCGGCGGTACATGCGCTGGCCGGTGCTGCTTTTTACCGGCTTGAGCTGGGGGAATTCGCTCTCCCAGAACCGCAGTACATAGGCTGGCAGCCGACACAGCGTGGCGACTTCGCCGATGCGGAAATAAAGTTTGTCGGGGATGAAGACTTCATCCGCTTTGTTCTTGCCTGCACTCTTTTTTCTCGCGCTCATTTTTATGTGTGAAGTCTCAGGCTCGATGCTTGGTATTGTGACACAGCCTACAGCCGATAAAAAGAATTTCGCATACACGAAGGGCCGCTTGCGCGAAGCTTGCAGAAACGGAAACGCCTCTCAAGAGGTGCTTCTCCTGAGAGGCTGGTCAAATTCTGGCCCTTGCGAAGTATCGTCTCGCAGACGGTTGGTTAATGTTTCTTCTTTTTTGCCTTCTTTTTCGTTGCCATGAAGGTTCCTCCGTGAACGATTTTCCCTTTTTAACTTTGGGGACCCGGAATCCAAAAGCTACCCAACTAAAAGTACGGGCAGCGTCCTTAGTACAAGATATTGCGGCACGATGAACGCAGTGTCAACAGAATTTTGCAATATTGCGAACAAATTTCTTGGCAGGAGCGATAGAGTTGTGCGGCAACGGTGCAGATTTGTCGCATTGGTCGTGCAGTTGGGCAACAAATTGGTTCCCTGTTCCCTGATTTCGATACACTGCGCCTATGCGGCGCGATCCTATTGAGTTGGAAATCTTCAAGAATCTCTATCACTCGATTGCCGAAGAAATGGGTGCGGCGCTGCGGCGCACCGCATTTTCTCCCAACATAAAAGAGCGGCGGGATTATTCCTGCGCCGTTTTCGATGGCGAGGGAGAAGTAATCGCCATGGGCGACCACATGCCGGTGCACTTGGGCTCGATGCCGATGTCGGTGCGGGCAGCGATTGCGGCGTGCGAGATGGGATATGGGGATATGGTCATGTTGAATGATCCATTCCGCGGAGGAACTCATCTGCCGGATATCACTTTGGTTGCGCCGGTGTATGTGGAGGCGCGCGGGCGAGGCGCCCGCTCCCACACGGGCCGTGGTCGCGATAAGCGTGGGCCTGATTTTTATGTGGCTTCGCGGGCGCATCATGCCGATGTGGGCGGGGCTTACGCGGGTTCGATGGGATTATGCCGCGAGATTTATCAGGAGGGATTGCGCATTCCTCCCGTGAAGATCATGCACGCAGGAGTGATGCAGGCGGATGTGCTGGCGCTGTTGCTTAACAATGTTCGCACGCCGGAAGAACGCGAAGGCGACCTGGGCGCGCAGATTGCGGCTTGCCACACCGGTGCGGAACGCTTGCGCGAAGTAAGTGAGCGTTATGGTATCGAGCGAGCGGCGCGCGCAGCGCGGGAACTTTTGGAGTACTCGGAAGAGTTGATGCGGGCGTTTTTGCTGCGTGTACCGCCGGGTACTTATCAGGCGGAGGATTTTCTCGATGATGACGGCATCGAGAAGCGGCCGGTGAAGATAAAGGTCGCTATAAAAATCTTACCTTCCAAGCGTGTGTCTTCAAAAGCTCGCGGGCGCGGCGCCCGCACCCACACGGTTATAGTCGATTTTACTGGGAGCGATCCGCAAGTCGAGGGCAGCGTGAATGCGGTTGAGGCGATTACGTATTCGGCATGCTTCTATGTCTTCCGTTGCCTGTTGGCGGATGATGTTCCGGCGACCGCCGGACTTATGCGGCCGATACGGATCATCGCTCCTTCAGAAAGCGTTGTGAATGCGTGCCCACCGGCGGCGGTTGCGGGTGGGAATGTGGAAACTTCGCAGCGTATCGTTGACGTTCTGCTGCGCGCCCTGGCGCAAGCGATTCCGGATCGTACCCCTGCGGCGGCTTCAGGAACGATGAATAACTTGACGATCGGCGGAATCGATCCGCGTACCGGCAAGCCTTTCGCCTATTACGAAACCATTGCTGGAGGCATGGGCGCTCGGCCCACGAAGAACGGCGTTTCGGGCGTGCACACGCATATGACGAATTCGCTGAATACTCCCGCCGAGGCACTGGAGTATGCGTATCCTCTGCGGGTGCGGCGCTACGCGCTGCGGCGAGGCAGCGGAGGTGCCGGCAAGTTTACCGGCGGCGATGGAATTGTTCGCGAGATCGAAGTGCTGACCGACTGCGATGTGACTTTGCTTTCAGACCGGCGAGTGCGCGCTCCGTGGGGATTGAACGGCGGGGGTGAGGGTGAGTTGGGTAAGACAAGCGTGATCCACATCGACGGCTCCGTTGAGGAAATGCCAGGAAAGTTCAGCGCGCGGCTGCAGGCTGGAGAACGCATTCGAATTGAGTCCGCGGGCGGCGGGGGATGGGGCGCTGATCCAAAAATTGGGGATTGACTGCATAGGATTGGAAGACATATGACGGATATTGCTACGCACTATCTTGAAGAAACGCGGCGCCAGATGCGCGGGAACAAGCGCCTGGCCGAGGGTGCGATTGCTCAACTCGAGGATGACCAGTTATTCGCCACGCTTGACCCTGAATCGAACTCGGTCGCCATTATCATTAAGCATCTCGCCGGAAACATGCGCTCGCGCTTTACCGATTTCCTTACCAGCGACGGCGAGAAGCCGGATCGCTTTCGCGATCGCGAGTTCGAGTTGAATTCGGCCACGACCCGTGCCGAGGTGATGCGATGGTGGGAGGACGGTTGGGCGCAGATGTTTGCGGCGCTCGATGCGCTCAAGCCGGAAGATGTGATGCGAACGGTGACGATTCGCGGCGAACCGCATACTGTGTTGCAGGCGATTAACCGGCAGCTTGCGCATTATGCCAGCCATCTTGGGCAAATCGTTTTTCTGGCGAAACATCTCCGGTCGAATCAATGGAAGACGCTGAGCATTCCTCGCGGCAGGTCGGAAGAGTTCAAAATTGCGCCGCCGAAATCCAACAAGGGATTGCCGCGATAACTGCGCACTTCGGCCAGCTTTAGGTCTTAAACGCGCAGCCGAAATCCTGCGGTGCTAGAATCATAAGTTTTGTGTCTGAGTCTGAATTCATAAGGTAGCTCATGCCATCCACAATGTTTGCCGTGGTCAAGCCGGAAGCCGCACCCGGCGCGGAAATTCGCGAAGTAAAAGTGCCCGCCTTCGGGCCCAACGATGTGCTGGTGAAGGTGAAAGTGGCGTCCATCTGCGGAACGGACCTGCACATTTATAACTGGGACCGATGGGCGCAGAACCGTATTCACCCGCCGCTGATTCCAGGTCACGAGTTCTGCGGCGAAGTGGCGGCCTTTGGCAGCGAAGTTACCAGCGTGAAGGAGGGCGATTTTGTTTCCGCTGAAATGCATGTGGCGTGCGGCAAGTGCCTGCAATGCCGCACCGGTGAAGCGCACATCTGCCAGAACGTGAAGATCATCGGGGTGGATGCCGATGGCGCGTTCGCCGAATATGTGGTCATTCCTGAATCGAACATTTGGAAGCTTGATCCGGCGATTCCGCAGGAGTATGCGTCGATTCTCGATCCGCTGGGCAATGCGGTTCACACGGTGCTCGCGGGTGAGATCGCTGCAAAAACTGTGGCTATTACGGGATGCGGGCCGATTGGATTATTTGCGATTGCGGTGGCGAGAGCGGTTGGTGCGACCAGCGTATTCGCGATTGAAGTGAACGAGCACCGGCGCAAAATTGCGCGGGAGATGAAGGCCGACTATGTGCTCGACCCATCAAAAGAAAAAGTCAATTCCATCGTGATGGAGAAGACTGGCGGCCTGGGCGTGGATGTGGTGCTGGAAATGGCGGGGCATCCGGATTCGATTCGTACCGCTTTTGATATTGTCCGGCGGGGCGGAAGAATTTCCCTTCTCGGCCTGACTTCAAAGCCCATCTCGCTGAATTTTTCCGAAGACATTATTTTTAAAGGCATCACCGTGCAAGGCATCAACGGCCGTCGCATGTATCAGACCTGGTATCAGATGACCGCTCTGCTCAAGGCGGGCAAGCTTAACCTGCATCCGGTAATCACCGACCGCATTGCGATGAAAGATTTCCCAAAAGCGATGGAGCGGCTAAAAACGGGTGAGGCCAGCAAGATTCTGGTGTACCCCAACGGCGTAAAATAAGCGTACCAGGGCACCGTTTGGCATTGCTCAGGCTGCTCGTGCTCACGGTTTCTCAGCGATGGTAAATCCATGGAAAAGAAATTTCCGCAAACGAGGTAAACTCCCATGGCCCTCGATGGTTTCGTACGCTGCGCTTGCATTCGCGAAGGCAAAGCCAGGCCGCATCCGTTTCCTGACCGGCTCATCTTCGACGAATCGGGTGAGCCGGCACTCTCGGGCGATCCTTCGGAAGAAGAATGGGAGGCGCACGATCAGTGGCTCAGCAAATCCTGCGAGCATGAAGGCTTTCTAGTCGCAGTGTTTCTGGGCAATATTACTCGGGTACAAAATTTGCGGAGTTTTTTGAAAGCATTACAGGGCAAGCCGGAACCGCGCTTTCCCATGTTGCTGGAAGAAGTTCTTTACGACGGCACGCACAGTGGCGACTGCATTCTCAGCAAATACGCGCCGAAACTGCTGAAGGAAGTAGATACGGTCCTGCATTCCAGCGATATTCTGGCCGATTCGGAGAAGGAATTCTTCAACAATATGAAGCAGCTTTGCGAGGCCAGCATCGCTACGGGGAATGCGATTTTGTTTTAAGGATTTTGGCCACAGATTCGCATAGATGTCATTGTGGATTTTGTTTGTTGTTCAATTTCAATTTGCCGCTATTTGACTTATCTTCCATTCGACGGCTCGCGTGCCCCGGCATTAGACTGAGTTGTTTATAAATCCGTGTCGATCCACGTAAATCCGCGGCAAAGAAGTTCGAGGCGCCCAATGACCACTGCAACCCGCACCAACCCGCTCTTCTATCTCACCGACCAGCTCAATGAACTTAAGGCCAAGGGCACACACTTCAAGCTGCGCGTGCTCGATGACGAGCAAGCACCCGTTTGCACCTTCGACGGCAAGAAAGTTATCAACCTGGCGTCGAACAATTATCTGGGGCTGACTACGCATCCCAAGTTGCGCGAGGCGGCGCTCGAAGCTACGCGCAAATATGGCGTGGGATCTGGCGCGGTACGGACCATCGCCGGCACGATGAAGATCCACATGGAACTGGAAGAAAAGATCGCGCGCTTCAAAAATGTAGAAGCGTGCGTGGTCTTTCAATCCGGATTCGCGGCGAACGCAGGCACTGTGTCCGCTGTCTTGGGCAAAGATGATTTCATCATCTCCGACGCGCTGAATCATGCATCGATCATCGACGGTGCGCGGCTGTCGAAGGCGAAGATTCTGGTGTTTCGGCACAAAGATGTTGCGCACGCTGAGGAGCAACTAGCCAGCGTGAAAAACGAGCCGGGGAAAAAGCTTCTGATCTCCGACGGCGTCTTCTCCATGGACGGCGATATCGGGCCGCTGCCCGGATTGTGCGATGCTGCTGAAAAATATGGCGCCATTATGATGGTCGATGATGCGCACGCCTCGGGCGTTCTCGGCCGCAACGGCCGCGGCACGATCGATCATTTCAAGATGGATGGGCGTGTGGATATTCAGGTTGGAACTTTGTCAAAGGCCATCGGCGCGCTAGGCGGTTACGTCTGCGGCACGCGTGATCTCATCGATTTTCTGTACCACCGCGCGCGGCCATTTTTGTTTTCCACCTCGCATCCGCCGTCGGTTGCGGCAACCTGCATCGCGGCCTTCGACGTTCTCGAGAACGAACCTGAGCGCATGGAAAAGCTTTGGGAGAACACGCGCTTCTGGAAAAAAGAACTGGGGCTGCTCGGCTTCGATATCGGCGGCAAAGCCACGCCGGCCAGCGAGACTCCGATCACGCCGATCATCATTGGCGACGGCAAGCTCACCATGGATTTTTCGCGCGAGTTATTTAAGGAAGGCGTGCTCGGCACAGGAATTGCGTTTCCTACCGTGCCCGAGGGCAAGGCGCGGATTCGTACCATCATGACGGCTACGCATACGAGGGAGGAGTTGGAGCAGGCGCTGGAGGTGTTGGGGAGGGTCGGGAAGAAGATGGGGATTATCTAGCGCGGCGGCTTCCACCTATTTGCACGAAGCCCCCTCACCCCTAATATGGCCAGGCGTCCCGCCACCTCCTGATATCTTCATCAACTTACGTGCTAAGTCGTGCTGCCCGATGCTCGCCTTTCTCGCCTAATAAGTGAAAGACAAATGCAGAAATTCGAGGGCGGATGAATCGAACCGACATATAATTGGCGAGAAGGAGCCAGAAAGAGAGTACAGATTCATGGCAATACTAAACAGCAGAAAGACTCTCCTCTCACTTCGGGAGAGAGAGGCCCAACATCAAGAGTATATTCGTCGCAATCCTCGGTTTTCGAGCGCGGAAAGGAGCGAACTCGAAGACATTCAGCAGCTAATCAGAGAATTGCAGAGAGGAGGAGCGCTGGAGGACGATGATGTCGGCGAAGATGGAATAGTGTGGTAACTGAGCAGCGTCCTCTTTTTAATCATAGCGTATCGCACGGCCCGGCTTTAAGCCGGGCCGTGCAAATCTGGCTTGTATGCGATTCACTTTTTGCCTCGGTCTATTTCTGCTGCTACCTCTCAGACAGGTCCTTGCTCAAGATTGGAGCTGCCAAACCGCACGACCCGTTTGTTGGTTTGCGGAAATCTGGCTTTGGCCTCAATCCCCAGCCGTCCAGCGTAGTGGAGCAACTTGTCCACACTCTTGTTGGCGATTTTCCCGTTGAGCAGTTCGCTCACCCGTGGCTGAGGCTCTCCCAGAATTACCTGCAATTGCTTTTGCGAATATTTACGCGCGTGCTTCAGGATGGCTTGGTACAAGCCCGCTTTAAACTTCAATATCGTGGCCTGCTCGGGCGAGAAACCCAGGTCGTCGAGCACATTGCCCCGTGTTACGTGGGTCGGCTTGTTACCCCGAACGGCCATGCTTCTTCTCCTCAATCATCCTTGCCCGAACAGTCTTTAGACGCTGCCGCGCCGTATTGATTTCCTTGATCGGCGTCTCGCGGCTGCGTTTTTCGAAACAGTGCAGCACGTAAATAACATCACGAATTCTCGATAGGTAGATGAGCCGGTACCAAGAACGCTCATCCTGATCCCGCAGCTCGAATACTCCCGGCCCAACGGATTGCATCGGGCGATAATCCATTGGCGGTTCTCCCTGTTGCAACAGGCGCAAGTCGAATCCCAAATTGCGTTTCACCGCGTCTGGAAAAGATCTGAGCACTTCCTTGGAGTCGCCTTCCCAAGCGATCACGGCTTCTGGAGGGATTTTCGGCGACATTCTTCACCACATAAGCATAACAATAATCCGGCGGGAGATATACATTTAAATGTATATGTGAGTCCTTTTCATCTTAGTTCTCGTGATGCACAATCTTCCCGCCCACCACCGTCGCGATGACCTTCCCCGTAAACTGCCAGCCATCAAACGGAGTGTTGTGCGAGAGCGACCGCGATTTCGCGGCTTCGAATGTCCACTTTTTTTTGGGATCGAAGATGGTCACGTCGGCGTGATTGCCCTTGGCTAGCGATCCTCTGCCGCGCAGATCGAAAACTCGGGCTGGGCCTGCTGTGAAGAGTTCTACTATGCGCGCCAGTGGAATTTTGTGGTCGCGATGCAGCTTGGTGATCGCCAGCGCCAACGCTGTTTCTAGGCCCGTGATGCCGAAGGCGGCGCGCTCGAATTCGACTTCTTTTTCGTGGGTGGCGTGAGGGGCATGGTCGGTGGCGATGGCGTCGACCGTGCCGTCCGCGAGGGCGACTAGGATCGCTTCGCGATCGCTGGCGGTGCGCAGCGGAGGATTCATTTTGCAGTGCGTGTCGTATTCGCCGACGTTTTCGTCGAGCAGCGTGAAGTGGTGCGGCGTGACTTCGCAGGTGACGCGGGCTTTGGCGCGCTTGCCCCGGCGCACGGCCTTGAGCGCATCGGCGGTGGAAAGATGCGCTACGTGCAGGCGGGCTTCGCGAATGCGCTGCGCCAGGGTTACGTCGCGGTCGACAATTTGCGCTTCAGCGGCGGCGGACATGCCACGCAGGCCCAGGCGAAAGCTCGTTGGGCCTTCGTTCATCGTGCAGTTTTCGGTGAGGCGCGTGTCTTCGGCGTGCTGCACGACCGGAAAGTTCAGCTCGGCGCCGAGGCGAAGCGCGGAGCGCATGATTTCGTCGTCGAGGATGGGCTTGCCGTCGTCGGTAACGGCTACGGCTCCGGCGCGCTGCAGCGCGGCGAAATCGGTGAGGGTTGCGCCGCGCGAACTCACGGTTGCTGCCGCGATGGGGAAAACGTTGACTACCGCTCCGCGCTCGGGATGGCGCAGCCATGTGACCCACTCCGCGGTATCGACTATGGGCACGGTATTGGGCATGGTGCAGACGGAGGTAAAGCCTCCGGCTGCGGCTACGGCGGTGCCCGAGGCGATGGTTTCTTTGTAGCCTTGTCCGGGCTCGCGCAGGTGAACGTGGAGATCGATGAAGCCGGGGGCGACGATCAGGCCGCGGGCGTCGAATTTTTCGTCGGCGCTGCCGCGAATTTTATTCGGTGGCGCAATTTCGGCCACGCGGCCGTCGCGTAGCAGCACGTCCATGGGCGCGTTGATCTTTTCGGCGGGATCGATGACATGGCCGCCTTTGATCAGGAGGCTTGCGGGGCGGGTTTGGTTTTTATTTGGCATTTGGCATTTGGCGCTTAGCCATTCGTTGCCGATGTTCAATCGTGTTCATTCCGCGAAAATCCGTGGCTCATTTTGCCTTTCCTAACGCCTTCGCCAGAATTGCCATGCGCGTGGGCACTCCGTTGCGTACTTCGTCCACGACTACGGATTGCGGACAGTCGACTACTTCTGACGTCAGCTCCAGGCCGCGAATGATGGGGCCGGGATGCATCACGATGGCGTCCCGCTTGGCGAGCTTCAGGCGCGACATCGTCATCTGGTAGCGGGCCATGTAGTCCTGCAAGTGCATTTTCATTCCGGCCAGGCGTTCCTGCTGCACGCGCAACAGCATGATTACATCCGTGCCGCGCAGGGCTTCTTCGATGTGACGCGTGATGTGGAGTCCCGGAGCCAGCGAGACGGCAAATTCCGGTACGAGCTCGGGCGGCCCGCAGAGAGTTACTTTCACTCCCAGCTTACTTAGCAAATGGCATGCGGAGCGGGCCACCCGGCTGTGATAGATATCTCCGACGATCGAGACGCGCAGGCCTTTGAACGATTTTTTGTGCTTGAGAATGGTGAAGGCATCGAGCAGGGCTTGCGAAGGATGCTCGTGCATGCCGTCTCCGGCGTTGATGACGGGAATGTCCAGATGTTTCGCAATCATCAACGGCGCGCCTGCGGCAGGATGGCGAATCACGATTGCATCCGCCCCGACCGCGCGCAAGGTGTAACCCGTATCGAGAAGGGATTCGCCTTTCTCGATGCTCGATCCGGATGAGAGCACCAGCACCGTCATCGCGCCCATGGACTTGGCGGCGATTTCGAAAGACGACCGGGTGCGCGTGGAAGCTTCGTAAAACAGAAGCGCGATGCGCTTGTTGCGCAGGAGCGGGCGCGCCTTGAGCGGATTCATGCGGCGTGCGAGCCGCAACAAGCCCAGGATTTCCTTTTCTTGCAGGTGCTCGATGCCGAGCAACGATCCGCGTGCAGGTTTGTTCATGGCGCGAGAAGGCAAACGGTGCATCATACGCGGCCTAGGTGTTCCCCCGCAAGGGCAGCTACCGGGTGATTTTCAGATTCGCTTGCGGCGGCCGAGGACAGCGCCAGTGAGTGCCCCGGCAAGGCCGCCGGCGGCGACGGAAACCACGAATAACATGATCAGGCCAAAGACCAGCATGAGCGCGATGCCTTCCGGTGTTTTCAGGCGATCGAGAGTCGCCTGCACCTGCGGATCGTTGGCGCGGGAAGCAGCCTGCTGAAGCGCTTCGAGCAACTTTTGGCGGATCTGACCTCCGGTATGAAATACGGCTACGGCAATGGTTTCGAAGATGGCCGCGATGCCAAAAAACAGAACGCCGCTTACCGCGCCCAGCCGCGCTCCGGAGCGGGCATTCACATTCCAGGCTGGATTTTTGCGATGGTAGAAACTGACGGCGAGAAATCCTGCTCCTAACACGGCCAGCAAAGGGACCATGAGGCCCAGGCTCATGATCATAGCCGCAATCAAGGCTGCAATTGCGCTGGTACGAAGGGCTGAAGGCCATACTATGGCGGCGGAAAGAGTGGTATTGAGCGTGTCTGGAGTAAGCGCTGAGTCGGAAGCAAAAATGTCAGCCGATGGAACGCCGGCAGCGACTGGGGCCAGTTCGGGCACGGCTACGCGGATTTGCGGTGCTCCGCATTGCGGGCAAAAGGGTCTTCCGTCTTCCACGCTTTGTCCGCACCGATAGCAAGGATGGTCCATTCGGAGTCCGGCAGTGCCTCTTGAAAGTATCGCAATGCCGCACCAAAGCCGCAAGTGGAGGGCGCTTCGCGTGGAGAAACGGCGGCTTAAATGTCTCCCTGCTTGCCGCGGAGGTGAACGTAAACCAGGGCCAGGGTCGATCCGGACCCGCTGGCATTGGGCTCGACAGAGACCACATGCTGGTTTTCTTCAGTTCCGACCTTCAGTTCTGTCACGGGGCCGGTGTTGTCACCTTCGCATTTGAGCTCTTTGGATCTCTGATTATTGGCGTGGTCATCATGATCGTCGTCGTCGAAGTCGGCGTGCGTGCCGCCATGCTCGCGAGTGTGGCACTCGAGGACTTTGCCGAACTTTTTAAGGTGTTCGCGGTAGTAATCGATGATTTTGCCGGGGGCATCGTTGGAGTCATATTTGGCTACCACCAGCTTGATGCCGAAGGCATCGGTGAACAATCCTAGATTCGCATTGCCGTTATTTTCTTCGTGTTTAGGCCGCGCACCGGGATACAGCGGCAGTCCGGTCTTTCGAGCATCGGCATCGTTGCCTACGTGCAGGTCACCCGCGGAGCTTTGCACGTCGAGATGCTTATCCTGGCCGGCATTTGAGTCTTGCGCTTGAGCGGCGAGGCATGGAATGACAGTCAACGCGATGGTGAGAATGGAATTGACAGCGATGGATCGAAACGAATTCGTACAAGCCATAAAAATCCCTCCTAAAACGTCCCGAACTTGCACTAACAATGCTAAATATCGGCGTCCTTGCCGTGAGTACGCACATATACGAGCGAAAAACTCGTTCCCTTGCCATCAGGCTGTACGGCCACAATGTGCTGATCGTCTTGTTTACCCACCTTAAGTTCGATGTCGTTGCCGCCGGTGCCTTGGCAGGTCAACTCATTCGAGCCGCTCTTACCCATGTTCACATTCCAGTCTCCTTTGGAGGTGTGGCATTCGAGCACGTTTCCGTATTTCTTCAGTTGATCTCGATAAAAAGACAGAACCTTCGCGGGTGCGTCGTCCGATTCATATTCCATAGCGACGACCTTGATCCCGTAGCCGAAGCCGGAGACATTTACATTGGCGCTCTTGTCGTCGCCATCGGAATCTTTTTGCTTCATGCGCGCGCCGGGATATACGGCGATGCCAACGTCGGAAACATCTGCCTGTTTGCTGACATGGATTCCGCCGAGCAGCGTTTTGACGTCCACCTGTTTGTCTTGGCCATTAGCCTCTTTTTGTACGTTAACGCTGCACGCGGGCAGAGCCAGAAGTGCGGCAAGGCTTGCCGCGACCATGGTTGCTGGGAGTTTATTTCTGCGCATGTTCCGTTCCTCCACCGGCCACTTGAGCGGAACGCCCGATACCCGTGCCTCGCTGGGCGATATTAGGAATGCTGACCGGAAGGTGCCCATGAATAGGAATCTCGCCAAATAACGCTTTCACGGCGGCTGTTTCCGAGACCGATGCGTTGGAAAATGTGCACATATAATTTTCAACCTTCGGGAAGTCCGCGGCCAGATACGGATTGCCCATAGCGACTACCGCAGTTTTAGCGGCAGCACGATCCAATAACTGCTGCAACAGCGCGCCGGTCGCGTCGGACATTGCAACCGTGTTGCCGACCTTGCCTGCAGTCGGAATCACATAAACCGCGGCGATGACAGTCTTGGCTTCATCTACCGCCTTCAGCACCGTATCGCTCATCCCTGCGGCGATGCGTGGGTCAACGTAAACCAGGCTTGCATCCGGAATGCGCGCGCGAAGTTCGCGCCCGAACGCGCGGCCGGAATCGGTGCGCACATCGTCGGAGAACAATACGGCTACAGTTTCGTTGCGAATTGCCTCCTGTGTTGTATACGGAAGGCCGGCCTTGGTGGTTCCCTTGGATTTAAGTGGCAAAACTTTGCCGTTATCGCGAACCAGGGTTACGGCTTCGTCGGCTACATGCTGGCCGAAGGCGATATTTTCCGGCTTGCCTACCAGGTTTGCGACGGCATTTATATCCACCATGCGGGCGTCTTGCAATCCGAGAGAGGCCTTTGTTTTTAGTAGTTTAAGAACGGATGCGTTGAGCCGCTCCTGGGAAATTTCTCCGGAGCGGACGGCTTGCACCATGGCATCGAACGAAGCTGGAAAGTCAGCGGGGATGAGAAGCAGGTCGTTGCCGGCCTTGAAAGCCTCCACAGCTGCGCGACCGATGTTATTAGCGAAAAGGTGGGTCAGGCCGGCCATGTCCAGTGCATCGGTGACGACTATGCCTTTGAAACCGAGTTGCTTTTCCAGCAGATCGGAGACGATTGCGGGAGAAATTGTGCCGACGTGATTGGGATCGGAATCGAGCGAGGGAACGGTTACGTGCGCGACCATGACGGAATCGACACCGGCTGCGATGGCCTGCTTAAATGGCGGCAGTTCAATCGAATCCAGGTGCGCCCGATTCACATTCACGCTGGCCACGCCTAAATGCGAATCGGTTGCGGTATCGCCGTGGCCGGGAAAGTGCTTCACGGTGGTCAACATTCCGCCTGCGTGCGCGCCTTTGATGTAAGCGACCACCAGGTTGCCAACCTGCGCGGGATCTTCGCCGAACGAGCGCGTGTTGATGATGGGATTGGCGGGATTCGAGTTGACATCCGCGTCGGGGAAGAAATTCCAGTGAATGCCGATGGCGCGAGCCTCTTCGGCGGTGATGCGGCCAAAGGCCTCTGCATCTTCCGGTTTGCCGTCGCCGCCGAAAGCCATGGCGTGCGGGAAAACCGTGGTTCCCAGCAGGCGCATAGAGACGCCGCGCTCAAAATCGGCGGCGAATAGAAGCGGAAGTTTGGAGTCGCTTTGCAGGTGGTTCAAAAGCTCGGCTGCTTCGTAGGGCTCGCTGCGCAGAAGGTAGGGGCCGTCGACATGAACCGTCATGGCAAACGAGCCGACGTGATACTTCTGGATGGCCTCGCGCAGTTGCAGGTATTCCGGATTTTCCTCGTTCAGAAAGCTGGCGCGGCACCAGATCATGAATACCTGCCCGACTTTTTCTTCGAGGGTGAGCTTGCGCAGAGTCTTCTCCGCCCACTTTTCTCCGCTGTGCGTCAGGTTGATGGGGCCGGAACGCTGATATTTTTCTTTAGCGAAGGCGGATACGGACAGCAGAAGAGCAATGACTGGGAGAGCAAGTTTGCGATTCATGCAGAAACGATAGCAGAACTATTGGGTTAATCCGTGGGACTAATTTGTAGGAGTATTTATCGAGAAAGTAGGTTTTTAATTTCGATCACAGCTTCGTGCTGGAGGGCCGAATCGTCACCGAAACCGCGCAGCCAGTGAACCTCAGGTTCGCGGCGGAACCAAGTCATCTGGCGTTTGGCATAGTTCCGATGGGCTTGTTGGGCTGCCTGTATTGCCTGCTCGCGGGTGAGTTCTTTGCGAAGGAATTGAAGGGCTTGTTTGTAACCGAGCGAGGTTAGCGGAGTCGCATCGTCCCCATATTTTTGTAAGAGAACTTGGGTTTCTTCAATCAAGCCTGCTTTAAACATTTGCTGTGCGCGGCGGTTGATTCTGTCGTACAACACTGGGCGATCAGGATCGAGGCCAATTCTAAAAATGCGAAAGCCACGCAGAGTATCGCGCCCTTGCTGCCAGAGTTCAGTCATTTTTTGGCGCGAGGCCAGGCAGACTTCAATGGCGCGGATCAGCTTGGGCGCGTCGTTGGCATGAATTTTTTGTGCGGCCGCCGGATCGAGCCGCTGCAAGACGCGATGAAGATAGCCGGAGCCTTGGCTGGTGGCTCGTTCACGTAGCCGCTCACGCAATTTTTCGGAGCGCTGTGGGCCGGGAAAAAGTCCGTCGAGTAGGGCACGTAGATAGAGTCCAGTGCCCCCAACAACGATTGGTAGATGACCTCGTGTTTTCACCTCCTCAAGTATTTGCCGCGCCTGCCGGGCATATTCACCGGCGGTCATTGAGATTGTCGGAGAAATATAGTCGAGCAGATGATGGGTTGCGCGGGCGCGCTCCGAAGCAGTTGGCTTGGCAGTCCCGATGTCGAACTCGCGGCACATGGCGATCGAATCGCAATTTATGATCTCGCCGCGGAAGCGCTCAGCAAGCGCGAGCGATAACGCGGTTTTGCCGCTTGCTGTGGGCCCGAGCACGACCACAAGCAGCGGTTCGGGCTGCGCAGAAGCTACCGTCAGCGTAGGCTCCAGTGAATGGCGTGCCAATAGCGAATCACGGTGAGGACTAGCAAAAGAAAGGCGATCAACAGCAGGCCGGCGGTTTCCGTGGCATAGGCTGCGTGGCGGCGGTGCTTGTGATCGGCATTACCGGATGATGGAGCATTGGCCACGCCAGTATTGTACGTCCCCGAAAGAAATTCGAGGTCCAGATTTTCTCCGGACCAAACTCACGATTGCTGCGTAACACGTCTATGAGACTGGGCCGGGGTGCGCTTGCCCATGGGAGGATTTATGAGACGACTGAGTAAATCACATTGGTTGTTCGCGGCTTTCATGTCGATAGCATTTGTCGGTACTTTGGCGCTGGGGTCGGCGCGGGCGGACGATTGGTCCAAAACTTATACACTTAGCGGCCAGCCTGATTTGCGGGTTGAGACCTCCGATGCCAACATCCACGTCTCTACCTGGGACCAGAACACCATCGAAGCCAAAGTGACGACCACGCACTACAAGATCGGCGATGGCGGAATCCAGATTCAGGAGCACCAGATGGGGAACGTGGTCGAAGTTGAGGTCCGCTATCCGCATGGCGTGACGATTAATTGGGGCTATGTCACCCATCGTGTTGATATTGACATCCACATGCCGCGAGAGGGCCGGGTCGATTTGCACACCGGAGACGGCAAGATTGAGATAGGCAATTTCAAAGGCGAAATGCGGCTGCACAGCGGCGATGGCTCGCAGGAAATTGCCAGCGTGGACGGCAAACTGCATGCGACCACTGGGGATGGTCACATCCGCGCTGACGGGCGCTTTGACGAGCTTGAACTCAAGACCGGCGATGGACACGTGGATGCGCGTGCTATGAGTGGATCGGCAATCGCGGCAGGCTGGCGGCTGGAAAGTGGCGATGGTTCGGTAACGCTGGAGGTGCCGGAAACATTGGCTGCCGATGTGGACTTGCACACGGGGGATGGCTACATTGATCTCGACATACCAGTGACGGCCGAAGGTAAGATTCGAGAGAACGAAGTTCACGGCAAGCTGAATGGCGGCGGCAATTCGCTGGTGATTCACACGGGAGATGGATCGATTCACCTGCGGAAGGGGTAAATATCTCGCGCATTGCAGTTCGCCGATCGTCAATCGGAATCGCTGCCGTGCTGGTAGGGAAACATCCTGCAATCTACGCTGCAAGCCGAAACACGCTACTGCAATTCATCTTTGGTGGGGTTATAGAAAAAGCGAAAGCGCAGAGCCAGATACTGCCCGCCAAATTCGCTGGGCAAGGGTGGAAATGGATCCGACGCTTGAATGCCGGCCCAGGCCGCGCGATCCAATGGAACATCTCCGGAAGTCGTCACCAGTTTCATACCCGCAACTTTTCCATCTTTCTTAATTGCGAATTCGATGATGAGGTTTCCGTGTTTGAACTGCGCGGATTCTGGAATCGCGGTGTACCAGTTCTCGCGGACATCGTGTAACACGCGCTGCAAGTATGGGCCGAAGTCCACGCCCATCGTGTCGCTGAGAACTTCAAGATTGCCCAACTGTCTCCCATGCGCGCCCGTGCCTAGACCGAAATTTCCGCCGTCGCCTTGCTGGACGCCGCCACCTCGCCGGTCGGCAGCCGCGCGAGTCGCTTCCTGCAGTGCCGAACCGGCAGACATTGAGCCAGCATACTTCTTGAACTCATCGCTGACGTTAGGGGCAGCCGGAGTCTGCAACTGCGCTATCTGAGGATTGGCTTGTTGCTGTTGTTGTGGTTGGGGCGGCGGTTGATTCTGCGCCAGTCCGGCGGATGATTGTGCGGGCGGCTGCTGCATTTGCGGCGCTCGCGAACCGGGCCTTCCCGGCGGCGGCGTGGCTAAAATTTTGCGCAGTTCCTTGGAGTCCAACTCCGGGTGCCGTGTCATCGCGATGCGATTCTTGTCGGAAGCGATATTGGTATTCGGTCTTTTCTCAATCTTCTGCAAATCCGGCGGAAGTTCGAGGAACGTGGCGCCGTTCAGGTTGGCCGTGTTTTTCGTGGTTACCGTGTGCCAGGGAATGTACTTTTCGAACCACTCGATCTTAAAGAGGAAAAAAAGCAGCAGCAGGTGGACGATGATCGAAATCCATGCGGCCTCACGGCGGCGCGAACGCGTGAGATCGTCCTGCAACTGGATAAGCAGATGCGGAATGCGATGGTCGTCCGACTCGCGGTAAGCTGTTTCCCATCCCTGACTGTCGTAAAGCCCGAGCTGTTCCGGCTGCGGCTTTTCGGGAGCGACCGGATCCTGGAATGGAATCTGTGTGATGGGCATGAACTAGGCTTGTCCGTTAGACACACAATTCCCTCGCTTCGTTGCATCCGGTGTTTAGCGGACGACCATCGGATGACTCAGCGAGTTACCGCGGCCAAGCTACCACTATTTTCGCATCTTTCGTGCGATTCTGCGTACTGTCAAATGGCGCGGGACTTGCGTGTGTAAACAATTGTAAAACAGCGCGTTGATTTGCGACCTGGAAGCCCGGCGGCGACATTCACGAGGAATGGATCAGGGGCGGGAGTTGGCAAGACCAGACAGGCCGACTTTGTTTCCATGCTCGCAAATCGCGCCTACTATATCGAGCGCAAGGGCAAGAGCAGCGCGGCCATCGCTAATCGGCACCACGGGCGCAGAACGCTGGCGCACAGCGAGTAGGAATGATTTCAATTCCGCGTGCAACGGCTCTTCGGAGGCTACCGCGGGCTTGCCCACTTTTATCTCCGGATTGACGCTGGGTTTGCTGGAAGCCGATCCGTCTTCGCCCACGGTAAAAACGAGGACCTCCTGGCGTCCGTAGTCGACAGAAATATATTGCCGGGGCTGAAAAAATCGCAGCTTACGCACGCGCTCGGTCGATACCCGGCTGGCGGTGAAGTTGGCCACGCAGCCGGATTCGAATTCCAGGCGCACGTTGGCGATATCCACTTTACCGGAAAGAATGGGCAAGCCGACCGCGCGAACTTCCTTTACGGGAGAGTTGGCAAAGGAAAGCACAATGTCGAGATCGTGGATCATCAGATCCAGCACCACGTCAACGTCGAGCGAACGCGGGGTAAAGACGCTGAGACGGTGGACCTCGAAAAACATGGGCTGCGTAAGCAAGGGAAAGGTGGCGCGTACGGCGGGATTGAAGCGCTCCAGGTGCCCGACCTGAGCGATTCGCTTATGAGCGACAGCCAGCTGGACCAATTCATCGGCCTCTTTGAGCGAAGCAGCTAGCGGCTTTTCGATCAGAACATCGACGCCGGCTTTCATCAGGGTACTGGCGACTTCCATATGGTGAATGGTAGGCGCGGCCACCGACGCGGCAGAAACTTCACTACGCGTGGTCAGCAACTGGTCGACGGAGCCGAAGGCGCGGCATCCGAATTCCCGGGCAACGGAATCGGCGCGATCCAGATTTGGGTCGACCACGCCCACTAGTCGCACCGGTTCGCCCTGCTGTTCTAATTCCTTATAGATGCGGGCATGGTTGCGTCCGAAAACGCCAACTCCAACGACTGCGACCGAGATCGGATTGTCAGGGCTCAGGAAAACTCTCGGATGGCCGGCTGCCAAGGGAACACCAGATTGTAAATGGAAAGGCGGGAAAGGGCATCTTTGGACAGATTGTAGTGCTTCAGCGGTGGGCTTTTTTCAGAATAGCAATCTGCCCTGCGTGGTAAAGCTCGTGCTGCACCACGCCGTGAAGCAGATGATAAAAATTGTAGCGCTTACCGGGAACGCGGTCAGTAAGCCGCGACTCGGCCAGCGCCGCAACCGTTTTCACAAGCTGGTCATGCGTGTTCTTTAATTCTGCTACCGATTTTTTCCACGCGCTTTCGGTCGGCTTGGCCGGGACGAGCGGGAAATTTTTAGTGCCGGTCGGTTGCGATTTTATTCCAGCAAGCCTTTGCAGCGTCGCTTCGTCCCAGACGGCGACGTGCATCACTAGCTCCCATATGCTGTGAGCATCGGCCAGTGGTTTGGTGGCGGCGGTCGTGGCATCGACATCTTTCAAAATTTCCAGCAGCGCGGGACCGTGCCACGCCTCGCCATCGAATGCGCGGCGGAGTTGGTCGGCTATGAGAGCGGATTCGGAATTTCGGGGAGCCATCTTGTTCGCTCTTTTCTTCGGCATAAATATTTATCAGAGTTAGGATTTCACCGCATCGGACGCAACCGCAATTCCCGCCGCGTTGGCGGCGTCGATAATTTTTTCGCCATCGAGCATCAGGCATTTCCCGGCATCCAGGGCGAGACAGGTTGCGCCGGCAGCCTGCATGACTTCAATAGTCTGCACTCCAATTACCGGGACGTCGAAGCGCATGTCCTGATTTGGCTTGGCAATTTTCACCACGGTCAGGGCGCGATTTAACGTGGATGCCTCGCCATGCAACGAGCGCATGATCTCTCCCGCGCGTTGGATCGTGGCGTCGGTACCCTCCATCGCTTCAACGGCCACGCAGGCCGATTCGGCGATGACGACCGTTTGTCCGATATCATGTTGCGCCAGATGGCGTGCTACTGTGCGGCCGTACTCAATATTTTTAAGTTCCTGCTCGGTCGGGGCGCGGCGTGTAAGAATGCCGGCCTTGACCAGCAGCGGTTCGAGCAGCCACGTTGAATTTTCCAGGGTGATGCCTTCGTCACCTAGAACTTTTGCCACTGCGCCCAGCAGGCTATCGGTATTGCGTGTGGTGAGCGAGAGCAAAAGTTTGGCGAGCCGCCAATCTGGACGGATCGCGGAAAAAATCTGCTTGTGCTTCACCTGCCCCGCCATGACCGCGCGCTTTACGTCTTCGCGGTGGAAGGTGTCGATCAACTTGGAAAGCTCGCCCAGCGAGAGCCAGTGAACCGAGGCGGCACCGTGAGACTCGATCTCGGGAATTGCCTCTTCTTTGATCGCGACCACGACCACTTCATAGCCATTCGCGCGCGCCGCATCGAGCACGAGGAAAGGAAACTTGCCGTTGCCCGCGATGAGGCCAAGCTTTCGGCTGTGAGAAGGCATTTGCGAAGACATGAAGCGTGCGTGCCCGACTAACGAGTGCCCGACCAACGAATGATAGATCGACGAGTCAGTCTAGCATTCAGCACGCAGAATGATGGAAGAGAGCGCAGCGTTATTGCGAAGTTTGAAACTCCATGTTCTCATTGACCGACAACTGAGCAGGCGCGCCAGAACCATCGTCCGATGACCGGGTAGCTATGACCCGGAACCCGCTGTCGCTGGTCTGAATTTCGTAAGTGTAAGGAGGGCGCTGTTTCCTGATGGCAATGGATTGCGACGAAATCAGTTCATCGAGAGAAGCATATTTTCCTTCGCTCGCCAGGTACCGTTGCTCGGCCTGTGCCATGGCGATCAAGTCGGTGCGCACGCCGGTAATATTTACAGCAGCCTTGGGATTGTCCGTCCCAGCGGCGGCGGACGTGCTCTGCATCTGCCTGGAATAAATGTACATCCCGACCGCTAGTGCTGCGACAAGTCCAACAAAGCCGAAAAGGCGTCCCATAGTTTTTCCTAGAGAATTTTCACTCCGAAACCGGGGCGCTGGCAAGTGACTGGAGTGCAGGTACACGGTATGACGTGGGCGGTTGAGGTCCGTGGTACCCAACTTGGCAACAGAAGCAAAGCTGGGGGCAGCCTTTTCCGCGGGAGCGTACGCCAAAATACAAAGTGAGGTCCTACTGAACTTTTTCCCAGACAATTTTCCAACGTTCAATAGATGGGTCGTCTTTCTCAACATCGCTGAAGATCAGGCGCTCGCCTTCGAAGCGATAAGGCCGGATCTGCCGCGATCCCACATATCCGGGGGCGCTGGCCACTTCCGGCAGATGAATAATCCTCTCTTGTTTCGTGTCGATCTCATACCGGCCGCAGTAAGAAAAAGTGCCATCTGCGGCAGCCGCTTTTTCCTCCGGCATGGCATGCGCTGGGTCGGCCGATTTGTAACGGTCGGGATTTGTAATGACAGCGCACATGTAACCGTCGCACTGGTACATGAGGAAGCCCTTGCCGTGCAGTCCGAAAGCAGGAAACGGGCGAGAGGTGCCGTCCTTCAGGATCTCTTCGGTGGACACAAGCTTCCACGTGCCCACGATTCGATCACGAACTTCTGATTCCGTCTGACCAAAGCCCGAGGCGGCGCAAAACGCGAGTCCGAACAGCAGCAATGCCGATCTTTTCATGCTGGTCCTTTCCTCCCGATTCGTGGAAATCCCACCCATGCAGCGTAGAAGCGTATCACGTCTGCTAAATTTCTCTTGACTTGTTAATTGTTTGGGCGGAAGAATTCGTGGCACAGATTGATTTTTCAGTAGGAGGTTCCGCCATGAGAGCGATTGCACTTTGCTTGATTGTCTCCGCTGCCATGGGCGCGGCTTTATGCCATGCGCAGATCACCCTGTAGTAGCCAAGCAACGCACCGTTCGCGACGTGCTGGACTCCGACGAGAATGTGGTGAGTCACACCGAAACGCTCGGCAGATATCTACGAAACTCAGCCGGTTCGACCGTAACCCAGACATACTCTACCCGGGCAGGCGAGACCGCGATTCGTTGGGGTCAACTGGAGGACTACAGCCGGCACAAACTGTACCAACTGAATTATGAAAAGCACGAGGCGGTGGAGCTAGCCGACCTGCTCCACGGGCCTCATCCCGAGTACCTGGCAAACGCCAAGAGTGCGTTGGGTGAAGAAACCGTCAACGGATTCCCCTGCCTCATCCATTCCGTGTACATGATTGCGGATGGGAAGAAACAGCTGATTGGCAGGAAATATGACTCCGCAAAATACGGGCTGCAAATTAAGGAAGACGCCATCATCGAGCCTACGGGAGGGCCATGTACGCACCAAATCGTAGAACTCTACGATATCCAGTTTGTTGACCAGATCCGAATGAGTTTGAGGTCGAGAGATTTTCGTTCATGGGGAAAGGTTCCCCAGTTTACGTTGGGCCGGACGATTCAGTCCCGGCAGAACTCCTGAAATAGGCTGGGTTTTCCCAGAGGTTTGCTTCGAGGCACTGTCCCATCCAATCTTCGCTTGGGCGGGCTTTGACAAATCGTCGGCAACCATCGTAGGGTACATCGGCTTACTTGATAATCCCGCGCTCCGACGATTCTATAAATCGAATCAACATCTCAACATCTTCCCCGAGGCCAGCTTCGCACTTCAACTTCTCCAGCGCCTGCGAAGTATTCAATTTCGAAGCCAGCAAAATCTTGTAGGCATGATGAATCCTGGCAATGCGCTCCTTCGAAAATCCGCGCCGCTCCAGCCCCACCTTATTCATCCCATATGCATTCGTATTGCGCGCGGCTGAGGTCATCGAGAACGGCAGGACATCCTGCGTAATCGTCGTGCCGCCGCCAATATAAGAGTGTGCCCCAATCCGCACAAACTGATGCACCGGACAGAGCGCCCCTACTACCGCCCATTCCTCCACGGTCACATGCCCGCCTAGCGTCGCGCCGTTCACCAACATGCAGTGGTCGCCGATCATGCTATCGTGGCCGACATGCGCGTAGGCCATGATGAGCGTGTGGCTGCCGACTCGGGTTAGCCCCCCGCCCTTCACAGTGCCGCGGCTGATGGTGACGCACTCCCGAATCTCGTTGTGGTCGCCGATTTCGAGGCGGGTTGGTTCGCCGTTGTAAGTCACATCCTGCGGTGCCATGCCGATAGCGGCAAACGGGAAGAACGAATTATCGCTGCCGATTTTCGTAGGCCCCGCAATCGCTACATGCGATATGAGACGGCAATTCTCCCCCAGCTCAACCTCAGGGCCAATCACGCAATAGGGACCGATTTTGCACGAAGCTGGAACTTTGGCGCGCGCATCAATGATCGCCGTGGGATGAACGTTCATGATTGAATCGTCAGGGCAGATTCCTCAAGGGTTGAACGAGCGAGTTCATTCCGCAGTTGCGCCGTCATCGACGCTGTCGCCACGGCCGCGGGAGCTGTCGATGAGCTGGCACGAAACCGTAGCCTCAGCTACGCGCTTCCCCGCAACATAAGCCACGCCGTGCATCTTTGCCGCGATCATGCGGGGAATGGCGCGCCAGCCTTTCACTTCCACTTCAATCCGCAGTTGATCGCCGGGACTTACGGGACGCCGGAATTTGGCGCGTTCGATACCTGTGAATACCATGACTTTATCCGTGCGGTCTTCCACTTCGGTAAGCAGCAAGGCACCACCGGCCTGCGCAATGGCTTCTACAATCAGCACGCCCGGCATAATGGGCAGCCCAGGAAAGTGGCCGTTGAAAAACGGCTCATTGATGGTGACATTCTTGATGGCGACAATGCGATCTTTGCGTTTTAGCTCCAGCACTCGGTCGATCAGCAGCAGCGGATAGCGGTGCGGCAGAATTTTCAAGATTTCGTGAATGTCGAGGCCCGTCTTCGGTGCGCCATTGTCGGGCGGAATGCTTTCAGTCATAGTGGTCCCAAGCAGACTGAAGATTATACTGTACCGCGTCGCGCAGACAATAAATCGCGCGAACGTTCAAGGAAAGATATTTGTGCCTTCCAGGAAAATAATCAAAGCAGTTGCCCTCTCGCACAATGCAATTCCGCCGAATGAGTGGAAAGAGAGACTGCGCTATTTTGAGCGGTGTCAGGATCAAATTGTCGAGACCATTCGTGAGCTCGCGGAAATTGAATCTCCGAGCGACAACAAGCCGGCTGTAGATCGGATCGCCAGGTTGCTTGCGTCCAAATTTAAGGCGCTGGGCGGCCGGTCACAATTCCATCGCAACAGCGAATTCGGCGGCAGCTTGCAGGTTGATTTTTCCGCGCTTCCCAAGGGCGCAGCGGAAAATCACAAACCGCTGTTGCTGCTCGGCCATTACGACACGGTTTATCCGCTGGGCACATTGGCGAACATGCCTTGCAAAATCGAGGATAGCCGTCTACATGGGCCGGGAGTTCTTGATATGAAATCCGGCATTGCGCTGATGCTCTTCGCCATCGAAGCCTTGCAAACGTGGTATAAGGCCATGCCACGGCCGGTCACGGTTTTTCTCGTTTCGGACGAAGAGATCGGTAGCCATTCTTCGCGGAAAATCACCGAAGCTTTGGCAAAAAAATCTGCGGGAGTGCTGGTTCTGGAGCCGGCTGCGGGACTTCGCGGCGCAGTGAAAACGGCGCGTAAAGGTGTGGGCGAGTATTCGCTGCGAGTGAAAGGCATCGCGGCGCATGCGGGGCTTGATCCTGGCAAAGGACATAGCTCGATCCTGGAGTTGGCCCGCCAGATCGCGGTCATCGCAAAATTAAATAATCTGCGTGAAGGAGTATCGATAAATCCCGGCGTGATCGAGGGTGGAACGCGCACGAATGTGATAGCTGCGGAAGCGTCGGTGAGAATCGATGTGCGTATCAAAAACGCGAAGCAAGCCGCTGCTATCGACCGAAAATTGCGTTCGCTGAAACCGTTCGACAGGCACTGCAAACTTGAAATCAGCGGCGGAATCAATCGTATGCCGATGGAGCGAACAGCGGGTGTTGCGGCGCTTTATAAAAAGGCGCAAACGATTGCCAGCCAAGTGAACTGGAAACTCGACGAAGCCGCGGTTGGCGGAGGCTCCGACGGAAACTTTACAGCTGGAATGGGCATTCCCACGCTCGATGGCCTGGGCGGTGTGGGCGAAGGCGCGCATGCGGTCCACGAACATATTGTGATTTCCGAGTTGCCGCGTAGAGCGCTGCTGCTGGCCGGCATGATCGAAAGTGTTTAAAATTTTTTCAAACGAAAAATTGTGAATAGAAAAGAAATTTCAGCGGATGAAGACCAGAAAGTAATCCATCTTGTCGCCTTTTACAAAATCGTATCGCCCTGTGAGTTTGTAGCCCGCTTCGGCGGCCTCGCGAATAACGATGTCATGGCCTACTCCGTGATCCTCGCCGTTTCCATTGCGATCGATAATTCCAACTTTCGCGCCGGGGCGAAGCGCTGCCCCAAGGTTGCGCAAAAGAGTCACTGGATCGGCCACTTCGTGATAGGTCTTCAGCAGCAGAACAGCATCGACGGAGGCCGCAGGCAGAAGCGGGTTTTCCGGCTGGCTCAGGATTGCCTTCACGTTCGATAGCTGCTCTTTTTTCGCGCGGTCCTCGATATAGTGAATTGCCTCTCGATTGATGTCCACGGCATAGACAACGCCGCTTTCGCCTACGCCGCGCGCTGCCCGCACGGTGAACCATCCGGAACCGGCTCCGATATCGGCAACTGATTTGCCACGAGTAATGCCGAGAATATCCATGACGCGATTGATTTGCAGGCGTTCGTCGCGGCCGGGGGATTCGAAAATAGAGAGATCGCCGGTATACGGTTCGCTGGTTTTACGATGCTCGCTCGGGTTGCCAGACGGCGCTTGGCTCGAAGCTTGAGAAAAAACGAAAGAGAATGCCGAACACGAAATGAGTGCGGTGAGAATTAGAACGCAACGCTTGTGAATCACCGTCAACCTCCGGGAAACTTATGTTCTAAGCATAGACTTCGGGAGGGCTGCGTGGTGAGCGGCGATTCGGTACGTCGTTTTTTGAAATCGTTCTTTTTGACTCCGCCGTTGGCATGGCCTAAAATTTTTTACATCTAGTACGGTCAGCCTGCGATGGGAAACGAGGCTGAGCCGGAACGGGAGGAAGTTATGGGTGAGGGATTATTTCAACCACTGCATTTGCTCCTGATCATCGCGATCATCCTGCTGATTTTTGGCACTAGCAAGTTTGCCGCGGTCGGCAAGGGATTGGGCGAGGGCATCCGTAACTTTAAGTCCTCGATGAAAGAACCGGAAGAGAAGAAAAAAGACGACGAGAAGAAATCATAGGGGCTTTGAGTGCTACCTAGCTTGCCCGCCTAGCTCGAATCGCGGGGTTCGCGGAGAAGTGCCGCGGGGTTCGCTGAGAGAAACGGAAACTCACCAATTCATAACGCGCCTGCCTGGCGCAACATCGAATACACTCGCCCCACGGGAAGTCCCACCACATTGCTGTAGTCGCCTTCAATGCGCGGAATCCAGCGCGAGGCTACGCCTTGGATGCCATAGGCGCCGGCTTTGTCCATCGGGTCGCCAGTAGAGACGTAGGCTTGGATTTCGTCATCTGAGATTTCATACATGGTGACTAGGGTGCTCTCCGAAGCCACCTGCTCATGCTTTGCCGAGACGAGGCAGACTCCGGTGGTGACCCCGTGCGTGCGTCCAGCGAGCAAGCGCAACATACGCGCGGCATCTTCTTTGTCGTGGGGCTTGCCTAGAATGCACCCGTCGATTACGACGATCGTGTCCGCTCCAAGTACATAATCTTGCGAGTGCGTTTGGAAAACTGCCAGCGCTTTTTCCCGCGCCAATCGCTCGGCACAGGCTTGCGGAAGTTCGCCGGCAAGCGGTGTTTCATCGATATTCGCCGGTTGCACGGTGAAGGGAATGCCGGCGTTTCGGAGTAACTCCTGGCGGCGCGGCGAGGCGGAAGCGAGAACGATCATGCGCTCGATTCTAGCGAAAGATGGATCGCACTCTGAAATTAGAAAAAATCGGCGGCTTGCCGTTTGCAACTCTGCTACTCTCAAGCGCGCATATGCGCGCGGCTGCCATCTTCGGCCTGGGATGCTCGCAGAAAAATCTCAAGCCCTTCCAAATAGATAATTCGATTGCATGGCATATCGGTCTGCCCGCGGCTGGCGATCGGACCGACGTTGTTCTGCTCTTCGGCGGCGATGGCACGATTCATCGCCATCTTGAGCCACTCGTTAGGCTTGATTTGCCTGTGCTGGTTGTGCCCGCAGGCAGCGGGAACGATTTTGCCCGGGCGCTTGGATTGCGCAGCGTGCGCGATTCGCTGGCGGCGTGGCGGTGCTTCTTTCTAGAACGCGGCAATGTATGCGCGATTGATCTGGGGGTAATTTCACCATTAAGCGGAGACGCCGGCGAGTCGCACGCGCCACACGATCCTATTCATTTTTGCAGTGTGGCCGGGGTTGGGCTGGATAGCGAAGTTGCCCGCAGGGCGAACGGGTTGCCGCGCTGGCTGCGCGGCCACGGAGGGTATGCGTTAGCCGCAGCTCCGGCGATTTTTTGCTTTGCCCCACTCCCGATGAAAATCTATACGGCGGACAATGCCGGCCAGTGGGTCATCCGCAGCGATCAGCTTACACTCCTGGCAGCTTTCGCCAATACCGCAACTTATGGCGACGGCATGAGGATCGCGCCTAATGCGCGAATGAACGACGGCATGCTCGATGCATGTGTGATCGGTGGAATGAATCCGTTCAAACTGGCGTGTTTGTTTCCGACTGTTTATTTTGGCCATCACTTGAAAGTTCGCGAAGTGAATTATTTCCAGACGGCGCGGGTGCGCGTGGAAACCGAGAAACCGCTGGATATATATGCGGATGGCGAATTCGTTTGCCGGACTCCAGCGGAAGTCGGAGTGCGGCGGGAAGCGCTGAAAGTGCTCCTGCCCGGCCCACGGTGCTAAACTTGCCACATGTCTGAACGACGCTCCCACACCTTGCTCTGGGTTCTGATTGGCGGAGGAGCATTTTTCCTCTTCGTGCTGGCCGTGTTTTCGCTGGTTTATCTGACTTTGCATGCCGGCGGCAATGAATCTTCGTTTGGCGGGTTCGGCGACCGCATCGGCGTAGTCGATCTCGACGGCGTGATTCTGTCGCCGCAACCGGTAGTCGACGAACTCAAGAAGTTCGATGACGACTCTTCGATCAAGGCGATTATTCTGCACGTGAACTCGCCGGGCGGTGGCGTGGCTGCGTCGGAAGAGATTTATCGCGAAGTTAAGCGAATCAAAGAGGGGAAAAAGAAGCGGATCGTGGTCTCTATTGAGACCGTGGGCGCGAGCGGCGCGTATTACGTGGCTTCAGCTTCCAACAAAATTTATGCCGATAACGGCAGCATTGTGGGTTCGATTGGCGTAATCGCCGAGTGGGTGAACTATGGCGATCTGCTGAAATGGGCGAAGTTGAAGAATATTGTGTTCAAGACCGGCGAGTTTAAGGACACAGGGAACCCCGCGCGCGATCTCACTCCCGCCGAGCAGGCCTACATGCAGTCGCTGATCGACAACATGTTTGGGCAGTTCGTGCAGGCTGTGGCTGACGGGCGAGGAATGAAGGTTGACGACGTGAAGGCCATCGCCAACGGCAAGGTATGGACGGGTTCGCAGGCGCTCGATATGAAGCTGATCGATAATGTGGGCGACTTCCAGGCCGTGATCAAAGATACGGCGAAGTCGGTGGGCATTTCAGGTGAGCCGACGCTGGTGCATCCGGAGAAAGACCGCAGAACGCTGCTTGATCTGATGACGGGCGATATTTCACAGTATTTGCCGGATACTGCGAAAATGTTGGAGCAGCATGTAGGGTTTTATTATTTGTGGAAGTAGTTTGTGCGGCGCAAGTATTCACGTCCCAGCCGGCTGGTGACATAAGTTCCTTCTCTCCACGGCCACTCGTAAGTTGCCATTCATTGCAATGTCCTTAATGATTGCGATGGCGGCCTTTCCGTTAGAAACCGTCCTGCAAAAATCTCTGGCCAATTCTATGTCCGACATTCGCTGCATTGGTATCGCTACTGGAGGCGGTGACGCGCCCGGCCTGAACGCCGTGATTCGCGCCGCCACCAAAGCCGCCATCCTGAAATATGGATGGAAGGTCATCGGTATTCCCGATGGCTTCGACGGCCTTATCTGGCCGGAAAAATCGTTCGAGCTCACGTTGAAAGAAGTCAGTGGCATCCTGCCGCGCGGAGGAACGATCCTTGGAACTACCAACCGTGGCGACCCGTTCCACTACAAAAAGGTCGAGGATGGAAAGGAAGTGGTGCGCGACATCTCCGAGCTAGTAGTTGCCAATGCGGAAAAACTAGGCATTGACGCCATCATTACCATTGGCGGCGATGGATCGCAGAAAATTGGCTACGAACTTTTTCAAAAAGGATTGAAGATTGTCGGCGTGCCCAAGACGATCGACAACGATTTGTCGGCAACTGAGGTCACGTTTGGTTTCGACACCGCACTATCGACCGTTACCGACGCGCTGGACAAGATTCATACCACCGCAGCTTCGCATCACCGCGTGATGGTCGTCGAAGTGATGGGCCGTGACTGCGGCTGGATTGCGCTGCACGCCGGACTTGCCGGGGGCGCGCACGTTATTTTGATCCCGGAGATTCCTTTCACTACGGAGCATGTTTGCCGGCACATCGCTGAGCGCGAAAAAATCGGCAAAGATTTTACTATTGTGGTGGTGGCCGAAGGAGCGAGGCTACCGCATGAATTCAAGGAAAACCGCCGCGCCAGTTCGGTTGGCAATCTGATCGGTAATGCCATTGCGCACGGATCGGGTAAGGAAGTGCGCGTCAGCGTGCTGGGACACATTCAACGCGGAGGAACGCCCACGCCTTTCGATCGGATTCTGGCAACGCGCTTCGGCGTAGCCGCCGTCGATTTGATTGCGGCGGGAGGGTTCGGCATGATGGTTGCGCTGCACGGCGACTCGATTGTTTCCGTAGATGTAGCTCATGCCATCGGGCATCTCAAATCCGTCGATCCGCGAGGCGATATGGTGCGCGCCGCGCGAGCGATCGGCATTGGCTTCGGAGATTAGATCGCCGGAGAAGTGGTTGGAATTAAGCCCCAGTAAAAACTCCCTGTGCGGGAGTGATTTCGGATACGAGGGATTTTGGTACAAGTGATTTTCGGTGAAGAGTGATTTTCAGCAAGTAGGGATTTTGGGTGGCGCAGCGCTTCAGCGCTGCGATAAAGGCTTATTCTTAAAGAAGCGCCCTTAGCCGCTAGACCATCACGAGAAGCCATTTACATGACCCCTGCCGACGTTCGCCGCATTGCCCTTAGCTTTGAAGGAGCAGAAGAAGGCTCGCACCTGGGATCAGCCGACTTCCGCGTGGGCGGCCGCATCTTCGCCACGCTTGTCTCTCAAAAACAGGGCTACGGCAATGTAAAGCTCACTCCCGAACAGCAAGCCGACTTTGTACGTGAATCGCCGGAACTTTTTCTGCCTGTCCACGGCGGATGGGGAAGGTCAGGCATGACGCACATTCGCCTGGCGGAAGCCAGCGAAGACGTGCTTGCTGGTGCCTTGCACACGGCATGGAAGCTACGAAAGGAAAGTAACGTGAAAACGAAGACTTCGAAGACGACAGTGAAGAAACGCGCCCGGCGAGTACCTCGGTAATCTACCGCTTCCTCCATCGTTTCCATTCCAATAGAAGGCATCCTCGCGTGGGAAAACCTCATGACGACTTTGGAATTGTGTGTTGTGGTGCAGGTGTGCTTGGCGTTCGGGGTCGCGGGCCTGCTTTGGCCGGAGCGGCTGATGCCGATCTTCGAGGTCCTTATGTTTCCCTGGGCCGCCAGCTACCGAGGGATACGAGCCAACAGCATTGCAGCTATCGGCCTGTCGGTGCTGCTCTTCGCCCGATTGTTCGTAGGTATTGGCTAGGCCAAGAAATTGTTGCCATAGCGAAAGTATCCAGCTCTACTCCTTCATCATGGCGTCAATCAGCGCGTAAAGCTGGCTGCGGTCCACGACTTCGACAAAGGGCTTGCCCGATCGTTTATTGCTCACCACGTAAAGCGTAGGCGTGTGCTGGATATTGATCTCTTTACCCAATTCCTTATCGGCATTCACCAGCGCCGCCAGTTTGCCTCCCGGATCGACCACGAACGGCAATTCCACTTTATGCTCAGCGGCGAATTTCTCCGCGTAGCTGCGCAGGTTGTCCGGGGTGATTTCCAGTTGGTTGGCGAAAATATAGTCGCGGAACTCGTTGCCCATGGCTTTCGAGTGCGTATCGAAATAGCGCGCCATAATCGCCGCCTGATACGACCAGCTATGAAAGGGTAGCGGGAAATCATGGAGGATCAGAGGAATCTTGTAAGTTCGCGACGCCTCTTCCACCAGCGGCGTGGCGCGGCGGCAATCGGGGCACTGCAAATCCTCGAAGACCACAATGGCCACCTGCGACCCTTTGGGCGGACGTAGTGCGGGATTCACCGGCTGCTGAGCGGCGCACAAGGAAGCACTGGCAATCCATACCGCGAAAACTAATGGCGAGACAAGCCGATTTTTAGATTTGTTTTTCATCACTCGCTTGAAAACGAAAAATCTGTAAGATGTGGTGACCTCGAGGCCTCAAAGTCTTTGAGGACTGACGTCCACTGCTTTTCTTAATGTTAACCGAAGCGACGCGGTAGCGTCAGGTTCGGGGCGTATACGTGTTGCCAAAAGGTACACGCAAACCAAACTTCCGTGCTGCAAAACCCCTCCTCTAACGCGTTATAGTGAGTGTAAGGACCACGCTGCTGTGAACCCATCCCAATCCAGTCTTGTACGCCCGCAGGCGTGGGTGTTTTGCCGGCGGGGGGCGCTGTTCATAACGATTGCGTTCCTGCTGCTCGCTGGTTCCGCCTGCGATGGTAGCCACCATCGCGTCCTCGAAGTGAATTATGTTTCCGCCGTACAAGCCACGCTTCGCGACCAGGTCGCGACTGTCAACAACCGCGTCGGCACGGTGAAGAACGGAGACCGTGTTGAGGTTCTGGAGCACGAGAAGCGCTTCGCTCGCGTGCGCACTGCAACAGGCCTCGAGGGCTGGGTCGAGCAGCGTTATCTGGTCGATCAGAAGGCTTATGACGCCCTGCAAAAATTGACCAAAGATAATCTCTCCGATCCTGTGCAGGCGCCCGGTGTGCTGCGCAACGATACCAACCTGCACCTTACGCCTGGCCGCGAAACCGAGCATTTATATCAGCTTTCCTCGGGAGCCAAGGTGGCGGTGCTGAAACGCGCGACGACGGAAAAGCCGGGAGCGATTGTACCAACAAGAGCCGGAAGCAAATCGGCTGGCCCGGCAATGGAAGATTGGTGGCTGGTGCGGGACAGCGAAAACCGCGTCGGTTGGGTGTTGGCGCGCATGGTAGATATCGACGTGCCGCTTGAGATTGCGCAATATGCTGAGGGCCAGCGCTTCGTCGTGTTTTTTATTCTGAATCAGGTGCAGGACACGGGTAAAGACGGCACGGGCAAGAACGTCCCGCAATATTTATGCGCCATGATCGAACCGCACGATGGCGAGCCTTACGATTACGATCAGATTCGAGTCTTCACCTGGAACGTGCGCAAGCATCGCTATGAGACGGCTTATCGCGAGCATGGGCTCCATGGAGTTCTGCCGATTACGCTCACGACGGAAAACTTCGATAAGGAAGGCACGTTACCGGTTTTCATTTTGCACGTGAAAGACGATAGCGGCAATGTGACGGATCGCAAGTATAAGCTCGATACGCCAATTGTGCGCCGTGTGCTGGCGCCGGGAGAGCAGAAAGAAACCTCGAAGCTGGCGGCGAAAAGGCGCAGGCGCTGAGGAATACCAGAAGTTTCCCGCAGTCTCAACTTTTGATGGCTGTCGAAGCGGCGCCAATGATTTTCCGGCTTTTCTTCTCCTGTAAAAAAACTGTAACCCGTATCTCTTCGGGATTCCAGTTGGGGTTGAACTTTACCGCAGTAGAAGTCTGGAAAGAAGCGGGAGATCCATTGGAATTCGCAACTCCAATCTTTTTCAAAGAATGCAGCGTGGCGATGTGCGTCAATTGCCGTCCGGCATTCTCTCCTTTACTTACCGAGGAATGCAGGCCGTTTTCTGTGACGGCCAGCCAAACTTCAGCCACATCACCAACAGTACTTTGCATTAGCTTGCCCACCGAAACCTTGAAATGGTGTGAACCTTTGGAGTCGGCCGGTTCGGGTGAGATAGTGATATCGGCTTTTTCGGCGTGCGCAGCCTTTTCAATTTCTAGCACTGCTTCCTGGGCGTTATTGCCCACGAAGTTGCTTTGTCCGTCGATTACGAGTTCAGGTGTGTAAGGTTCATTCTTGAATACTGAGCCGTAATTGACTTGCCGCTGCGTCCACTCCGCCGATGAATAAGGATCGATCCAGCCATCGTGATTCCAATAATCGACGTGCTCTTCGAGAGCGATGATTTCCGCACCTGCAACAGGTTGCTGCTGCTCGAGTTTCTGCAGCAACGAGTCCGCGGGCGGGCATGACGAGCAGCCTTCGGAAGTGAATAGCTCAATCACAACAGGCTTGCGAGTCGAATTTGCGGGAAGCGTCTGAGCGCTTCCCGTCCGCACCGGACTGACGATCGTGGATGCGGACAATAACGTGAGGACTGCCCCAAGCTTGCGCATGTATCTCCCCTTGGAAATCTGATGCATGAGATGTGACTAAGTTGCCTCGCCGGTTGCCGGAGAAGCATTACGCTAGCAATAGAAGTCCGCGATACTTTCCACCACCCAACGCTGTTCTTCTTCCGTGAGTTCCGGGAACATGGGCAATGCCAGCACTTCTTGGGCAGCGCGTTCAGCTTCGGGCAAATCGCATTCATGGTATCCGAGATAAACGAAGCAGGGTTGAAGATGCAGCGGAATCGGATAGTAAATCTCGCTCCCGACCTTGCGCGCAGTCAGAAATTCACGCAACGCGTCGCGCCGAAAAGCCCGCACGACATATTGATGAAAAACATGATGAGCCTGCGCGGCAGTGTATGGAAGTTGAATGGGGGCGGAATTTTCGAGCTGATCGCCATTCGATATAAGCCCGGCCTCGACAAACAAACGATCGTAGAGTGCCGCACGCTGGCGACGGTCCTGATTCCATCCCTCTACATATTTCAGCTTCACGCGCAGGACTGCGGCTTGGATTGCGTCGAGCCGGCAGTTCCATCCAAATTCTTGGTGAACATATCGGCGCGGGCTGCCATGATTGCGCAATAGGCGCATGTGCACCGCCATCTCGGGACTGTTTGTAGCCACCAATCCGGCATCGCCATAGGCGCTAAGATTTTTCGTGGGATAAAAACTGAAAGCGGCTGAAACACCCATCGATCCTGCGCTTCGAGCGTTATCCGGTCCGCCCCATCGCGCTCCGATCGCCTGCGCGGCATCTTCAATTAAAGCTAAATGGAATTCGTCCGCCAGTTGCTGCAGCCGTTCCATGTCGGCGCACTGGCCGTAAAGATGGACGGGAAGCAGTGCGCGGAGTTTGTCACGGCGTGCCCCCCGCAAGAAAGATTCGAGCTGCTCCACATCAAGATTGAAAGTTTTCGGATCGATATCAACAAATACCGGAAACGCGCCTGCACGCACAATCGCGCTTGCCGATGCGAAAAAACTGAATGGCGTGGTGAGCACCTGATCTCCCGGTTGCACTCCAGCGGCGACAAGAGCCAACCACAAAGCGTCAGTGCCAGAGGAGCAACCCACGGCCTCACTAGCGCCGCAATATTGCGCGATCTCGCGTTCCAATGCTTCCACCTCTGCGCCAAGAATGTAATGTTGCGACGCGCAAACTCTCTCGATCGCAGCCAAGACTTCTTCGCGTATCTGAACATACTGGCGCTGCAAATCGAGCATGGGCACTGAGTCGAGCGGCTTCACATTCGAAAAACTTTTATCAGTCGTGCGCTGTTTTGTTGATTCGTGTTTATGAGGAATTGTAGTCACGGTGGCCGATTGTAACAGGAGATATAAAAATCTGAATGCCGTGCGCAATACGCAATTACGTACGATTACATATGGTCCTCCAATTCTTAAGAAAAGAAGTTCGAACACTCGTTATAAATTTCATTGAAAACAATGGATGTTATTAAGAAATGTTTTTTGGCGCGTGAGTTGCAAAGTAGTTATGTAAAGTCGATATGGTCAACTTTGCTAAGTCCATATCGCGATGAAGCATCCGTTGATTGGAAGGTGACGCTATGAAATCAAGTATCAATATGAAGCTGATTCTGACATTGTTTTGTGTGAATGTATTTGTTTCGTCCTATATGTTTGCCCAGACCATTACCACCGGCGAACTCGCGGGAACAATTACCGACCCATCTGGTGCAGTTGTGGCAAGCGCCAACCTGCAACTTAAGAGCCTTGATGAAGGATCAGTGGCTAATGCGAAAACGAGTTCCACTGGCTATTACCAGTTCTCCTATCTTAAGCCCGGCAACTATAGACTCACTGCGACCGGACCAGGCTTTCAGAGTGAGCAAAAGAATGTGACCGTAGCTTTGGGCGCGAGCGCGACGGTAAATTTCCAGCTCACCGTTGGCTCTTCTTCAACCACGGTGGAAGTTACGGGTGCAGCCGCGGCGATCGAAACCGAAGACGCGAACTTGACCGCGAATTTCGATGCGAAACAAGTCGAGTTACTCCCGAATCCTGGCAATGATTTGTCGGCGGTCGCCTTGACCTCGCCGGGTGCCGTTATGAATACGGCGGGCGGGGCGATGTTCGGCGGTGGCAACTTCGAAGTCAATGGCCTGCCGGCTACTTCCAATCTATTTACGCTTGACGGCTCGAATGACAATGATCCGTACTTCAACGTGAACAACAGCGGCGCCACCAACCTTACGCTCGGCTTAAATGACATTTCCGAGAGTACGGTAGTTTCCAATGGTTACAGCGGATCCTACGGCGGTTTGGCGGGGGCCAACGTCAACTATGTAACGAAGTCCGGAAGCAACGCTTTTCATGGCAACGCGATTTACTGGTGGAACGGCGACATACTTGATGGGAATGACTACTTCCGCAATCAGTTGAATGCGATTTCCGGCGCCGATGTCGCGCCTCGGCCCTTTGTAAACGCTAATCAGTTTGCAGGTTCCATTGGTGGGCCAATCAAGAAAGATAAGGCATTCTTCTTTTTCGATGTGGAAGGTCTGTATCTCGCAATTCCCTCTCCGGTGCCTCTAAACGTTCCAACGCCCGCGTTCGAAACGGCGGTTATCAACAATCTAAATACGACTGGCCTAAGCCAATCCGTGCCCTTCTATAACACCATGTTCGGTATCTACAATCGTGCTTCGCAAGCTGGCTCAAAACAGCTGGGCAACGGAACGGATCCGGCTAACGGTGCGGCGACTGGAGGAGGCTGCGATGACATATCGCCCTCAACCCAGCCAGCCTTTACGGCGTTCGCAACTTCTCCCTGCGCCGTAGGTGTTCTTGCTGCGCTATCCGCTCATACCCACGACACACTTTACGTGTGGAAGTACGACATGAATATTGGGACCAAGGATAAGCTGTTTGTGCGTGTGGAAAAAGAGCATGGCCTTCAAGCAACTTTCACGGACGGCTTCAATCCGGCATTCAACGTGGTCAGCGATCAACCGCAATGGCAGAGTCAGATTGGCGAAACGCACACCTTTGGCAGTGACAAAGTCAACGATTTCAAAGCTTCCATGCTTTGGTACAGCGCTGGATTCGCGATGCAGAACGCATCGGCTGCGGCTGCTGCGCTTCCGGTCCCCGGAGAGCCGGGCGGAACCGAAACTTTGGCCATCAATGATGGAGCGCTCTCAAGCCTCAATCCGGATAACGTTGTCATGCCGCAAGGCCGCAACATTTTCCAACACCAATATGTCGACGACTTTAGCTGGGTTCGCGGGCGTCACGATTTCAAGTTCGGAGTAAATTTCCGGCGCGATGACATCAGCGATCAGAATTTCGTCTTTGCAACTCCAATCGTGCTGCCATTTTCCCTGGGCAGCTTCGCGACCGGTGGTACGGGTGGCGAAGGCGACTTGATCGAACAGAATTTCCCATCGCATAGCGAGGTGCCGATTGCACTTTACCAGCTTGGTCTTTATGCGGCCGACGACGTTAAGGTTACGAATAACTTGAAGTTAACCTTAAGCCTCAGAGCGGACCACCTATCGAATCCTGTCTGTCAGATCAATTGCTTCCAGAGATTTGCTCCGAGCGCATTCGGCGATAGCACGGCCGCAGTAAACAGCGCAATCTTGACGGGTGAACATCAGGCATTTCCATCTGTGACCAATATCGCGTGGCAGCCAAAGATTGGCTTTGCGTGGACACCGAATGGTTCGCAAAAGACCGTGCTGCGAGGCGGCATCGGAATTTTTGCCGACGCTCTGCCAACCGGAGCAATCGACAGCTTCCTGCAGAACGCACCGCTCGATCCTCAATTTGTCACATTCACGGGATATATCTCACCCGCTCAAACGGGGGTTGTGAACGGTGTGACAAATAACTTGTATGCCGCCTCACAAGGCTCGGACGCTGCATTTAACTCAGCGTATGGCAGCGGCGCTCTGGGTTGCAATGCTGCTGGTGCGAATCCTGCTAATTGCGTCCCTGCTTTCTCCTTCTACAATGCGACCGCTGTCAAAGTTCCCACTTATTACAAGTGGAGTCTTGAAGTGCAGCAGGCGCTTGGTTGGCATACGACTTTGAATGTTTCGTATGTGGGTAATCATGGCTCGCACGAGGAATTCTCCAATAGCGCGTTGAATGCCTATTGTTGCGTGGGCAGCCAGTTAACGTCGGCTACGCCTCCGGGGCCGTTTACCGGTCCGACGTTCGGCAATTTGCCGGCAACCGCTCCCGACAGCCGCTTCGGCGAAGTATCGCAAGCCACCAACGTCGCCAACTCCAATTACAACGGGCTCACGGCAACTTTGAATCATAGCTTCGCAGGCGGCCTCCAATTCCAGGCAAGTTACACGTGGAGCCATGCGCTGGACGAAATCTCCAATAATTCGCTTTCTCCATTTGGATTAAATACAACAGGGTTGTATGCGGATGTCGTCTATCCGCAAAACCCCTACGGTCTAAATGCGAATTACGGCAATGCGGACTATGACATCCGGCATAACTTCGTCATGAATTATGTCTGGAATGACGGCTTCCGCCATCTAACCCATTGGGGCCCAAACGCCTTGATGAAGGGATGGTCATTCTCAGGCACGATATTTGCACACACGGGCCTGCCGTTTACCGTCTTTAGTGCGAACGATACTGCCGCGCTGGAGAATACGAATTTCGGAAGCCAAAGCCAGCCGCAACTTATCTTCGCCAACCAGGTTGGAGGGCCGGCTAATTGCGGGTCTTCAGCCGCGAACGTTACATCTACGGGAACAGCTGCCAATCCTTGCTTGACCGCCGCTGGTTTCACCGACCCAACAACCACTTTTGGATCGCAGGAACGCAACATCAATCGCGGACCATCCTATTTCGATACCGATTTCGCGGTAGAAAAAGGATTCGGTATACCGAAATGGGAAGGCTCGCAGTTCTCTATCGGTGCGCGTTTCTTCAACCTCTTTAACCATCCCAACTTCTACTTCCCGGTCATGAATACGGATAGCTCGCAGTTCGGGCAAATTATCCAGACCATTGGTTCCCCGACTAGCATCTACGGTTCCGGCCTGGGTGCGGACGCTTCCCCGAGAGTCATCCAGCTCCAGGCGAAGTTTACGTTCTAGATCAACACAAAAGTGTTCCCACACGGCGGCCTGAATCAGGCCGCCGTTTTTTCTTGTCCCCAGAATCTGCCGGCGGTAGCATTGCCGCATCGCGGTTCGCTCGTGCCGGGTATGGCAGCCGGGAGGGACTTCAATGCTTCGTCCGCGCTGGGAAAGGCTTCTTCTTTTCGCGGTTCTTCTTCTCCCGCAACTTTCTGCTGTTGTTCTCGCTCAAGTGCAAACCGGCAACGTCCACGTGTACGTCACTTACCTGGACGACCGGGCCGTGACCGAACAACTAAAGGTTGTTCTCGTCAGCGGATCCACAGGCAATCAAATTTCTGAAACCTTTACCAATGATCATGGCCAGGCAGAGTTTTTCGGCGTGGCGGTAGGGAATTATCGCGTTTCGGTGAGCGGCCCTGATATTCAAACTACGGAAAGTGAAGAATTTGAAGTGGATGCGCGGAAAGGCAGCCAGTCTGTTTTTGTGAGAGTGCGGTCGAATTCAGAGGATGGTCAGTCGGCAGAAGGAAAGGCCAATGATCAAAATAATCAAATGATAACGGCTGCCGATCTTGGAGTGCCCCAAAGTGCTGCCAAAGAATTCGACAAAGCCAACGAATTTATCGCGAAGCAGCAATGGCAAAAAGCAATCGATCATCTCAATCGAGCTGTGGAGCTTTATCCCGGCTATGCGCAGGCCTACACGAATTTGGGCGTGATGTATGCACGGCTAGGGCAGCCAGAGAAGGAACGGGAGGCTCTGCAAAAAGCGATCAATGCGAATTCGCATTTCGCGCCGGCTTTCTTGAATCTCGCCCGGCTGGAAATGAGAGTGCACAATTTCCCCGCCGCCGAGACCGATCTGAAGCAGGCAGTTTCTTTTGGTGTCGCCGACGCGGCTTCCATGGTTCTGCTGGCGCAGGCGCAATTGCTGAATCTGCATTATGAAGATGCGATCGCCGATGCCCACAAAGTACACGCCATGTTTTCGGGGTCGCATGCCCTCGCGCATTACATTGCGGCGCGCGCCTGTGAGCGGCTAAAACGGTTCCCCGAGGCAGTGACCGAACTTAAGCTTTTTCTCGCAGAAGAACCCTCAGGAGCTTTTGCCGCGTCAGCCAAGCAAGAGCTCGCCGCCATTCGTGAGCTTCCATCATCATAAAAGTTTTTACGCTAATACGAACTATCATAGAAATTATCCCAAAATTCATTAATATTGCCTTGCTGATAGCCTCTGTTATCAGCGTATGTCTATGTAGATATGTTATTTACAGTCTTTTGGCCTTTGGAATACAGCCTGCTTTTAGCCCACGTTACTCCAAATATCTCCCCTGCTTCTGATTCGTTTTGGTAAGTGTTTATTTTGAAAAATTAGGAGCTGCTTGTTTTGGCGGCGGCTACCCTAGGAGACTGTCAATGGATTCTGCCTTCCGTTCCGTTCTGAGCCGAGTTGTTCTCGCGGCTTTGCTCGTAGCTCTCTTAATGGGCACCTCAACATTTCTGGCCGCACAGGATGTGGCCTCCTTGACCGGCGTCGTCACCGATCAAACGGGCGCCGTCATTTCAGGCGTTGAAGTGAACCTCCGGAATCCACAGACCGGCGTTGCTTATAAGACTGTCACCAACGGCGCGGGCTCCTATACGTTCGGTCAAATCAAGCCGGGACCAGGGTATATCATCGAATTCAAGCATGATGGCTTCAAAGCGGCCGTCGTCTCGGGCCTTTACCTGAACGTAGACGCTACTCGCGTGCAAAACGCCCAATTGAGTCCGGGAGGTCTTCGCGAGACCGTGGAAGTGTCTGCTGCCAATCAGACGGTGACGCTGGATACGACCGATTCAACCGTAGGCAACAACTTTCAAGTCCAGTTTCTGCAGGATCTGCCAGTTGAGGACCGAAGCAGTCCCTCAGCACTCTTTGTGCAGCAGCCCGGCGTCACTCTGGATGGAGCGGTAACCGGCGCGCGCACGGATCAAGACCGGGTTACAGTTGACGGCCTCGACGTAAACGACATGGCTACCGGGCAGTTTGGTACCATTGTCGGAAACGCTCCCGTTGACTCCGTCCAGGAGTTCAGAGGCGTTGCCGCCGGCGATCTTCCCACGGCTGCTGGAGGTGGTGGCGGCCAATACGAATTGGTTACGCGTGGCGGCACCAACACGTTCCACGGTGCATTGGTGGAATATCACCGCGATACAGACCTCGAAGCCAACGACTGGTTCAATAACAACGCCAACGTACCCCGGCCTCCTCTTATTCGTAACCAGTTCGGCGGCAATTTTGGTGGGCCGATCATCAAAAACAAATTGTTCTTCTTTTTCGATTACAACGGACGCCGTGACACGCTCTCCAACCTCACCGAGCGTACGGTTCCGCTGGACTCCTTCCGGAGTGGGAATATTTCATACATCAATGCTTCCGATGGCGTTGGGACATTAAACTCGGCACAAGTAGCGGCGCTCGATCCTCAAGGAATTGGCTTCAATTCGGCGTTGCAAGGCCTGTTCGCCAGCCGTTATCCCCACGCGAACGACCTATCCGGTGCATATGGGGATCTTCTCAATACCGCCGGCTACCGTTTCAACGCGCCTTTTCCTTATAAAGAGGACGATTACGTCCAGAGAGTCGATTTCACTCTGAACGACAAAATGAAGTTGTGGGGCAAAGGCAACTTCACAAGAACCAACGGCACGGAAGCAGCAGTTTGGTTTCCAGGCGATCCGGAAACCTATCCCTTCCTCGATCAGAGCTATACCTACGTTGTGGGGCACGTCTGGACCATTAGCAGCACCAAGGTAAACCAGGCCTCTTACGGCGAAGTGTATGAGAATTTCAACTTCCCGAACACATTCAATCCGACCGGCGTAACGCAGTATCAAACCGCTTTTGGGAACGGCACGGGCGGAACTTTCATCGACGGCCCTTATGGCCGTGCTATTAACGCACAAGGCCGGACCTATCCGATCCCGGTGGTTCGTGACGATTTTACTTACCTCAGGGGCAAGCATAACTTCCAGGTTGGCGGTACATTCAAATGGCCCAAACCGAGCGGCTATACCATCCTGAATTACAACTCTCCAGCCATCGGCTTGGGTGGAAATACTCCGGAGTTGAACTCTAGTTTGGAGCCCGCCGATATTTGCCCGAGTTCTTCGAACACATGCGGATTCGCACCCGGGCTATACGACGCAGCTTTTGCGACGGCTCTGGCCCCTTTTACCGCCGTTGGCAGCACCTTCAACTACAACGCTCAGGGAACACCCTTCCCTCAAGGCTCCGGCCAGACCCGTACTTATCGTTATTACGAAACGGAGCTCTACTTTGGGGATACGTGGAAGGTGGTGCCGAAGCTCACGCTCTCTTACGGAGTTCGCTGGATCAATTACACCGTGCCCTACGAAATTCATGGGATTGAGTCGGTGGAAAATTACAACTTCGACACTTATTTTGCTGATCGCGAGGCGCAAAGTGCAGCCAGCCAGTCCGGCAACCTGGCTGTTCCGCTGATCGCTTATTCGCTAGGTGGAAAGGCCAATCACGGTCCAGGTTATTACAACCCGCAGTATAAAAACTTTGGGCCTCGGTTCGCAGCCGCGTACCAGTTCAATCCAAAAACGGTCTTCAATGCTGGCGCGGGCATCCTCTACGATCAAACCGTAGTTAATGCGGTGCAATATCAGGAGTCACAGTACGACTATCTTTTCCAGGCCAGCGTGAACAACCCGTTCGGAACTCCGGGCGATGCGAATGCGTCGCTTTTGAGCGATTCCCGATTTACGGGTTTGAACGCGCCGCCGGCGCCTCCAACCGCTCCTACGATTACCAAGCCATTTCTTCCCTTTGTCGATGGCACCGGATCAAGCGCGGTTCCTTTTGGTTTGGCGAATGGTCAGGCGTTCAACGAAACTATCGACCACAACCTCAAGACCCCGTATTCGATTCAATACAGTTTTGGTTTTCAGCATGAATTCCCCTCGGGATTCATCCTGAGATCGACTTACGTGGGTCGCCTGGGCAGGCGGCTTCTCGCCCAAGCGGATTCCAACCAATTGATCGATTTCCGCGATCCTGTGTCGGGTCAGTTAATGTCCCAGGCCTTTGCGAACATTACCCAGGCATTGCGTTCTGGTGCCACCGTCGCCGCGCAGCCTTTCTATGAAAATGTGATGGTGCCGGGTACCGGCGCAGCACTTCTCGTCCCAAACAACACCAGCGTCATCGTTGACTATCTTGGCACGCTTGCTGAACGTGGCGATTTTGCCGATACCACGCAGGCGCTCGCTTCGCTTCAGCCTGATGGTCTCGGGCTGCCGGCAAATGTTGGTATGGGAGCCCAATTCTCCGAGAACACGTTCTATACCAACAAGGGATTCTCGAGTTACAACGGGTTGCTCACCACGCTGCATAAGAATCTGGGCTACGGGTTGCAATTCGATCTTAACTACACCTGGTCCCATTCGATCGATAACGTTTCCGTGATAGCCAACGCGCCCGCTATTGGTGGTTATGGCTTTATCTGCGACGTATTACGGCCGCGGGAGTGCCGCGGCAACTCCGACTTCGATGTGACCAGCTATTTCAACGGTAACTTTATTTACGAACTGCCCTTTGGCCGGGGTAAGAGCCTCGTTTCATCCGCTCCGCGCTGGCTCGATGAGGTTATTGGTGGCTGGACCATCAGCGGACTTCCCAACTGGCATAGTGGGCTTCCCTATTTTATGGCCGCCAACGCGTTCGTGGCCGGATATGCCAACAATGCGCCTGCCATTCTAGTCGGTCCGGAATCGGATCTCCACATACACTTGAATGGCGGTCACGGCCAGCCCCTGCTTGCCTTTGCCAATACCGCGCAGGCGAATGCGGACTATACTGGTCCAGTTGGCTTCAACATTGGCAGCCGCAACAATCTCCGTGGCCCTCAGTACTTCGACATGGATATGGGGATTGGCAAGAACTTTCCGCTCAGTTCAGAACGGGTAAAGATGCAGTTCCGCACTGACGCTTTCAACGTCTTCAACCATCCCAACTTTAGTACCCCTTGCACAGACATTACCAATGTCTCCTGTCTATTCGGGACCATCTCCAGCACGGAGGGCACGGGGATACGTAACGCTGCCAGCGCGGCACGCGTCCTGCAAGTCTCACTGCGACTGGAGTTCTAGAGCAGCCGAAATAAAAGCAATCAGGCCAGCCCTCGGGCTGGCCTGATTCATGCCACCACACTCCGTTTTTTAAACTCACTTCCCAAACATCGGATAATGACTCGCCGCACCCATGAAAAACAGCAACACGATAGAGAAGTACGCGTTCGCTCGCGATACCAGAAATGCCTGCCGCGCCATGGCTTTCGCCTTCTCCGGCATGGGAGTGCCGTTGGTGGCGTTGTCGCGCGTCCACTGAATCAGGCGTTTCTGGATTCGCCAGATTACTCCCCAGACATTCAGCAGCATGACCCAGCCGATGCCGCCGCCAATGCCAATCGAGAGTAGGCGATTGCTCTCCCATCCGTGGTTGTTCAGGTTAAGGAAAAACCAGCCCGCCGCCACTAACACGACGGCATAAATGACGGCGATAAATGCGCCTTTATCGAGCACGCCTTTGCCAGGAATCAAACAGGCGTAATGTACTCCCCACACGATAGTCCAGATCAGAAAAAAACTGCCCATTACCGGGCCGCTGGAGGCATGGAATCCCTGGATCTGGCCGTTGTGCGCATCGGCCGCCACAATGTCTCCCCAATAAATCAGGCCGGCCAGAACGGTCAGCACCGCCGAGATGCGGAACCACCACAGAGCGCGCATCATCAGCGATGGCATCACTTTTCCCTTTGTCGTGGCGTCGAGCTCCTTCATCAGCGGAACATTCACCAGGTTGAAAAAATACAGCAGGCCGATCCAGGTGATGCCCGCGAGGAAGTGAATCCAGCGAAGCAGCATCAGGAAATTCGTATTGAAGTCGGGGGGGAAGTTGATTTGTGGTCCGAAAAAAGCCGCAAGAGCCGAGCTTGCCATCCTGCCTCCTAAATTTCACCAATATTCAAGTAAAACGAATCACAATCACATTTTGTTACGTGGGCATAATTCACCACGCGGCGATTGTACACAAGAGCGGGTTCGCCATATTTCACTTTGGGATTAAATAAGTCTTTACCACAACTTCTCGTCAAGTTACGGGTTGTAAAGCGAACAGGGACCCCGTATCGTAATTGCAGCTGCCTGCCGGGCGGCGCGGCTCTGGGAAACCATGGCGGCGAGGAGGCAGGTTCATTCCCCCCGTGTTCCTTGTGCGGAAGGCCGCGAGGAAACGCTGTTGTTTTGAGCTGATCCGGAGAAAATTGCCGGAGGAGCAGGTTAACAGGTCGCAGTTCAAAAGAACCTAAGGAGATCGGCTATGGAAAGCAGCAAGCCGGCGCAAAACATTCAAGATTCCTTCCTTAACACGGCCCGCAAAGAGAGACTGAACATCACAATTTACCTGTTAAGCGGAGTAAAGCTTACGGGCCGCATACGTTCCTTCGACAAATATTCGGTGGTGCTCGAAGCCAATGGGCAGGAGCAATTGATCTTCAAGCACGCCATCTCAACCGTGGTGATGGGCAGGACGGTGCCGCATGGCTCGCACTTGAATCACGTCGAGCCGAAAATTGTTGCGGGAGCGGGGAATGCAGCCCCGGCGGTGGTAACCGCTTCCGCGGCGAGCGCCTCCGGCACCGAAGGGTAAGGCGTTTTCGGTTTGCGTAGGTCTCATCCCAAGAAGACTCGCGATCGCGCGTCGGCGCGTACACGTCTGCCTGTCGGCCAGAACGCATCCGCTCAGGATGCGCAGGAGCGCGCGTTTTTGGTGGGACTCGATGTGCGGACGCGTGGGCGGCGCGCGGGCGCGAAAGTAACTGCGCAGGCGCAAGCCGCGCGCGATAGCGCGGGCGCACGATCTTTAACCAGCGAAAAATCAGATAGCGAAAGATTGTCCGCTCCCTCGGGACCTTCCAGCTCCAACAAGCCGACCATTCCCGAGTTCGATGCCGACGAGTCGCTGGCAGAGTTGCACACGCTGGCCAGCAGCGCGGGCGCGAAAGTTGTCGGCGAAATTTTGCAGCGGCGTGACCGTCCCGATCCCGCCACTTTGATCGGTGCCGGCAAGCTGGAGGAAATTGCCGGCGCGGCTGCGTCCGTGAATGCCGATTTGCTTCTCTTCGATCACGACCTGACCGCATCGCAGCAGCGCAATATCGAAAAAATCGTCAAGCGGCGCGTGATCGACCGCACGCAACTCATCCTCGATATTTTTGCCCGCCACGCACGCACCCGCGAAGGTCAATTGCAAGTGGAACTGGCCCAGTTGCAATACATGCTGCCGCGTCTCGCGGGACGGGGTATCGAAATGTCGCAGCTTGGCGGCGGCATCGGCACACGCGGCCCCGGTGAAACGCAACTCGAAACCGACCGCCGTAAAATTGCGCGCCGGGTGCGGCACGTCGAAGAGCAATTGGAAAATGTCCGCCGCGTTCGGGCGCAGCAACGGCAGCGGCGGGAAGCCGCGCCGGTTGCGACCGTGGCGTTAGTGGGCTACACGAACGCAGGAAAATCCACGCTGTTCAATGCGCTCACGCAGGCTGCGGTGCTGGCCTCGCCGCGCATGTTTGCCACGCTCGATCCCACCATTCGCGCCGTAGTGCTGCCGTCCAAGCGCAAAGTCCTGCTATCGGATACCGTCGGATTCATTCGCAGCCTTCCGCACACGCTGGTCTCTGCCTTCCGCGCCACCCTCGAAGAAGTGCAGCGAGCATCGCTGATCCTGCATGTTTCGGACGCAAGCAGCCGGCTGTCGGCGGAGCAGGACGCGCAGGTCGAGATCGTATTGAAAGAACTGGAAGCAGAGAAGAAGCCGCGGTTGCGGGTGATGAATAAGGTAGATCTGCTGGATATAGAAGTCGTCGAAAGTTTGATCAACGACTCTTTGCGGGATGATTCGAACACGGTGTATGTATCAGCGGTGGAAGGCACAGGGCTAGATAAGCTGCTAGCCCGCATCGACGCCATGATTGAAGAAGACCGCGTCAGCCGCGTGCATCTCCGCGTGCCGCAAAAAGAAGGGAAGGCGCTGGCCACGCTTGAAGCCAAAGCACGGATTTATTCGCGGAAGTATAAAGATGGAGCGGTGGAGCTGGAAGTGGAAGCGCCGGAATCGGTGGTGAGAAAGATGAAGGAGTGGGTAGTAAAACAAAACATCAAGAACTGAGATAAACGCGTAATTTAAATGGGCCGGCAACCAAGAAGCGGTGACATTCCTTGGCTATCGGCCCATTCGATCCTGAATTGGATCGGAGGTGATATTTCCATGCTAATCCTCCCAGCCGGGAAGTCAAGGATTAGTTGCAGCTTTCTGCATAGCCCTCAAAAATAGGTCTTGACAACCGCCTTTCGTCCGTTTTCAAAACGCCTCCGCCGAATTCGCAAAGCTTGAAAATACAGTCCTTTACATTGACATAACCTCCTTTGGAAGCTAGACTTAACAGTTTTCATAGCCCTCATTTTCCTGTACAGAAACAACGAATGGATCAAACGTTACGACAACTAGGCGAATTACTGCTCGGATCGGTGCCGACCATAATTCTCCTGACGTTGCTCTACGCGATCTACGCGACAGTTGTGCACAAGCCTTTGCGGCGTGTGCTTGCCGAGCGCCGCAGCCGGACCGAAGGCGCGGTGGAAAAATCGCAGGCTGATATTGCCGCCGCGGAAGCACGCACATCCGAATACGAGCAACGGCTGCGCGAGGCGCGGGCAACCGTATTCCGGACACAGGAAGCGCGCCGCAAAGCTGCGATGGATGCCCGAACCGCCGCGTTGAATGAAGCCCGCAGCAAAGCTCAGGCACAGGTACAAGCCGCAAAAGCCGACATCGAAAAAGACCGCGCGTCGGCGCAGGATGGGTTGGGAGGCGAGGTCCAAGCCTTGGCTGCCGAGATTATGCGGCGCGTTCTGGAACCGGCCGGGACAAAGCGATGAGGCGGGTCGTAGTCGAGGCGGCAAGTTCTAATAAAATGCTTTTCGCCAAAAAAATTGCGATGACGGCGGTGCTGGCGATTTCGGCGATGGCCGTTTCGCTGCCCTTGCTGCTCGCTCAGCAAAACACCGCGCCTGCGCCAACCCAACCCGCGCCAGAAGTACCGCCGCACAAACAAGAGCAGCCAACTGAGCAGCAGCGCCGCGAGAATCCGGGATTAGCCCGGCAGTTGGTGCACGAAAGCCGTGAAGCTGCGGGAGAAGAAAAGGATGAAACGGCCGAATTCAAGCGCTCGCCTTCCGTAGTGTTCATCGCGGATCACCTGGGGCTGAGTTTGCCGAACGCTTACTTGTTATGCGTTCTCTTGAATTTTGCAGTGATCGCCATCGTCATTATCTGGGCAAGCCGCAAATACTTGCCAGGGGCTTTCAAAGCGCGCACGGCGGCGATTCAAAAGGCGATGCAGGAGGCGCAGAAAGCCAGTGAAGAGGCGCGCCGCAGGCTGGCCGATATCGAATTGCGCCTGACGAAGCTCGACGTTGAAATTGGCACGATGCGCAACGCCGCCGAGAAAGAAGCCGCAGCGGAAGAAGCGCGCATCCAGGCGGCAGTGGAAGAAGAAAAACGCAAGATCGTGGAATCTGCGCAACAGGAAATCGCCGCCGCCGCCAAAGCGGCACGACGCGAATTAACCGCATACGCGGCCGATCTTGCCGTCGGACTGGCGAAAAAGCAAATCCATGTGGATGCGGCTACCGATCAAGCCCTGGTGAGAAATTTTGCCGCGCAACTCGGTACCGATTCGCCGGGAAAGGAAAGTCATTAAGCTATGGCTTCCGTCGCCAGCACCTACGCCCGGGCTTTCGCGGATGTGGTTTTGGATTCGCATCTCGACGCGAATCGCGCGATTTCTGAATTGCGCGCGATTGCAAGCCTGCTGTCGGAGAGTTTGGAATTGCGGCGCGTGTGGGAAAATCCCGCGGTTCCGGCCGATCAGAAGCGGCGAGTGTTGGATGTCATCGCACAACGCGACAATATTTCGAAGCAGGCGCGTAATCTGATCGCCGTATTGATCGACCATCGTCGGATACACTTTCTGGGGCCGGTGATCCGGCAACTGGAAAAGGAACTCGACGCGCGGCTGGGATTTGCCGAGGCGGAAATCACGAGTGTTCGTGAGTTAGCCAATGCGGAAAGACAAGAATTCGAGGCGCAGGTGGCAAGACTGACCGGCAAAAAAGTCCGGGCGCATTACAGTCAGGATGCATCTCTTCTAGGCGGTGCGGTAGTCCGCGTAGGGAGCACGATTTACGACGGCTCGGTGAAGGGCCAGTTGGAAAGAATGAAAGAGGCAATCAGCAATTAGCACACAGCATTTAGCCAGTCGAATTAGTTAGAGACCAAGCGCTAAATGCCAAGTGCTGGGGCAAAGCAACAAGCTGAAAGCGAATAGCTGACAGCTGAGAGCAAATATGGCGCAAATCAAAGCAGACGAAATCACAAAGCTGATCCGCGAGCAGATCGAGAACTACGAATCGAAGATCTCCGTGGACGAAACCGGCACGGTCATTACGCTGGGCGACGGTATCGCGCGCGTGTATGGCCTCGATAAAGTGATGGCCGGCGAACTTCTTACCTTCCCGCACGGCGTGGCCGGAATCGCCATGAACCTCGAAGAAGACCAGGTGGGCGTGGTGCTCCTCGGCGAATATACGGAGATCAAGGAAGGCGACGAAGTGAAGCGCACCGGGCGCATCATGAGCGTGCCGGTGGGCGATGCCATGATCGGCCGCGTGGTCGATTCCCTCGGCCGTCCCATTGATGACAAAGGCCCGATCTCCACCGATAAATTCATTGCGTTAGAACGCCTGGCTCCGGGTGTGATTGACCGCCAACCGGTACGTGAACCGATGGCAACGGGACTCAAGGCAATCGACAGCATGATTCCCGTGGGCCGCGGCCAGCGCGAGTTGATCATCGGCGACCGCCAGACGGGAAAGACTGCGGTCGCGCTCGACACCATCATCAACAGCAAGGGCAACGATCTGATCTGCATTTACAACGCAATCGGGCAGAAGCGTTCGTCGATTGCCCAGGTGGTCAAGATTTTGGAAGATGCCGGAGCGATGGAGTACACCATCGTCGTGGCGGCATCGGCTTCCGAACCTGCGCCAATGCAATACATTTCGCCCTATGCGGCGACCGCTATCGGCGAATATTTCCGCGATACGAAACGCCACGCGCTCGTTATCTATGACGATCTGTCGAAACATGCGGCATCGTACCGCGAAATTTCATTGTTGCTGCGGCGGCCGCCGGGACGCGAAGCGTATCCGGGCGACGTTTTCTATCTTCACTCGCGTTTGCTGGAGCGCTCGGCCAAACTGAGCGACAAAAACGGCGGCGGATCGCTGACCGCTCTCCCTGTCATCGAAACGCAGGCGGGCGATGTTTCCGCATACATTCCAACGAACGTGATTTCGATCACCGATGGCCAGATCTATTTGGAAACCGATTTGTTCAACCAGGGCGTGCGCCCTGCGGTAAACGTGGGCTTGTCAGTAAGCCGCGTTGGTGGTAGCGCGCAGATCAAAGCCATGCGGCAGGTCGCGGGTAGCTTAAAGCTGGAGTTGGCGCAATATCGCGAACTCGCTGCATTTGCGCAGTTCGGCAGTGATTTGGACAAAGCCACGCAGGCCCAGTTGAATCGCGGCCAGCGATTGGTAGAGATTCTGAAGCAGGGGCAGTTTTCGCCGCTGCCGTTCTCGAAACAGATTCTGATCATCTTCGCCGGCACGAGCGGATTCCTCGACGACATGCCGGTGAATCAAGTGCGTGACTTCGAGCAAGAACTTTACAAGTACGTAGACGCTACCAATGCAGGTTTGCTGCGCACGATCATGGAAAAGAAAGTTCTCGATGATGGTCTGAAGGCGCAGCTGACAGAAGTGATCAAGCAGGCGAAGCAGCAATTCGTGACAAGCAGGGAAGCGGTAGCGAAATAGGCTTTGGCCTTTAGCTTTTTGGCTTGAAGCAGAGTGGGGTGGCCAATGGCTAAGAGCTAAAGCCAAAGGCGATTTTTTAAAATGCCCAACATTCTCGACATTCGGCGCCGTATCCGCAGCGTGGTGAACACGCGGCAAATCACCAAAGCCATGAAAGTGGTTTCCGCGGCAAAGCTGCGCCGCGCGCAGGACCGCACCATGGCGGCGCGTCCGTATGCGCAGATGTTGACCAATGTTCTGAAGTCGTTGGTGGCACGCGCGGAGATTTATGATCCGGAGACGGGTGAACCGAAGCACCCCTTGCTGGCGCAGCGCCCTGAACAAAATATTCTGCTGATCGTCGTAACCGGCGATAAAGGATTGGCTGGCGCATTCAGTGCCAACATCACGAAGGCCGCCGGACGGTTTCTCGAATCCAAGGCAGGAAAGAACATCGATATCGAAGCGATCGGCCGGAAGGGACGTGACTTTTTGCGCCGGCGATATCCCGCGTCGGCTGTACAAACTCGCAGCTTGGCCGAGACGGAAGAATCACTTGATGTTGCAGCGAAAGAAGGCGAACGCGCCGGAGCCATACAGATTACCGGTGAGCACGTTGGCGTTCTCGGCAAATTGGAATTTTCGCAAGCTCGAGGTTTGGCCGAGAGCGTGATCGAACGCTACGAGCGGGAAGAAATCGATTCGGTTTACATAGTCTTCAACGAGTTCAAGTCGGTAATCGCGCAGCGCCTTGTGGTTGAACAAATTCTTCCCATCGAAAAGGTTGGCAAGCAGAATGTACGCCAATCCGAAGAAATGACGGAAGAAGAAAAGAAAAAGGCCAAAGAGGCGGCAATCAGCGCCGGAGTAGGAATGCGGGGCTCCGAATCTCCAGCCGACAAGGTTGCGGCGCAATTTGCCACGGCAGACGTGGATTATATCTACGAACAGCCGCCGGAGGAATTATTCCGGTCGTTGTTGCCGAAATATGTTGCGATCCAGATTTTCCGTGCGCTGCTGGAATCCATCGCCGCGGAACATGCCGCGCGTATGACCGCCATGGATTCTGCCACGAATAATGCAACGGATATGATCGACTCGCTGACGCTGGTCATGAATCGAGCGCGGCAGGCGAAAATTACGAAAGAGATTATCGAGATCGTCAGCGGTGCAGCGGCAATGTAGCGAGCGGTTAGCACTTAGCATTCAGCCACCAGGGGCTGTTGCCAAGCGCCAAGGTTGGGCCTAATGGCTGATTGCCGAGTGCTAAATGCTAAGTGTTTTGAAAAGCCAGGAGCCAGCAGCTAGAAGCTGAATTTATGCCAGAAAATACCGGACACGTAGTTCAAATTTCGGGCCCCGCAGTGGACGTGCAGTTCGCCGAAGGGCACTTGCCGCCAATTTATGAAGCGGTGCGCGTGGTAAGCGACGGCTTCAACGTAACGAACCCAGTCAATGTCATTCTGGAGGTGCAGCAGCATCTCGGCGAAGGCCGCGTGCGCTGCATTGCCATGGAAGCGACCGAAGGCATGGTGCGCGGCATGAAGGTCATTGACCAGGGCGGACCGATTTCGGTGCCCGTGGGCCGCGGTACGCTCGGGCGCGTAATGAATGTAATCGGTGAACCCGTCGATCAACTCGGCCCCGTCGAGTTCAAAGAGAGAATGCCAATTCATCGGTTGGCGCCGGCCTTCGATGAACAGGCCACGAGCGCCGAGATGTTCGAAACGGGTGTGAAGGTCATCGACCTCATTCAACCTTTCCTCAAGGGTGGAAAGATCGGCTTGTTTGGTGGCGCGGGCGTAGGCAAGACCGTCGTCATCATGGAGTTGATTAACAACGTCGCCAAAAACCACGGCGGCTTCTCTGTTTTCGCAGGCGTCGGCGAGCGTACGCGTGAAGGCAACGATCTGTGGCTGGAAATGACGGAATCTGGCGTCATCAAGCCTGGAGATCCCGCACATTCGAAAGCCGCGCTGATTTATGGTCAGATGACGGAACCGCCCGGTGCACGCCTGCGTGTGGCGCTGACCGGCCTTACCGTTGCGGAATACTTCCGCGATGCCGAAGGTGCGGACACGCTGCTGTTTATCGATAATATTTTCCGGTTCACGCAGGCCGGTTCAGAAGTGTCGGCGCTGCTGGGCCGCATGCCTAGCGCCGTGGGTTATCAACCGAATTTGGCGACGGAGATGGGCGAGTTGCAGGAGCGCATCACTTCAACGAAAAAGGGTTCGGTCACTTCGGTGCAAGCAATTTACGTTCCTGCCGACGACTTGACCGATCCTGCGCCGGCAACCACGTTTGCACACTTGGATGCCACCACCGTGCTCTCCCGCGCATTAACCGAAATAGGAATTTATCCGGCGGTCGATCCGCTAGCATCGACTTCGCGCATTCTTGATCCGCGCATCGTGGGCCAGGAACATTACGATGTTGCACAGTCCGTGAAGAAGACGCTGCAAACTTATAAAGACTTGCAGGACATCATTGCCATTCTCGGCATCGACGAATTGAGCGAAGATCAGAAACTGACTGTCGCGCGCGCGCGGAAAATTCAACGCTTTCTCTCGCAGCCGTTCCACGTGGCCGAGCAGTTTACCGGCGCAGCGGGGCGTTACGTCAAAATCGCCGATACTGTAAAAGGCTTTAAGGCAATCGTCGAAGGCAAGTACGACGATATCCCCGAGCAGGCGTTTTACATGAAGGGCCCGATCGAGGAAGTGCTGGAAGCAGCGGAGAAAATGAAGAAGGCGGCATAAATCGGCATCCGGAGTCTGGCTTCCGCACGATTCCGGAAGCCGATAGCCGGAGGCCGATAGCCGATTCAATGTCAGACACATTCAAACTCGAAATCGTCACGCCGGAAAAGAAAGTCGTCGATACGGCGGCGGAGGAAGTTCAGATTCCCGGCAAAAACGGTTATCTGGGCGTCCTTCCGGGTCACGCGCCTTTGATTACCGAATTGGCGGTAGGGGAAATCACGTTTCGCTCACAAGCCAAGGAAGAGCATCTCGCCGTAGCTTGGGGATTTGCCGAAGTGTTGCCCGATAAAGTAACGATTCTTGCGGAAACTGCCGAGCGCCCATCGGAAATCGATGTAGAGCGTGCCCGCAAATCCAAAGAGCGAGCCGAGCAGCGGCTTACTAGCGGCGATACAAATGTAGATGTGGACCGCGCGCTCGATGCCATTCACAAGGCCGAGACGCGGCTGGAAGTGGCCCAGCAAAAGTCCTAGCTGTTTAAATTTTAAAATCTCATACGTCTTCCCGAGGAAGCCATGCGACATTCTTTCGTTTTCCTTTTTTGGTTTCTCCTGTTTGTCATCGCCTCCTCTGTTTTCGCGTCAGCCCAGGACAAAAATAAAAAACCTGCTCAGCCGTCAGGTTTTCCGCCTGCTCCGCTGGCTTCTCCCGAGGTCCACGCCGATGGCAGTGTAACCTTCCGCCTGCGGGCTCCCAACGCCAAAGAAGTCAAGCTTGCGCGTGAAGGCGCCGAGCCAGTGGCCATGCTAACGGACGATGAAGGCATTTGGAGCGTGACCACGCCTTCGCTTCCGCCCGACTATTACGGATATTCCTTCACCGTCGACGGCATGCGCACGCTCGACGCTTCGAACCATTCACTCGTCCCCAACTTGATTTCTCCCGGAAGCTCTGTTCATGTGCCCGGGCCATCTTCGCTTCCGTGGGAAGTGAACGATGTACCGCGCGGCGAAGTTCATCATCATTTCTACAAATCAACCGTAGCGGACGATGAGCGCGATTACTACGTCTACACGCCGCCCGGCTACGAGAAATCTGGCGAGCAAAAATATCCCGTGCTCTATCTTCTGCACGGTTTCAGTGACGACGCGAGTGGATGGACGGCGGTGGGTCACATGAATGTGATTCTCGACAATCTGATCGCGCAAGGTAAAGCCAAGTCAATGATTGTCGTCATGCCGCTCGGCTACGGCACCATGGAGATGATTCGCCTGGGTTGGGGAGGAGCCTGGAGCCACACCGATGTCCGTGATGCGAATTTTAAGAAATTCACCGAGGCGCTGCTGACCGAAGTCATGCCGCAGGCCGAAAGTGAATATCGCATCATCAAAGATCGCAATAGCCGCGCCATTGCCGGGCTTTCCATGGGCGGATCTGAATCTCTGCTTACCGGATTGAATCATCTCGACAAGTTTGCCTGGGTCGGAGCCTTCAGTTCCGGCGGGATTCCCGAAGAATTCGATAAAGATTTTCCTTCGCTCGACGCGAAGACGGCGCAGCAATTGCATCTGCTGTGGATCGCATGCGGCACCGAAGATCGCTTAATCACGTTAAATCGCAACCTGCGCACGTGGATGAAGGGGAAAGGAGTTCAGCCCTCAGAAATCGAAATACCGGGCATGCATACGTGGATGGTATGGCGGAGAAATCTGGCGGAGTTTACTCAGTTGCTGTTTCGATAGATGTTGCCATGTTGTAGCGGCTCGATAAGTTCTACGGCACATTCACCGACTCCCGATCCTCCGAAGCTACACGCTTCACAGCGGCAGTCCGCTCCAACTTATCCCACGCAAACTTGCGTCCCTCAAGAGCGCGCTTCAGAGTTTTGAACAACACCACGGAAAACACCTGCCGGTAAGCGAAGCGTTGCAGCCACACCTGACTCAACAGCCAAACATCTTCCTTGTCATCCGGCCGGCGGCGTTCCAGCGCGAACGCCAAAGCTGACGCGAGAAAGTCAACCACCAAGAACACGAAGAAGAATGCCACGAGTTTGTGAAAGCTGGCGGGGTCGGTGGAGTCGGGATGAAAATGTTTCTGCACGAAATACCACAACGCGCCGAAGGCGAACATAATGTCGATCAACGGCGAGACCAGCGGCAGCAGAATTTGGAAGATCACAATGTTGGGCAGCGCGACGAATCCCAACGCTCCTTTGCGTGCAAATACTGCGCTGTGTTTGTAGACGGCCTGCAAAATCCCAAATGACCAGCGAAAACGCTGGCGCATCAAGCCATTCGCATTGGTCGGCGCTTCTGTGTAAGCCAGCGCCATGTCTTCGTACTCCACGCGATAGCCTCGACGCAGCAGAGCCATGGTGAGATCGGCGTCTTCGGCGACGGTATCGATCTGGAAGCATCCCGCCTCGCGCACCGCGGAAACGCGCCATGCCCCGATCGCTCCGGGAACCACGCTGACTGCGCCGAGCACATCCAAAGCGCGGCGTTCAAAATTCTGGCTAGTGATGTATTCGAGGGCCTGCCAGCGTGTCCAAAGATTCACGCGATTTCCAACTTTCGCGTTTCCCGCAATCGCTCCAACCTTTGGATTGATGAAATGCGGCACCAGATGCGTGATGGCATCGCCGGCGATGATGGTGTCGGCATCGATGCCCACAAAAAGTTCGGCGTCTTCTATATGCTCGATGCCGTAATTCAAAGCCTCGGCCTTGCCCGCATTTGGCTTGGTAAGAATGAGTACCCGCCCGGCTCTCTCTTCCTTTATGAATGCTGCCGTCGCTACTTCCAGGGTGCGATCTTTGGAGCCGTCATCGATAACAATCACCCGCAAATTCGGGTAGTCGGAGTTGAGGGCCGCGCGAATCGTGCGCACAATCACTTTCTCTTCGTTGTACGCAGGAATAAAAACTGCGACCTTCGGCTTGTACGATGCTACCTCTGCCGGCTTGCCGAAAATTTTCTCCTGCACCCGATCGTAGACGGCTGCTGCACCGATAAAAATCAACCGCCCGGTCATGAGCAGATCGCCGAGGAAAAATATCCAGGTAATCGCGATGATGCCAGCTTCAAACAACCAAAAGCCCAGTCCATCCAGGCGTGCAGCCCAACGCTGCGGAGTGCTCAAAGGTGCCATCACATCAGCGCGAGTCTTGTTGAATAGTTGATACACGGGAACAACTGAATATCCCCGCGCGCGAATACCGTCAATGATCATGGGCAGGGCGCGCACGGTTTCAGCGCGGTTACCGCCGCCATCGTGCATGAGCACGATGTTGCCGCAACGCAGGTCGCTTCCGTTGCAGGGCGGCAGGTGCGACAGTACGTAGCTGGAAATCTCTTCCGCGGTGTGCCGCCGCGGTTTGTCGCTCCAGTCGTTGGGATCGATCCGGTTGCCGACCGTGATGTAGCCCATGTCCTGCGCGAACTCCAGCGGCCTCACTTGATCGGCGGTGTCTGGTTCTTCGTCAATCGCGTACGGCGGTCGCAGCAGTGTAGTTCGTATCCCCATCAGGCTGGCAAAAAGCCGCTCTGTAAGATTCAATTCCACCTTCATGTAAGTCGACGAGATGTTGCTCACGTCGGGGTGAGTGAAGGTGTGATTGCCAATGGTATGGCCTTCGTTGTAGATCCGCTTAGCCAGACCGGGAAATTTATCCGTCTGTATGCCAATCAGGAAAAACGTGGCCTTCGCATCTTTTTGCTTGAGCACGTCGAGAATCTTCGGTGTCCACTCAGGATCGGGCCCATCGTCAAAGGTCAACGCAACTTCATTCGGACTGTAGCCGAAGCGGCTCACACGAAAAGGTTCCGGCAGATTTTGGAAATTCTCGTCGGTAATCAATTTCGTCTTTGCATCGATGGTTAAATCGCGAGTGCCGTGCGTTGGCTGCTGCTCGATCCGCAGAATTTCCCCCTGGCCTTCCATGTCCACATCGAGGCCAGGAGGCACGTCACGCAGTTTGTCGGTGGCGGTCGGATCGCCGGGAACGTCCCAGACGCGCCACAGGGAACGATCTTCACCCCCGAGACGCCACAAGGCGAAAGTCTGAATGCCTAGCGTTTGAGCAGCTCGCATGTGGTTCAGCGCAGTCACGGCATCGAGAAACCAGACGTCATGTTGAAGGCTGCGCTCGTCCAAATAGCTGAAGTGCGGATTCAGCGCATCGTCGTCGAAAGTTACGTCTTCATCGGAGTCGCGGGCTGCCAGCCAGGCTTCCTGTGCGCTCGCCGGACTGTCATGTGCACCCGGTGGCAATTTACCCTTTTTGGGTTTCTGCACCCAGTCATAGCCATAGTTCGCAATCGCGCAAATCAGCTTTTCGTGCGGAATCGCCTTCAACGCAAACTTCAAATTGTCGACGAACCAATCCTGTGACGCGACCGGACCTGAAGGGCCACCGGGATAGTGCTCGTCGTAATTCATGATGACCACGCCATCCGCAGGCGCGGCGACGGCGGCGTAATCGAAGTCCTTACTGTGTGGCGGCACGCTGACGTATAGTTTCATTCCGCGAGCGTGCAAGTCCGACGAAAGTTCGTTCAACAATGCGATATAGCCCGGCTGCCCCGATTCCGGGAACGCTTCAAAATCCACCATCACTCCACGGAAGCGATCGGACGAAAGAAAAATTCCTACTTGTTTACGAAAAAGCGCCCGCGCTTCGGAATTGTTTAGAAAACCGGTAATGTCTCCCACCCAATCGGCGCCGTTGAAGTTATTGATCATGGGGAAGACTTCCATGCCGGGGTCTTCCGCCTTAAGAAACGGCATTACGCGGTCATCCACCGAGCGCGCGTGATCATTTTGCACTACGTCAAAAAATTTGTTGGTTTGATCGTCGACGCCCTGCAGGTGGCCATCGGGCGTGAGCACGTGCAGCCAGTCGGGATAGAGAAGGTCGATCTGGCGGGCAAAATCGCGCAGAGAAGAAAAACTGGCCGCATCCCAGGGAACGTAAAACGCCGCGCGAATGCCTTCTTCCCCATTCAGCTTCACTTCGGATCCAGGCAGCTTGGATTTGCGGTGAGAACGGCTGGCGAGCCTCTTCTGCCGCTCGCGGGCCCTGTCTTTTTCATTTTCCTTTAAAGCTTTGAAGGCGCGTTTTTGTGGAGAAAATAGCAGCTCCGGCAGGCGTTCGTCACGCAATGTGGTATAGGCAAAGAAAATGATAAGCGCCGAAAGAGCCGCGACGAGAACGTCGACGAGCCGTCTAAACCGCTTCCAGCGTGCACGCCGTGGATCGTAAAAGACAGGTTCAGCCATGGAGAACTAAGCGTTAATCGTATGCCGTAGGCGGCAGACGGTCAATTCCGAGGGAACTTAGACGGGGTACGCAGCAGAAATAATTGTCGATTACGGTGCGCTTTTACCGATGCAGCGTTGAGCAACGCGCTATATTTTTAGCGTGCTGCAACTGTTGCGTAAAGATCCTCGATTCTTCTGCGCAGCCATTTTGGCCGGGCTGGCGCTGCGCTTGCTTTTTGTTCTGCACTTTCCTGCTGTTGTCGATGATTCCCGCCTTTATGCCGACATCGCCATGAACTGGCTGCAGTATGGCGTGTACGGCATTACCGATTCCGGTCACGTGATGCCGACGCTCTCCCGCCTGCCGGGCTATCCTGCGTTTCTTGCCGGAATCTTCGCGATCTTCGGTTGGAGCAATTTTCGCGCTGTTCTGTTGGTTCAGGTTGTGTTCGATCTGGGTACATGTTTCGTCATCGCCGATCTTGCGCGCCGGGTGTTTTCCGGGCGCGCGGCGAAAGCTGCGCTCATGCTCGCTGCACTTTGCCCATTCCTTGCCAATTATTCTGCCGCAGTTCTTACCGAAACGCTGGAGATATTCTTTACGGCGTTGGCTCTGGATTTAGCTGTATGGGGCATCGCAGCGTTCGAAAACGAAGGTCCCCGTAGATTAATGCTGCCTTGGTTGGTCTCTGGATTTTCCATCGGAGCCTGCATTCTGCTACGGCCTGACGGCGGAATTTTGCTGGCAGCTGTAGCTGGATATCTATTTATTCTTTTTCTCAGAGCGTTTTTTGGAAAGCACCGCAGTACATCCCTACCTTTAATTCGTGTTGCCCGCGCCGGAACTGTTCTCATCATCAGCGCGCTCGTTCCCCTCATCCCATGGACCCTGCGTAACCTTAATACCTTTCATCGCTTCGAGCCACTAGCTCCACGCTACGCCAACGATGCCGATGAACCTCTGATGCCCGGCTTCAATCGCTGGACCAAAACCTGGATCGCAGAGTATGTCTCCGTCCAGGAAATTTATTGGAACGTCCCCGGCGATGCCATCGATGTGACGCGTTTACCGCGCCGCGCTTTCGACTCCGAAGCGCAACGGCAGGAAACCGCACAACTCTTCGCCGACTACAACGGCGACCACGATGTAACACCGGAGCTCGATGCCCGTTTTGCGGCGTTGACGGCGGCGCGCATTCACGCCGCACCGTTGCGCTATTACGTCTGGCTTCCCGTTGAGCGCATTGCCGACATGTGGCTGCGCCCGCGAACCGAACTGCTGCCCTCCGATCCGCGCTGGTGGGAGTTCAACGATGAGAATGGTTGGCTTGCAATCAGCATCATCTTTGGCGTGGTGAATTTGGCATATGTCGTAGCAGCAGTCTTCGGGTTGTTGCGCACTCGAACATTTCCTGCCGCTGGCTTATTCGTTTCTTTTTTTATGCTGCGCTCTTTGTTCCTCGGCACGTTGGAGAATCCTGAACCACGATATACGCTGGAATGCTATCCCGTGGTCATAGTGCTTGCTGTGGTGCTTTTCATCGATAAATCGCATGGAACGCATCGAAAACCCGCATAAATAGGCTTCAAAATCTAATACGGCATATGTGAAAAGCCGTATTCAAACGTTTTACAAACGCAAACACGTTGAAAATTCAGCTTGCACATTGTGGCCTTGGAGTTGCACAATTACGCCCCATCAGGTTCCCAGGGTCTCAAGTCCATCTCTAACTTCCTGGGCAAATACAATCGAATGTAACGCCCCCGTGGGTGGAGGAGCTTCCCATGCGTTCTGGCTTACGTGTCATCGCCCTATCGGTTGCAGTCTTACTCGTTCCCAGCGTTTTGCTGCTCGCGCAGACTGCCACCACTTCACTGCACGGCACCGTCTATGACGCTAAGGGTGCTGTAGTTGCCGGCGCAATGGTTACCATCGTTAATCCGGCCACGGGGTTCAGCCGCACCACTAAGAGCGACAGCCAGGGCAGCTATCAATTTCTCGAGTTGCCTCCGGCGAAGTATGACTTGACCGTAAATTCCCAGGGGTTCGCCACCATGAAGCAGAGTGGCTTAGAACTCCAGGTTGCCACTCCTGCGACACTTAATGTGAACATGGAGGTGACTGGTGGAACCGTCACGGTTGAAGTGAGCAGCTCCGCGCCGCTGGTGAATACTCAGGACGCGAGTATGGGCCACGCTTTTGGCGCGGACCAGATTGCCGATCTTCCCTTCGAAGGGCGCGATCCAGCCGGCATTCTCAGCCTGCAAACGGGAGTCGTCTTTACCGGCAACAGTACGCATATCTCCAGCGCATCGGATAGCCGTGCCGGAGCCGTAAATGGAGCTCGTAGCGACCAGACCAACATCACTCTCGACGGCGTCGACAATAACGATGAACTTCTTGGTACAGCATTCACGGGTGCCATTCGCGCGCCGCTTGACTCGCTCGAAGAGTTGAAGGTAACCACCAGCAATTCCGACGCCGATACCGGTCGCTCTTCCGGCGGACAGGTTTCCGAGGTGACGAAGAGCGGTACGAACCACTTCCATGGCTCGCTCTATATTTACAACCGGCCCAATTTCACTGCGGCAAACGACTGGTTCAATAAGGCTTCTCAAATAGAAACGAACCAGCCCAATACAGCGCCATTCTTATTGCGCAACACATTCGGAGCGAACGTTGGTGGGCCGATTATCAAAGACCGCATGTTTTTCTTTGGCGCCTATGAGGGTCAGCGCAAGCGTGAGGATTTGCAGGTAACGCGCATCGTTCCCAGCGCAGCACTGCGAACTGGAAGCATCAGCTATTTTTGCTATCAGGATCCCACTTGCCCGGCCAGCGGGATAAATACTCTTTCCGCAGCCCAGATCGCCAGCATAGACCCTAACTGCACTGGTTTCGGAACCTGCCCTCTTGGCCCCGGTGCCAACCCACTCTTGGCCAATATAAACGGCGCCAATCCGTCGGCATTGTTTAACCAGTATCCCCTTCCCAACACCACCACCGTGGGAGACGGTCTTGATTATCAGGGTTACACGTTTCCATCTCCTCTTCCTGCAAGTCTAGATGACTACGTCTTCAAACTCGATTACAACTTGACCAAAGATGGCAACCACCGCTTATTTCTTAAAGGCATCATGGATAACGAGCGGCAAGCCGAGCGCAGTTCGTCCGCAACAATTACCAGCGACGGAGGCGAGCAATTTCCCGGACAGCCCGAAGGCCAAACCGAACACGACAATAACAAGGGCATTACAGTGGGATATACCGCAACTTTCAGCAGCACACTGATCAACAATTTCCACTTCGGTTATATCAGCCAGCTCATCAATATTGAGGGCCTGCAAACCGAACCTTTCGTCAACTTCCGCGGCATGGATAACATCAACGCGTTCACCCCCACCATCAATACGCACGTCCCGGTGAAAAACTTTATCGATGACGTGACAAAAGTCCATGGCAGCCATACCTTCGAATTCGGGGGGAACTACCGGCAAATCGACAATCTGCGCGAGTCGAATGAGCAGAATTTTTTCGGCGCATTGACGAATGTCTACTGGCTGAATTTTTCCGGCATCTCAAACACGGGCAGCAGCTTGGATCCCGGGGCCATTAATCCCGTCACCAATCAGGAGTATTTCCCTGCGGTGGACCCGGATTTCAGCGCCAGCTACGACTTCGCGATGGCCGCCCTGGCCGGAATCATTACTCAGGTGAACGCCAACTACGAGTTAAACAAGAATCTAAACGTGATTCCTCAAGGTCAAACGGTGCCGCGTCATTTCCGCGATCATGAATACGAGTTCTACGGCCAAGACCAGTGGCGGATGAAGCCCAACCTTACATTCACTTATGGCTTGCGTTATTCGATCTTGCAGCCGCCATATGAAACCACTGGTACCCAGGTCGCGCCCACCATCAGCCTGCATGATTGGTTTAATCAACGAGCAGCGGCAGCCGCACAGGGGAATGTGTACGATCCGACCATCGGCTTCCAGCTTTCTGGCCAGGCGAACGGCAAGCAGCCTTATTGGGGGTATGACTACAAAGATGTAGCGCCACGCGTTGCCTTCGCGTATTCCCCGAAAGCGGAGAACGGATGGTCCAGACGCCTATGGGGCGGGCAAGGCAAGACCTCCATTCGAGCGGGCTACGGCATCTACTTCGATCACTTCGGCGAAGGAATCACCAACACCTTTGATCGCGAAGGCTCGTTTGGCTTAACTACGGCAGAAGTCAATCCCGCTGGAATTCAAACGGTAGATCAATCTGCGCGCTACTCAGGTCTTTACAACATTCCCACTTCCAGCGCGTTAGGACCACTGGTTGGCGCCCCTCCAACCGGACCTTTTCCCGTATTTCCACCTTCCGGCGCGGCTACTCCCGGTGGCTTTGCCATTACTTGGGGTCTCGACGACAAGCTGAAAACTCCATATTCCCACGTGATCGATTTCTCGGTTACTCGCGAACTGCCTTCAAATTTTGTGTTTGAAGCGTCCTATGTTGGCCGCTTTGCGCACCGTCTGTTACAGGAAGAAGATTTGGCCGAGCCGACCAATCTATATGATCCCGCAAGCAAGACGACTTACTTCCAGGCGGCGCAAGCATTAGCACGGAACTATTACGCCGGGGTTCCGATCCAAAACATCAGCGCCGCCTCGATTGGCACGAAGTACTGGGAAAACAAATTCCCCACAGCGGCCGGAACTGCCTTTAATCAACTATTTGGCACTTCCAGCGAGCCGGCAGGATTCACACAACCCTGCCTGGGAAACCCGCTTTCGAACAATAGCGCGGTAAGCGCGACCCAGGCGATGTACGATCTTTTCTGCAACTTCTCGGGAAATGAAACCACGGCCTTGGAACTCGCCGATGCGCCAGGCCTGATCACGAGTACCTGTTTCCCCGCCTGTGCCACCATCAACGGGGCGTTGAGCAACGGCTACGACTATTACTCTCCGCAGTTTTCTTCGATGGATGCCTGGAGGAGCATCGGCAACAGCGCCTACAGCGCAGGCCAGTTCAGTTTGCGTCACAGGTCGGGAGGGCTGGAATTCGACATAAATTACACCTACTCCAAATCCATCGACGTTGGTTCGAACGCCGAACGTGTCAGCACGTTTGAAGGCGTTGGTTTTGCCAGCCAGATTATCAACTCCTGGTTACCGCAGCAGAACCGTGCCCTCTCCGACTTCGATACTACCCACATCGTCAATGCGAACTGGGTCTATGAACTTCCCTTTGGTCGCGGCAAACACTTCGGCAGCGGCATGAATCGCATTGCCAACTCTGTTATCGGAGGCTGGACTGTATCTGGTCTCTGGCGCTGGTCCACGGGCTATCCATTCACCTTGATTAGCCCCGAGTGGGCAACCAATTACGATCTGGAGACGCCCGCTGTTCCAATCAGCAATGCGCGCCCCAAGACCGGCGGCTTTATCGTGGATCAAGCCACAGGTGGCACGGGCCCGAATGTGTTCAAGGATCCCGGAATCACGGATCCCACGAACCCCAACGCGGCGATCAATCTTTTCCGCCCTGCATACCCCGGAGAAGGAGGCTTAAGGAATGGCCTGCGTGGCCCCGGGACGTTCGATATCGATACGACCGTGTCGAAAAGCTGGCCCATTAGGGAGAGCCAGTTAGTGAAATTCAGTTGGTCGATGTACAACATGACCAACAGCGTGCGCTTCGACGTAGGAACCATGCAGTTAAACGGCAACGATCAGCTTTCCGCCAGCAGCAGCTTTGGAAACTTCAGCTCCACGCTTTCCAATCCGCGCGTGATGGAATTTATGCTGCGGTATGTTTTCTAAAGATTTAAAGATTTAAAAAGATTGAAGATAACGGCGCTGAAGGCTACGACAAGGGCGAGTCGCTCATGCGGAAGCGGGTGCGGACGTGCTCGGAGATCAGTTCGATCGCGGGGCGGTTTACGACTGGATCGCTTTGCGCGAGGTATCGCATGGCTTCTACGAGCAGCCGTTGCCCATCTACGTAACGTGGATCGGACATGCCTTCTCTTTTAGTAGCGCGGCCCAACTTGGGGGGGACTGGAATGGTGAACACTTTGGCCATGCGTAAGCTCAAAGACAAAAGTCTCTAGGGCAGTATAGCGCCCGCAGTGCATTTTTCAGAACAACATTCTTTCCCTGCAATTTCAATTACTTAGCCACGGGGCGAGACAAATTGCGTCTTGCCGCTGGTCTTCAAGCGAAATACATCGTTGCCAATTTTGGGATGTAAATTGACTGCCGAGTACTTGGCCACACGGTAGTCGCCCTGCGTCTGCACCAGTTTTTGTTGTACCGAAATGCCGTTGCTGAGGTCGATCCACAAAATAATCCGCGGGAAATTGCCGCGCGTCTTTTCGCTTTTGGGAATGAGTTGCAGCATCGCGGTGGGAATGTTGTCGACCGTCTCTTCACCCTGAAATGTGACGTCGAAGGATTTCTTTAAATCCTGCCCACTGCCGCCGAATCCCAGAACAAGAAAACTTTCTACCTGATCGCGATTCGCACCCGCCGAATACTGCATCACCTGTTCGATCTTCGGTTCGTAAATCTGCAGCTTGCCGTCTTTGTAGAGCACGAACTTCTGCTCGGGCTCTTTGAAGTCGGCCATCATCTCGATCTGCTGTCCCGCCCGGCGGTAATAGACTGTGCCTTTCTGCGTGTCGTGCTCGTCCACTACCTTTTGATATTGGTCGAAAACGAAATCGGCCTGCGCGGCCTGGAAGTGAGCGGAAGCGTCATCCATTTTCTTAAGCACACTATCGAGAGTTGGTTTTTCCTGCGCTACCGCGAGAGAATGCAGCATCAGCCAGAGCATTCCGATAGTAAGCAAGAAAAATCGCCTCACTGTTTTCTCTTCACCCAAATCCGGTAACTCTGCACTTTGCCGCTGCGATCGGGAACACCTTCATACTTCACAATCTGAACTGCGCCCGAAATAGGTTCGATCACGCGCATCAACTGATTGCGCATCGCCGCATCGTCTCCCGGTGAAATCGTGCCGGCCGGAATCTCATAAACCAGCCCGCCTTGCGCATCGGTCGTTACGACGACATCAGTGGGATGCAGATTGTGGAGAGCAGGTTTGTCGTTGAAGTTGATCCAGAAGGGTGAGGCGAAGATAAAAATCAGGATCAACGTGACCATGATGTCGTAGTGCAATGTGCCACGCTCATGCTGCCACAGAATATAACTGCGGATTGTGCGCAACGCGCCTTTCATCGGAAGTGGAGGCGCACCCGGGGCGCTACTGATTTCCACACTGTGCAAGTCTAGTGACCGACGCCTTTCTTGGCAACGGGTGTGCAGTTTTTGGCCCTCGGCTTTAGGCTTCTAGCCAAAGGCCAAGAGCTAAAAGCTCTTGGGCGTGATTCTCTCCGCCCCAATATACGGTCGCAGCGCCTCGGGAATTACGACGCTCCCATCGGCCTGCTGATAATTTTCCACAATCGCAACCCAGGTACGGCCCACGGCTAAGCCGCTGCCGTTCAGCGTATGCACGAACTCAGTCTTGTTCTTGCCCTCCGGGCGATAACGAATATTGGCACGCCGCGCCTGATACGCCTCAAAATTCGAGCAGGAAGAAATTTCGCGAAACAATTGCTGTCCCGGCAGCCAGACCTCGATGTCATACGTCTTCGCCGAAGAGGGGCCCATATCGCCCGTACATAATGTCATAACGCGATAGTGCAGTCCAAGTTTTTGCAGTATCGTCTCGGCGTTGCGCGTGAGCTTGTCGTGTTCTTCGTAAGAGTGGTCGGGATGCGCGAACTTTACCAGCTCCACCTTCTGAAACTGATGCTGCCGGATGATGCCGCGCACATCTTTACCGTACGACCCAGCCTCACTCCTAAAGCAAGGGGTATAAGCAGTCAGTGAAATCGGCAAGCGCGCGGCATCGAGAATCTCATCACGGAAAAGATTTGTAACCGGCACTTCCGCCGTAGGAATCAGCCAGAGATCTTTTTCTCCGTGCGGCACCCGAAACAAGTCAGTGGCAAACTTGGGCAGCTGCCCCGTGCCATACATCGATTCTGAATTAACCAGATAAGGCGGCAGAACCTCGGTATATCCGTGCTCGCGCGTGTGCAGATCGAGCATGAAATTTGCCAGCGCGCGCTCCAGCTTCGCGCCCAAATCCCAATAAACAGCGAAACGAGCCCCGGTAAGCTTCACCGCGCGTTCCAGGTCAAGAACGCCCAACTCAACGCCCAGATCCCAATGGGACTTGGGTGTAAAGTCAAACTTCGGTGGCGCGCCCCAGCGGCGGACTTCCACGTTTTCATCGGCGCTATGGCCGATCGGAACGCTCTCGTGCGGAATGTTGGGAATACCGGAAAGAATATCCTGTAATCGTGCATCGAGATCGGCGGCAATCGTCTCTCGATCCTGGATTTGCTCCCGCAAATCCTTCGTCTCGGCAATGGCAGCGGTCGCATCCTGCCATGCTTTTTTCAGCTTGGCAATGTCTTCCGAAGCCTTATTGCGTCGCGCCTTCATAGTCTCAGCTTCCGTGATAGCTTGCCGCCGTTGTGTGTCGACCTCGTGGAAATCTTTGAGCACGGAAGCCGGGTCCGCGCCGCGCTGGCGCAGCATTTCCTCTACCTGCGGTAAATTGTCACGAACAAAATTAAGATCAAGCATGGGAACTCAATACTTTAGCGGAAAGCGGGTGGAAAATGCACGCCCACCTTGGAACATGTGTTCAGATTTGCCCTAATACGTAATTTTGTCAGGTTTTTCCTGCCACGCGCGGAACCCCGCCAGCGCCTCGTCGTGCATTACCTGGATCATCGGTATCTTGCGGTTGGAACGTGGCTGAGCGAACTCGCCGTAGATGCGCGAATCGTCAAATCCAATTTTCGCTGCGTCCACATCCGTATTGGCATAATAGACCCTCGACAGATGCGCCCAATAAATAGCTCCCAGGCACATAGGGCACGGCTCGCAAGATGTATAGATTTCGCAACTTGTTAGATCAATAGCGCGCAGTGTTTTGCAGGCTTCCCGAATAGCCAACACTTCGGCGTGCGCCGTCGGATCGTTTGCCGATGTGACCTGATTCGTACCTTCGGCGATGATCGAGCCATCTTTCACAATAACCGCACCGAAAGGCCCTCCGCGCCCCGACTGCACATTCTCTATCGAGAGCTGAATGGCGCGAGCCATGAATGGATTGTGCATGTGTTCCTGCTTCGGATGAAATCAGGGAAATTTGTTTACGAACAGCAGCTACGCTCGAATAGAGATTATCGCACGCGTAGCACATCGTTGATGAGCGGTTGGCGGGACCTTAATTTCCAACAGCCGCGGCTTTCCGGTTCGCAGAAAGCGCCTCGCGTACACAACGGCCGAGAGAGGCAAGACGGAACGGCTTCTGGAGAAGAATGTGCCTGGGATCCATAATTTGCTGGGTGGAAAGAAGGTTTTTCGAATACCCCGACATGAATATGATGCAGATTTCAGGGCGCATTTTCGAAACTTTTTCCGCAAGCTCGCGCCCGCTCATCTGAGGCATCACTAAGTCGGTAAGAAGCACATCGATGATGCGATCGGGCTCCTCCGCTATTTGAAGCGCCTCAGCCCCGCAATTTGCCATGAGAACGGTGTAGCCGCTTGCCGAAAGATATTCTGCTGCGGCCTCGCGCACCCCATTTTCGTCTTCCACGAGAAGAATCGTCCCCGTACCCGCAACCGGCAATTCCTTATCTTCCTTTATTGCTGCCTGAACCTTCGCCTCTGCCGCCGGGAAAAACACTTTGAAAGTTGTGCCTATGAAGGGTTCGCTGTTTACGAAGATCTGGCCGCCGCTTTGTTTCACGATTCCAAACACGGTGGAGAGCCCCAGGCCGGTGCCTTTACCCTGCTCCTTGGTCGTAAAGAAGGGTTCGAAAATGTGAGACTTTATTTCTGCATCCATGCCGCAACCGTTGTCGCTTACGGCCAAGAAAACGTACTGCCCGGCCCCATCTTCGTTGGACGATGCGGGAAAAGAATCGTCCAGCTGAGCGTTTGAAGTTTCAATTACCAGCCGTCCGCCATCCGGCATCGCATCCCGGGCATTGATCACCAGGTTCATCACCACTTGTTCCAACTGGGTGGGATCCGCTTTCACGCACTCAATTTCAGCGCCCGGAATAAATTTCACTTCAATATCCTCGGGAATCAGGCGCTTCAACATTTTCAGCTGCTCGCTAATAAGGGAATTCAAATCAAGAGTCTTCGGTGCGAAAACCTGCTTTCTGCTGAACGTAAGCAGGCTCTGCGTGAGCGACGATCCTCGATCCGTGGCCTTCACGATTTCATTTGCATAACGTCGCAGGGCATCGTCGGTGAGCTTTCTATCCAGCAGTTCGGCATAGCTGCTGATAGCCATCAAAATATTATTGAAGTCATGGGCCACGCCTCCGGCAAGCCGCCCAATGGCCTCGATTTTTTGCATTTGCTGTAGTTGTTGTTCGAGTTCTCGATGGTGCGTAATGTCCTGTACCGTTCCCTCGAAATGATGGATGGTTCCTTGCGGGCTCAGAACAGCCCTCGCGTTCTCGGACATCCAAATAATCTTTTCATCTTTCCTGTAGGCCTGATATTCGAATTTCTGCACGAAGCCATGCTCGTTCATCGCCTTGACAAAGTCATCGCGCACTTCCGGATTGACATATTCCTGCGATCGGATGTCCGTGCGAGTATTGATTAATTCTTCTTCGGAATCGAACCCGAGCATGCGTACCAGCGCGGGATTGGCCGATATGTATCTGCCCTCGGGAGTCGTTTGATAAATACCTTCGACCGCGTTTTCAAAAATTGTGCGATATTTTTCCTCGGTCCGGCGCAGGGTTTCCTGGGCAACTTTTTGTTCTGTAATATCCGTCAAGAATCCGATGATTCCTTTGACCTTGCGGTTTGCGCCTCTAATGGGGGCAGCTGACATATTTACCGTCACTTTGGTGCCGTCGCGCTTTTGGCGTTGCACTTCGCGGCCGGTCAGGATTTGTCCTGCCAGCAAGTCGCGATGTAGGTGAGCTGCCTCCAGAAATTCTTCTCGTGGGATGCATGGATTCGCTTTGCCTATGACTTCGTGTTCGCTCCACCCAAACAGTGCTTCCGCAGCAGGATTCCACATAGTGACGCGCCGGTCCGTATCCGCCGCAATGATAGGTATAGGTGATGCGTAGATGCTCGTCTCGTTGGCTTTACGGAGCGCTTCTTCCGCCCGCTTCTGTGCCGTAACATCGCGCGCAATCGTCGATGCGCCGATTACTGTGCCGTCTGAATCGAGAACGGGCGAGATCGTCTGGGAAACCTCAATCCGTCTTCCGCTCTTGGCTATTCTTATGGTTTCAAAATTTTCCACGGAGCAGCCGGTTTGCAATTCCCCCAGGACCTTGCGGGATTCGGCAATGTGCTCGGGCGGAACGAGGCTGAAAACGTCGCGGGTCAGCGCTTCCGCTCTGGAATAGCCATAGATCAACTCCGCGCCTTTGTTCCAACTGATGATATGGCCGGACAGGTCCACACTGAATATGGCGTCCCGAGAGCATTCGACAATCGACGCCAACCGCACCAGTTCTTCTTCGGCCATGCGACGCGCGGTAATGTCACGCACGTAAACCGCATAAGAAGTTTGGTTCTCGATGGTGACTTGCGTGACAGTGATTTCCGCTGGAAAGTGACTGCCATCGGACCGCATACACCGCGTTTCACGCCGATTGCCCACCACGTCGATGTCGCCTGTCACCGGCGTAAACAATTCGTGACGCAAGCGATTGCGTAATGAAAGGGGCAGGATTGTATCTACCAGATCTTTACCGAGAGCGTCGGCTTTCGCGATACGAAACGTGCGCTCCGCGGCGGGATTGAAATCGGTAATAGTTGCCTGTTCGTCCGCGCAGAGGATGCAATCGAGAGCAACCCCCATCAGCGCGTGCCGACGCCCCTCACTTGCTTGTAGCTCTCGTCGTAGTTGCGAAAGATCTAGTGAGTCTGGGTTTGCGGTCATGGCAAGTTCAACGGAGATAACCTCGCAAAGAAATCCCAACTTTATTTGTGTTTCCTAGGCCCGGGTTCTATTCGCCTAATAATTCGTGAATTTTATCCTTCAGGGTGTCGAGGCGGAATGGTTTGCGCAGAACGCCCTTTGCCTCATGAGAGTCAACGCCCTTGACGTCTTCGCCGGACATATATAGGACTTTCAGATCCGGATTCAACTCCAACAGTTTCTCGGCGACCTGATGGCCAGTCATCTTCGGCATTACCACATCGGTAACCAGGATGTCGAGGCAGGAACGATTTTGCAACACCACATGGATTGCTTCCGCGCCGGTTCTGGCTTGCAAAACTTTGAAACCTTCCATTTTGAGAAGCTCGGCAGTCGGCACGCGGACGGCGTCATCATCTTCGACAACCAGAATGGTCCTCGCAACCGGCACGTTTCGTGGAGCGTTTCGCTCATGTTGCACGGCAGCGTTCGATTGCACCGCCGGGAAATAAATTTTGAAACTGCTGCCCTTTTCCGGCTCACTGGAAAAACGAATGACTCCTTCCGAATTCTTCACTACCGCGCGAACTGCCGCAAGAGAAAGACTGATTCGCGCATCTTGATCGAAAGACGAATGAAGATCAGGCATCTCGGTCGAGCGTGCGACGCCCGTGTCATCCACTGCGAACATTACATATTCGTCCAGTTGCCCGGCTTCAACAGATGTATCCACGCTTAAGTTCGCAGGTTTCGTTCGCAGGGTTATCGTGCCGCCTTTGACCATTGCATCGCGCGCATTGATAACCAGACTCAGTGCTATTTGCTCAAGTTGCGATGGATCGACGCAGACGATCGTGGCGTCTGATGCGAGATCATAGACAATCGAAACATTTTCTCCGGCCAGTTGTTCGAGCAAGGGACCAATTCCGGTCACAACCGCATTCAGATCGATATTCTGGCGCGATGCCGGCAGGTTGCGGCTTATGCTCAGGAGCCTTTGGACCAGGCTGGTTGCGATGGTCGCACTGTTCAGTACTTGTTCTAAATTACGCTTCTCGGTGGGTGGAAGTTTTTTGAGCACGAGTTCGGCATAGCTCGTGATGCCCATCATGGTGTTGTTGAATTGGTTGCCGACGGCCCGGGTAAGCTCGCCCATCACTTCGGTCTTCTGCGCGAGCAACAAAGTCCGCAGGTCGAGGCGCGACTCCGCATTAGCGCCGAGAGGTTTGGCAATGGATAAATCGGCCATGCAAGTTCGCTCCAGACTGTAATTCCTGTTTTGGACCCTGGTTCCTTAACGATATCCGTGCCAGATAACAGCCTTCAAATTACGCCAGTAATGAACCTCTACTAACTGCGACCGATTACTTACGCGAGACTTGAATGAAGAGCCTGCATCGAGCGCTCGATTTGTTTACTTTCCAAAAAATGTGCCCGGTTATCGAACTTATCGCCATGGTTACTGGTGGTTACGGCACTTATTATCAACGGCTTCGCCGAGTCAGAAATGGCTGCTTGCGTGCCATATCTCAGGCATGGCAAAAAGAGTCTTGATCATCGACGACGACGAACAACTGCTGGAAGCCTGCCGGGACTATCTTTCTGAAGGCGGATATGAAGTAGACTGCGCGCGTGAGTTGGAGGAAGCGCAAAGTCTTATGTCTTACCTTCCGTATTCAGTGATTGTTACCGATCTGCGGCTCAGCAAACTCGCCTTCGGCGGACTGGAAATCATCAAGCATGTTAAGGAGCAGGCATTGCCCACGCGCGTGATTGTTCTGACCGCGTATTGCTGGCCAGAGTTGAAGTCAGAGGCATCGACTTCCGGTGCGGATGCCTTCCTGCGCAAGCCGACTCGGCTGAAAGAGCTGGGAGCGGCCGTGGATATGTTGATAGGAGCGAACGCATGACAAAATCTCTTTTGGACGCGATTCTTGAACCGGGCGCTCTATCGGTCCGCTTCCAACCAATTTTTCACCTGCAGAATGGGGAAAGGCGTGTCGACAGTGTCGAGGCGCTCATTCGCGGTCCCCGCGGGACGAATTTCGCCAGGGCCGACATTCTGTTCGACTATGTGCGGCGCAAAAAGGCGGAAGTTGCCATGGACCAAAGCTGCCTTACCGCCGTGTGCGATACGGTCCTGCGGCTTCCAGCCGATGTGCGCGTCAACGTCAATGTTCACGCATCAACGCTGGGCCAGGGGTCCACATTTTTAGAGTTTTTCCACCGGTGCATGCGCAAGCGTGCGCTCAAGCTTGACCGCTTTACGATCGAGATTGTGGAACACGCCCCCAGTTACGATGCCGTACAACTGGGCAAAAGCCTCTCTCAACTGCGGGATTGGGGAGTTCGCCTTGCGTTGGATGACGTGGGTCTTGGCCAGTCCAATTACCGCATGATGCTGGATTGCGATCCCGAATACTTCAAGTTAGATGCGTATTTCGTTCGAGACATCACGAAAGATCCGAAGCGCCGCGCGGTTGTCGAATCTCTGGTGGCACTTGCTGCCAGGCTGGAAAGTGCCGTGGTCGCAGAAGCCGTAGCATCGGAGGAAGATTTATCGCGAGTAACTGAGCTAGGAGTGGACCTTGTGCAGGCGAACATTCTTTGCCCGGCAATGCCGTTGGAAGAATTGCAAAGGCTTGGGCATGTAAAGGCTTTGCCGGTGGCCGGCACGCAGCTTAATCCAGCTAGCGAAACTCGTGATGATCGGCAGTTTGAAGGCCGTACCATGACCTTTAGCATGGCCGTGGGGCAATCGTTTTACACTTAAACGCGTGCGCCGACAGCGTAAGGCTAGCTCTTGCCGGCGCTAATGGCGAATGTCTTCATTTTGTTGTACAGCGTGCTGCGTGTCACACCTAAACGCGAGGCTGCCCGCGCTACATTGCCGCGTTCCGCTTCGAGCGTTTTTTGTATGTGCTGGCGCTGAACCTCGCTTAGCGTAAGTTCGGGTCCATTCTCCATCGCAGCCTGTTCTTTGAACTCCAGATGCAAATCACGGGGACGTATGGTTTCGCCCGCGGATAGCAGTACTGCCCTTTCAATCACATTTTTCAATTCCCGAATATTGCCGGGCCAGGAATATCCCGCGAGGGTTTCCATGGTTTGATCGGAAATTGTCAGATGCTGGCGCCCCAAATCCATGGCAACGCGTTCGAAGAACTGGCTGGCCAGGATTGGAATATCCTCGAGCCTTTCCCGAAGAGCCGGCACACGAATCGTCACCGTACTCACGCGAAAGTATAAGTCGCTGCGAAACTTCTTCTTGCGAACCTGTTCTGCCAGATTCTCGTGGCTGGCCGCAATCAGGCGCACATCCAATTGGCGTTCCTGCACGTCGCCAAGCCTTCGGAACCGCTTCTCTTCAAGAACTTTCAGCAACTTCGGTTGCACCTGGAGATCCATATCTCCGATTTCGTCAAGAAACACCGTGCCCCGCTGCGCGACTTCAAACAAGCCCAGTTTTCGCTGAACGGCGCCGGTAAATGCTCCCGCCTCATGACCGAATAACTCCGATTCCAGAAGCTCTCGCCCAAGGCCGGCACAATTTAAATCTACAAAGGCTTCCTCCGACCGCTGGCTTTGATCGTGCAGCCATTTCGCGAGCACACCCTTGCCTGAACCTGTTTCTCCCGCAATCAGCACAGTGCAATGGCTTGCGGATAACCGTTCCGCCTGCTCCGCCAACTCCCGGATTGCAGCACTCGTTCCAAGAAAGGGATTTACGCTCTCCCGCTTTTCGCGCGCCCTTCCAGCCAACTGTTTTTGCTGATTGCGTTGATTTTTCAGCGCCCGTTCGAGAACTACTGCAATTGCCGACATTTCTACCGGCTTGGTCAGAAATTGCTCAGCCCCTTCTTTGATTGCGCGCACAGCCAGTTGGACGGTGGCATTGCCCGTAAGAAGAATCAGGGGCACGGAGGGATGAGATTGCTTCAGGTGGGGCAGAAGATCGAGGGCTGTTCCGTCGGGAAGCGAGTAATCCAGCACCGCGGCATCGGGAGAAGACTCGCGAAAGGCTTCTCGAATGGCCGCGCAGCTCGCGGCCTCAACTACCTCGTAATCGAGTGATTCCAAAAATTCAACGAGAGCGCCGCGAATCGCCTGGTCGTCTTCACCGACAATGATCCGTTTTTTTGGCATATGCGGGGTAATGGCCGTTAAGGGTCTATGTCCTTCAATTTTGGTTCTGCGCGTTTACGAAGCCGCTCAAGGATGAGTGGCTCCTAATTAGTTTAGACGCTAAATGGGATCAGTAACTTAGTTACAGATAACGTTAGTAACGTTGATCTTCATTTTGATGTGACGTAACGGGATGGTTGCTTACGAGCGCAACTTGTGTAACTAGCTTGGAAATATCAATCGTGTCATTTTTAATGTCGGCGCACTTCATATGGGACAGGCACTGCAACGAGTCGAAGCAAAAAGCAATATTGGCAGTTGGGCGTCAAAAGGTGGTCTTCCGCTCTATGGGCTTTTCACGTTGTTATTGATTGCGCCTATTGCACTTTGTGCTTGGGCGATTGAACTGAAAGTATGGTCCGTTGCGCTTATATTTCTGGCTCTTGGTTTAGGACTGTGCGCGCTTGCCGGATCGCTTTACTCCCGCCTGGAAGCTGGCAATCGATTCATCGAAATGTCGGTCGACATGTTTTGCATCATCGGGTTCGATGGGTTCTTCAAAAGTCTGAATCCTAGCTGGCAGAAGATTCTGGGTTTCAGCATGGAAGAGCTTATGGCCAAGCCCCGCATCGATTTTATTCATCCCGAGGACCGCCTCTCCACGGAAGCCGAAGTTTCCCGCTTGCAAAATGGCGAGATTACTTTGGCTTTTGAAAATCGCTACTTGTGCAAAGACGGCTCCTATAAATGGTTTTTGTGGAATGCGGTGTCGTCTCCGCGGCAGCGCGTGATCTATGCGGTAGCCCGCGATATTACAGAACGCCAGCGGGCCGAACAGGAGCGGCATAAATTCATCAAAACCCTGGAAGCGGCCAATCACGAACTCGAGCTGCGCAATCGTGAGGTTGAGCGCGCGACGCAGCTAAAAAGCAGGTTCCTGGCCGGCATGAGCCACGATCTGCGTACTCCGTTGAATGCGATTGTCGGATTTTCCGATTTGCTGGCGGACGAATTGCCCGGTTCCTTGAATCCCAAGCAGAAACGCTTTGTGAATCACATTAAGCAGGCTTCTGGCCATTTGCTCCAGTTAATCAAAGACATTCTCGATCTATCGCGAATAGAAACCGGCCAGCTCGAATTGCATTGCGAAGAATTTCATATCGACAGCGTTTTGCCGGAGGTTCTCTCAACCATCCGACCGATTGCAATGGCCAAAAATATTCAAATTCAACAAAAGCTGAAAAGCAGCGGCCATGTCTTTGCCGACCGTGTTCGCCTCAAGCAAGTCCTCTATAACTTGCTGAGTAATGCACTCAAATTTACCCCGGAGAATGGCACGGTGGAAGTGAGTTGTTATGAATACGGCGGCTCCATTTGCACCTCGGTAAGGGACACGGGCATCGGTATTTCTCCGGAAAATCGCGAAATGATTTTTAAGGAATTCCGGCAGGTAGAAGACGGCTCGGCATCCGTTCGAGAAGGTGCTGGGTTGGGGCTGGCTATTACCAAGGGGTTGGTCGAGCAACAGCAAGGCAAAATCTGGGTGGAGAGCGAGCCGGGCATGGGCAGCCGTTTTACTTTTTCTCTGCCGAAAGCTGCAGCAGCGGCCAGGGTGTTCGCCATCGCGGTCGCAGAAAACGTGAACGATCCCAATCTTGTAAGTTGAGTGCACTTGCGGCTAAGTAAGGACGAACCATGATCAAAGTTCTTATGGCAGAAGATAGCGCCGTGAACCGCGAACTTCTTCGTGAGCTGCTCGAATCTCAGGGTTGCGAAGTGGACGAGGCCTGGGACGGCGAGCAAGCGCTGGAGCGGCTGGCTCAAAAGCGCCCCGATATTGTACTGCTCGATATCGGCATGCCGAAGCTGGATGGGTTCGGCGTCATTCAAAGAGTTCGGCAGGATCCGCAACTGGCCGATCTTCCGGTACTGGCGGTCACAGCTTATGCAATGCGGGGAGATCGGGAAAAGGGCTTGGATGCGGGCTTCGACGGCTATTTATCGAAGCCGGTGGATGGCCGCTTGCTGTTCGCGGAAATGGATCGGCTGCTCAGCTTGCGGCGCGGATGCGGGGAAAGTTCATTACAAACTGTAAGCCACTCGCGCAGGCAAAAGAAATGACAGCTTTCACAAACGATCAGGCTGTTCGACTTGTTCGATGAAGTTTCGAATGGCGCGCAGGCTTTCATCGCCGACCTTGGTAAACCGGATTCCCTGGCGAGTGGATGAGGTCCAGACGACGCTTCCCATCGCATCAATTTGCTCGCCCGAAGCAGGCAGCCGCAACGATAATCGCACTGGGTCGCCGGCTTTCAGACTGGCGGTAGTATCAATCAGAATGCCGCCCTGGCTCAGGTTCCAGGTCATGCCACGGATAGTCTTCGGACCATCGCTAAGAATCACTTCCGTCCGCAAAGGAACGCGCACGGTGCGCCGGCGATTTTCCAGAAACGAACCTCGCGCCGCTCGATATAAGCCGCTTAATTTCTGACGGTCGATCGGCTTTTGCAGAAAAAATGTCGCTCCAGTGGCAAAGGCCTGCTGCATCGTAGCTTTTTCGTCGCTTCCCGTTACCACAACGATGGGAGTCGTTCGATTCCATGATGACTGGCGGATGTGCTTTGCTAACTCTAAGCCGTGCATGGTGGGCATTTCGAGATCGAGAAAAATTCCGTCAAATTTCTCCTGATTTACTACCGCAGCCGCCTTCCGCGCCTCGTTCACAGGCGATACCTGCGCCTTAAGAGAAGTGAGTACCTCCTCCATAAGCTCCAGACTTAGCGCGTCGTCTTCAACCACTAACAGCCTAAGCGACGACATTTGATCCACCTCGCATAGCGGGCCCAGTGGAACGAGGGCGTCCACCAGGCCCGTTGTTGGGGGTGATCAGTCGAAACGAAAAATTTTGTGAGCTCACGCTCGGTTCTCCGACATGCGGAATGGAAGGCGCAGCAATTCATTCTCTCTCGCCCTCGGGCGGTCGATATTCGATCCGAGCCGAGAACGGCTTCTATGCCGAACGGCCATGGAAATAGGAATGGGATTACCCGCTCGCCGCGCGTCTGAGGAGGGCTGACTTAAAACACGCGCGACGTTTAATAGTGCCCGCGAACCACATGCGAGGCAATTTGTGTTTGCGGCAGTAATAGCTTCGCAGTCCAAGCAAAGATTGGCCTGCACTAACGGCACAGCACTAAAATTTAAATGATTCACTCACCCTCCTTAAAGCTTTGCAGGGAAACATTTTCTGCCACGTTCTGAGCGGACCTCGTGGACTCGGCGGCATGTTTTGCGGTTTCAAGAATCCCAAATCCAACTAACAATGCATTGAAGCGCGAGTGCAGCCTGAGCGCTCCTTCGCAAACCCGCACAACATCCGCGCTATTTTCAAGAAGTTGCGAAGATTCGGCATGAGTGTCCACGCTTGGCGCGCCAACCTGAGTTGAAAACTCTAGTTTTTGCATATTTCGGTAATAGCAATTAGAAAGCCACCTTAACTCGACCATTGTTTCCCATAGTTAGACAATAAAATCGAGGGCGATTGATCCGAAGAAAATGTCCAGATTCCAAAACCTGAACAGGGAGGAATTATCTCGCTAATCGTTCATCGGGTGTTCCCTGTATTACCCCTGTACTCTTGAGAACCATGTCCATGGAGCAGTTAATGAAGTTACTAGACCCTGTAAATAACTGACTAGAATTGATTGCAAAGCTGCTCCGTTGTTACTCCCAAGGTCCGTGGGTAAGGCGAGTAAGCATTATGGAAGCCTCAACCACTAACTTAATATCGCCCAACTCTCCACGCTTCCCGAAACGTGCTGTGGATAATTTGCTTCAGGTTCACAGCCTTACAGTTGAGTACTGTTTGGGCACGGCTACATTTGCCGCAGTTCGCAACGTGAGCTTTTCGATTGCTTCTGGGGAGATCGTAGGGTTACTAGGAGAATCAGGCTGCGGAAAAACCACAACAGCACTAGCCCTTTTGAATTTGCTGCCAGATGCATCTGCGGTGACGAGTGGGTCCATCTTCCTGGGAGATCGCGATCTACTTTCAATGTCCGAAGATCAGCTTCGTGAAATACGTGGGACTGAGATTGCCATCATTTACCAGGACTCGGCTGTTCTGAATCCAGTAATTCGCGTGGGCGATCAGGTGGCGGAAGTGCTGCGCGCCCATCGCCGCTGTAGTCGAAAAGAGTTAGAAGGGAAAGTAAGAGATTTATTGGCATCGATCGGTTTGAGCGACGGTGAAAGACTCTATAACGCATATCCACATCAGCTTAGCGGAGGGCAACGCCAAAGAATTGCCATCGCACAGGCATTGATTTGCGAACCAGCGCTCGTCATTGCCGACGAACCCACGGCATCGGTCGATGACGACACGGCAGTAGACATCCTGAGCCTTATAAGCCGCATGAGGCAAAATTGCGGAACATCTTTTCTAATCATCAGCCATGACCCAAACGCACTTGCGGGCATCGCCAGTCGAGTGATTGTGATGTATGCCGGCGAGGTTGTGGAAAATGGCCCAGCGGAAGAAGTCTTTTCTAACCCCATGCATCCTTATACACGCGCTCTGTTGCAATGCTTTGCGAGTAAAAACTCAGGAAATCGCTTTGGTAAAGAAAAAAGGCGGTTCCCATATATTCCAGGCAATTCGCCGGATCCTTTGGAAGTCTCACTGGGCTGTCCCTTTGCCGACCGATGCTCTGACCGAATGTCGGTGTGTAACTTAAGCCAGCCGGACTTACTTCAGCATTCAAGTAATCGACTCGTCCGCTGCTTCAAATATGAGGTTGCATAGAGATATGCCTGACGCGCGCAAGCCGCTGTTGGAAGTACGAGGACTGTGCAAGATCCACAGGCAAGGCCGATGGTGGGAACGGCGTTTTCAGGTACGTGCTCTTCATAACGTCGATCTCACGCTGGACGCTGGCAGCACTTTAGCTTTGGTCGGCGAGTCCGGTTCCGGAAAAACGACACTGGCCATGTGCTTGATGGGTTTGGAAAGACCAGACGCTGGAGATATTAGATTCAATGGCGAAAGCCTGCGAGAGCAGGGGCGCTGCGAACGAGCACGCAACATACAGCTGCTTTTTCAGGATTCTGCCGGAGCGTTAAATCCGGGGATGTCGGCGAGAGAAATCATCGAAGAACCTTTGCTGATACTCGGGAAGGAAAAAGGTGGCCCTCGCCGGGGGCGAGTCTCTAAGGCGATGGAGCAAGTGGGGCTTCCCGCAAGCTGGAGCCATCGTAGACCGTATCAACTGAGCGGTGGACAAAGGCAAAGGCTGGCAATTGCTCGAGCTTTGGTTGTCGAACCGAGACTCCTGATTTTGGACGAAGCTTTGGCCGGACTTGATCTTTCGATTCAAGGGCAGATCAGCAACCTTCTGCTTGACCTTCAAGCTGCGCATGGTCTGAGTTACCTCTATATTTCGCATAACCTCGCACTCGTGACCCAATTTGCAGATGAGATGGTTGTTCTTCATAAGGGACAAGTCACAAAACGGCTTATTGCATCGGAGATGATTGTTACATCCAAAGAGCCAGCCGCGTTAGCGGGAATGTCTATGGCAGCGCGAGCTCTAGGGGCACATGCGGGGACGGGTGCGCCATGAAATATCTTGTCCTGCGAATTTTCCAAAGTAGTTGTCTCCTGGTGGGGGTCTCCCTGCTTTCCTTCATTTTTATTGAACTCTCTCCAGGGGATTTCTTCGACGAAATGAAGTTAAATCCGCAGATTTCCAGTGAGACGCTTGTCCAACTGCGCCGTCAATATGGAATGGATCAGCCGTTCGCCGTCCGTTATATCCATTGGCTCAAATCTGTCGCACATGGCGAACTGGGATTTTCGTTCGCTTACAACGCTCCGGTCGCGCCTTTGCTCCGGTCGCGGGCGCGTAACACTTTGTTGCTGGCTGGTTCCGCGACTCTGATGGCATGGTTGATTGCTTTGCCCTGGGGAATTCTAAGCGCGGAGAAGCATGGCAAATGGTTCGATTCCGGCTCATCGTTGCTAACTTCGATCTTGCTTGCCACGCCCGATGTATTGCTGGCTCTTGGACTTTTGCTGTTTGCGGTGCGGACCAGATTTCTTCCGACAGGTGGAATGATGTCCCTGGCGGCGGAGAACCGTGGTCGATGGACGGAGACGAAAGATATAAGTATTCATCTGCTCGGCCCTGTTATAGTTTTGGCCCTGATCAGCCTTCCAACCTTGTTGCGGCACATTCGGGCTGCGATGATTGAGGCCCTGGCATCGCCCTGCGTCCGCGCAGCACGCGCGCACGGAATCGGGCGCTCGAGAATCTTACTTCGCCATGCGTTCCCAGTAGCGATGAATCCCCTTATTTCGCTCTTCGGCCTGTCACTCGGCTCTTTGTTAAGTGCGTCATTATTAATCGAAGTTGTCATGAGCTGGCCGGGCCTTGGTCCCTTGTTGCTGGAATCCATTCTGGCGCGCGACGTTTACGTAATCATAGGTGCAGTAATGTTCGCTTCTTTCACATTAGTAAGCGGTATGTTACTCGGCGATGTTCTGCTTATCGGCGCTGATCCTCGCATTCGTACAGAGGGATTACTGTGAAACTAAGTAAGAAAATTACCGCGATGCTGATCTTCATAGGTGCATTGCACCTGGCCGCGCTTTTTGCCGGTTTTTTCGCGCCTTATGATTTTGCCCAGCAGGATCGAAACATGCTTTACTCGGCGCCCACTCCGCTTCATTTTTCTGACGTCCAAGGCCGATGGCATTTACAGCCGTCAGTATGTGCTTTGATCGACAATTCAGAGGGCAACGGGTTTTATAGCGAAGATCGTGAGAAGTGCAAGCCAGTCCGGTGGTGGGTGCAAGGATCGAGATATGAGCTGTTAGGCCACTTCCAATCGACGTGGCATTTATTCGGGGTCGACTCGCCCAACCGAATCTTTTTATTAGGCAGCGATGGCTATGGCCGGGATGTCTTCTCGCGCCTTCTCTATGGCAGCCAAATTTCCTTATTTGCGGGATTTTTGGCGACGGCACTGACCTTAACTATGGGCGCATTGCTGGGTACGATGGCAGGCTATTATGGCGGATGGATTGACGCAGCCATTATGCGCTGTGTCGAGATTTTCCTCGCGCTACCCTGGCTCTATTTATTATTCGCCATTCGAGCTTTCCTGCCGCTGCATATCAGCCCCAGTCGCGCATTCCTGTTACTTATCATAGTTATCGGTGCCGTTGGCTGGGCACGCCCTGCGCGATTGATTCGCGGCGTCGTCCTGAGCGGTAAAGAGCGCGGCTACTGTCTGGCTGCGAAGGGTTTCGGAGCATCGGACTTCTATCTCATGCGTAGACATCTCTTGCCACAAACTTATAGTGTTTTATTAACACAGGCCGCCCTGTTGATACCCCAATATATTCTCGCTGAAGTCACGTTATCTTTTTTGGGTCTGGGAGTGGGAGAGCCGGTAGCTAGTTGGGGTAATATGTTAGGAACACTTCAGCAGTACGATGTTCTGGTTTCGTATTGGTGGATGTGGGCGCCAGGGATTGCGGTGATCCCGGTGTTCTTCTGCTACCAATTGCTTGGGAATGCACTGCAGCAAAGGGCGAGATGCAGTGCATAGCCAATGACGGGGTGCGTCGTATGAGGTTTCGAAGCTGTCGCCCTATTCTCGCTATCGCGGTCGGGCTATTCCTATTTGTCAGCGCTTACGGGCGTGCTCAATCTTCGCATCCCTCTGAAGATCTCTTTCTTAGTGACAACCAGATTGGACATGCAGGCGGCCGTCTAGTCGTTTCCTTGCGCTCCGAACCGAAAACACTAAACCCTGTTACCTCTACAGATGTCTCCTCGCGCGAGCTGATTGCGCAGTTGACCTCCGATTTAATTCATATCAACAGACTGTCGCAGTATATAGAACCAGCGCTGGCTAAGACATGGCATGTTTCACCCGATGGCCTGGAATATACGCTCCAATTACGCCACGGGCTACGTTTCTCAGACGGTCATCTACTCGATGCCGACGATGTGATTTTTAGTTTCAACGTATATTTGGATGAACGTGCCCATTCCCCTGTGCGTGACGTGTTAGTAGTGGGCGGCCAGCCGATCACGGTGAAAAAAATCGATGCTTACACGGTGACATTCAACTTATCTCGTCCATATGCAGCCGCCGAACGTTTATTCGACAGTGTTGCAATTCTGCCGCGTCATCTACTTGAGGCTGCGTACAACGACGGAAAATTAGCGCAGGCCTGGGGTTTGAATACACCTCCGCAACAAATTGCCGGTCTCGGCCCGTTTCGGTTAAAGGAATATGTTGTCGGCCAACACATCACTCTCGAACGCAACCCTTATTACTGGAAGATCGACAAATCCGGGAATCGCCTGCCTTATCTGGACGAGATTACTTTCCTTTTCGTCGCGAATGCTGATGCGGAAGCGATCCGCTTTCAGGCTGGAGATACGGACATTATCAACAGGTTAAGCGCTGAAGACTATCTGGTCCTGCAAAAGAGCCAGAGTCAGGAATTTCATCTCGAAGATATTGGCTCCAGTCTCGAATTCAATTTCCTGTTGTTCAACCTGAATAGTTCTCTGCCGGCACAGCTATCACAAAAACAATTATGGTTTCGCGACGTGAAATTTCGTCAGGCTGTTTCCTTGAGCATCGATCGCGAAGCTATGACACGCGTTGTATACCGCGGCCGCGGCACACCTTTATGGACTCCAGTAACGCCGGCCAATAACTTCTGGGCAAATACTTCGATTGCACATCCAGCCCGCTCCTTGGAAGAAGCAAAGAAGCTCCTTAAAGCGGATGGATTTTCGTGGAAAGCCGGCAATACTTTGCTGGATCGCTCAGGCATTCCTGTGGAGTTCACCATCATTACCAGCGCCTCCAATGTTCAGCGCACGAAGATGGCGACGATGATTCAAGCCGATTTAAACGATCTTGGGATTCAGGTTCAGGTAGTGCCGCTCGAGTTCCACTCCATGCTTGATCGCATCTTCCAGACGCATGACTACGAAGCCGCGGTGCTCGGTTTAGGCGCGGGCGATGTCGATCCCAGCGCTGAGATGAATGTGTGGATGTCCTCAGGCAACGACCACGTCTGGGATCTCGGTGAATCGCACCCCGCCACCAGATGGGAAGCGGAGATAGATCGGCTCATGCAAGATCAACTTTCGACACTCAAGCCCGAGAAGCGCAAAGCGCTGTATGACCGAGTGCAGGAAATACTGGCGGAAGAATTGCCCATCGTTTGCTTGGCGAGCCCCGACATTCTGGTGGGAGCGAAAAACGATGTGCAAAATTTAAAGCCCGCCCTCCTCGATCCACATACTCTTTGGAACTCTCCCGAACTTTTCCTTTCCAGATCGGCAGCCCACTAACCATGAAACCGGCCCCGGGGAAAACTAAAAAAGTTCGTACAAATCAATTCTCCGATGCCACTCTGGTCAAGGAATGTTTGCAAGGAGGCGAAGCTGCGTGGTCGACGCTGGTCGAAAAATACAAAAATCTTATTTATTCAATTCCTGTTCGTTTCGGTTTTTCACAGGAAGACTCCGCCGATATTTTTCAGACGGTTTGTCTCGATCTATTGAACGAATTACCGCGCTTGCGTGAGCCCAATGCCTTGGCGGGGTGGCTCATTCAGGTCACTCGGAACAAATGCTTTCACAAGAAGCAAGCACAACTGCGCCACGGTGAGACAGAACTCGATGATTCGGCCTCGCAGGAATCGATGACAGAGCCAGAGGACCTGATTGCGCAGGTTCAGCGGGAACAAATGGTGCGGGAAGCTTTATTGGAATTGGCGCCTCGTTGTCAGAAGCTCGTTCAAATGCTTTTTTTCGATATGCCGGCGCGGCCTTATGAAAGTGTCGCAAAAGATTTGGGTATTGCGCTCGGTTCCGTCGGCTTTATTCGAAAACGCTGCCTCGAGAAACTGCGCGTGCTGCTGGAGAGAATAGGGGAGTAAAATCGGGTGCCCACGTCGTCCGCTACTGCTCGAAGTCCGGTCGTCTCACAAGGGTTGCTCGCACAGCTTTACGAACTCAAAAACAAAGCCGCACAAAATAAGTTTTTATCCAAGCATGGGGAACTGATCCGCCCGGATGTAGTTTCGTGGCTGGCCGATTCAGTTCGTGAGCGCGCCAAGATCGATGCCGGGCCAACGATCATCCTTGCTGAAATTGCCGTCATCATTGCGCGGAAACTTCGCGATAAGTCCGCAGTGGCCGAAAGTCTCCGTACCATGGGGAATGCCCTCCATCTCTCGGGAAATAACAAATCTGCCATTCGATATCACACCAGAGCCAGCGAAGTATTTGCCGGCCTGGAAAATAAGGAAGAATTAGCGCGCACTTTAAGCGCTTCCATTCAGCCGCTGATCCTCGCCGGCAGGTATCGGCGCGCACTATCTGCTGCTGAACAAGCTCGCCGAATTTTTCTCGAAGAGCATAACGAGTGGCGCGCGGCGCGAGTGGATTTAAATGCCGGCAATATTTTTCAGCGCCAGGGCCAGTATGCCGAGGCTCTCGACCATTATCAACATGCCTGGCGGATTTTTCGTTCCGACCCAGAAAAAGATCCCGAAGCTCTCGCAGTTGCGCTTCACAATGTCGCGACGTGTTTTGTCCTGCTCAACGATTTTTCCCGGGCTCTTACAGTTCATAAAGAAGCCCGCCAATTTGCGCAAAAACATGGAATGCATGTGCTGCTGGCGCAGGCAGATTACAACATGGCTTCTCTCTATTATTTGCAAGGGGAACACGACCGCGCTATTGAGATACTTCGTTCCACGCGCGAACTGTGCAGCAAAACGAATGACAAATATCATGTCGCGCTCTGCCAGCTGGACTTATCGGAAATATATTTGGAAGTGAACCAGAGTGCCGATGCCCAGGAAATGGCAAGACAAGCCGCGGAAGATTTTCGCAAACTGGGCATGGGCTACGAAGGTGGAAAATCACTGGCGAATCTTGCGCTGGCAACCTGGCAACAAAACCAGGCTGCGCCCGCGTTAGATCTTTTTGCAAAAGCCAGAAAAATGTTTTCTCGTGAAGGGAACCCGCTATGGTGCTCGCGGATGGACCTCTACCGGGCTATTATTTTATGCGAGCAAGGGCACCATGCAGAAGCGCAGCGGCTCTGCCTTGCGGCGCTGAAGGTGTTTCGAAAATCAAGGATTCGATACAGTCTGATTCAGTGCCACCTGCTACTTGCTCAACTCTTCCTGCAAAAAAACGATCCTGCATCCGCACGGCGGCACTGCGGAGCCGCCCTGAAACGGCTCCAAAATATCGAGTTCCCCATTCTACGTTGCCAGGCACATCACTTAATGGGGCGCGTCCGTGTGGCTTTAGCCCTTCCGGAGCAAGCCCACCAAAGTTATGAAGAGGCGCGGCATATTTTGGAAACGCTGCGGAGCGGTCTCAACCGGGAAGAACTCAGAATTTCGTTCATGAAGAACCGGCTTGTGCTTTATGAGGAATTGGTGGAGCTGTGTTTGAACGGCCCGCCGCGCCGGCGTCTGGAAGACGCCTTTGAGCACATCGAGCAATCGAAATCGCGGAGTCTGCGCGATTTAATGTTCAATTCGAAATCGGAATTTCGAATGGATATCGCTTTGGATTCCAGTCTGAGCCGCAAAATACAAAATCTCCGCGCCGAGATCAATTGGTTCACCAGTCAATATGAGGCCGAACAATTGGGTGAGGGCAAAGGTTCCTCACAACGCGCAGCAACGATTCAGGTGGAGATTCGAAAGCGGGAACGCGAGCTTCTTGGGGCTGTGCGCGAGATACCGCTGCCAATTGCAGAATCGGCGGGTCTTGTTTCTCCCAAGGCGGCTACGCTTGATGAAATTCGATCCGTGCTTTCACCGGAATCTACGCTCCTGGAATATTTTCAAATTCGAGAGCAACTCGTTGTCGTCGTGCTGCGTATCAACTCGCTCGAAATCCTTCCCATTGCTCCCGTTGCACGAGTCAACGATTTGGTAGCAAGATTGCACTTTCAGCTCTCAAAATTTCGGCTGGGGCCACAATACATCGAATCATTTGGTAAGTCTCTTCAACAAACCACGCAGCGGCATTTGAAAGAACTTTATGAAGCTATTATTGCGCCTGTCAGAAATTTGCTCCAGGGAGATCATCTGCTAATCGTGCCCCATGGAACGCTTCACTCGCTGCCATTTCAAGCGCTATTCGATGGTAAAAAGCATCTGATCGACGATTTTCGTATATCCTACGCGCCCAGCGCGACCATTTTCGCGCTTTGTCATTTGCGCTCCACAAACCGTGCTGGACGGTCTCTCGTGCTCGGCGTCCCGGATGAACACGCGCCGTTTGTTTCCGACGAAGTTCGGGCCGTGGCAGCAGCGATTCCTGAGTCCGATCTGTTCGTCGGTGAAGCTGCTACTGCAAGTGTGTTGCAGGCAAAAGGTGAGCATGCCCGCCTGATTCACATTGCGACCCATGGCTTCTTCCGCCAGGATAACCCGATGTTCTCCGGAATTCGGCTCGGGGATGGCATCTTGAGTCTTTACGATCTTTATCAAATGAGGCTGCCCGCCGAGTTAATTACACTTAGCGGATGTACGACTGGGCTGAGCGTAGTACGAGATGGGGACGAACTGCTGGGCCTTCTTCGCGGACTTATTTATGCTGGCGCGCAGACAACGCTACTGACTCTTTGGGATGTGCAGGACCGGAGCACCGCTGAGTTTATGGCATTTTTCTATGAGCGCTTGAATAGCTGCGTAGACAAAACCGAAGCCTTGCGGCAGGCCACAATCGATTTGCGGCAACGTTATCCACATCCCTACTATTGGGCTCCGTTCTCCTTAGTAGGCAAGTAACTGCCTGGTAACCTTACTTGGTTATTTATTTTGCAGCCTATATTTTTTAAGATCCTTTTTACTCTTATTCACTAGATTAACAACTCAAGTTCACGGTGAGGAAGGGCTATGGAACATTATTCGATTGACGCTTGGATTGACTTTGTTCGTGGTGTCGGGAGCGGGAATGGGAGCATACAAATGGGCCAACACCTGGATCGTGGATGCGTCATGTGCAAAAAGACGTTTGACACATGGAAACAGGTCGTGAACTTTGCGCATCATGAAGCAAGTTGCGAACCTCCGGCATGGGCATTAGAGTCCGTAAAATCAAGCTTTTTGTCGCAAAGTCAGCAGCCGGTTCAAGAAGGCAGATTCGAGCTTGCCCGCCTTCTCTTCGACAGCGCTTTGCAGCCGATCACGGCTGGAGTACGAAGCACCGCCTCGGTCGTCAGGCAACTGCTTTACCAATCAGGCACCGTATGCATCGATATGCGCATGCAGCCAAAACCGGGATCAGAATCCATGGTCTTGATCGGCCAACTGCTCGATTCCGCGAAGCCTGACCATGGGATGAGTGGCATTCCCGTAAGCTTGCTATACAAGGGAGATACTTTGTCGCAAAGCAAGACAAATGATGTTGGCGAGTTTGACTTTGGCCTTACCGCGGCAGATCACTTACAACTTGTATTTGGCATTCCCGATAATCGAAAGATCGTTGTACCAGTGCCGAACGGAGAGAGTATTAGGGGTCTGGTTGAGGCATAACCTAGGTAACACGAGGATTAAAACTTCGTAACTTGAGATGGCACTTAAGTGGTGTTGAAATCTCCTATAGGTCAATGGTTCTGCCCAGGAACCCGGTAGGCTTTTTGGGAGGTTATATGAAACGATCGTGTTGGATACTGCTGCTTCTGATCTTGACCGCGCTACCGCAGGCGTTTTCTCAACAGCGAGTCATTGTACGCGATACACTCGGAGTAGCGGGGGTCAAGACCACTTGCCTAATTCTTAATTGCAACGTCTCGCTCAACCTGGGAGATCCCTCCGGCGAGCTGTTTTTAATCACGATCAACGATCCACTCCCGCTAAATTCCATTCTGTCGTTATTGCTCAATCAAATCGGGATTGTCGATGCAGAAGCCGACCAGCAACTTTCTTTGGTTGAGGCAACGGTCGGCCCTATTCCCGAGTCGTTGTCGGATGAGACACCGCTTCCTTATTATGGCGCCGCAGTCTGGGATGGGTACGCGAATCAACCGGCTTCCGCCATCGTCCAGGTACAAGAAGCTCAGGGCGCATTTGCGGTCACCGGTGCCGGAACAGTGGCGATGATCGACACCGGCGTAGATACGCAGCATCCGGCATTAGTGCCCGTGCTTGTGCAGGGCTATAACTTCATCAACGATACGCCCAGTGGAAGCGAAATGGGCGATGTCAACGAATCGACAGCTGCGGTGCTGGACGGCGGGTCTCCTGCGCCCGCGATTGTGAACTCATCCACAGTTGCGGTTTTAAATGAATCCACGGCCGCAGTATTGGATGGCGGGCCTTACAGCGCGTTCGGGCATGGCACTATGACTGCCGGCATCGTTCACCTCGTTGCGCCCACTGCCAAGATCATGCCATTGAAGGCTTTTTCTGCTGATGGAACTGGTTATCTTTCCAACATTATTCAGGCTACCTACTACGCGGCTAAAAATGGCGGGAAAGTGATCAGCATGAGCTTCAGCCTCGGCTCCTATTCGCAGGCAATGGCAAATGCCATCACTTATGCCAACGGCAAAGGGATCATCTGTGTCGCTTCCGCAGGAAACAGCGGCGAGGACATCAGCGTATATCCTGCGGCGTTAAGCGCAGTGATGGGTGTTGCCTCGACCACCGATTACGATACTCGCTCCAGCTTTTCTAACTACGGTTCGGATGTGTGGGTTGCGGCGCCCGGTGAGGGAGTTATCTCGACTTACCCGTACGGTACGTATTCAGCGGGATGGGGAACCTCTTTCAGCGCACCATTTGTTTCGGGCACGGCAGCATTACTCGTCGATGTCTCAGCCAGCGTGAATCAGCAAAGCGCTGCGGCGGCAATTGCTCACGCCCTCGAGATTTCATCCTCTGGGATGGGCAATGGGCGGCTGAACGTTTACGCGGCGGTGCAGTCCTGGCTGGCGTCCAACTAACATAAAGCAGTCTCACAGCAACAACAGATAGATTGACGCCCGACAAGCCCTCCCTATTATCCTTGTCCGGCTTTCTGGCCATGAAAAAAACTGGGCAAGAATTCACCGGCGGGTCGGAGCCATCGCTCCTCCGCTTGCGCCAGGTGGAAGGGCGCGAGTGGTGGTTGTGGGGCTTCGCCGTTGCTGTTACCCTGGCGCTTACTCTCGGCATATTTACCCTTACCTATCAACATTTTCGTGTTCGCATCGATGATGCCTATTCGGTCAACCTGAAAGAATGGGTGCGTGGACTCGCCGCTCTGGTTCTGCTGTTCGATATCTATACTGTTTACCAGCATATGCAGCTTGTGCGCATGCGCCGCCAGCTTTCCGCGCGCGACCGCCTCTTCCAGCTCATTACAGAAAATGCCGCTGACATGATAGCCGTGGTGAATGCGGACGGCCGGCGCGTTTATATCAGCCCCGCATATCAGAAATTATTAGGATATTGCCCGGAAGAATTGAAGGCTACATCTTCGCTCGAACAGGTTCATCCCGCCGATCGCGCGCGTGTGATTGAAGCCGCGGAAAAAGCCAAAGTCACCGGCCGCGGAGAGCGGCTCGAATACCGCATCCGTCACAAAGACGGCACATGGCGGGTGCTCGAATCCACCAGCAACGTGATTTGCAATGCTGACGGTACCAAAGACGGATTGGTCATCATCAATCGGGACATCACCGAGCGAAAGCGCGCCGAGGAGATGTTGGCACGCCACGCATTCTATGACGATCTCACGAATCTTCCCAACCGGGTCTTATTTCTTGACAGGTTGGGGCATGCGATTTCGAGCTCTCGCCGCCATGCCGGACTCAAGTTTGCCGTACTGCTCATCGACATTGACGAATTCAAAGTCGTTAACGACAGCCTGGGCCACTCTGCCGGCGATGCTCTCTTGCTACAGGTTGCTCAACGATTAGCCGCTTTTTCCGAAGAGGTTGCGAACACGAATCAGGATGTAGCCGGAAAACCTATCACATTTAACGGCACGTTAGCGCGGCCTGGAGGCGACGAGTTTGCCGTGCTGGCTGAAGATCTTCGTGTTCCAAGCGACGCAGTTCGCATGGCGGAACAAATTCAGGGAAAGCTAGCTGTCCCATTTGATGTGGATGGCCACGAGATCGTAGTCACTGCCAGCATCGGCATCGTGTTTGGCGACGACCAGGGCGGCGAGGCGCAAGACGTATTGCGCGACGCGGAAATCGCCATGTATCGCGCCAAGCATACAGGCAAAGCGCATTGTGAGGTATTCGATAATGGTATGCATGCGCAGGCTGTAAAACGCATGCAGCTTGAAACGGATCTTCGCAGGGCGCTCGAGTTGGGCGAGTTCCAGGTTTATTACCAACCGGTAGTATCTTTGCGAAACGGCAGGATTGTTGGGTTTGAAGCGCTTAGCCGCTGGCAAAGGCCGGAAGGGCTCGTAATGCCGGGCGATTTCATCACTGTCGCCGACGAAACCGGACTTATCCTGCCCATCAACCGTCAACTGCTTCAGGAAGCTTGCCGGCAGGTCAAATTATGGCAGGAGCGTTTTCCTTTAGATCCGCCGCTTAGTATCGGGATCAACATAACTCCCCGGCAATTTGCCCAGCCGGAACTGGCTTTCGAAATCAAGCAAATTCTTTATGAAACCGGACTCAAGTCCAGCAGCCTTGATCTGGAGATCACCGAGACGATCGCGATGGCCGATGCTGCAAGATCGACCGTTGTGCTTGCCGAGCTCAAAAGCTTGGGCGCTCGCCTGAGTATCGATGACTTTGGAACCGGCTACTCTTCTCTCAGCCGCCTGCAGCGTTTCCCGGTCGACATTTTAAAGATCGACCGCGCTTTCATCTCTCGCATGGATAGCGACCTTGAGACGCACGAAATTGTGCGTATCGTGGTCATGCTCGCGCACAATCTTGGCTTGAAGGTCATCGCCGAAGGAGTTGAAACCCAGGAGCAGGTCGAGTTACTCAAACATATCGGCTGTGAGATGGCACAGGGTTATCTGTTTTCCAAGCCAGTACGTGCCGAGGCCATACAACAACTGTTGATCGCCCAACACAGTGGGAACGTTACTTCGTCGTCAGACGGAACTACCTCGCCGGACCTGAACAATATCTTCACTCCATCGATAAGCGTTCAGTAACCAGACACCAGTCTGAAAGTTAGACAGAATCGATAAGTCCACTCCGATATTAAATTTCATCGCATTAGTTGTAAATCCAACCAATAACAATAGTTAGTAGCATTTATGGACCTGCCGCAGTTCGGCACGAGCCATGCATATTCCCCAGTGATGCTCAAGCAACTCGGCACCGTGAGGAACAAACGTAACGGTACCGATGCTGCGCACAGAAAGTTTATCTTGGGGGATAAAACTGAAATGCGAATCAAATCTCTGGCAATAATTCTTCTGGCAATCATGACTGGCAGTGCTGGTTTCTCGGGCTCGCAAGCCGAGGCGCAATCGAGCATCGCCGCCTCGCCTTCACCACGCGCAGCGGCTTACAGCGGTTCGTTGCCTTTGACATTCGAAGCGAACCAGGGACAGACTGCGGGCCCAGTCAAGTTTTTATCTCGCGGCAAGGGCTATACGGCATTTCTCACTGCCAACGGCATGACGCTTACGCTTCGTCCAGCGTCAGGTTCAGCCCGTCAGCCGGTTACGAACAAAGCCGCTGCTGTGTCCGCGCAACCCCCAACCACGCTGCAATTCAGCCTCGTAGGCTCCGCCGCGAATCCGGCGGTTACGGGAGAAGATCCTCAACCAGGCAAGATCAATTATTTCATCGGCAACGACCGTACGAAGTGGGTCACCAATGTCTCCACCTACGCCAAGGTTCGATATCACAATGTTTATCCCGGCATCGATCTGGTTTACTACGGGAACCATCGCCAGCTTGAATACGATTTCGCGGTTTCCCCGGGAGCGAACCCGAACCAAATCCAATTCGAAATCAACGGCGCCATCAGCACCACGGTTGATTCGCAGGGCAATCTGGTTTTGAACACGGGTAACGGCGAGCTTCACTTCCAGACTCCGACGATTTACCAGGAATTCAATGGAACGCGTGTTCCTGTGCAAGGCGAATATGTGATGAGGGATTCGACGCACGTCGGTTTTCGCCTTTCTTCGTTAGACCCAACCAAGACCACAGTTATCGACCCTGTTCTGGACTATGCGACTTACTTGGGCGGAAGTGGTGATGATCAACCCACCGGCATTGCCGTCGACACAACTGGAAATATCTACGTCGCCGGCTATACCGACTCAACTGATTTCCCGCTCGCCGTGCTCGGATCGCTTCCAGCAGGCCAGACCCATGTATTTGTGGCCAAGCTTGACGCCACCGGTTCAACTCTCATCTATGCCGATTACTTAGGCGGCAACAGCGACGACTACGGCTTCGCCCTTGCTCTTGATGGCGCAAATGAAGTATTTGTAACCGGCGGCACTGCCTCGAGTAATTTTCCCGTAGTAAATGCATACCAAAGCGTCTATCCCGGGGCGTTCAATGCCTTCATCACGCAAATATCGGCGGATGGTTCGTCGCTGCTGTATTCGACTTATTTTGGAGGCAACGGCTCGGATCTTCCCGCGAGCATCGCTCTCGACAGTTCATCCAACATTCTTATTGCGGGCAACACAAGCTCCACTAACTTTCCAGTGGCCAACGCTTATCAATCCACAGCTTCCGCGAACGGTGGTGGCTTGTATGGGAATTACGGGTTTATCAGCAAATTCAATCCGAGCGGTTCGCAGCTGATCTATTCCACGTATTTTGCCGGCAATTCCAATGTCCCTTACAACTGCGGCACGCCGTGTTGGCCCTCCCCCTACAGCGGAATCACAGCGCTGGCTCTTGATAGCACTGGAAACGCTTACGTAACTGGTACTACGAACACCTACAATTTTCCTACCACCGGAAGCGCATATCAGACAACCAATACAACCGCGCAGGACAGCACGGTCAGTTTCGTAAGCAAGTTCAGCAGTTCGGGAACCCTGACATACTCGACATACTTCTACGAATCGAGCGGAGTTTTGACTTCTGCCGCTGGAATTGTCGTGGATAGCCTGGGATATGCTTACGTCACAGGCAGCGCCCTTAGCGACGGCACCTTTCCGATTACCACTACCAGCATCTGCGACCCTTCGACGTATAGCCAGAATTGCGAATATGCGTTCGTAACTAAGTTTGATGGCATCGCTTCGACGTTGCTTTATTCGACGTTCCTGGGTCCATACAATCTATCCAGCCCATCGGCAATTTCGCTCGATGCCTCGGACGATGCGTACATCCTGGCTTCCACAGACAGCACTACTTTCCAGATCGTCAACGGAATTGAGGGCTTCTCCAGCGAGGGCTCGCAATACGCGCCCGGAGATCAGGATATATTGCTGGTCGAGATTGATCCCGTGGCCGGCTCCGAGCTTTTCGCCACCTATCTCGGCGGAAGCGGCAACAATCTATCCGCGGCAATGGCAATGGATACCACGGGCAACATATATGTCACAGGTACAACGGATTCAATCGACTTTCCGGTAACGCAGGGAAGTTTCCAGGGAATTCTCGGCGGTAACACAGACGTGTTCCTCGCCAAGATCGGTACGGCTACCACGGCAGCTGTATCCGCTTCGCCCTTCAGCCTGGAATATGCATCGCAGTCGCTGAGCACGGCTAGCTCTTCGCAAACCGTGCTGGTTCGCAACATGGGCAGCGCTGCACTCACCATTGCTTCGATTACAGCCACGGGAGATTTTTCGCAAACCAACGATTGCGGCAGCAGTGTGCCGGCAGCCGGCACCTGCACCATGTCCGTAACGTTTACGCCCACTGTGGTTGGGCCTGACTCCGGCTCTGTTTCGATTGTGGACGATGCTGCTGGATCCCCTCACGTGATTAATCTGAGCGGCACCGGCACGGGCGCGGTGGTTGCGCTTGTTCCCGGCAGCCTGACATTCACCGCGCTCCCAGTTGGAACTGCGAGCGCGCAGCAAACGGTTAGCGTGTCCAATAATGGCAACGCAACCCTGAACATTAGCAGCATCCAGGTTGCTGGAGATTTTTCGCAAACGAATAATTGCGGAAGTTCTCTGGCCGCCAGCTCCAGCTGCCAGATCCAGGTCACCTTTACTCCCACGGTCACGGGCGCGCGCAACGGTGTGCTTACCTTGACCGATGATGCTGTAACCAGCCCGCAAACCCTCGCTCTTACCGGAATGGGTGAATTGGCGCTGGGGATTTCGCTGGCTCCGGCATCGTTGAGCTTCACCGGTCAGGCGCTTGCTTCAACCAGTAACGGCCAGGCCATTACAATCACGAATGCCACCACATCGGCAGTGACGATTTCCAACGTCGCCATCACCGGGGACTTTACCCAAACCAATAATTGCACCACGATTGCCGCGAATGGAGGCACATGTTCGGTAACAGTCAAATTTTCACCATCTGTCTCCGGTTCGCGCGCCGGTACCTTGACCATCAGCAACAGCGCAGGCAGCCCACAAACTGTGAGTCTGAGCGGTACAGGGCTTGATTTTAGCGTGTCGAGCTCTACGACGAGCGACAGTATTCAAGATGGCGCAACAGCCACTTACACTTTGACTGTCACTCCCCTTGGTGGCAGTTTTCCAAATGCCGTTCAATTGAGCTGCAGTGGATTGCCCACAGAAGCTACCTGTAAATTTTCCCCCAGCACGTTGACTCCGGGGGCGAACCCGACGACCGTAACGTTGACGGTTTCAACCACGGCTTCGGTATCGCAGGCGATTCCGGGCAACTTACCTAAGAACTACGCTGCTTTTGCAGTCTTGATACAGTTGCAGGGGCTGGGATTATTTGGGGTGGTCTTTGCGGGATCGAAGAAGCGCTCGAAGAAGGTTCCTGCTTTAATTCTGCTTGCTCTGGTGATTGCCGGCCTGATTTTCATGTCGGCGTGCGCCGGTGGTACAGGCATTGCTCCCCAGTCTTCGTCTCAGTCTCAAACCGGAACCCCCGCTGGCAGCTATACGGTATCGGCCACTGGTACTTCCGGAAGTCTGAAACATTCTGTGCCTTTGACTCTCGCTGTGCAGTAGATCGACCGCTTGAAGCGTGCAGGGCCTAATTGCAGTTCACCATGTTCTGCGTTACGCCCTGCATGCTGCTTGCAGAGGTTGCGATTAACGGCAAGGACCACAGCCTGCTGTGATGTTTGCGGAGATAGTAGGCGGCGAAGATCGAAGTCGCGCTCTTTACGGTAGCCACGGCATAAGTCCGAGCGACGGTGGGATGCGTTCCGTAGAGATAAGCCGATTCCACTTCCATATTGCAAACGCCGGTCTTGTGGGCCAGCCAGTTTTCGCGGGCAAATAACGTAGTGTACGAATCGGCGAAGGTGCTGCCGGTGGTGATTACGGCCAGGCTCATGAACTTCTTGTCCATAATGTGGGTTTCAAAGCGCGCCGCCGTCGGGGTGGCTATCGCCGATACTGACGCCGTCGATTCCAAGCTGGAACTGACTGGGGCGATGGCGCTGGGCGCATCCGGCAACTCTTTGGCGGCCGACATTTGTACCATTGCGAATAAGGCGAGCGTAAAAGCCAGGATTGATTTCATAACATTCCTCTTTTTGGGTTCCAAAGGAAGGACGCGATGAACCAATCTCAGGTTCTGGACCAGCACGCCGGCTTTGGGGGTGAACTTCATGTACCGAGAGTACATGTCCCCCAGTACACCCACAATCGCAAGAATGTAATCGAAGTTAGTAACACGAAGTAACTATCGTAGTGTGCTATTACACAAAGAGTAAACAATCATGCAGCCCGTACCGACAATAGGCATCACGACCTTGAACCGCTCCAGCTTGGATCGTTTCAACCGCTGGGGTACCAAACTTAGGGTGGGTGTTGCGCAAAATAGAAATCTGATCATCCGCCACGTGCTGCTGTCCATGATGTTTGTCTGGATGTATCTCGTTCTAGCCCTCCCCCAAACCATCTTTATTTCTCATCTCGGTGTAACCGCTTGGTATCCGGCAAACGGACTGGCTTTGGCGCTCTTGCTTGACGTCAGCCCATGGTATGCGATCCTGTTCGCCTTCGCCGACTCGCTGGCCGGTGTCGTTATATACCATCAACCTATTTTGTCTTACGGTGAAACCCTGGGTGCGGTCATCGTTGCGGTCATCTACGCCTCAGCCGCGATTGTTTTGCGCGGACCGTTGAAGATTGATTCAACCTTGCGTCGTGGGCGGGATGTAACTTTATATGTCTTCGTTGTTACGCTAGCGGCCCTGGCGGCAACCGCGACCGGCGTTGCATCTCTGGTGGTGGATCATTCGATCCCGTGGCGCGATTTCTGGTCTTCATCCGTGAATTGGTTTATAGGAGATGAAATTGGCCTCGTCGGATTGGCTCCTTTTGTACTGATTCATATCCTTCCCCGTATCCGGCTGAAACAATCAAAAGCGGATCTTATGCGGCAGGCGCAATCGCGCCTTAAGCCGATGCACCTCGACATAGGTGTTGGTTCACTACTGGAGGCTATCGGTGAGATTCTTTCCCTGCTGACTGCGCTCTGGGTTATGTTTGGCCCTCGATGGAGCAACCAGGAGCTTTTGTATCTGAGCTTTATTCCCATCTTGTGGATGGCAATGCGGCAGGGAATCCGGCGCGTGGTTACCGGCATTCTTGCGCTTAACTTCGGTATCGTCCTCGCCATGCACCTGTTTCCGCCGCCCTCCGCGTTGCTCGATCGAATCGGAATTCTCATGCTTGTAGTGTCGGCTACGGGGTTAATTGTGGGATCGGCCGTCACAGAACGCCACAAGATTGGAGAAGACCTCCACGAGCGCACCACCTACTTGCATGCGCTGATTGAAAACAGTCCTTTGGGTATTGCGGTCGTGAGCCCAACCGGCACCATGGAAATGGCCAATCCGTCTTTCACGAAATTTTTCCGGCATGAACAGACCGAGCTTATAGGTTCCAACGTGGACTCCGTTTTGTTTCAGAAGAACCCCACGGAAGGTTCCTCCTGGTCGACCCAGGTTATTAGTGGTCGCGCGCTCTGGCAAACGACACAGAAGCACTGTAATGCAGACAAGTGCTTCGATCTGGAACTGCAAGGCGTTCCGCTCACGATCGGCGGCGAGGTGCGCGGCGCATTCATCATTTGTAGGGACATCTCCGAGCAAGTTCGATCTTCGAAAGCTGAGCGGGAGCACACTGAAGCGCTGAATCGGTTGGTGAAAGAATTGGAGCTTCAGACCGACCAGATGTCTCTGCTCAACGAGATGGCCGGCCTGCTGGAATGCAGTGCGACCACGGAGGAAGCCTGCGCGGTGGTGGGCGAGTTCTCGCGAAAGCTTTTTCCCGAGGCTGTTTCCGGAGCTCTGTATACCTTTCGGGCCTCGCGCAACCTGGTCGAGTCCGCAATTTGGTGGGGAAGTTCCGACGGCTGGCATCCCGTATTTACGCCGGAAGACTGCTGGGCGCTTCGCCGCGGCCAAGCCCACTGGAGCAATCCTGGGCAAAAAATAGCCTGTGCACATTTGTCGGAAATGCCGGCTGGCGAATATATTTGCCTTCCCATGGTGGGTCAGGGAGAAACACTCGGCGTTTTGCAACTCCACTTTCCCACATCCGATCACGAACGGCCTGGCGTGAAAAATGCCCGGCAGCGGCTGGGAACCACAGCCGCCGCGCAGATCGCTCTTTCGCTTGCCAGTCTTCAATCGCGCGAAAAACTTCGCGACCAGTCGATCCGCGATCCGCTTACCGGCTTATTCAATCGCCGCTTCATGGAGGCGTCGCTGGATCGGGAATTGATTCGCGCGCGGCGCAAGGAGCAGTCTCTTTCCGTGCTTTTCCTCGACATCGACCATTTCAAACGGTTTAACGACACGTTTGGCCACGACGCAGGCGATTTAGTTCTTCAATCTGTCGCCGATTTGTTGCGCAAGTTTTTCCGTGGAGATGATGTCGCTTGCCGTTGGGGCGGGGAAGAGTTCGCGATCATCCTGCCGGATTCTCCCGTGCAACATGCGGCCGCTCGAGCCGATGCCCTGCGTCATGAAATTAAAAGCCTGGCTTTGCGCCATCGGAACGTCTCCCTTGCTCCCATCACGCTTTCGATTGGGATTGCCGCCTTCCCCAATCACGGCGCAAGCGCAGGCGATCTTTTCACCATTGCCGATCAGTGCCTTTATGAATCGAAATCGGGCGGCAGGGATCGCGTTACTGTAGCAACCAAAACCGAAACCGACGCGATTGTGCCGGCTTCGTAGCTCTTCGCACATTTTGGTTTCTGCATTTGGCAAGAGAATTGTTTGTCCGGACGCTCCGAATTTTGTAATCTTGCATCCATGCTCCGAATGCTCCGTTCGATGCGGAACGCTCCGTATAAATATCGTTGGCTGAGTTTCTCTATCGTTCTTTTTCTCATCTGGGGAATAACACTGGCGCAATGTGAAGACGAACCGGTGTCCTACTCGATGCAGCGGGTTAAGGCGCAGGCTTCGCCCGATCTTCCTGCTCCTTTGATGAGCCGGCTTCAGCCCCTCGGTTATCGGGTGTTCGAAAAATCGGATGACGACAAAAAGCTGGTCTGCGAGATTTTTTGGGCCAAATATGTTCGCACGGAACCAGACAGTACAGGCGACGATGTACTCTACGGGACTCTCAAGCAAGGCTCACTGATCGGTGTAATCCATTTTCTGGAGATTCAGAGATATGTGCGTGACTACCGCTCGCAGATGCTGCGGCCCGGATACTACACCATGCGATATGCCGTGATGCCAAAAAGCGGCAATTGGCGTGAAAAACGGAAGGAGCCACGAGACTTTGTTCTTCTGACGCCAGTGCGCGCGGACAGAAATCCTGCAACCGTACTTCCGGTCCAGGAGTTGATTCACCGCAGCCGCCTGGCTTCTCCCATTCATCATCCGGTCGCGATGAGCCTCGTCGCGGTCGATCCCGACGAGAGCTTGCCCAGCCTGATTACCGATGACGAAGGAACCAGCGTTCTGCAAGTGAACCTTCGCGATGCGTCGGCGACGGGAAAAGCGTCTCGGCCGTTGCCGGTGGCTCTTGTCGTCATCACCTCGATCCCGGAGGATCTGGGCGACTAGCTCACGCAGTAGGCTCGCGTGTGCCTCCAGTCTTTCCTGCACGGTCCGAATGTTAGAATCCAAGCCGACCGTATATGATCCGTCCTGTTTTCCCAATCATTCTCACCGTCGCCCTAGTAGCCTGCGCCCTCTGCCACGCGCAAACCGCGTCGTCATGCCCCAATTCAAAGGGATACAACCGCGTTCACCAAATCGCTGGATATTCCGTGCAGATTTCTCCCGGGGTGAAGGCCTCCGCGACGGATCAATGTCGCGCTTCAGTCACGCGTTCCGGTGGCTCGCATACAATCTTTGCGCGAGGCTGGTCGCTGTGGATTGACGACATATCGGGCAACGATATCAACCAGAGCGGCGTCCCGGATGTAGTCTTCGATACCTACACTGGCAACCAGGGTTGTTGCTTTGAATATACGATCCTCAGCCTGGGCAAGAGTCCTGTGGTCGTGCGTAAAATCCAGAATCAGGTTCCGGTGTACTTTCGCAAGCAGACAGATGGCAGTGTTGTCATTCACACCGGAGACGGCGCTTTCGATCTGTTCATGCTCTCAAACACTGAATCCGTGTTTCCCGAAGTGTGGCTACGACTCGATGGCAGCGAGTTGAAAGACATCAGCGATGAATTCACTGCGGAATATGACGAGAAGATTGCGAAGGCACGCAGCGAACTCACTCCGGCTGCACTGGAAAAGTTCCGGTCATCGGACTTCCATCAGCAACTATATGGTGACCAGCATGAAACCGTGAGGCGCGTCTTAATTGTGGTGCTGAACTATCTCTACAGCGGCCGCGAAGACCAGGCATGGCAAGCGCTGGATGAAATGTGGCCTCCAGCCGACGAAAGCAGAGTTCGCTCGCTCATTCTGGAAAGGCGCAAACGCGGCCTGCTCGCGCAGATCGGCACTCCCTAGTCGTCGTCGTGATCTTTTTCTTTCGGCGCCGCTGACTGCGCGTGGCCGCCCGGCGAGACTCCCGCGCCCACCAGTTTCACCGGTTGCGGACTTGTGTTGTCGTTATCCATGACGAATAAATTTCCCAGACTGCTGCCGGCAACCTCCGGAGTAAAAGAAACCGTCACCTTGCAGGAACGCTTTGGCGCGAGGCTGGTGCCGCAGGTATTTGTCTGCGTGTAGTAGTTGCAGATGCCCACCGTTTCGTTCCAGCACGAGGTCGAAAAACCGCCGAAGGTCAGGGCGGTGCTTCCGCCGTTGGTTACCGCAAAAGTCTTCGTCGTAGTTGCACCGATATTGGCATTGGCCAAAGTGACCGTAGCGGGAACATGAACCTGCGCTCCTACGCCTTGCAGATAGAGAATCTGCGGACTCCCGGGATCGTTGCTGGTAATTGTCAGTGGCGCTGGAATGAAGCCCGAGACCGTCGGTTTGAAGACTGCGGTAATAGTGCAACCCTGGCCGGGCTGAAAAACCGCAATGCAGTTGTTGGTTTGGCTGTATTGGCTTCCCCACTCGCCGCCGATCGCAATGTTTGAAATCGAAAGTGGCGTGGTTCCTTTATTCGTGAGTTTTATCTGGCTCGTAACGATGGTGCCGAAGGTAGTGAGCGCGGGAAAGCCGGTAGATAGCTTGCCGCCAAAAATTACCGGCGATTGCGAAAGAGAGATCGCGGTCGCCTCGCCAGTCAGCTCTACAGTCTGCGGACTGCTCGTGTCGGTATCGAAAATCGTGAGAGTTCCGGTGCGAGTGCCGGTAGCAGCCGGAGTGAAGGCAAGATTTAGCGTGCACGAGCTTCCAGGCGCGACTTTTGCTCTGCACCCACCGGTGACGGCAAATTCAGCGGTCGCAGTTGTGCTTTTGATCGTCATCGGAGAAGCGCCCCAGTTGGAGAGAACCAAACCATACGGACTGCTCGTAGTGCCCACCGCGTTCCAAAGGCCGAAGTTAACCGTAGCTGCGGCGGGAACTGGACAGGTGCGCGGGGTCAAAATGACCGGAGGATTCGGTGTTTGATCGAAGTTGAAGCTGTCGGTGGTATCGTTCGCATTGGCATCCCTTGCGGTCAGGGGCGGCAATCCGAAACGCTCTTCAATGAACTTCAGAACTGACGATGCTTCGTATTGGGTCGCTGAAATGTATCCCGGCCTGGCATACGGAGAGATAATGATGAACGGCACGCGCGGTCCCAATCCAAACTGATCTTCGCCGGGCGGAGGAATGTGGTCATAGAAGCCGCCGAAGTCATCCCACATTAAAAAAATTGCGGTGGAGGACCAATCGGGCCCCTGCATGATGGCGTTGATCTGATTCACCGTCCAATTTTCGCCGTCGCAAACGCTCTGCGGAGGATGCTCCGTGGTGTGGCGGCCGGTGGTGAGCCAGGTGACTTGCGGCAGATTGCCGGTCTGAGCATCGGTGATGAAGTTGAGATCGGAAACTACGTTGCTTGCCCACAACGGCCCGTTGCGAATGTAGTCGATCGCATCCAGCGTGGAGAAGTTGTAGCCCACCGTATCTTCCGGCACAGCGTAGTACTTCCAGGTCACTCCAATGTTGCTCAGGCTTTGCGGAAGAACCGGAAAATTGAAACACGGAAAAACTGCATTGATATTGCCGCTGTCATCGATCTGCTGGACGGTTACATCGGGAAAAGTATCGCAGCCCCATGCGTAGTAATTATCCTCCGCGGTATCGTCCGGCGAAGGATAGGGAATATTGATTACACCATCGGATGTAGCGCCCACGGTAAAAAGATGGTTGGGAAAACTGTCGGTAAAGCCCGAAGAAAACATGTGATCGCTAAGGACAAATTTCTGCGCGTAGGTCCAGTAGTTCGGAATGTCCTGCTGCTGCATCTGGGAGTAGGAGATGAATTCGTTATTTTTGTTTCCGCCAAGCAGCAGATCGAACCCGTCCATTTTGCCATTGTCCATGCCCAGCAGAGCGCAAGGCTGCGAGTGGCAAAGGTCCTGTGGCTCGCCGTCGACAGCGTGGCCCAGGTTAATCGTTTGGCCATTCGAAATCGGAGCGGTGCTGGCGCCATCGGCTCCGGGGAAAAGTCCGAAATAATGATCGAAGCTGCGATTTTCGCGGACGATAAAAACGATGTGCTGAATCTGTGTGATGTCGCCGGCCGATTTCTTATCTTGAGCCGATGCGGGCACGGCAGAAAAAAGCACCAAAGCTGCGGCCAGCATGCCAATCTCTGACACCAGGCTGGCGATACGGGCAAATCTTGCTCTCACGATAGGCATAGTCAGTGGAATCAGGTCGGCTTCGGTCCGCGTATACGCGCACCTGTCGCCCTGCAAATGGCACAACAACCTCCGATAGAACGGCGCCTGAAGAAGATGAAGGCGCCAGGGGACTGCTAACGTTCCGGTCATCATCATTCATTCGTGGAGAAGCGTCAAGATGCAATTTGTTGCACGGTTACCAGTTTGAGCGTGTTCTGGTGCTTGGGATTTGCTCAGGCGAGGATGGTGAGGGTTTTGTAAATAGCGCAACTTATTGGGATTCTTGCCGCCATTTCTCCATCTGCTTCTGGATCACTCCGTAACACTCACACGATGCTTCTTCCAACCCCTTTCGGTTCACGATCGCCACCTGGCCGCGTACGGATTGGATGAGGCCCGCTCTTTGCAGAATGCTGGCAGCTACAGATACGCTGGCGCGGCGCGTTCCTAGCATCTGCGCCAGAAACTCCTGGGTCAGCGGCAGCACATCCAGGATGATTCGGTCCTGGCTCATCAGAAGCCATCGCGCCAGCCGTTCGTCAACCTCGTGCAGCCGGTTGCACGCCGCAACCTGTGTGACCTCCATCGTCGCTTCTTGCGAATACCGCAGCAACGCAGCAGTTAACCGCGGACAGGTGCGAACCGCCTTCCACATATCGCTGGCGCTTATTCGATAGGCGGTCCCTTGCGCCTGCGCTACAACCCGGCTTGCGCTGCTGCGAAATCCAGCAATGCATGGTAATCCGACGAAACCTTCCCAGCCGGCCAGTCCGACTTCCACGCTCTTGCCATCCGACATGACGTTTAGAACCGACGCCATCATGGTGTTGGGAAAGTAGCAGTACTTAATCTGCCCTCCCGCTTCTTGCAGCAGATAGTGCAGTTCCAACCTCACGGAAGTTAGCTTGGAGAAAACCGCGTCACGCTCCTTGCGTGGAAGGCCAAGCAAAATTCTGTTCCTCAGCTTATTCCCGTCAATATCATCGCTGTTGCCTTTAAAGCGGGAAAGTGTGATTGAGCGGACGGACGAAGGCTTGTTGGCCATGACAGCTCCTTGCGCAGCTTGAGTGCTGTCAGATTTCGCAAGGAACCGACTCCCAGAATGGGGTACGGCGGAAAGATGCTAGAAGCGACAACTTGAGCATATCACCGAATATCGGCAACCTGAGATGAGTTTCGCTAATGGTACAGTTTGAAAAACTTGGCGATTTCACCTGTTTGGCGAATCTCGCGTAAGTACACAGCGTTTTGGCTGGCTATCGACAAATTGATGGCTGTGGTGCCGGGAGGGGGAGTCGAACCCCCAAGACCCGAAGGTCGGCGGATTTTGAGTCCGCTGCGTCTGCCAGTTCCGCCATCCCGGCTCTACAAGGCACGTACTGAAGAGATCACTAGATTAATGGACGGTCTGCGCCTTTGCAACCGCCAGGAAGTCGAGCTGTGTCCTAATTTTCGACTCTGCTTTTTCTTCGTGGGCCCTCTGCGGGTACTTCGGCCCTTTGCGGTCAAAGGCTTTTGCTTCCGCAAGTAGGACACTACCAAGCCTCGGGTCGTGTACTGACAATGCGTTATTGGAACACTTCTCTTTTAGGAAGCACAGGTTTTGAATTTATGGGCTTAGGTGGGAGCGGCGGGAGAGCCTCAACAAAGAATATTCTGCGTTCTTCGGCGGTCATTTCTCGATCAAAGACTTTGTGGAACCTGTCCAATATCTCCTGGACCGTTAACCCGGTGATCGAGGGATCGTCAAACACAGGTGCAAGTTTACCCTCTTGTGTACGGTATCGTACACAAAATTGGGAAGTGTTCTAATGCCTGCCTGACAGCAATTGTACAAACTGATGACAATCCCCTGACAATGCGCCTTCTCGCGCAGCCTAGGATGGCGATGCTTGGCTGGCCCCAGTGACCCAAGCAAGATTGCCAGGGTGTCTGCCCAAAATCTGAACCCTGATCCGCCCCTTTACTCAACTACTAAGGAGAATTGTATGCATCGCTTATTCGCTCGCTCTTACGTTTTTTCGGTCGCTCTCGGGCTTCTGCTGGCGCTAACCTCCGGCGCGGCCCTGGCGCAATATCAAGTCAGCTATCTAACTTCCAATATTTCCGGTAAGGCAAAACACACCGATCCGCTGCTGAAAAACGCCTGGGGTCTTGCTTACAGTCCGGGCAATCCGTTCTGGGTCAGTGACGAAGCCAGTGGCTGGTCGACTTTATATGATGGAACGGGCACCCCGCAGAGTTTGCAGGTTGTCATTCCTCCCGCTAGCGGCAAAGGCGCGGGAACTCCGACCGGAATCGTCTACAACGGTTCGCAGGAATTCAAGATCGACACTTGGACCTCCGTTTTTCTTTTTGCCACCCTCGATGGCACCATCAGCGGATGGTCATCCTTTAGTCCCACCGCTGCCTTGATTGGCGTAAGGAGCGCAGGTTCCGTCTACACCGGGTTGGCAATTACCAGCAAGACTTCGGGGAACTCATTGTTTGCCGCGGATGCCGCCAATAATAAGGTGGATATCTACGACGGCAACTTCAACCTGACGGGCTCGTTCACCGATCCTGAAATTCCCACTGGCTTCGCTCCCTTTGGAATCCAGGACATCGCTGGCAAGGTATACGTTTCGTTTGCCAGCACTGCCGGAGGCTCGGGCGGATTCATCGATATCTTCAGCGAGAGTGGAACCTTAATGAAGCGTCTCGCCCATGGCGCGCCGCTCAACCAACCCTGGGGGTTCGCGATTGCTCCGTCAAACTTCGGGACGTTCAGCCAGGCTCTGCTGGTCACCAACAACGTCACCGCCGGAACGATCAATGCCTACAGCCTGACCACCGGAAAGCTCTTGGGAACTCTTTCCAATTCTGCTGGCAAGGCATTAACCATCAATGGCCTCTGGGGGATCGAATTCGGCGGAGGTACGGCTTCCAACGGCCAGAAGAATCAGCTGTTCTTTACCGCCGGCCCGAACAATACCGATGGCTATTTCGGCGTGATCGGTTCCAAATAACAGAAACTCGAATAACGTATAAAGCTCAGGCCGCCCGTCTTGGCGGCCTGTTTGCAATACCAATCTTTTCGCCGTGAGCAATCACTTCACTTTAGTCTTGATTGCGCCAGTTCGGCGAAAGCATTTTTCCACGTGATCATCCACCAAGCCTGTGGCCTGCATGAACGCATAGCAGATGGTCGATCCCACAAAGTTGAAGCCGCGCTTTTTCAAGTCCTTGCTCATCGCATCCGATTCCGCGGTGCGCGCTGGGACGGGATGCTGGGCGTTCCGCAAATTCACTTGCGGCCGCCCATTCACAAATTGCCAAATGTAGCGGTCGAAGCCGCCGAATTCTTTTTGCACCTGCAACAGCGCACGGGCATTTTGCACCGCCGACGCAATCTTCAGCCGGTTGCGCACGATTCCCGGATTCTTTAGCAACTGCGCAATTTTCTTCTTGCCGTAGCGTGCGATTTGCTGCGCATCAAAGCCATCCAATGCCTCGCGGTAATTTTCCCGCTTGTTGAGAATCGTCTCCCAACTCAATCCCGCCTGCGCGCCTTCGAGGATAAGGAATTCAAAAAGCTTGCCGTCGTCATGCACCGGCACGCCCCATTCTTCATCGTGATAGCGAATCATCAACTCGCTTTGCGCCCAGGCGCATCGGATCAGAACCTGGGGTGTGCGTTTGTCTGCCATGAAAGTTATTTTTCAGCCGCTACTTTCAGATCTTCCAGGCCGGACTCAAAGTGCTTGCCCGCCATGCGATCCATGTTCACAAAAACACTCATGAACTTCATCATGAAAAGGTTGGTGCCCTGCATGCCCCAAGTGACGCGGGTTGTACTGCCCGAGGGTTGCAGCGTGAACTGGTTGATATTGTGCGCCGCAAGCGGTTTTACGAAATCAACCTGGACGGAAACTTTTTGACCGGGCGCCGATTCAATAATCGCCATCCGTCCGCGGCCGGCGCTTCCCGAACTCGTCCACTCCGAAACAGCGCCCACACCACGTTCAGCTCCGCTGAACGTGCGGTGCATGGTTGCATCTTCCCGATCCTGCGGCGCCCAGCGCGGCCAGTTATGGAAGTCATTGATGAGAGCAAAGATTTTTTCCGGAGGCGCTTCAATATTTCGCGAACGCTCTACCCGAAAAATGTCGGGTTTGGACGCGGCATAGAGCAGAACTGCCCCAAGCAGCAGCGCTGGCAAGACAACGATTCTGAGGATCAGGGACACAAATTATTCCGTTGCATTGTAGAACCGAACTGCGCCCGCTACAAAAGGGGCTTTCTCCGAAAATCGATCCACGCTCCCACGCTACTCGAGCGACTTCGGCTCCGACAAATTCTTCGGCGACTTCGCATCCAGCAAAGAAACCAAGTCCTTTGCGCAGGCCGGAACGCCAACTTTCCGATCGACAATAATTTCCTTCGCGGTCAACTTTTTTCCATAAAGCTTTTCATTGGCATTGCCGTCAGAGCGCAGCGTCGAGCCTTCCAGCGAAATTCCCGCAAACAATCCTTTATTACGCGAGTAGGAAAGAATTTCCGCGTTCATAACAACGTCAGTAGCGCCTTCGGCAGTGCGCCCTTTAGGCCCAGCCGCAGCCGATGCATCCGCGCCCAGCTTCACTTTGCTCGAAAGCAGCGAGCGCGCCCCGCGTGGATTCATCACCAGCAAAACGAAATCGGTAGCCTGTCCGCCCAACTGAAAGCCAATACTGATTCCTTCCAGCGCATACAGAGCCGGCGGACCCCAGGGTCCGGTGTAATGAGCGCCGCTTCGGCACACCATCACGCCGCGGCCATAGCTGCCCCCTACACCAAACGCACCCTTCTTCACCGAAGGCAAAATCACCAGGCACTCCGCCTTGTCGAGCAAGTCCTGCGGAATATCATCCGGAATGTTCAGGATATCCTTCATCACCTCGCCGGCATCCTGTACGCGTTCTTGCTCAACCACGGCGAATAGCGGCGCTGTTGAGAGACACAATGTAAGCAGCAACGCTGCCGTCCTACGGATGTTCTTAAGTGTCAATCTCATAGAGGCCTCTTCTCCGATTATTTTTTTGTTTTCCGAAGCGCGACGAACCATCTTACAACCTTCTTAGAATTACACCTCACGCCCCGCAGGTTCTCCAAAGATTTTTTCATCCATGACCAAACGTGTGCTCCTTTTGTAACTTGGCGCTTTTTCTCCCTCCCTCTACAGTCAGTGGATAGCATGGCCTACGACCGCCCGCCTTTCGGCATCTGGCGTGCATCTAATGAATAGGAAGTACATTTTGGGCCGGGCTGGAGTGCAAATTTTGGACCTTTTGGGCACGAAGTACACGCCATTGGTGGCTCGGATTGCGGCCCTGCTGGCCGCATTGGTGCTGGCCTGCCCGGCATTCGCCCAGTCGGATTCCTACACAACTTCTTACGCCAGCAGCATTTCGGCTCCAACCGCTTACGCGAATCCTGCATCCCCTGATGATCCTCAAGCCGGCGCGATGCTCACCATTCGCAAGCGCGTCGATGAAGTCAACGTTCTTTTCATCGCGACCGACAAGCACGGCAAATTTGTTCGCGATTTGAATCAAGCCGATTTCTCCATTCTCGACGACCACAAGCCGCCACAATCGATTTTGAATTTTCGCCGCGAAACCGATCTGCCGCTTCATCTCGGCCTGCTGATTGACGTAAGCGGCTCGGTGCACAGCCGCTTCAGTTTCGAGCAGGATGCGGCCACCAGCTTTCTGCAACACTCCATTCGCACCGGCTTCGATAAAGCTTTTATCGTCGGCTTCAACAAGCAAAGCGACATGACGCAGGATTTCACCGACAACGTGCAGCTTCTCTCAGAAGGCATTCACCGCCTTCAGGATGGCGGCGGCACCGCGTTATATGACGCGATCTATCGCGCCTGCAAAGAAAAATTTCTGAAGGATCGTCCCGACCATCCCACGCGCAAGGCAATCGTCGTGGTCAGCGACGGCGAAGATAATCAGAGCGAAGTTTCCCGCGCCCAGGCTATCGAAATGGCGCAGCGTTCCGAAGTCATCATCTACGCCATCTCTACCGATGACAGTGGCTTAATTCTGCGTGGCGATAGAGTTCTCGAACAAATCGCCGAAGCGACCGGCGGACGCGCCTTCTTTCCCTTCAAGATGAAGGACATTACGCGCTCTTTCGCCGCCATCGAAGACGAGTTGCGCAGCCAGTATGTCGTCTCCTACAAACCGGCCGACTTCGACGCCGACGGCCGTTACCGCTCCATCGAAATTTCCGCCCTGAAGAAAGATCTGCAAGTCCGCGCCCGCAAAGGCTACTTCGCCCCGCAGCAGTAAGAAGCCTTGCTCGCTTCCTGATTTTTGGTTTTTGGTAAGCCTACCGAACACCCTTTGGACCTTACGCTGGACTGCTGAGAGTGATTCGATCCCATTCAGCCCTATCTCCATCGTCGCAACACGCCCTGGCTCATCGCCAGCACCATAAAGTAAAGCTCAGCCCACGCTCCGCGTTCTTTCGTCCCCTTGATCAGACATCCCAGGTTCTTCCGGTTTTTCATCCTCGCCTCACTCTTGCCCCAAATAAATCGCGGCCAAAAGGCCGCGACCGTCACCCCATTAAACTGTCCTACATTAATTTGTCATCCTGAGCGAAGTAAGTGCTTCGCAAATGCGAAGCACTTACGCAGTCGAAGGATCCCTACCCGCGCAATAAAGCTGACCACGCAAGGCACTTCTGCCGTTGCCGTCATTGTTCTAAGTTTTACAGGATAGCTCATTATATCATATTGCATAGGTCAAATGTGACACATTAGCGGACTTCATATTTCCTTTCCCGTCAACCACCTGACTCAATTCGGCACCTTCTAGCCCCTTGACAAGCATTTTCAGCATTTGTAAGCCTCCCAGGCCAAATTCGCTGCGACAGAAAAGCTCCTAGCCGCGAAGCCGCAAAAGAATGCAGCCCATCACTTCGGTTCGGCACATCAGGGTGGTCACAATTGTTCTCTGGCGTAATATCGCCCTGGTGCAGAGCCGTGGAGCAACCGAGATAACCCCGCCACCCCAGTTTGCGCCCATGCCCTCCCTGTGCTAACGTCCATTGTTTTAGAGATTAAGATTTTGCGATCAATCCTTCGCATTCCCCAAGGAGCCAGCTCATGTTCGGCATCATCCTTCTTATACTCCTCGTCGTCATCGCCGTCTTTCTGATCAGCATCTACAACGGCCTTGTTCAGTTGCGCGTGCGCTGCGACTCGGCCTGGTCCGACATTGATGTGCAACTCAAACGCCGCCATGATCTCATTCCCAATCTGGTTGAAACCGTTAAAGGCTATGCCGCGCACGAAAAAGGCACGTTCGAAAACATTGCCAAGTTTCGTTCGCAAGCCATGCAGGCGACCACGCCCGAAGGCAAAGCCGAAGCCGAAAACCAACTCACGGGCGCCTTGAAAAGCTTGTTCGCCGTGGCCGAGAATTATCCCGAGCTGAAAGCCTCAGAACAATTTACGCAACTCCAGGGCTCGCTCAGCCAGACGGAAGACTCCATCCAAAATGCCCGCCGCTATTACAACGCCGTGGTGCGCGACCTGAATACAAAGATTCAGTCATTCCCCTCCAACATTCTCGCCGGCATGTTCGGCTTCCAGCCACGCCAATTCTTCGAAACCACCGAAGCCGACCGCGAGCCAGTCGCGGTAAAGTTTTGATCCCATGATCGGGACGATTGATCGGGGCGATAAGATGATTGGCACGATAAGTAGTAAGGACTCGATGTTCACCGCCATGAGATGGCGTGCGGCAACGTGGAAGAGCGGCGCTTCAGCGCTGCGTAAGGGGTCAAGGAGGAATGTAGGCTTTAGCCCCCGTGGTCGTTGTTCCTATTTATTCCTCATTTTCACCGCCATCCTTGCTTTCGCCACTCCCGCCACCGCAAAATCCTGGCGCGTCTCCAACATGCAAGACACGATCACCGTCAACCAAGACGGCAGCGCCCTCGTCAACGAAACCATCACGCTGAATTTCGTTGGCGAGTGGCACGGTATTCATCGCACCATCCCCATCGAGTATCCCGGTCCCAACGGCGTCAACTACGAACTCTTCCTCAATATCATCAGCGTCACCGGCGAAAACGGCAGCAAACTGAAATACGAATCGTCAACTTCTGGCGCGTACCGCGATCTCAGATATTTCTACCTGACGCCGTAAATGCCACACGCACCGTGCAGATCGCCTATCGCGTGCGCAACGGCACACGCTTTTTCGATCAATACGACGAGTTTTACTGGAACGTAACCGGCAACGACTGGCCGGTGCCCATCAATCACGCTTCCGCCAGCGTGAACTTTCCCGACTCTGCGAGCGGATCACTGCGCGCGCAAGCTTTCACCGGCGTTTACGGTTCCACCGGGCACGACTTAACCGCAAAGGTGGAAGGTTCGGTTGCGGAGTTTGAAACGAGCAATCCTCTGCCCATGCGCGGCGGCATGACCATTGACGTTTACATCCCCAAAGGCATTCTCGACCCGCCGAGTTCTTTGACGAAACTGCTTTGGTTTATCGGCAGCAATCCGGTCGTTCTCCTGCCGCTGGTTACTCTGATCGTCATGTTCGTGCTGTGGCGGTACGTCGGCCGCGATCCCGATCCCGGCATGTCCGTCGCGCCCATGTATGAACCGCCAGCGGGCATCTCTCCCGCCGAAGCCGGAACTCTGCTCGACGATCGAATCCATCCCCGCGACATTACATCGACCATCATCGATCTCGCCGTGCGCGGCTTCATCAAAATTGAAGAGAGCGTGGATAAAGGTCTCGTCTTCGATCACAAAGATTACATTTTTCATCTGCTTCAGAAACGCCAGGACTGGAGCGGCCTTGCCCCGCATGAACGCGTCATGATGGAAAATATTTTTGTGGGAGATATTCCCGATACTCGCCTGTCGAGCCTGAAGAACCGCTTCTACACCGCCGTGCCCGTGGTGCGAACCGATATTATGTCGGCGCTCAAACAGAAAGGAATCTACACGCTCGATCCGGAGTCGGCCAATGGCTACAGCATTGGGGCGGCTTTTTGCATTCTTGTCCCCTTCGCCGTTTTTCAATTCTTTGACTGGGCCGATTTTCTGACCTCGGTTCCGATGATCGTAGGATGCGCTCTGATCAGCGCTCTCATCTGGTGGCTGTTCGCTCGCGTCATGACGGCGAAGACGCTCAAAGGCGCGCGCACCCACATCGCTGTTTTAGGATTCCAGGAATTCATGAACCGCGTGGACGCCGATCGTCTGAAGACGATGCCGCCCGACACCTTCGAAAAATTTCTTCCTTATGCCATGGCTCTTGGCGTGGAACATCACTGGGCGCAAGCCTTTGCCGGCATCGTGAAAGATCCGCCTAGCTGGTATGCCTCGCCCGCCGGCTATGGCTACGGCATGGCTTTCAATCCAATCCTTTTCTCAAGCTCTATGCATGGTATGGCGACCGACATGCATCAGGTTTTTGTCTCCGCGCCGCGTGCCAGTTCAACGGGATCAGGATGGGGCGGGGGTGGCGGCTTTGGTGGGGGTGGAGGATTTTCCGGCGGAGGTTTCGGTGGCGGCGGTGGGAGCGCGTTCTAAGTGTTTGTCGCGAAGTTTTTGGTGCGCCCGGAGAGACTCGAACTCCCAACCCTCTGCTCCGAAGGCAGATGCTCTATCCGATTGAGCTACGGGCGCCCCAAAACATTTTACGGCAAAATAACCCGTAGCAGTGTTCAGCTAGCACGTTCCGCGAAAAGGCAAAAGGGGCCGCTCCCGAAAGAGTCTGGGCCCCTCCTCACGAAAACTTGAGTGTTCAGTTTACTGCTCGCCTCCCGCTACGCTGCTTCCCCAGAGAGCGTTCGAGCCCCACAGTGCATTTGAACCCCAGAGCGCATTCGATCCCCACAGAGCGTTGCTGCCCCAAAGTGCATTGCTTCCCCACAACGCGTTGGATCCCCAGAGGGCGTTGCTGCCGGAAGCGGTGCCGCCGCTGCTGCTTGAGCCTCCGGTGTTGCTGCTGGCGGTAGCGGTGGTGCCGGTGATGAACTGTTGCGATCCCCAGACGATGGCATTCGACCAGGTCGCCGACGTATTCCAAACGGCCGAAGGATCGTCGGTCAGATAAACCTGATCTGTGTTCCCGTTAAAGGTGGCGATGGGAGACATCGCTGTCCCCTTCGCCAGATCGTTGTTGCCAAGCGCCGCTTCCACATCAACATAGCCTGCGCCAACGGTGAATACGTCATATTGATCGGTGTAAGTGATGCCCGTGGTTGGGTCGGTCGTGCTGCTGAAGGCGGGCAACGACTTCCATGCCGTCTTCATCAGGCGTGCCTTTACTTGATCGGGCGTGAGACTTGGACTTTTCTGCAACAGGTCCGCGACTACGCCGCTGACGACGCCGGTCGCCATGCTGGTTCCGCTCAGCGTGAAATAGTTGGGAGACGATGCGCTGCTGCCCCCGTTGATATAAAAGCTGTCCGGTACCTGATTGGCGGGATACTCGGTATAGAGCGTCGAATTCGGTGCTTCGAGCGATACCAACAGGTTGCCGGGTGCCACTAAATCGGGTTTAACTACGGCGTCGATTGCGGTTGGGCCTTTGGAGCTGTAGCTGGCGATCAGGTCATCCACGCGCGTCGGCGTGCCCATCGGCTTCATCGCGCCCACAGTGATGACATAAGGATCGTTGCCCGGCGAAGTGATGGTGGCATAACCCTCGGTCGGCAGATAGCGGCCATCGTTGCCTGCCGCTACCACTACTACGATGCCGCTCTTCCACGCCGCTTCGACTGCCTGGCACAGCGGGTCGAGCTTGTAGCTTTCGTAGATAGGCTGGCTCAATGAAAGATTGATTACGCGAATATTGAAAAGCGGCTTCAATACAATCGCTTCGGCGATAGCCGCAATCACAGCGCTATCGGAGCCGCCACCGTTCTGATCAAGAACGCGGAGGTTGACGATGTTCGCCTGCGGCGCGATGCCCTGGAACGTCTTGGAATATTGCTTGCCTGTAGAACTTGCGCCGTCTCCAGCAATAAGTCCTGCAACGTGCGTGCCGTGGCCATATTGATCATTCGCGCTCAGGTTGCCGGGAACGAAACTCTGATTCCACACGACGCGCGAGATCCCGAGGAATCCGCCCTTTAAATCGGGATGGTTGGCGACCCCGCTATCGATCAGAGCGATTCCGACACCCGCGCCGGTGTAACCGGACTGCCAAGCGGCAAAAGCGTTCACTGCAGGCGCCGCGTTGCTAAGGCTGGGGGTAAGAGCGCGATCTAAACTGATGTACTTGACGTTCGACTGGTTCGAAAGCGTGAGAACGTTGACCAACGGCAGATTGGCCACGATTCCATTGACCAGAGGTAGCGCATTCAAGATCGATCCCAATGTCGAGAGAAGTTGCAGATCGAGAAGTCCCGGCGTGCTGTTGTACTGCACGACGACCTGGACGTTCCCTCCGTTCATCTTCTGCAAATCGGGAGACAGCTTGGTATTATTCGCGTAAGCCAGCGTCCCGCTAACGATCAACAAGATAGCTAAAAGTCGTTTCATAATCCCCTTGCAATCCCGCATTCGTTCGTTTGTCGACGGACTCGATTGCGATATTGCAAGTGCAGCCGGAGGGCCAAAGCGGAATGTCATTCAACCAAAGAATCAATGAGTTACGGCGATCGACTCACCGTTTAACGGGACAGTTTGTCGCAGGCCCTGGAAACAGAGACAAGTTGTCACCTGCGTAACCAATCACGAGGAGCACCAAGGTAACCGCAGGAACTGGTTTTGAACGGACTTTCTCTGGCCGCTTGAGCAAAAATCTAAAAGGGACTTCCCATGTCACGGGTACGCCAAATTAGGACGAGTGTGTTCATCGCCATCATGGCGCTGGTAGCCGCCGGCTGCTTCGTCCTGGCCTTTTCGCATTGGCAGTCTACCGACCCGGTCAAGTTTGTCTGCTACCTGATAGCGGCATTATTGGCCTCGTCGCTCAAAGTGAGCCTTCCTGGAATCGAGGGAACGCTTTCGGTGAACTTCCTGTTCACGCTGCTCGGCATTCTGGAGTTCAGCCTGCCGGAGACGCTTTTGATTGTCGCGGTAAGCACGCTGGCGCAGTTTTATTGGAAGCCGGCGCGGCAGCTCAAGCGGATCCAACTGATCTTCAATTTGTCGCAGGTTACGGTTAGCACCGGGGCAGCGTACGCAGCATACCGGATCGTTTCCACTCATATTCTTCACCATCCCGGACCATTGGCCTTGCTGGCCGCTGCGATTACACATTTCATCTTTAATACGGCCGCCATGTCGATCATCATCGGCATGACTGAAGAAAAACCCATCTACAAGGTCTGGGTTGACAGCTATTTGTGGTCGTTCGCCTACTACATGGTCGGAGCGGCGATCGCCGGGCTGGTCAGCTTTTTGAACAGCCGCGTCGGATGGCAGTCTTCTTTATTAGTCTTGCCTCCAATTTATTTGATGTACCGCTCGTATCGTCTATATCTGGGCAAGCTTGAGTCGGAGAAGCAACATGCGGAGCAGGTTTCCAACCTGCACTTGAGAACTATTGAAGCTCTCGCGCTGGCGATTGAGGCGAAAGATCAAACCACAGGCGAACACCTGCAACGGGTGCGCATTTATGCCATGGAAATCGCCCGTGAACTGGGTTTGAACGAAGATGAAGTTGAAGCGCTGAGAGCCGCATCAGTTCTGCACGATATTGGCAAACTTGCCGTGCCGGAGCACATCATTTCGAAGCCCGGCAAACTAACCCCGGAAGAGTTCGAGAAGATGAAGATCCATCCCGTGGTGGGAGCGGAAATTCTCGAGCAGGTGGATTTTCCTTATCCTGTGGTCCCCATCGTGCGCGCGCATCACGAGAAATGGGACGGCAGCGGTTACCCGAATGGCCTGAAAGGAGAGGATATTCCGATCGGTGCGCGCATTCTGGCCGCAGTCGACTGTCTGGATGCGCTGGCTTCGGACCGGCAATACCGGAAGGCTATGCCTTTGAATGAAGCCATGGACAAAGTTGTCTCAGAAGCCGGCATTAGCTTCGATCCGAACGTGGTGGGGATTCTCAAGCTGCGTTACGTGGAACTGGAAAAGCTGGCGACCGGAGAGCCATTCCAGACTATGCCAAAGCTGTCGACCGATATTAAAGTTACACGCGGATCGGCTCCGGGCGCGGGGTTTGAGGAGTCCCAAAAATCCGATATTCTTCCATCCGAACCACCCGCAAATCAGGGTGACCTGATAACAACTGCACGGGAAGAAGCGCAAACGCTCTCCGATTTTAGTCACGAGCTGGCGTCGCTCCGTCTCGACGATGTTCTTGCGCTTCTTTCTGTGCGCGTAAGACGCCTGGTGCAACACGATGCTCTAGTGATCTACATTGTGCGAAGCAAAGTTCTGATTCCGGAGTTTGTCAGCGGCGATAATTTCCGGATGTTCTCTTCTTTGAGAATTCCGGTTGGTGACGGCCTATCGGGATGGGTGGCACAGAACTCCAAGCCGATTCTGAATGGAAATCCATCTGTCGAACCCGGTTATCTCAACGATTCTGAAAAATGCAGTCCGCTCCGCTCTGCGCTGGCGATACCGCTCCGGGGAACTTCTGGCGTGGTGGCTGTACTGGCTCTCTACCGCACGCATGAAGGTGCATTCACCCGCGATGAGTTGAGCGTATTGCTGGCTATGGTTTCGGAGGCAGGGTTGGCCATCGAAAATGCTATTAAGCATTCTGTTGATGCGAATTCTGCCGGCAAGAGTTCTTCCGCTGCGTTCGCAGCACGATCCGGCAACTGAAGTTACTCCATCTCAAAACTCAAGTACGACAAGCCGTCGCTGCGTTCCACTTGCAGGACAACGGCATCACCTTTCTTCAGGGCTTGTACTCCTGCGCGCAGATCGTCCATGGATGTGATTCGAGTCGTGTTCAGGGCATGGATAACGTCTCCGGTTTGCAGCCCGGTTTCGGGTGTGATCAGATCGGCGGCGCGGCCGAGGACGATCACTCCGGACGGAATGCGCAAACTGCCAATCTGATTTCGCAGGCCGCTCGTGAGATTCGTGGCCAGAATTCCCAATCGCGGGACGAGACTTTTCTCCGGATCGGCGGCGTCGAAGAGCTGATCCATGGGATCGCGTTGCTCGATTGCGGGAACATAAAGAATTTTCTTTTCCTCGCCACGAAGAATCTCCAGCTTCAAGACCTGATCCAGCCGGTGTAAATAAAGAGCCGAAGAAAGCTGCGGGAGGGTTTCAATGCGGCGATCGTCGGCGGTGAGGACGATGTCCTGAACCTGCATGCCAGCAGCGGCAGCCGGACCGTCGGGTTTGACATCGGCCACGATGACTCCCCAGCGTTGCGCGAGCTGGAGGCCGTCAGCCATGGTGGGGGTGATTTCCTGCGCGACCGCCCCGATCTCGACTTTATGAACGTGACCGTACTTGCGTAGGCTGTGGTAAACAAAATCCACGATGCGCGCGGGAATGGCGAAGCCCAGACCTTCGCTGCCGCCTCCCTCGGAAAGTATGAAGGTGTTGATGCCCACGACCGAACCGTTCATATCAACCAGCGGGCCGCCGCTATTGCCGGGGTTAATGGGCGCGTCAGTCTGAATATAGGTGAGCGGCTTTTCGGGATCGGGCTGGCGCGCGACGGCGCTTACCACTCCCATGGTGACGGAATTCTGCAAGCCTTCGGGGCTGCCGATAGCGAACACGAGCTGGCCGACGCGGGCGCGTTGCTGCGCGAGCAACGGTAGCGTTGGAAGATCTTTTTCGTCAATCTTAAGCAGAGCGAGATCGGTATCTTTGTGAACGCCAACCAGATGCGCTTCGAGAATGTGACGCTTGCCTACGGGTACGGCACGGCCGGAATCGCCGGGCAGAGGTAAAGCTACGCGAATGCGCTGCGCGCCTTCGACTACGTGCGCGTTGGTCATGATGTAGCCGGAAGGATCGACGATCACGCCTGAGCCCACAGCTTGCTGGCGCACGATGAGAGCGGTTTGCGAGCGATTTTCTTCGTGCAACGGGGCGTAGCCGGTGACCAGAATCTGCACCACCGCGGGCGATACTTTTGCCGCGAGGCCTTCGAGCGCATTGTTAAGTTGCACGAGAGCCGCGGACGCGGATGCGGACTCATCCGGACGGGGCTGCGTTTTTTCTTCCGTCGATCTTCCTTCCGGGAGGTTTGTGGCAGGAGTTGGATTGCCGGGATTCTGGCCGGGCGACTGCTGGGACATCAATGACGTTGTCGAAGAGAGAAAAAGAGCGACTAAACAGAGGAAAAGGCGCGAGCGGCGACCCGCATAGGCGCGATAAGTCAATAGAACGAGCATGAGTCAGCTCTCCTGGCAAAAGAAGCTCTCATCTGACGGTATCACGGGCACTTCGGTTACTGTGTGGCTTTAGCATCCCGCTTGTGGCATTCTGTGGCTATGAGTTCAACAGTCAAGATCATCCTCGTCGCCGTCGTTGCGTTTATCCTGGGGCATCTCAGTTGCGCTCTTATGCACCACATGCAACATGCTCACCACCTTGCGAGATGATCCTTGAGTTTCGGGAGGGGGGAATCTAGGTGTTACCCTTAACCAACTCGTTATCAGGCTTTTATACGGGTCGCATCCATGATATAACCGCCCCTGAGCAATAAAACTGGTCGAAACGCCTGCCGGGAGCGTATTTTATGGTATTGGCGCGGTTAGCTGAGAGTGAAGGGCCTAGCCACGAAAGAGGAGGGACTGTGTCCGAAGAAGCACGGACCGGAAAAAGATTTCCGCTGGAATTGCCGATCAAGATACATAAAGAGAGCGCCGGCGGCGACGCGAAAGGTACCACTGGAAACTTGAGCGCGGCGGGGGTGTATATCCGCGCCGATGCGTCACTGGATGTGGGTTCGCCAGTGGAATTCGAAATCACGCTGCCGCCTGACGTCACCGGCGGGCAGGAAGATGTTGTGATTCAGTGCAAGGGCCGGGTGGTTCGCACCGACCCCACGGGAGCCAGCGAAGAGGGCAAAGGTGTGGCCTGCGTCATCGACTCCTACGAGTTTGTGAGAAACTCTTAACCCTTTTTGGAGCGCCGAGAAAATGCTCAAACTGATTCTGGCCGATAACCAGGCAATCTTCCGCGCCGGCATTGCCAAAGTGCTGGCGGTGGAAGACGAGATGCGCATTGTGGCGCAGGCTCAAACTCCGGAGCAGATGTTCATGGCTCTGGATAAATTTCGCGCGGCAGTGCTGGTAGTGGCGGCGGGTTTTCACAACGATTTTGCCGCTATTGTGCAGGCCGCGGTACGCGCCAAAACACGCGTAGTGGTTCTTGCCGATACCGGCGAGAGTGCGCAGCGGCACATGGGCAATGGTGCGCATGGCGTGGTCTACCGCAACGTGACCAGCGCGGCGTTAGTTGATTGCGTCCGCAAGGTGGCGCGTGGGGAAACCTGGGTGCAGGACGTTGCCGTGCCCAGCGAACTCACCGAAAACGATATGGTCGGTTTGCGCGTGCGTGATCGCCTGACGGCGAAAGAGCTGCGCATCGTGGCGCTGATTGTGCAGGGCTATAAGAATAAGGAAATCGCCACGCAACTCGGGACTACCGAGCAGGTGATCAAGAATTATTTGCGCAACGTATATGACAAGATCGGCGTCTCCGACCGGCTGGAGCTGGCGCTATTCACGATCCATCACCGGATTTTGAACGAAGCCGCGGCTGCGACCACGACGGGGCCTTCGCCTCAGACTCCGGCGGGAGTGATGCCGTAGGTTATTTTGATTTGCAAAGGGCCGCCTGAGGGCGGCCTTTTTGTTTTTGAGAAAATTTCTGGCGCATCGTCCGCGCCGGGCGTGGCATCTACTTGCTCATGGAATTTCGAACGCTGGGACGCTCTGGGTTAAAAGTGCCCGTGCTGAGCTTTGGCACGGGAACGTTTGGTGGCAGTAACGAGTTTTTTCGCGCGTGGGGCGCAAGCGATGTGGCCGAGGCGACGCGGCTGGTGGATATTTGCCTCGAGGCCGGCGTCAATCTCTTCGATACCGCCGATGTTTATTCGGACGGACTTTCCGAAACGATCCTGGGCAAGGCCATTGCCGGACGGCGCGATGACGTTTTAATTTCCACGAAAGCGACGTTCCGTATGGGAGGCCATACCGGGCCGAACGATCTGGGATCGTCGCGGTACCATCTGATTCGCTCCTGCGAAGCCAGCCTGAAGCGGCTGGGCACGGATTACATTGACATCTATCATCTGCACGGCTTCGATGCGCTCACACCGGTCGAGGAAGTGATGAGCACGCTTGATCAACTGGTGGCCAGCGGGAAGGTGCGGTACATCGCCTGCTCGAATTTTTCCGGCTGGCATTTAATGAAGTCACTGGATTTTTCCGACAAGTTTGGTTGGGCGCGCTATGTGGGCCATCAGGTCTATTACTCGCTGGTGGGCCGGGAGTACGAGTGGGAGTTGATGCCGCTGGCACTGGATCAAGGTGTAGGCGCTCTTGTTTGGAGTCCGCTGGGATGGGGCCGGTTGACAGGGAAGATTCGGCGCGGGAAGCCGTTGCCCGCCGAGAGCCGGCTGCATAAAACAGCTGCGCAAGGGCCAACCGTGGATGACGAATATTTGTACAAGGTAGTCGACGCGCTGGACGCGGTTGCGAAAGAGACGGGAAAGACAGTGACGCAGGTCGCGCTTAACTGGGTGGTGCAGCGGCCATCGATTTCAACTGTGATTCTTGGCGCGCGCAATGAAGAGCAGTTGCGGCAGAATTTGGGCGCGGCAGGATGGAATCTGTCGGCGGCGCAAATCGCGAAGCTGGATGCGGCCAGCGAGGTGACGCCGGTTTATCCCTATTGGCATCAGCGGCAGTTTGGGGAGAGAAATCCTGCGCCGGTGCCGCTTGCGAAGAGTACCTAGTACGAAAAGCACCTAGCACCCAGCGCCAGACGGAACGATCTTCACTAGGGTACTGGGTACCAGGTACTGATCCTCTAGACCTTCTCCGCCACTGACTTTGCCTGCGTGAACAGATAGAGATAATCCGGGCCGCCGGATTTGGAATCGGTCCCCGACATGTTGAAGCCGCCGAAGGGGTGCGCGCCGACCATCGCTCCCGTGCACTTGCGGTTGATGTAGAGATTACCCACGTGGAAGTCGCGCGTGGCACGCTCTATCTTGTCGCGTGACTTGGTGTAGATGGCGCCGGTGAGGCCGAATTCGGTGTCGTTGGCGATTTCGAGAGCATGATCGAAGCCGCGGGCTTTGATCACTGCGAGCACCGGGCCGAAAATTTCTTCCTGCTCAAGCTTCGATTTGGCGGGAATGTCAGCAATTACCGTGGGCCGGATGTAATAGCCTTCGCCTGCATCCGTAGCTCTTACGCCGCCGGTGATAAGGCGTCCGTCTTTCTTGCCCTGCTCGATGTATTCGAAAATTGTCTTCATCGAGCCTTCGTTGATCACCGCGCCCATATTGCTGTTTTCCGCAGGATCGCCAACCGTGATTTTTTCCACGCGGGTCTTGAGCTGCTCGAGAAATTTGTCGTAGATGCGCTCATCAACAATGGCGCGCGAGCAGGCGGAGCACTTCTGGCCCTGGAAGCCGAATGCGGCCTGGGCCACGCCTTCGACGGCGGAATCGATATCGGCATCGGCGTCGACGATGATGGCGTCTTTGCCGCCCATTTCAAGCACGGTACGCTTGATCCAGAGTTGGCTGGGCGCCTGCGTGGCGGCCACGTGGTTGATGTGCAGTCCCACCTCGCGCGAACCGGTGAAGGCGATGTAACGCGTCTTGGGGTGCGCCACGATAGCATCGCCGAAGCTCGCGCCGGAGCCGGGGCAGAAGTTGACTACGCCTTCCGGCATGCCGGCTTCTTCGAGCAGTTCCACGAACTTTGCGGCGATGGTTGGCGAATCGCTCGAGGGCTTGAGAATGACCGTGTTGCCGCACACGATAGACGCCACTGTCATGCCGGCCATGATAGCGCAGGGAAAATTCCATGGTGGAATCACCGCGCCCACCCCGAGCGGAATGTAAGTGAGCGAGTCGCGCTCGCCGGGAAACTGCACCGGAGTTTCGGCTTTGGCGAATCGCAACGCTTCGCGCGCGTAGAACTCGCAGAAGTCGATGGTCTCGGAGATATCGGCGTCGGCCTCGCCCCAGTTCTTGCTGACTTCGAAAACCAGCCAGGCCATGTAATCCATTTTGCGCTGGCGCATCAGGTCACCGACGCGGAAGAGCAGTCCGGCGCGCTCCTCGACCGAAGTGTTTTTCCATGATGCGAAAGCTTTCAATGCGGCGTTCATCGCCGGCTCTACGTGCTCCTTGCCAGCTTTCTGATGAATGCCGACAATCTGCGATGGCCGCGAGGGATTCAGCGACTGGATCTTGTTGGCAGTCTTCATGCGCTGGCCGCCGATTATGAGGTCGTACTCGCGGCCCAGCTGTCCGCGAACGCGCTCGATGGCGGCGCGCATCTTGCGGGCGTTGTCTTCTTTCGTGAAATCGAAAAACGGCTCGTTAATGAACGGGCCTTGGTGAGACGATGCTGCCGCGCGCGGCCGGACGGGGGCTTCGGCGATTGCCATGGGGGAAAATCCTTTCAGCGATGAGAAATCAGTGTTTAGGGCTCTTGAACATTTTACACCGCTCAGTGTGGGAACGTGGCAAGCCGCGAAGCGGCGAAAAGAATGCAGCCCACTGCCTGCCCTGAGCTTGCCGAAGGGGCGCAAGCCGTGGGTAGAGAATGTGAAAGAGAGCACGCCCGCCCCAGAGGGCCGAAAGAATGCCAGCTGCAGGGATTGCCCTGCTTCGCATCAGCTCGAGTGGTAAACTCAAAAGTTTTGATGTCGGGGTGAGGTCAGCGATGGAAATTAAACGAGTAGGAGTCATCGGTGCGGGAACCATGGGCAACGGCATAGCCCACGTATTTGCCCGCAGCGGCTATTCTGTGGTTTTGTGCGATGTCGAACAGCGTTTTCTCGATCGCGGGCTGGCGACGATCACCAAGAATCTTGACCGCGAAGTCGCGAAGAACAAGATTACCGCCGAAGACAAAGAGCATGCATTAAAGAATATCCAAGCGGTGACCGAACGCTCGAAGCTGGCCGATTGCGACTTCATCGTGGAAGCCGCTACCGAGAAGTTCGAAACCAAGACGGAGATTTTCCGCGATCTCTACCGGCTGGCGCGGCCGGAGGTGATCCTAGCTTCTAATACTTCTTCGATCTCGATTACAAAACTTGCGGCGATTACGAAGCGGCCCGATAAAGTCATCGGCATGCACTTCTTCAATCCCGTGCCGGTGATGAAACTTGTCGAGGTGATTCGTGGGCTGGCTACCTCGCAGGAAACATTTTCTGAAACTCGAAACCTGTCGCTAAAGCTTGATAAAACACCGGTTGAGGTCAACGACGCCCCGGGATTCGTCTCCAACCGCGTACTGATGCCGCTGTTGAACGAGGCCATGTATGCAGTGATGGAGGGCGTGGCTACGGCGGAAGCGGTCGACGAGGTGTTCAAGCTGGGCATGGCGCATCCCATGGGGCCGCTGACGCTGGCCGATTTTATTGGGCTGGATGTTTGCCTCGACATCATGCGCGTACTGCAGGAGGGATTGGGCGATCCCAAATACCGGCCGTGTCCGCTGCTCATCAAGATGGTGGATGCGGGGTGGCTGGGTCGCAAGAGCGGGCGGGGATTTTACAAATACTAAGAAATTTCTTACCACGGAGACACGGAGGCCCGGAGAAACCCAAGATCTATATTTCTCTGTACCTCGGTGGTGAAAAATTGTGGCCGCTGAAAGCAGCAACCTATTCCGCGACGCTCCGTACTATCTCCCTGCTACCCTCGCAGGAATCGCTATCGGAGTCACCGATGTTACCGTCAACGACCTGTTGTTTACCGCACTGCTGGTGTTAGCCTCGTGCATGTTGCTCGGCTTGCTGCGGCCGCGCGCGCCGTGGCGGTGGGTGGTGGCCGTGGTGTTCTTCATCCCTCTCACGGAGTGGGTTGCGAACCTGCTTACGGCCATCAAGCCCACGCGGGCGCAAATGTATGGATCGTTTCTGACCGCGCTGCCGGGGATTGCCGGGGCATACGGCGGCTCGCAGGTGCGGGGCGTGCTCGATAATTTGCGGCAAAGAAAGTGAAAAGGCAGCGGCCACTCGTCACTAGCCACTGACCCTGGACACTGTTTCACTGCTCCAAGGTCTCGGATAACCAGGAAGTTACTCCAATTCCACAGCCGGGACGCGTATGCTCCGAACATGTGTGTGACGGTTTCGATGCTGGCCAGCGGCAGCCGGGGAAATTGCGCCTGGATCGCCAGCTCGCGAACCCGGATTCTGGTCGATGCCGGCATCTCCTGCCGGGAAATCTTCAAGCGCCTGCGCTCGCTGGGCGAGGATCCGCAATCGTTGTCCGCGATTCTGATCACGCACGAACACTCCGATCACGTTTATGGGCTGGCCACGCTGGCCAAGAAGCTGCGCATTCCGGTTTTTATGACGGGTGCGACGCACGCGGTGTGGGCGCGCGCGCAGCGCAACGAAAACGGCGAACGTCCGCAGATCGAGCGGCTGGAGCGCTTCCAGTCCGGCCATCGCTTCCAGATCGGCGATATCGAGGTGAAGCCGTTCACCATCCCGCACGATGCCATCGATCCTGTGGGCTTCACCTTCCGCGTGGAAGGCACGAAGGTGAGCGTGGCTACCGATCTTGGATACCTTCCCGCGAATGTGCGCGATCACTTGCGCGGCTCCGATATTTTGATTGTGGAATCGAACCATGATGTAGAGATGCTGCGCGGCGGCTCGTATCCCTGGTCGGTAAAGCAGCGGGTGGCGAGCAACGTGGGGCACCTCTCGAATGTGAAACTCGCCGATTTCCTTGCCGGGGATTATGATAATAATGCAGCGTTTGTTGTGCTGGCGCATCTTTCTGAACAGAACAATCACCCGGAAATAGCTCGGAGAGAAGCGGAACGGGCTCTTGCGCTGCGGGGCGGCTTATTCAACAACCGCGTGCGGGTGGCGGTGCAGTCCAAGGTTCTGGAGCCGATTCGGTTGTAAAAGGTTTCTGCCGCATCCAACTATGAGTCAGCAGTGCATCGATCCAATCGTGGGCAAGATTCTGGCAGGCTGGCGCTATGATATTTCCGGGCTGGCACCGGAGATGCGCGGCGACTACGAGAGCCACTTTGCCGCTTGTGAACGCTGCCGCAGCCGCCAGCGTATGCATCGAGTAGTGGACGTTGGGCTGATTGCTCTGGCTTCGCTTTCGGGGGGCGTGTTTCTGCTGGCCTTCGGGGTGATTCGCCACTTCGGACCCCGGCATGCTTTCTGGCTGGAGATCGCCGCTCTGGCGGGATTTGCTTTGTCGGCGCTGATCTGGCTGGTGGTAGCGGTGGCGACACCTGCGCCGGTTACCGTGCTGGACGCGGCCAAACAAGGCGCGCGCCGCGTGCATGACCGCCTGCCGGCGGAGATTCGCGAGCGGCTACCGGAAGAGTTGCGGGTGAAGATTACGGGAACGTAATGAGGAAGACAATTTCAATTCGTTCCTTCTCGCTGTGGGTGGCAATTGTGTTGTTCGCCGCGATGTTGGCCACTTCGGCGGGAGCAAGCTGTGGATGGATGGCTTCCTTAGCGCCTCCAGTTATGGCTGCGTGCCATCACAATCGCGTTCCTTCCCGCCCACAACCTGCCAATCTTCGCTGCTGCGTGAGCCCGCATCCGCCGGTTTTGCCGGTGAAGGCTTTTTCTCCGAATTCCGCACTTACTCCAGTCCGCAGTGATCTTCCGGCGGTATTGATTACCAAAGATGACGCCAACGATCTTCCCGATGCGATTGTCTTTTCGAATAGTCCGCCCGGCCTGGTAACTCTCAGAATCTAGCGGCAATTTCCTCCCATGATTCGCAGGTATGCGCTTCGCGCATGCCTCCGACCCATATTTCCTAACGACGGGAGATTGCCGTGTCTAGGTTTTTTTTAAATTCGATACTGATTTGTTCACTTGTTTTCGCTGTATGGCCGTTGCGCGCGTGGGGGCAACAGGGTTCCATGGGCGGGATGTCCATGTCTGTGCCGATGGAAGGTCACAACATGGAAGCTCACAACGACAAAACGCAGTTGCCCTCGCCGCATGCCGGTTCGGGTACGGCGTGGGAGCCGGCTTCGGTGCCCATGCATGAATGGATGCTGATACGCAGTGGCTGGGATCTGATGGCGCATGGCGTGATCTTTACCGACTACAACCAGCAGGGCGGTCCGCGCGGGGAGGGTAAAGCCGAGTCAGTGAATTGGGAAATGCTGATGGAGCAGCACAAGCTGGGCAAAGGAACGATATTGTTGCGCCAGATGTTTTCCGCCGAATCGCTGACCTCGCCGCATCCCGGCTTTCCCGAGCTGTTTCAGACCGGCGAAACTTATCATGGCGAGCCACTGGTCGATCACCAGCATCCGCACAACGTCTTCGCCGAGCTTTCGGCTTTATATCTGCTGCCGATTTCCGCAAAAATTTCGTGGGAGTTGTACGGTGGCCCATCGGCGGAGCCGGCGCTGGGGCCTGTCACCTATATTCATCGCACCTCCGCCGCGGAGCTGCCCATGGCCCCGCTCAGCCATCATTTGCAGGACTCCACGCACACCAGTTTTGGAGTGGTGACCACGGGATTGGTGATCGAGCGCTTCAAGCTGGAAGGCTCGGCATTCAATGGGCATGAACCGAATGAAGAGCGCTGGAGCATTCAGCCGGCCGCGCTTGATTCCTGGTCGACGCGGGCGAGCGTGGCTCCGGGGCGCGACTGGACGGCGCAGTACAGCATCGGGCACCTCGACCATCCCGAGGCGCTCGAACCCTGGAATCAGTGGCGGCAAACCGCTTCGGTGGAATACAACCGCCCACTCGCGCTGGGCAATTGGGCTACATCGCTTATATGGGGGCGCGTGCACGAGATTGGGCCGGGAACCAATCTCAACGGCTACCTGCTGGAATCCACGCTGAACTTTCTGCGGCGCGATTATGCTTTTACGCGGCTGGAACTCGTCGATAAGGATGAACTGTTCCCCCAGGCTGCCACGCATCCAACTTATCGCATCGGCGCTTACACCTTCGGCGGAGTACGCGATCTGGTGAAGAATCACGCCTGGCAACTGGGTCTGGGAGCGGATGTAACGGTTTATTCAAAGCCGGCTGTGCTGGACGCGGCGTACGGGAATTATCCCGTGTCATTTCAAGTATTTTTCCGCGTGCGGCCGGGATTGCATACTCACGATCACCATATGTAGTTGCGCAGAGTTGGCGGAGGATGTTGGCGAAGCAGGTTCGAGTTGTAAATTGTTTTACGCGCCATCCTCAACTCGCGGGAGAATGCAAAGTTAATGAGGGGGACGATCCGGACACTGCGCACGGTGCAGTGGACCATGCTCGGCAGCATTTTTCTTTATGCCGTCGCGGGCGAAGTTCTAGGTTCACGGGTTCGATCGGTGAACCCTTCGCTGAACTACGTCTTCACCACGGCAGGCGTGGCCATTGTCGGCATCATTTTCGTAGTCAGGCGGACGCTCGTACTGCGTTCGGCGGAAAATCTAGCCTCCCATCCCGATGACTCGCTTACTTTAGGCCATTGGAGAAGCGGCTATCTTGCCACCTATGCCTTGTGCGAGGCTCTGGCGCTCTTTGGATTGATCGAGCGCTTCACGGGAAGCAATTTTCAGCAGTGCGTGCCGTTTTATATCGGCGGCTTTGTGCTGCTGTTCTTCTTTGGGCCGCGCGCGCCGGTCACTCGTGAACTCTCCGCCTGAAAATTTCGTTGAAGTTCTTACGAGCGCCTCAGTCTTTACGCCTTGATATGGCAACTGGCCATGCCGCGCTTTTCCAGATACTGCTGGTGATAATCCTCCGCCGGAAAGAACGTTACTGCGGGAACGATCTGCGTGACGATCGGCTTCGAGTAGCGATGAGCCTTCTCCAGTGCTTCTTTCGAGGCCTGCGCGGTGGCCTGCTGCTCGGAGCTATGAAAGAAGATGGCGGAGCGATATTGCGTACCCCAGTCCGGGCCTTGCCGGTTTAATTGCGTGGGGTCGTGATTCTCCCAGAATACTTTCAACAAATCTTCGTAACGAACCTTCGCCGGATCGTAGTCCACTTCCACCGCTTCGGCGTGGCCGGTGCGGTCGGTGCAAACTTCCTTGTAGGTGGGACTGTCGGTGTTGCCGCCTGTGTAGCCGACGCGCGTGTTGAGCACGCCCGGAATCTGGCGGAAGGTCGCTTCTACTCCCCAAAAACACCCTGCTGCAAATGTGGCTTTCTGCATGTTAGAGGTGACTCCTGCACCGGGACGAATTCCCCAAATTTTCGAATGCACCCATTAGATGACGAATCCAGCAGAAAGTCACATTCTGCTCTCTTTTGGCCTCTTGGCTTTCGTGCTGAATCGCGGGCTTGCAATCTATTCCACGATCAACCCACCGATAAGATCGAACAGCCGCGTAACGCTGTGATCTTCGCACCAGCGCTTCAGCTCCTCTACGATTTTCTCGGTAGAGCAGGGATCCCAATAGCTGGCGGTGCCGATCTGCACGGCGGTAGCCCCGGCGAGCATGAATTCCACGACGTCTGCCGCAGTGGAAATCCCCCCCATGCCGATCACGGGGATATTCACCGCATGCGCGGCATCGTAAACCATGCGCAGCGCGATGGGCTTGATCGCCGGTCCGGAGAGTCCGGCAGTTACATTGGCGATGCGCGGCTTGCGCGTGTCGGCGTCGATGGCCATGGCAACGAAAGTATTGATCAGCGAGATGGCGTCGGCGCCCGCTTCCTGTGCGATATGCGACATCTGTGCAATGCTGGTCACGTTTGGCGAAAGCTTCACAATCAGAGGACGCCGGGCGATACGCTTCGCCGTGGTGACCACTTCGTCGAGCGAGCGCGGATCGGAGCCAAACTGCAAACCGCCGTGGGCGGTGTTGGGGCAGGAGACATTGAGTTCATATGCGGCTATGCCTTCGCCCTCATTGAGAATTTCGATGGTTCTTTCGTAGTCCTCGCGCGTGTAGCCGAAGATGTTGGCAAAAACCACAGTATTCTTGATCTGCCGCAGTCTGGGTAATTTTTCTTCTAGAAAGGCCGCGGCCCCGATGTTCTGCAAGCCGATGGCGTTGAGCATGCCAGCTGCGGTTTCCCAAAGCCGTGGAGGAGGGTTGCCGATCATCGGCTCGCGCGACAAGCCTTTGACTACGAATCCGCCAAGCTTATCGAGATGAACTACGTCTTCGAACTCAACCCCATAACCGAAGGTTCCGCTGGCCGCAATGACTGGATTCTTGAGTTCGATTCCAGCGAACGATACGCTGAGATCGGGGGTAGGTTTGCCGGAATTTTCCGAAGAGGAGTTCATTGCGCTGCTCTCTCTGGCGTAGGCGTGGTATTGGCATTCTCTGGACTCATCGTAGGCGTAAGCGCTTCGGTGAGCACGCGCCCTACGGCATGAGTGGGAGCGTTGATCCCCAGCAGCGATGCCAGTGTTACCGCTAAATCCACGGGCTCGGCGTGCGTGCGATAGGTTCCCGAGCGGAAGGGAAGTCCGTAAAAAGCCAGCGGCACGTGGGTGTCGTAGGTGTATGGCGTTGCATGATCCGTTCCCTTCGCAGGTCCGACCGTATAAGGAGCGGGAATGCCCATTACATACCAGCCGCCTTCGGGCGAATAACTATGCAGCATCTTCCTGCCCAATGCCGTGTCTGGGACCTGCCCCTCTGCGAGTTGCAATTTCGTGAAGTAATCGCGCATACCAGTTTGTTTCATCGCCTCGCCCACAGCGATTTCGGCTTCGCGTTCTTTTAGATGAGCAGCAGCGAATGCATCCTGGTAGAGCCATGCTTGCGGATAGTCGTACTTGAGATAGGAAACAGCACGCCCGGGAGAGAATTTAGCCGCCAACAAATTGTTGATCTCAGCTTCCAGTTTGCCGGCGTCAACATTCGCGGCCGGGATGCGTAATTTCTTCGCAGCGTCAGGTAATGCTGAGATGCCATGATCGGCGGAAAGAGCGATCCACACATTTGCCAGGCCGAGTTGATGGCTGAGAAAATTGAAGAAGTCCGCGAGTTCTCGATCAAGCGCCAGCGCCATGGCGGCCATTTCCGGCGTATCAGGCCCAAGTTGGTGTCCCAAAATGTCGTTGGCTGAAAGGCTGATGGTAAGCAGGTCGGTGGCACTTCCCGTACCAAGATTTTCGTAGACTACCAACTCCCTGGCGAACTCCAGTTCGTAGTCGTTGGCAAAAGGCGTGGGTCCAATTACTTCGTAGAAGCCAGCATCCGATCCATCTTTGCTTTTGCGATGAGCAATGGAGCGCAGCATGTCGCCATTGGCATTCTTCCAATCGCGATCCCAATACTTCCCGGCGCGATTGCTCGCGTTGAAATCCTGCGCCCACTTTGGCAAATCGAGGCGATAGTATGTGGAGGTAACCCACGTGCCGCTCTTGGGATCAATCCAATAAGCGCCGTCCGCGGAGAATCCACCTGGCAGTATGGCTGCGCGGTCCTTTAGAGAAACGCCAAAAATTCGCGCCTTCCCCTGTGTCGCGAGTTTGAGTTCGTCTCCAAGTGTATCTGCCAGCAGATTATGAGGCGACGCGCCGGCCTTGCCATCGGCTATACCAACGAGTTTGGTGTCATCGTCCTCAACCGCAGTCACCATGCGGTTCTTCCTTGCATCCCACCATTCATTCGCGGCGATACCGTGGCCATTGGTATATGCGCCGGAAAATAGAGTGGCGTGGCCTGGAGCGGTACGCGTGTTGGCGTAATCGTAGTTGCAGCCGGTAAAGTTTGCGCCGTGATCGAGCAGTAAACGAAATCCTCCTTCGCCGAACTGGTCGTGGTAGCGATCGAGATAATCTCCGCGGAACTGATCAATGACGATGACGACAATCAGCTTGGGATGAGCGTTGTAGGCGGAGGCGAAGCTTATGGAAGCGAAACCCAGAATTCCGAAGAGAATAAGAGTAACAAACGTCGTCGACCGGAAATAAGGCCTAGCAAGCGCGAAGCGAGAGAGAGATGTCATCGCGAAGCTAGTTTACACAGCCGGGCGTTTCACAGCCAAAAGAGTTAGTCGATGGGAGGGAATCCGATTTTGGCGACTAGCTCGCGAAATTCCGGATTTCGATGCAGCGGCTCGAATGGTTTACTCAGTGGAAGGGTGGTAAGCGCTAAATCGTGGCGCTGATAGGCAATGTTCAGGTATTTCAGCGCGCCGTCGTTTTGTCCCAGAGCGGCGTGTGCTTCGGCGACATCGAAAGCCGATCCTGAGCCATGGTCGAACGTATTCTCCGCAATGGCCAGGCGAGCCTCCAGTAATCCCTGTACGCCGCTTGCGTTATAGCCGGCTTCTTCTGCATCAATGTTTTTCTGGGCATTTGCATCATGCCGCAGCCGGGCGACAATTCTTTTTTCCTGGAAGTAGCCCGCATAATTTCCTTCCGGAAAATAAACCAACTCAGCCAAGTATTGGTGAGGGTGACTGAATTCGGGCTGCGATTCGGTGAGCTGCGTCAACAAAGTTCTCGCTTCTTCACTTTTTCCAGCCACAGCCAGGATGAAGCCTTTATCGGCGAGAATTGGCGTGGAGGAGGGATCGAGTTGCCGTGCGCGCTCGATTTCCCTTAGGGATTCATCGAATCTGCGAACCTCCGCCAGGAAGGTGGCATACCAGTGGTGCGCGCGGGGCAATGCAGGGTCGAGCTCAATCGCGCGCTGGAACTCGCGGTCGGCCGTGGCCGCGTCAAAAAATCCCCAATAGGTGGCGAAGGCGAGAGAGTTGTGCGCTTCCGCCGAAGTGGGATCGAGTTCCACCGCTTTGCTGGCAGCTGCCCGTGCTCGCGGAAACGCCTCTTGCGGCGGCATGGCGCTGTATTCCCGCAATAAATTGTAGCTATCGGCCAACCCGACGTAGGGTGCGGGATAGGCAGGATCCTGGACGATGGCCTGGGTGAAGAAATCGACGGCTTTGTTCAAATCTTCAGGAGTGCGTTTTTCGAAGTGGTAGCGGCCCTTTAAATAAAGATCCTGAGCTTCGGCGCTGGGAACGTGTGGCGCTGCCAATGCGTTTCTAAAGCGCGTCTCGCGATGGCCGAAGGACCAAAAAAAGAACGATGCGGCAAGCAGGAAAAGAGGCAATATCCAGAGCAGCGGGCGGACTGCATTCAGGCGGGAATGCTGAATGAGAAAGGGCCCGGTGAAGCTTTCTTCGAGTGATGGCCTATCTCCAGCGTTTGCATTCAATGGCTTAACAGTGGTATTAGGATTTTCCGGCCGATCTGTATTCGACTGTGATCCAGCAACAACTTCCAACGCAGAATTTCGTTTCTCCAGCCACTCGGTTAGTTCCTCGGCGTAGGCAAACACACCTCCGCGCGCGCTGCCCGGTACGCGATAAATGGGCAATCCGCGCTCTTTTTCCCAGCGCTTGACAGTGCGTTCATCGCGGCCGAAAAAGGAGGCAATTTCCTTCCACGAGTCCAGACGTTTTTTCGGCGCGATCGGCTCGCTGTGAGCGGCCATATTCAAACCTTTTGGGTACTTAAATGACGCTTCTGCCTTGGGGAAGATGGAGTGTCGGTAGTATAGCGTGCCAAGCCGCGAAGCGGACCACCACCAACGTGCCCCCTACAGAGACAAAACAAGCCCAGATTAAAAAGTGTTTCGCACGCAAATTAGAAACAGAGACTTTCTTCTTCTGTTGACACCATGCTGTGAAAGCGCAATACTTTCGCGCTAGCCCTGCTCCGTCTAATTTGTGCTCCGCTATCTTAGGATGGGCGCGGCCTTTGCCACTATCTCCCAGGAGGACTCGCATGCCCCGCACTGCCCGTTTAGCGCTGACTTTTCTTCCGCTCTTGCTACTTACTATTGTTTTAGTTCCATTTGCTTCGGCTTCAGGACCTTATGTGATCGGCTCCGGGAACACCGTCACCGCCGACCCTAACGTGACCCGCCCCACAACCACTCCGTGTGTAGTGCAGCTTTTCACCGGCGCGCAGTTTTTCGATTTTAATGTGGAGAACTTCACCTACACTCCGCCTTCCGATTGCCCTGGACCGTGGGCAAAAGTGGTACTCGAATCCGACATCAATGTCAGCCCCGGCATCCAGTACGATCGCACCGCCAATTTTTGGCTGGGTCCGGTAAACATTTATTTCGGCACCACTGCCGAGCCTTCACCGAGCGAAGGTCCATCGTGGCACATTGAAAACGATCTCACCGATTACAGTTCGCTTTTCTATGCTACGCAGTCGGGGCAAGCCCAGATCGGCAATACTTTGTGCTGCGGCCTGACTTCCACCATCTATGCGTCGGCCACGCTGGAGTTTTATCCTTTGGCTCCGGCCCAAGCCGCCCCGGTGACTGCGGATCAAGTGCTGGCTTTGTCCGCCGGTCCGCAAGGCGGAACGGTCACGCTGAACTCCGGCACCGACACGCTTTCCGGCACATTCACTTTCCCGCAAAATGTGCAGTCCGCGTACCTGGATGTTTACTCGCAAGGTCAGTCGGGCGACGAATTCTGGTACACCTGCGTCCCTGATGATGTGGCTACGGAACTCGATAGCTGCACCAATACAAGCTTCCGCGAGACCGAAATCACCATCGACGGCCAGCCCGCAGGCGTGGCTCCAGTTTATCCATGGATTTTTACCGGCGGCATCGATCCGTATTTGTGGTTTCCGATCCCCGGCGTGCAGACGCTCAACTTCACTCCCTATCGCGTGAACCTTACACCCTTTGCCGGATTGTTGAGCAATGGCCTGCCGCACACGGTCTCGCTCAGCGTCTACAACGCAAATGGCTATTTCTCGGCGACTGCTTCTTTGCTGGTCTACACCGATCCGACTACGCCTGTGATTACCGGCGCCGTTACGACGAATACTTTGACTGCGCCGTCTCCCGTGATCACCGAAAACCTGAACGTTCAGCCCACGTTTATTCGGGGTACGGTCGACGTGAGCTCGAAGCGCAGCTTTGTCATCACCGGATATATCAACACTTCGAAGGGCAAAGTGACGACGAAGGTTTCGCAGTCCGCATCCTTCTCGAGCAATCAGTATTTCAACATCACCGGAACGCTATACACGCAAAATATCTCGCAGGGCACCACGCTGAATGCGTACACCACGGTTACGCAGCCCGGCATGTCGAATATCGTCTACCAGCAGAATTATTCTTTCCCGCTGACCGTCGATATTTCACAGGTTACCCTAAAGACCGGAAACATCAACGTGACGACCAAGGCGAACCAGACCTACAATCTCACCGACACCAACACGCAATCCGGCAGAGTGCTGTATACGAGCACTCTGGACAATGCGGCGCAGCACATCGACACGCTGCAATACGATTCGTCGGGCAACTTCATCGGAAATACCGCCCAGTCCAGCGCACAACAATACAACTATTTCGATTCGACGAACGCGGCCTATAACTGTGCCATTTCCGCCGCAGCCAATGTGCTGACGGCATTCAGCCCAGGCTGCGCACAGTAATTGAGGGAGGTTAAACGGAAATGGGTGCCCCATCCTTGCCGCGTTCTTTGCGGCAGGGTGGGGCTTTTTACTTTCGATTAAATCGAAAGAATTTCAATAGAGAATTACTTCGGCGGCCGTGTGATAGCGCCTTGCGAGGCTGACGATACCAGCGCCCCATACTTTGCAAATACTCCCGTAGCGTAGCGAGGCTGCGGCGGCTTCCACTCTTTCATTCGCTGCCGCAGAACCTCGTCGCTGATCTCAACCTCCAAGACTCTCTGTTTCACATCGAAGCGGATGATGTCGCCATCCCGTACGGCGGCAATGGGACCGCCCAGAGCGGCTTCGGGGGAGACGTGCCCCGCCATGAGTCCATGGGTCGCGCCGCTAAAGCGGCCATCGGTCAGCAGCGCAACGGAAGATCCCAATCCCTCGCCTACAATCGCGCCGGTGACGCTCAGCATCTCGCGCATGCCGGGTCCGCCTTTCGGACCTTCGTTGCGGATCACGACGATATCGCCGGCTTTAATTTTCTTTCCGGTAACAGCGGACATGGCGTCTTCTTCGGAATCAAAAACGCGTGCTGGCCCGCTCTGTTCAAGCCGTTCATGACCGCTGATCTTCGCGACGCAGCCTTCGGGCGCAAGGTTTCCCTTGAGGATGACGAGACCGCCGGTTTTCTTTAGCGGTTTATCGAGCGGCGCAATTACTTCCTGGCCGGGAGTTTCGACTGCCTTTTCACTTTCGGCTTTAAGCGAAAGCCCACTTACGGTCCGGACGGAAGCGTGAAGATAGTTTCCGCTGAAGAGACGATGAGCCAGCAATTGGATACCGCCGGCGCGATGCATATCAGCCGCAACAAAACGTCCCGAGGGTTTTAGGTCGGCAAGCAGAGGGGTGCGCTCACTGACCGTTTGAAAATCGTCAATCTGCAAATCAACTTCAGCTTCGCGCGCAATCGCCAGCAGATGCAACACCGCGTTCGTTGATCCTCCGGTAGCTGCCACGGCGGCAATCGCATTCTCAAACGCATCGCGGGTCAGAATACTTCGCGGCCGGATATCCTGCTTCAGCAAATTCAGCACGACTTTCCCGCAATCGAACGCAACTTGATCTTTCGCCGCGTCCATCGCGGGAACGCTGTTGAATCCCATCGGAGAGAGCCCGATGATTTCCATTGCTGTGGACATGGTATTGGCGGTGTATTGTCCGCCACACGCTCCCGCGCTGGGACATGCTACGTTTTCAATCTCCAGCAATTCCTGATCGGTAATTTTCCCGGCCGCATTCGCGCCCACGGCTTCAAATACATCCTGAATGGTTATATCTTTGCCACGATAATTGCCGGGAGCAATGGTTCCTCCGTAGAGCACGAGACCGGGAAGGTCCATTCGCGCCAGCGCCATGGCGGCGGCGGGGATTGTTTTATCGCACCCCACGACGCATACTACCGCGTCGAACAATTGCCCGCGGCAAACCAATTCAATCGAATCGGCAATCAGTTCGCGGCTTACCAGCGAAGCGCGCATGCCCTCGGTACCCATAGTTTCGCCATCGGAGATGGCAATGGTATTGAACTCCATGGGTGTGCCGCCGGCCACCCGAATGCCTTCTTTCACCTTGGCGGAGAGCCGACGCAGGTGAAAGTTGCAGGGCATGGTTTCGATCCATGTGTTGGCCACGCCGATCAGCGGCTTGCGAAGGTCGTCATCGGTGAAACCAATGGCTTTGAACATGGAGCGCGCCGGAGCACGGTCGCGCCCTTCAGTAATTCCGCGGCTGCGATGTTTGAGATCCATTGAAATGAGAACCTTGATGAAAGATTACAACAGAGGTGAAGATTCGAGCAGAACAGCTTTACGAAACGATAAACCAAAAACGATCAGCAAAAAACGGGAACCCTGAAGCCGGAGTAATGCCAGGAGGCCGCATTCCAACCGCAGGATCCCCAATCGCATGACGCTACCCAGGAGGCATCACGCTTCTGACACGATCGAAACAGAAACTTTATGCCAACGCCGCGCGCGCCGACTGCTGCGGAGCGCTCTCAGATGCCGGAGGATGCCCCGCCCACGCCGGAGCTTCATGCTCGCGCGAACCGGTGCCGGAATGCACGTCCATTACATCCACAATCGAATACCACTCGCGATAGAGCTGACCGGCCTGCTTCGGCGTCACTTCCAGCTGCAGCGTGACGATGTGATCCTGCCCGTCAGCCTCAGCGTGCACCGAAGTAAGATCGAGCCCGCGGCGAGAAATTGCATTCAAAATGCGCATCAATGTGCCCTGCGCGTTGCGATAGCGGATGTGAAAGACTTGCATGAGCCATTCCCCTGAACGAATTTAGTGATTTTGTAATTGAGTAATTTTGTAATTTGAAAACGTGAACCCGTTGGGATTTTAAAATTGCCCAATTACCAATTTTCCCAATTACACAATTCTTCTTATTTGTCCTCGAACACCATCTCCGAAAGCGACGCTCCGGCCGGAACCATGGGATAAACGTTTGCCTCAGGAGCGCAATCAAATACCAGCAACTCCGCCTCCGGCGAGCGCAGAAATCTGTCGATGGAATCTCCTGTTGCTTGAGACACCGGATACTCCGCCATGGCAGCCTCGCTCAGCCGCCATCCGTGAATCTTGTAAGCCTTCGCGATCTCGACGAAGTCCGGGTTGTCGCTCAAATCGGTCTCGGCGTAATTGCGCTCGTAAAAAAGCTGCTGCCACTGCCGTACCATGCCCAGATATTTGTTGTCGACAATCACCATCTTGATCTTCAGTCCAAGCCGGTGAACGGTCGCGAGCTCCTGGATGTTCATCTGAAATCCGCCATCGCCAGAAACACACAACACACATTTTTCAGGCTTTGCGAGTTGCACGCCAACTGCGGCAGGCAGAGCGAAGCCCATCGCTCCCAAGCCACCAGAAGTGATAAATCCGCGTGGCGAGGACGAACGATACCGCTGCGCCGCCCACATTTGATGCTGACCTACGTCGGCAATTACAACGCTGTCTTCCGGCAAGCGGCTGAACAGCTCATCTAAAAAGCGCTTGGTAGGCTGCGCCAATGCGTGGGCGTCAAGCTCCGCCCGTTCGGTACCGCAAGCCATCGCGCGCCAATCGCTCCAATCGGGTAGGGAATGACGGCGCAATTCCGCGTGGAAGGCAGGAATCGTACTGGCCAGGTCGCCGATCACCGGTATCTCACAAGCCCGTACTCGATCCAACTGCGCGGGATCAATTTCAAAATGAATAATCTTAGCGTGTGGCGCAAAGCGCGTCGGATCGCCGGTTACACGGTCATCCAGCCGCGCTCCGAAAACTAACAGTAAGTCCGTCTCATGCAGGGCTGTGTTCGCAGCCCGCGTTCCGTGCATGCCCACCATGCCCAGATAATAAGAAGACTCCGGCGTGACCGCACCCAATCCATGCACGGTGGCGAAGGTCGGAATGTTCAAATGATCCAGCAGTTGCCGCAACTCCGGCACCGCCCCTGAAAGCTTGGCGCCCGCGCCCACCAGCGCCACCGGCCGCTCCGCCCGTTGCAACAGCGCCGCAATAGTATCGAACGTGCCCGCAGTGTGACCATCGCCCGGCTGTGTGCGCGGTGTAAACTTCACTGGTCCGGAAAACTCTTTCTTCGCTTTCAATATGTCAGTAGGGATGTCGATCACGACCGGCCCGGGACGTCCGCTTCGCGCCCAATGAAATCCTTCGGCAATTACTTCGGGAATTTCGTCGATCGTCCGTACCAGCCGGCTCCACTTGGTCAGCGACAAAGTCACGCCGAAAACGTCGGTTTCCTGAAATGCATCGGTACCGATCATCGCGGTCCGCACTTGGCCGGTGATGCACACCAGCGGCACCGAATCCATTTTTGCGTCGGCGATGCCAGTGACAAGATTCGTCGCGCCCGGGCCGCTGGTCGCCATGGCCACGCCAACTTTGCCCGTGACCCGTGCGTAGCCTTCCGCCGCAAATACCGCGCCCTGCTCGTGCCGCGTGAGTACATGCCGCACGCCGCTTCCATCCAAAGCGTCATACAACGGCATGATCGCGCCGCCGGGATAGCCAAACACCAGGTCCACCCCCTCGGCCCGCATGCACTGCAAAACGATTTCTGCACCTTTGAGCATTTCGTCCTGAACCCATCGTTAAATCAATTGTCATCCTGAGCGAAGTTGCCGGTCGCGCTAGCGAACGGCAACGCAGCCGAAGGATCTCTGCCGCAACCACCGTCCTAAGCATTCACCGCTTGTTTGATCTCTTCCTTCGCGCCATTGGCGGTCTGCGGAGCTGGTTTCTTCACGTCTTTGCCCGGCAGCCAACTCATCATCCCGCGTAGCTCCGCGCCCACGATTTCGATCGGATGCCGCTGCTCTGCCTCTCTCATCGCCGCGAAGTTGTAGCCGCCATCCTTGTTTTCTTTGATCCACTCCCGCGCAAACGTCCCATCCTGAATGTCCGCCAGAATTTTCTTCATGGCTGCCCGCGTTGGATCACCTACGACTTTTTCCCCGCGCGTCAGGTCGCCATACTCGGCGGTATTTGAAATCGAATAGCGCATGCGTCCCAGTCCGCCTTCATAAATCAGGTCCACGATGAGCTTCATCTCGTGCAGGCATTCGAAGTAAGCGATCTCCGGCGCATAGCCTGCTTCCACCAGCGTCTCGAACCCCTTCTTGATCAGCGACGTCAGCCCTCCGCACAGTACAGCCTGCTCGCCAAACAAATCGCTCTCGGTTTCTTCTTTAAATGTGGTTTGCAGCACCCCCGCTCGTGTCGAGCCAATGCCGTGAGCGTAGGCCAGCGCATATTCGTGCGCGTGCCCGCTCGCGTCCTGGCTTACCGCAATCAGTGACGGCACACCACGCCCTTCGGTGTAAACCCGTCGCAACAGGTGCCCGGGCGACTTCGGCGCGATCATCACCACGTCTACATCGCTCGGCGGTACGATCGTTTTGAAATGAATGCTGAACCCATGCGAGAAGCCCAGAATTTTTCCCGGATGCAGATAAGGCTGAATGTATTGTGCATATACCGCCGCCTGCGTCTCATCGGGCGTGAGCACGTGGATCCAGTCGGCGCGCTTGGCCGCTTCATCCGGAGCCACCACGACCATGCCATCGGCGCGAGCCTGCTGTGCGCTGGGACGGTCCGGTTCGAGGCCCACGATGACCTTTGCACCGCTATCGCGCAAATTCTGCGCCTGCGCGTGCCCCTGGCTTCCGTAGCCCAGTATGGCGATGGTTTTGCCCTTCAGGGCATTGGGATTGGCGTCGTGCTCGTAGAAAATTGTGGCCACTGGGAAGTGCTCCTTATATTGATAATCGATCAGAACGTCGATAATGATTACGACCGACCGGTCGGTCGGTTTATTTATGCTACCCAAGGCCGGGTAGGCTGTCAAGGAAGAATTGAATGAGGGATTCCTAGTTTGAGACTGCAACCGCCGGTGGCAACCGGCGGTTGCAGAACTATTTAAAACCAATGGCTATTCGTCTGAGGTATCCGACTCGGCGCCTAGATTGAAAAGGGCTGCCTGGGCTGCGGCGTGCTCCCGCAGTTCGGCCATTTCATCCACGCCGACATCGGAGGGCTTGTCTTGTTTCCGCTGAGTTTTACGCTCAGCTTTATCGCGTTGGCGTTGTTGCCGGATGTGTTCTTTTTGACGTTTCGCGAACGTCGATCGTCCTCGTGGCATAGCTTGTCCCCATAGTTAGGTTTGTCGTTCATTGCCGGGCTGGTGATTCAGCATCCGGCGGTACGTGCCTGGCACGTCGAAGATACTACCAGCGCGGCTCGCGTGGCTGGCGCGGATGGCCCCGGTAGTCGTCGCGGCTGTGCCCGCTACCACCGCCAAAGCGCTGGCCGCCGCCTCCGCCGCTTCGCGGCCGGTCGGTTTTTGGTTTGGCTTCGTTGATGGTCAGCGGTCGTCCACCCAGGTCGGTCCCATTCAGAGCCGCAATCGCCTTATCGGCTTCGCCTGCATTGGTCATTTCCACAAAAGCGAAACCCCGCGAGCGCCCAGTGTCCCGGTCGGTAACCAGGCTGACTTTTTCCACCGCGCCATGGGGCTCAAACACATTGCGCAACTCGGCTTCGGTGGTGCTGTGGGGTAGATTTCCAACGTAAAGGTTCTTCATCGCAGTTCCTCTCTCAATAGATCGTCCAGTGTGGCCGACATGGTTTTTCGTTTCGACACACGCTCTTCAAAATCGCGTGGCGGTGTCGGCCGCTCGCGCATCGCCTGGCTGCGCGCCGAGCACGCCGAGCGCACCGCCGAAATACGCCGGGAAGCTTCCAGAATGCCCCAACGCTGATTAATGTTACCGAGGTTGGCGGCCAGCGCGGCTTTTACACCGCCAATCAGGTTCTGCGTATCCGCGTATGAAAGCGGCAAATCGTCATCCGCGGCGGGCGAAGTCGCCAGATATTCGGGCTTACCCACCAGAAATGCCAGCCGCTGTGGGGGCTTAGCGCCCCGGATGTCCTCACAAAAACTGTCGCGGTAGCCCCGTCCTTTTTCCACGTTGATCAATACCAAATCGTAAAAGTCCGCCCGCCACCAAGAGCGAGCTTCCGCAATATCGGCCGCGCAATCGACACTTACGCCCAGCTTTCGCATGGCTTCCGCCCGCAAATCGCGCTTGGCGGGCGAGGCATCCACCAGTAGGACTCGCTTCTTCTTGAGTTCAGCGATCTTTTTCACTTCGTCGAGCACGGCAAGCGATGAGTCCAGCATGGGTGTGTTCATGCCGTCACCGGCCGAGTCTTACCGCTGGGGGCCGGAACGGCTGTTTTGCCTTGGGCGGCTATCCGGTCCAACATCTCACGAGTTCGCTTCCGGCGAGCGATTTTCTGCTTGCGCTCGCGATTGAACCTCGACTTGTCACCATTGATTCCGGACATTAAAGAACTCCTTATGATCAAAAATTGTGCGGCTCGGGCGGGGTCAAATCATCATGCTGACGGACAGGCGCCGCCACATTCGGCGATGAGGAAAAAGAGCAATATGGGGAAAGCCGCCTCCGCAAAATCGCCTCCGGATCTCTCAATCGCGAAGGTGCAAGGCTGCTTGCGTGACAATGTCTTCGAGGTTAAGTGTTTTTAGTATAGCGTGTTTGCGTGCGCACTGCGAAAATTTCCGAAGCCGACTGTCATCTGGAAGAGTTTAGACAGCTGCATTTAATGAAGGAGTGCATAGCAATGGTATGGCGTCACCGCCGCATAATTGCTTGCCAACCACTGCCAATACGCGTACCATCGCTGTGTGCGTTAGACCGAATCGGTCGTGAGCAGTTCTTGCCTCAACAGCTAGTAACCTGCCCTTCAGTACCTCCGAATCCTTCCAGCGTAAATCAATTGAAAAGGAAACTTGTATCAACATGGCAGAACAAGGAACAGTAAAGTGGTTCAATGACGCTAAGGGCTACGGCTTTATTAGCCGCCAGAGTGGCGAAGATGTTTTTGTGCATTTCTCGGCGATCCAGGCAGGCGGCTTCAAGAGCTTGCAGGAGGGCCAGACCGTGCAGTTCGACGTGACCAAGGGCCCCAAGGGCTGGCAGGCTGAGAACGTGCAAGCGATCTAAGCTGTCGCGATTCTTGAAAAGGCGACCTTGAAAAGGTCGCCTTTTCTTTTTCACGGCTAAATTTTCCGGCGATTTGCTCAAGTCGATTCGCAAAAACACCATCTGCCTCCGGTCTCGTTCAGCATCTCTTCAACGACGCATTGGCAATCCCGCCCGCAACTGTTTACCATGTCAGCCGATGGCCCGCGAGACCGTGGTCGATTCCCGGCAGGAAATTCTCCGCACCGCCGCACGCCTGTTCCAGCAACGCGGCTATGACGCGACTTCGATGAACGACGTGGCGGCCGCGCTGAAGCTGAGCAAGGGCGGCCTGTATCACCATTTTCAGAGCAAAGACGAAATCCTGTTCGAAATCATGGACCATGCCATGGAGATTACGCAGGAGCGCGTTATCAATCCGGTGCGCGGCATCACCGACGCTGAAGAGCGGCTACGGGCGCTGATCCGGCTGCATATCGAAGTTGTGCTCAGCCCTCGCGACCGCGAAATTACCGTCATGTTGCATGAGAACCATCCCTTGCCGCCGTCGCTGCGCAAGCGCATCAACTCGCGCAAGAAAGATTACATTCACTTTCTCGAAAACCTGATAGGCGAAGTGCAGAAAAACGTGCAGAAAAAAGCTCAGGAGAAAGCGTCGAATCACTCCAAGGGACGCGTCAGCCCGCGCGCTGCAGCTTTTGCTTTACTCGGAATGATCAACTGGATTTATCAGTGGTACAAACCGGAAGGCGACTTGCAGGCGCAGAACCTGATCCCGCAATTCACCGACCTCATCTTCGGAGGTATCTTCGCGTGAAGACATCCTTCACCACTATCCACGCGATCGAAGAGCAGCGCGCCGAAAGCGGACGGCCTTACCGCGAATTTTTGCGGGTGCCTGCGATGAGCGCCGGTTTTTATGTTTTGCCCGTTGGAGCCACAGATCACCAGAAACCGCACCGCGAAGATGAAATCTATTATGTGCTTCGCGGACACGCTCGTTTCCAGGCCGGACCTGAAGACAAAGAAGTTTCCGCGGGCAGCGTAATTTTCGTCGCGGCGGAAGCCGGTCATCGCTTCTACGACATCAGCGAAGAATTGGCCGTGCTGGTTTTCTTCGCACCCGCCGAAACTTAGCCTTGCATGGATTTCGAGATCAGACCCATGACGCCGCAAGATTGGCCCGCCGTCCGCGAGATTTATGGCGAAGGCATTGTCACCGGCAATGCCACATTCGAAACCGGGATTCCTGACTGGAAGAAATGGGACGGCTGTCATCGGGAAGATTGCCGGCTGGTCGCGCGAAATAAAAGTCAGATTCTAGGCTGGGCTGCGTTAAGCCCGGTTTCGCTTCGCCTGGTGTATGCGGGAGTCGCGGAAGTATCCGTCTATGTTGCCGCTTCAGCGCGAGGCAGCGGTGTCGGCAAAGCGTTATTGAAAGCTTTGATTGAAGAATCCGAGCGCCATGGTATTTGGACTTTACAAGCTGGAATCTTTCCCGAGAATATCGCCAGCATCGCGCTGCACAAATCCTTCGATTTTCACGAAGTCGGCTTACGCCGACGAATTGGCAAACTGGGAGCACTCTGGAGAGACGTTCTTCTGCTGGAACGCCGCAGCAGTACAGTAGGCATTTAGTCGCCCGCTTTTCAACTCGCTACTGAGTACCAGGTACTAGAAGTCACTTTGGCGGAATCCAATAGATTTCTTCTTTTACTGCTGTCCTATCAACAAATCCACGCCGCTTCAGAATCGCCTTGCTGTTCGCGATCATGTCAGGATGTCCGCACAAATACGCCGTCGTGTTCGTGGGATCGAGGTCCCACCGGTCTGCATACTTGCGAAGTACATCGTCGGCACGCCCGATTTCACCCGGCCAATCTGAGTGATCCCAAGGGCGGCTCACTGTAGGTATGTACTTAAACCATGGCACCTCCGCAGCAAACTGGATGAGTTCCTCTTTGTATCCGAACTCCCATGGCCGGCTCGCGCCATTCAATAGATAAAGTCGATGGCCGCCGTCGAAGCACCCCTCTTTCCAATCTTTGGATAGTGAGCGGACAAAGCTGACGAACGGAGCCACACCAGTGACCGTCGACACCAGCAAGTGATGCTTTCGCCCGCTCTCGGTGTCGAGCGTGAATTTTCCTTTGGGGACTTTTCGCATCAGCAGTTCGTCGCCGGGTTGCAGCTTGAAAAGCCGCGGCGTAAGAGCGCCTTCAGGAACCAGTTCGAAGAAAAACTCGATTTCATTTTCAAAGGGTGCAGAGACGATGGAATATGGGCGCTCTGTCCGTTTGCCGTCATGTTCCACGCCGAGCGTTGCATACTGTCCCGGAAGAAACTTGAATTCTCCACCGGGCTGGACGCGGATCATCCAGAGATCGGGCGCGAACTCCACACGCTTGGTGATTTTGGCGCGATAAAACTTTTCGTCGATACCAGCCATTTTTGAGCGTCCCTATCTACCAGAAAGCGACACTAAAACTATGATCTATAGTCGATGAAGTTTTGCGATGATACATTGCAGTTCACAATTTTGGCAACCGAACGGTCGTTCAGGTGCTGATCTAAAGATTTAGATCAGCACCGTCGTTCAGGCAGTCGAAGATTTAAGATTCAGGGACCAGAGTCAAAAAAACAGATCTCCAGATCTAATGTGCTGGAAGATTTCGCAGCTTTTGTAATTCGTCCTGCGTCTTTTGCCAGGCAGCAGGTTTCTTCTTGGTGGCAATGGGAGCGTTCGGGTCGGAATAGAAAGCGAGCAGATTGTCGCGCAGGCTGGGGCTGAGTTGGTCAAAGTTGTGACCAGCCAACTGGTCGAGCAAATGCGCATATGCATTATCGGTCAGCTTATATTCACCGGCGCGAGTCTCGTGCCCGGTATCGAAGTCGGTATTCGTGAGCTGCAATTTTGCTTGAGCAGTCTGGTGGAGAAGATTGGTATAGTCTTGCACCGTTTTATTCACGCTGGCGATGTACAAATCTTCCGTGTGTTGGGTTGGAATTTTGACGTCGAGGGCTTTGAACGGTCCTATCTTCGGCACAAATCTCAGAAAGAAAGCGAGTACGCGGGTTCCGAAGCCGGGCTTGCGGTAACTTTTCCCCCACTCTTTCTGATAATTCGTCCGCGATAAGTAGTAGCGAAATTGCCGGGCATTGAAATTAGGCGTCTCCGAGACGATTTCTTGACGTCGGGCGATCAAAGCGACTCGCGTCATCTCGGGAATCACTGTGCTGATCGCGCGGCGGAAGGTGCCGATGGCTAAATCTTCGTTCGAGATCACGCTGCTCAATGGGATGTTATAGGTATCTTGAAACGCCCGTTCGAGCACGGGTTTTGAAATCTCAAAGCCGATGAAATCGTGATAACTGTCCGAGGTGTAGCGGTTCTTGGCGACCTGGGTTACATCGAAGCCAAACTCGGTACGAATGTGAGCCTTCGGATTGTCCTCGTAAGTCACCTCTTTGCCATATTTCTTCGCGAGCTTGGGAAATTCGATGCCGACTGCCTGATTGACGGTGGGATGTCCGCAATTGTCAGCGGAATAGTGGGCCAGGGCGCCCAGCGCAAATGAGTATTCATCGAGATCGGTTGCATCCTTTACCAGGTTGACCACAAAATCGCCGGAGCGAACGTAATGTGTCAGGTCGCTGAAGTATTTGTTGCCGAAAGGGTAGTAACCCATGTCCTGCATAACGGAGCCGCCATAGGCAAAAGCGTGGGCTTTCTTAAGGTCGTCATTCGTAGCTGCAGGAAACCGATTTTTCAACAGCGGAAGCAGAGTGTCTTTCCATACCAGATCCACGACTTCTTCGTGAGTCAGAACCGAATATGCCGCGCAGCGCTGAACAGCGTAGCCGTAAATCAGCAAAACCGTGAGCCCAAGCGAAATTGCCGCTTGGCCGAGATGGACTAGGTACTTCATCTTCCGTTTTCCTCGATGATTTCCCAAGCCTGCGGCGCTATTCCGAATACTAATCATCATTGCACATGTAGCAGAGACTCTGATCGCAATCTCCTTTGAGATCAGTTGTCTGCAAGATCGCATTCAAATTTCAGTGGGGTGGGAACTCAAGTAACTTTACGGTATTACCCGCTCCTTCCTAAACTTGCAGTATGGATGTTTCTAAACAACCGTTCCCGCGAGAAAGCAATGCTGCGGGATCGGAAGGCCAGTGCCAGTGCCCTCAGCCGGTTGCGGACTACGGCACACTCGGCCCGAGTTCGGATGTCTCATCGGCGCAAGGGGTTGGTCCTTCTTGTCCAAGCCGATCGTTTTCGCGATTGCTTCATGTCGCTGCTATGGCCGTGGGCATCGCAGCTGCGCTGGCGGTTACGAGCGGCGGCGGGGTAGCGGCAGTTTGGGGAAAGTTTTCCGGCGCATCCTCGCCGCGGAAAAATTCCGATGTTTCGCCGGTTATCGCCTCCGACATCGATCTTGATCGGCAAAAGCCGCAAAAACAGGCGGAGATTTTGCTGGAGCGAGCCGTTGTCCGCTCCGATGGCGCTACGGACCAGATTGAAGCGCATGTCGATGCGTGGCGCGGGAAGCTGCGATGGGATGCGCGGCTTGGTGAACTTACAACTGCGGCGCTGAATTCAAATGATCGAAGTGTGAAGGAGTCTGCGATCGAAGTACAGCTCGCCGCGTATGGGCTTAAAAAAGATGAGTCGACGGTGGACGCTCTGGTAAAGCAAGCTGACTCTGCGGATCACGCCAAGAAAATTTGGGCGCTGTGGGGGTTGGGGCTGCTTGGAAATCGCGGCATCGAAACAGATCGGGTGGTTCAGACGTTGAGCGCGCACCTGAAAGATTCGGACCGCCAGCCGAACTCCTCGGAAGATTCTCGCCGTTGGGCAGTCGAGGGGTTGGCGCTGGTGGGAACCAATGCCACCATTGCTCCACTGTTGGGAGCGATGCATGACGATCCCTCGCCGATGGTGCGCGAACGCGCCGCGTGCAGCCTGGCGGAATCGAGCATGTTGAGCCACGATCAGAAGCTAATTGCAGTGCCACAGTTGATTGATTATTCCGCGGATCCCGCGCTCGACGCGCAAACCCACAATTGGGCTTTTCAGGCGCTCGGCGACATCACACAACAGCACCTGCCCAATGATTCCGCCGCCTGGCGGAACTGGTATCAAGAACACAGCGCCAACAATTAAGTTCTCGTCTAATTTTTACACCTATTCAGCTCCCGCAAGAACGAAAAAACAGTTCCTTCTTGCATACAAAATTAAAATTACGAGCGTCTAAGGATTTAGTGGTATCGGGAGCGCGACTCGTCGTACTCTCTATCTTTGTTCATGCGCGCCATGAAATCGATTTCCGCTTCGGTGCAATCGGCAGTCTCAGAGCTGATAGCGGAGCTGTACGCGAAAGCGGCCTGCGAAAAAGTCGGCCTGACACAAGATTGTTTCGCGGAGATTCTCTGTAACGTGACCGAGAAATATTTGCCGGCGGGAAGCAGTCAGTCTGAATCGCGCACCTTTTTGCTCTCCCTGCGCGTGGAGGAGCTGGCTATCGCCCGGGCCTGCGCTGCCGGGCACAATGCAGCGTGGGAAATTTTTCTTACGCGATATCGCGAAAAGCTTTATCAATCGTCATTGCGGATTGCCCGGGAGGATTCGGCAGCCCGTGAGCTTGCCGACACGCTTTATGCCGAGCTTTACGGCACAACCACCCGCAATGGAGAGCGAGTATCGAAGCTGGCTTCGTTCACCGGACGTGGTTCGCTCGAAGGCTGGCTGCGTACCGTGCTCGCACAGGAGTTCGTTAATCGCTACCGCAAGACGAGGCGGCTGGTCAGCTTGGACGAAGAAAATGAGGAGGGTTTGCAATTCGCGGCTCCCGAAGCGGAACCGGTTGCGACCATCGACTCGCGGCTGGAATTCGCCACGGACTCGGCGCTGACAGCGCTTTCCAGCGAAGAACGAATGGTGCTGGCAGCTTACTATTTGGACGGCCGGACGCTAGCCGAGGTCGCGCGCATCCTGGGCGTACACGAGTCAACCATCAGCCGCAAAGTGGATAAGCTGGGCAAGTCTTTACGCAAGAAAATTCTAACTCTTCTGGTCCGGCAGGGTATGAATCGCCGCCAGGCAGAAGAGGCCCTGGAAGTAGATGTGCGCGATCTAAGAATAGATATTCGCCGAAGTTTGGCGCAAGAACCGGCGGCGGCAACGTTCTCTGGGAAGAGGCTGGAAGCGGGATCTCGAAATGCACCACGTTCCTAAATTCGCTTTGCGGCGGCTGCAAACGACGACTCCTACTGCAGGGTCGCATCCCGATGCCAACCTGCTTACTGCATTTGCCGAGCGGAGCCTGGCTGGCCGCGAGCACGAGATCGTGATGGAGCATCTTGCGGCTTGTGGCAATTGCAGGCAATTGGTTGCAATAGCGCTACCAGAAACAGAAGTTATGGCAGCGAGAGCGGTCGTTCGCTCAGGCGGATTTGGTTGGCCTGTTCTGCGGTGGGGTACGCTGGCAGCAGGAATTTTCTTGATTGTTTCGCTGGGCATTGTTGTGCAACATCGTCAGCGGGGAATGAATGCAGCCTCAAACCTCGAGCAGAAGGGAGTGGCAGGCGCTCCTGCAAGGCAACCATCGGGAAATTCAGGTAACGCGGGTGAAATACCCGCCGCGCAAAGCGTGCCTACCGGGCAGAAATTTATGGTCGACGGTTCGGCTCACGTGGATCATCAGCGCGGCAGAGATAGAGAGGAAGGGGGAACGGAGCTGATTTCCGAAAACCGGCCTTCTGATCTGCCGATCAGGAACCATTCGACTCGTTCCCAGTCGGGCCAAGCGGCTTCCAACTCCGACATAAGTAACGCCAAAGATCCGGTAGCTGAGCAAGCAGCACCGCCGCGTTGGACGATCACTGCCGCCGGTGCATTGCACCGATCATTCGACGGCGGAAAAACCTGGGAGGATGTAAATCCCACGCTAAGCACCAATTCGGCTGGGAATTCTAGCCTATTTCTTACGGTCGCCGCTGGTGGGCTTGAGGTTTGGGCCGGTGGTTCAGGTGGCCTGCTGTTGCACACCGCCGATGGCGGCAATCACTGGGCCCGTATTTTTGTGTCCAATGGCGATACCACCCTTACCGGCGACATTACCAACATTCAATTCACAGATCTCCAGCATGGAAAGCTCGCAACCTCGACCGGTGAGCAATGGAATACTTACAACGCGGGGCAAAGCTGGCAGAAGCCGTAGTGGAAAGCCTTCCCTTGGAACTTCCTCAAAGTCTTTTCATTCTGAGCATCGGTTTTAAAATCAGGAATATGCGGATTACCAAAGTGACGTTTACAGGGTAAAGGACTGACTCTACTATCCAAGAGTGGTTTGGCAGTTCTGGGGGAGGGCTGCCGAGGCGTCTTGGACTGAAAAGTTCGAGGCGCTTTTTTATTGCCCAAAACGAGCAGTTTCTAACGATTAGGATGTCCTAACCATTAGGACCATATGCTCTTCGTCGATGTAGCGATCACCCATTTTGAGCGCACGTTTTTCGTGTCCGTAGGTTTCAAAGCCAAGAGATCGATATAACTTGACCGCCGCAGTTTGTGTCGCGGCGACCGAAAGCATAATCTGCTCCATCCCTTCAATTTGATTGGCGCGGTCGAGAAGCAGGCGCATCATGGCTCGCGCGATCCCTTGGCGGCGAGCCTCAGCTTTCACATAAACGCCCCAGATGTTGCCTTTATGGTGCTCCTTGATGTTTCTGCCTCGAAAGAATCCCGCCGTACCCACCAAGAGCTTGCCATCAAATGCGCCGGAGACGAAATTGTATTTCTGATTGGAGATTCGCGCTGCGACCGCATCCATGTTGAGCAGATGGTGTTCTTCGACGGAGGAGCCGAAAGCATCCGGATCACATTTCAGGGCTCGAGCCGGATATGCCAGTAGGCTTGCACATCGGCTTCTGTAAGGAATCGAATTTCCATTTCGATGACGAACGATTAATTCGACCCACGACACGCAGAGCAATAGCCGCCGATTTCGAACCGCGACACTACGATTTTGAAGCGGCAATCTTTTTCGACCTGCCCTTTTAATTTCTCGAAAATGTCGCTGACGAATTCCATGATCTTGCCGCAGCGCAGGCAGGCCATGTGAATGTGGTCGCGGTTCAGCTTACGCTCGTAATAATGGCCTTCGCCGTGGATGTGCATCAGGTCAAGCTCGTCGATGAGGCCGTGACGCTTTAGCAATTGCAATGTGCGGTAAACCGTACTGCGGTCCACGCTGGCGTCGAGCTTTTGTGCCTTGCGCAGGAGTTGCGCGGCGTCCAGGTGTTTGGTTGCGGTTTCCATCACGCTTAGGATGGCGCGGCGCTGCTGAGTCATGCGGATTCCCCGCTCCGCGAAGTGGGATTGCAGGCGTCCGGGCATTTCCGTTTTAGGAAGCGGCATATGAGAAACCTCCTATCGTTGCAAGTAGTCGCAACCGGGCTGCGACGAAAAGTTCGGCCGGAGCTTGACGGTGGCACACCACATCCGGCAAGATCATAAACGTGGATCAGTTGCGACCCGGTTGCAACTAGCAAAGGTCAAACCACTACACAAAGTTAAAACGACTTATGACTTACTACTGGGATTTCATTTTATATTCAGATGCGACTGAGTTGCAACTAAATACCGCTGCCCAGATAATGGTATTACGCAACTTCTTGCATCTGCTTTTTACTGTCTGCCTGTTTTCTGTTTTTACGATCTCGGCATGGGCCGGAGTCGGTGGAAGTATCTCTGGCACGGTAAAAGATCCCTCGGGCGCGGCGATCGCCCGCGCATCCGTTACCTTGGCGAACAGCAATACCGGTGTACGGCAATCGACCATCGCCGACGACCATGGTGCCTATACCTTCCCGGTGCTCCCGGTTGGAACCTACGTCTTAGAGGCAAGTCATCCCGGCTTCCAACCCTACCGCCGCACGGAAATTACGCTCGATACCAATAGCGCGCTCTCGATCGATGTCACGTTGCAGGTTGGCGAAAGAGCTGACAAAGTCACGGTCAGCGACAGCGCGGTTCATTTGGAAACCTACAGCAGCCAGATTGGCGAAGTGATCGATAGCAAACAGATGACTGCTATGCCGCTCAACGGCCGTAGCTATACTGATTTGCTTTCTCTTCAAGCTGGAGTCGCTCCCGCAACCTCCATTACCACCAATACGGTGCAGGATGTGGGCGCCAGCGCGCTTTCGCCCTCAGGCGATCTGAATCCCGGCACCATTTCCATTAACGGGCAGCGCGAGTTCGCCAACGCCTTCATCGTCAATGGCAGCGATTCGGAAGAAGACGTAAACATGGGAACGGCGATCATTCCCAATCTCGACTCAATTGCCGAGTTCCGCATTCTTACCAGCAACTTTGACGCCGAGTATGGGGAATTCAGCGGCGGTCAAATCAACGTCATCACGAAGTCGGGCAGTAATGCATTTCACGGTGACCTGTTCGAGTTCCTGCGCAATACCGATCTCGACGCTCGCAATTATTTTTCGCCCACGCGTGGCACTTTTATTCAGAACCAATTTGGAGGAACGTTCGGCGGTCCGATTCGGCGAAACAAAATTTTCTTCTTCTCCGACTATCAGGGCACACGCCAGCGGCAGGGCGTCGATACAGGTTTAATCCCAGTGCCTTCAGTGCAGGATCGCTCCGGCAACCTGTCGGATTTGGCCGCTTTGTTTTCGACGTCACAAACGGTGAATGGACAATCGGTTTCAGTGCCTACTACCGTGAGTGGTCCAGCCTGGGCGCAAACGCTTTCAACGCGCTTAAAATACACGGTTCTAGCGGGCGAACCCTATTACTTCCCGGGTTGCACCAGCACGAACTATTCTCCTGGCAGCACGAACGCCTGCGTTCTTCCCGCGCTGCAGATTCCCACAAGCGCGTGGTCCGCACCTTCCCAGCATCTACTGCAATATATTCCGGCCCCCAACCAGACCGACAACTTCTTTGCCACTTCCGCCAACAATCAAGCACTGCGCGACGACAAAGGCGCGCTTCGGCTCGATGCAAATACGGGCTGGGGTTTGATTTCCGGCTATTACTTTCTCGACGATTACTCGCTGAACAATCCGTATCCGGTGGCGCAGGGGGGAGCCAGCGTGCCTGGTTTTAACGCGTTGTACTTGGGCCGAGCACAACTTTTCAGCCTGGGCGACACGAAGACGCTGAGTTCGACTGAAGTGAACGAAGTTCACTTTAGTTTTATGCGGGCGTATAACGATCTCGGCAAGCCGCAGGGAGGGCTTGGAGTCAGCCTTGTATCACAGGGGTTCGTCGATAACGGGCAGCCAACGATCGTGGCGCTGGACCCCAAAGGTGAGGGTGTGGAAAATCTCGTCTTCAACAACTTTTCGACGGGCACCAATACCAACGAACTGAAACAGGCGAACAATACTTTTCAATGGCTGGATAATTTTTCGAAAGTCATTGCGAGCCACACTGTCAAAATCGGGGGTGAGTTTCACTACGATCAGGTCAATGTCAATCCCATCGCGCAATTCAACGGGAATTTCTTATTCACGGGCAGCGAAACCGGCGTCGATTTTGCCGACTTCCTGCTCGGCATTCCCAGCCAGTACAACCAGAGCCAGCTCAATCCATTTTATGGACGCAACAAATATGCCGGTCTGTTCGCGCAGGATACCTGGCATGCGCGCTCGAATCTTACTTTGAACTACGGCCTGCGCTGGGATCTCATTGAGCCGTGGTACGAAAAATACAATCAGATTTCAACCACCGAACCGGGCAAGCAGTCGGTCGTGTTTCCCGGCGCGCCCCCGGGAATTTTGTATCCCACGGATCCGGGAGTGCGGCGCACGCTGGCGCCTCCGGGCGACGAATTCTCGCCCCGCCTCGGGATTGCTTTTTCGCCCAATGTGCCGGTCGATAGTTTGCTGGGAAAGATCATAGGCGGTCCGGGCAAGACCAGCCTGCGCGCAGGCTTTGGCTTGTATTACACGTCCATCGAAGCACTCACGCTTGGAGTACTCGCGGCGAATGCTCCGTATGGAACGACTTACAGCAGCCCAGCGCCGCCGACATTCTCAAACCCTTTCGTGACTGCTTCCAACGGTCAAAATCTTGGGCAGTATTTTCCGGTTACGTTCGCTCCGTTGAATTCATCGGCTAGCCATCCCGATTCGAGTGTCGACTGGTCGCAGTACGAACCCATTAGCGGTATCCCCGCCTATCCCGTCAGCAACCGGATTCCATATACCGAACAGTACATGTTTTCCTTCGAGCGCCAAATTGGGGATCACACGCTGCTGAATGCCACTTACGTGGGCAATCAATCGCATCGGCTTCTGGTTCTGGTGGAGTCCAATCCCGGCGATCCGGCCTTGTGCCTCATCACGCCGGGCTGTGGGCCGTTCGAAGAAACGGCAAGTGGAACGCGTCGGCCTCTGGGGTCGAATTTCGGCAGCAATACGAATCAATCGACCGTCGGCAATTCGAACTACAACGCTCTGGAACTCAGCGTTCGCCATACCAGCGGACCTTTGCAGTTGTTCGCCAGCTACACTTATGGCAAATCGATCGATCAATCTTCCAACGTGGGCGAAGAGGTCAATCCAATTAATCCGTCACTCAGCCGCGCGTTGGCGGCATTCGACGTGAAACATAACTTTGTCGCCAGCTATGCCTACGAGCTTCCCTTCGCACATCTGTTCGGCGTCTCCAACCGCTGGACCAATGACTGGATGATTTCCGGCATCACGCATTACAGCAGTGGTTTTCCGGTGACGATGCTCAACTACGGCGACAATTCGTTGCTCGGCGCCGAACCGAATGGCATCAATAATTATGGAGTGGACGAGCCGCAATACATACCGGGTTCACTGAATCTGAATTCCAATCCGCGCAACGGGCAATCTTACTTCAATACTTCTCTGTTTAGCCTGCAGCCGCTGGGCACGCCGGGCAATGCCAAGCGCCGGTTCTTCTATGGCCCGGGTCTCGACGACTACGATCTCGCTCTGCAAAAAAGCGTGCCGCTGACGGAATCGAAATCGCTGCAATTCCGCTTCGAGGGTTTCAATGTATTCAACCATGCCCAGTTCTACGGGCCGTCCTCGGTAAACGGAAATATCAACAGTGCCACCTTCGGCCAGGTAGTGAGCGCAGCTCCTCCTCGGCTCATGCAGGTTGCGATGAAATTCGTCTTTTGAACGCGCCTGAACCAATGCACCGGAAACGCCAGGTCATCGTACTTTTGATAGCGCGATGACCATGGGTCGTGTTGCGACCTTCTGCACCCCGCCTGCATCAAACCCACCGTGCGCCAATGAAGTGCGATAATAGGTACGCTCTAACGTAGGCAGCATTTATTAAATGCATTTAATCGCCTAGCCGGTGATAGACGCTAGTAAGCAGGGAGCGTTCGCTGGCAGTGCGATGCACAACGAGGAGAAACGGTTATGGCAGGTAATGGAATCGTCGAAGTCACGGATGCGAACTTTGACGCGGATGTTTTGAAATCGGATAAGCCCGTACTGGTGGACTTCTGGGCAACCTGGTGCGGCCCCTGCCGCGCGATTGCTCCGATTGTCGAGGAACTGGCCAAGGATTATCAGGGCAAGATTAAAATCGGCAAAATGGATGTGGACTCCAACAGCTCCACCCCCATGCGCTACAAAGTCACCGGTATCCCGACTTTGTTGGTCTTCAAGGGTGGACAAGTGGTGGAGCAGATCGTTGGCTACAAGCCCAAAGAAGCCATCGCACAGGCTCTTGACCGGCACGTAGGGTAAGTTTGCTCTCAGCCATCAGCTCCCAGCAAGAAACAAGCGCCCGGGAAGTCCCCGGGCGCTTGTATTTATATCGAGATTTGGCCACGGATCGTTGATACTAGAACCCCAGCCTGCAACTCTTAATACTTTCTCAGCACTCCAATCACCCTGCCGCGTACTTCCACCGACTCCGCAGGCACAATGATCGGTTTCATGTTCACATTCGAGGGTTGCAGGCGAATGTTATCGCCTTCGCGGTAAAAGCGCTTAAGTGTGGCGTCATCCTTATCGACAACCGCTACCACAATGTCACCGTTGTGCGCTGTCTTCAAATTCTCCACTAGTACATAGTCGCCATCGAGGATGGCCTCATCCTGCATCGAATCGCCGCGCACTTCTAGTACGAACACTTCTTTCGAGCGCACGAAGTCGGCGAGCGAGATGGTCTCGTTGTCTTCCACTGCCTCGATGGGCTGGCCGGCGGCGATGCGGCCTCGCAGGGGCAACACCAGGCCGGTGTTGACACTCATGGCCTGTTTAAGGCGTCCTTTCGGCGGCAAAAGGTCGATGGAGCGGCTGCGGTTATAGTCGCGCGTGAGCAGCCCTTTTTTCTCCAGATTGGTGACGTGCTTATGCACCGTTGCCAGCGAATTCAGCTTCATGCCGATGCGAATTTCTTCAAACGAGGGAGAGTAACCTTGCTCCGCCACAAAGCGGGAGATGAAGTCATACAATTCGCGCTGCCTCCGTGTGATCGCCATCTGGCCATTGTTGGCGAATACAAGGCGAATGTCAAGGAGAATGGTAATTATCCCTTGACGGTAGGTATGCTCATTTGGTACGATTTTACCTGACAGTAGGTAACCCAATGGCCCACAACAACCGCAAGCCGAACATGCTGCCGTACACGCTGAAAGACTTCCAAAAGCAGTTCCCGGATGACGCCACCTGTCTGGAATGGCTCAAGAATCGCCTCTATCCGGATGGCATCTTTTGCGATACCTGCCAAGCGGTCACGAAGCATCATCGCGTGAAGTCTCGCCCGTCGTACTCCTGCGATCATTGCGGCCATCACGTTCACCCAACCGCTGACACGATCTTCCACAAGTCT
>DATHMV010000057.1:0-38068 GCA_035486715.1 Candidatus Aquilonibacter sp.
AAACAGCCACGATCCAGTGATTTTGGAATTGGGGACTACGCCGGTAGTCCCTCAAATCCGTAAATGGTTGCGGGGGGTGGATTTGAACCACCGACCTTTGGGTTATGAGCCCAACGAGCTACCAGACTGCTCCACCCCGCATTTCGATCATAAACAATGGGGTCCGCATCGTCAAACTTGCGGTGCTGCCTGAAATTTCGTTTTTGGTGAATCGTTCGTGCTGAGGTTCAGTTTCTCGTTGGACTCTTTTTCTCATTCTGACTCTAAAATCTGCACATCCGCGCTGGGATTAGTGGCATCGAACAAAGGTCGAATTGGCGAGCCGGAATTGCAGTCGCAAATCTTAAAATTACGGTTAAACGTGGATTTAAATTTAAGGAGAATCTGATCTATGGCTAAAAAAGATCTCAACGCGAAGGCTTCCGCCAGTGGGCGGGGGAGTGTTAGCGCGCAGCCTCGCCTTCATCAGCGGGCTGGTGAAATTCAACGTTATGGTACGGTTTCGCACATGCTGCCTTTGGATTTGGAAGAGCCAGTACGGTTGGAGATGACGGAGCAGCTCAACCTTATGCTCGCCGACACCATTACCTTGCGCGATCTCTATAAGAAATCGCATTGGCAGGTTGCGGGACCGACGTTTTATCAACTGCATCTTTTGTTTGACAAGCATTTCGAAGAACAAAGCGAGTTGGTCGATACGATTGCCGAGCGCATTCAATTGCTCGGCGGAATATCGATCGCGATGGCGCACGATGTGGCGGAGAATACGCGTATTGAGCGGCCGCCGATGGGCAGGGAAGAGGTTCCGGTACAGATTTCTCGCCTGCTGGATGCGCACCAGATTATCATCGGCCATTGCCGTGAACTGGCGAAGCGTGCAGACAAATTGGGCGACGACGGCACCAACGATTTAGCGGTCAGCGATGTACTGCGCACCAATGAATTGCAGGTTTGGTTCCTAAGTGAACATTTGGTGGAAGTACCGCTGGTGAAGGCGGAAGAGCCACGATTGCGGGACGCCAGTTAGATAGAGTTCGCAAAAATATTTGAGCAGGCCCCTTACGGAGCCTGCTCATTTGTTTTTTGGCAGCTCTGCAATTACGCCTGGCTGCCCACCTTCAATTTGTCGTGATCGTAATATTCGTAGGCTGACATCGGCTTCTCGCCGCCTTTTTTCCATGTACGCGAGTCCTCCGGCAACTTGCCCAGCACTCGTGCCATCTCGCGAATGTGCATGGCCACGGTTCCGCAGCATGCTCCGATAAAGTTGATACCGACATCACGGGCGTTCACCGCATAATCGGCCATTTCTTTTCGCGTGAGTTGCAACGGATCTAATGCATAGGGAAATGCAGGCAGGCTGGTGAAATCCGGCTTTTCTTTCGGAGTGCGATAGGCGACCGGCTGACATGCGAGATATCCCGAGACCGCTTTGCGCATCTGCTCCATCGGGGCAAGAATATGCTCCGGCGGACGCAGGCAGTTCATGCCCACGATGTCTGCGCCGGCATCGAATAATGCTTTGGCGGCATCGGCGGCACTTTTGCCATCGGTTGTTTCGTCTTTGTTCTCGAAACATATGGTGACCATGGTTGGCAGACCGGTTTTCTTCCCGCGCTCGACCGCGATCAGCGCTTCGCCGAGAAAAGAAAATGTTTCGCCGATGATGAAGTCCACGCCCTCCTCGACTTGTACGGCGAGTTGCTCATCGAATGTCTTACGCACACGGTCGGCGGCGGATGGGCTGCCGGGTTCGTACATCCAGGTAAGGCTTAAGTTACCCGCAACCAGGCAGCGATCGCCCGCAACTTCTCGCGCAATGCGGACCGCGGCTCGATTCAAATCTTCCAGGCGATTTTCCAGTCCTACCGTGGCGAGTTTGTCGCGGCTGGCATAGAAGGTAAGCGCTTGCAGCACCTCGGATCCGGCTTCGCGAAACTCAACGTGTAGTTCCCGCAACGCCTCCGGGTGCGTCAGTACGACTTCTGGTGTGAACGGACCTGCGCGTACCCAGCCACGCTTTTCCAATTCCAGCAGATATCCGCCATCGCCCAGTACCGGACCTTCTTTTAATCGCTCCAGAATGCCTTTCTTTTTCATGGTTTGCTCCTGCCAAAAAAATGTGCTTAAAATCGAGTTACGCCGCTTTCTTGAATCTGCCTTTTTTCCAATCGCGCAAAACCTGCATGGCCGCATTGCGCCCCGGCGCGCCGGTTACACCGCCACCGGGATGCGTTCCGGCTCCGCATAAATAAAGACCGCGAATCGGCGTGCGATATTGCGACCATCCCGGTACTGGACGCATAAAGAAAAGCTGCTCCAGGCGTAGATCGCCGTGAAAAATGTTTCCTTCAGTCAATCCGTACGTGCGCTCGAGGTCGAGCGGCGTGAGCACTTGCCGTGCCACGATTGCTCCCGGAACATTGGGCGCATAGTCGGCGATCTTTTTCACCACGCGATCGCCCAGTAGTTCCCGCTTTTCGTCCCAATTACCTTCACGCAATTTGTAAGGCACATATTGAACGAAGCAGGTCAGAATATGCTTGCCTGCGGGCGCAAGCGACGGATCCGCGTTGGATGACACGACACAATCGACCCAAAGTTCTTCGGGAATCTCGCCGAATTTGGCGATGTCATAGCAGCGCTCGGCGAATTCGAGCGAAGGCACCAGAGTGTAGAACGTGCGTGCCAGCGGAGAAGCTTGAGGGGAAGTTCCTGTGAATTGGGGTTCTTCCGCCAATACGAAATTTACCTTCGCACACGGCCCATCCATTTTGATGCCGCGGATTGCGAACAGAAAATCCTCGGGCAGTTCGTGCGGCGCAATCATTTTCAAAAAAGTCCGCTTCGGATCGCAGTTCGAGAGAATCACGCGCCCGCGAAGTTCAGTTCCGTCTTCGAGCACCACGCTGGATGCGCGTCCGTCGCGTACTTCAATTTGCGATACGGGAGCCGACGTCCGGATCTCCACGCCCAGCTTTTTGCCGGCTGCGGCCAGCGCTTGCGTGATCGATCCCATTCCGCCCATTACATGTCCGTAGAAACCTTGCAGTTCGTGCTCGCCGCCGCTCAATAGATGGAAGAGTAGCCCAATCGCCGTTCCCGGCTGGTACGGGCCGCCATGCTTGCCGTAAACGTTGTTTGCAAGGAACAGTGTCTTGATTTTTTCCGATTCGTAGTTGTGATCGAGAAACTCGCCCAGGCTTCCGGTGAGAAATGAAATCAGTTGCGCGATATCGGCGCTGGAGATTCCCCGAAAGCGTTTGCCTGCGCGAAATAAATCGCTCCAGCCGCTTACCGAAGAGGTATCGATTTCCGGAGGCGGCTCCATAAAAAATGGCTGAAGATAGCGCGCCAGTTTTTTCAGTTGATCGTCAACTTCGACAAAGCGCGTCGCATCTTTCACGGAGATTTTGGTGAACTCCGCTTTAGCGCGTTCACGATCCACCCACCAGGGCAGCACTTGCCCATCGGGGAAGGGAACTTGAATCGCCGGGTCGCAGGGAATCATACGCAAGCCATGATCGGCGAGATGCAACTCGGCAATTACCTCCGGCCGCAGCATGCTGGCGATATAAGATGTAGTCGAGACGCGGCAGCCGGACGCAATCTCTTCGGTTACACAACATCCGCCGATGATTTCGCGGCGCTCAAGCACAAGCGTGGAAAGCCCGGCGCGCGCGAGATAGGCTGCCGCCGTCAGTCCGTTGTGGCCGCCACCTACGACGATGGCGTCGTGAATGAATTTAGGGGGTTGCTTCACCGAGATTGACCTAAAGTCATGGATCACACTGCCGGAACGCCATAACGTACTGCATCAGACTGCAAAAATGAAGTTGAAAATTAAAGCCGTCTCCATTATTCTTTGGTGACTTGGAGTCACGAATGAGTGGAATTGCCAGCAACCCGATTGAACCACCGCGTTATGTGAGCCATCCTGTACCACGCCCGCGCTCCCAGGCCAAGCGCTCCCGCATTATTGATGCGGCCATGCAGCACTTTGCGGAGCACGGTTATCATGCGGCGCGCGTCGGAGACATGGCTGCCGCGCTCGGCATTGCCAAGGGTTCGATCTTCCAGCATTTCGGCAGCAAAGACGGACTTTTCTTCGAGGTCTATAAACGGGCGGTGCGTTCGTTTCCCAAGTATCTCGACGCGCCGGCAGAAGTGCGTTCCGCGGGATTTTTCGAGGTTCTATATTACTGGCTGGTGCGGACCGAGCATCTGCTGCATGAAGATTGGATTCCCTATCGCATTTCGCTGCTTGGTAACTATGGCACCGATCTGGCATTGAAACGGGAAATCAACCGTTTTCTTATCGCTGAAGATCCCTATGGGACGGTAGCGTTTGTGCGCTTCGGACTGGAGCGTGGTGAATTGCGCAAAGATATGGATGTGGAGATGATCGTCTCCATTCTCGACTGGACCATGGAGCGGTTTCAGGATGCTTTACTGACCGCCGAACTCGATCCGGGGCTATTTCGCAAGCAGGGCGAAATGCCGGAGAAAAAAGAAGCGCGCATTCAACAGTTTCTTGCTGTCTTGCAGCGAGCGGTCGGAATGGATTCCGGTCCTGCGGTTCGCGTTCGTCGGGAGATTCGGAAGTTATCGGCTGTTGATCTCGTCGCTGCCAAGCCGAAGAGATCGTGACGGCGGCAGGCTAGGTTTGATATCGATACTCAGCGTATAGAAAAAAGGTTATGCAGACATCAATCGACCAAATTCTTTCTGCCTACGATGATCGAGCTCCATTAGCTCAAGCTTCCACTATTCCTGCAGCCTGGTATGTCGATCCGCGCATCGCGGAACTGGAACGATTAAACGTTTTCGGCAAGACCTGGCAGCTTGTGGCACGTACCGATCAGGTGCAATCTCCGGGGGAATTTATCAGCACGATGGTCGCCGGCGAGCCCATCGTTGTTGTGCGCGGGAATGATGGTGTTTTGCGCGCTTTTTATAATGTTTGTCGACATCATGCCGCGGCTGTTGTCCCGCAACCGTGCGGCCATGCGTCTATTTTGCGTTGTCCTTATCATGGCTGGAATTACGGCCTTGACGGTTCTTTGAAGGGAATGCCGGAGTTCGATGGCGTCGAGAACTTTGACCGGGCGCAGAACGGCCTCGTTCCGGTTCGCGTGGAGACCTGGGAGTGCTTCGTTTTCGTGAACCTCGATCATCATGCCGAGCCGCTGACAAAATTTCTCGGTGGCCTGGTGCAGCGTGTCGCGCCTCTCGGGATTAGCAAACTTCATTATTTTGATCGACGCACTTACGATATCAACTGCAACTGGAAAGTCTTTGTCGATAACTATCTTGACGGCGGCTATCACGTACCCCATCTGCACAAGGGATTGAACTCGGTTCTCGATTACAAGCAATACACCATCGAGAACGAAGACCGTTACTGCCTGCAATCGAGTCCGATGGTGGCGTCCGAAGAAGATGTTGCTACCGGCTCGACGCGCAAAGGCGACCGAGCCTGGTATTTCTGGCAGCATCCCAATCTGATGATTAACTGCTACGCGGGATATATGGATACGAATCTTGTGATCCCCGTCGATGTGGATCACTGCCATGTGATTTTCGATTTTTATTTTGCGGATGTCGGTGAAGCGAGCCGGGAATATAACGAGCAGTCGGTGAACGTTGGCAACCGGGTACAGGAAGAAGATCTGGGCATTTGCGAAGATGTGCAGCGCGGGCTGAAATCACGGGCGTATCGCGCGGGGCGCCTTTCCGTGCGCCGCGAAGCGGGGGAGCAATTGTTCCATCGCTTGCTGGCGGCAGATCTCAGGAGCAACACAGAAATTACTACTGCCGCCGCCGACTAGCCCCGCCATGTATTAGCCAAAGCAGCACAAGAATGCAACGACGGTGCAAGCCGTGGTGGGAGCAAAGCATATGATCCGGTTCCAACGAAACGGAACAATTTTCCGCATCTTGCGAAATGTAGTTATCAGCACAACTGCTTGCTGCATACTTGTTTTGTCGGCTTTCGCCCAGGTCACAGCCATCCACGCCGGAAAGCTAATCGACCCTGATTCCGGTACGGTTCTCACCAATCAGATCATTCTTATCCGCGGCAACAAAATAGAGGCGACCGGCGACAATTTAAGAATCCCCTCCAATGCCAAAATTCTCGACCTCTCGAAGATGACCGTTCTTCCTGGCCTGATCGACTGCCACACGCATCTCGCCGATGGCGCGCACGGAGCAGAGCCGATGAACGTGTTTAGCAAGACAGCGGCGGAGTTGGCGCTGGAGTCTGTGCCGAATGCTCGTCTCATGCTCGAGTCCGGATTTACCACGGTGCGCGATGTCGGCACATATCGTGCGCTTGGCGATGTCGCGTTGCGCGATGCCATCAACCGTGGCGATATTGTTGGTCCCCGTATGTTTGTTGCTGGCGCATACGTGACCATCACTGGCGGTGCAGGTTCCGACAGTGGGCTAGCTCCCGATATTACATTGCCATGGGACATGCATTATGGCGAGGCCAACAGCCCGTGGGAAGTTCGCAAGGTGATTCGTCAGCTGGCGCACAATGGGGTGGACCACATCAAAATCCTATCGAGTGGTGCAGTGCTCACACACGGCAGCAATCCTCATTCGCAGGAATTTACTCTGGAAGAGTTGCAGGCTGCGGTTGACGAGGCCAGCCATTTTGGCCTGCGGGTGGAATCGCATGCGCACTCGCCGGAAGGCATCAAGAATGCGATTCGGGCCGGCGTCGCATCCGTTGAACACGCGACCATGATTGATGACGAGGGCATAGCCCTAGCCAAGCAGCACGGCACATACCTCGACATGGATATTTACGATGAAGAGTGCATTCAGGAAGACGGAAGAAACGGAAGCATGCCCAAGGATTTCCTGGAGCACGATGCGGCGCTCGGGCAAATACAACGCGACAATTTTCGCAAAGCAGTTTCGGCGGGTGCGAAGATGTCATTCGGGACCGACGCGGGTATTTGCGCATATGGCACGAGTGGGAGGCAGTTTGCTTTTATGGTGAAGTACGGAATGACTACGATGCAGGCGATTCAGGCCGCAACCAGCAACGCCGCCGATTTGCTTGGCCATTCGAATGAGTTCGGATCGATCAAGCCGGGAAAATATGCCGACATCATTGCGGTCGCCGGCGATCCTCTCGCCGATATTCGATTGTTGGAAAACGTTCCGTTCGTGATGAAGGATGGAAAAATCTACAAACAGTAGCCCATGGACTACTGATGATCTCTGGCAATCGTTTCCTTCCAGGTTTTTGATTTGATCATGGCTCCGTCTTTTAGTACTTCACGCGTGTACGTGTAATAAAAATTCTTCTGGTCGGTTGTCACCAGCAAATGCCCGCGCCAGGTTAGCGTGCGGCCTTTGAGCGCGAATATGGTTTCCGCTTCACCGCGCACAGAGCAAGTTTCCGGATGGGCGTCGTCGGCCTCATACGTCAGATGTTCGTAATCCGTTTCGGTACCCCACGGATATTTGCCGCCTTCTTTTCCTTTCCAATGCACAGTCGTTTTGTGGCGTGCTTCGTCGCGCTCCACTGTCCACTCGCCGGGCCAGGGAAAGCCTTCGCTCTTGACGTCGCTGCGTTCTTCGGAAGGTTCCGGCGGGGAAAATGCAGGTGCAGGACTGCCAGGCTCGGGTACGACGGGCAATACAAGGCGTGAGCCCTCGTTTCCGCCGAGTTGCAGTGAAGTTGTCATGGAGTAAGGCGTGGGCAGCATCATCGGCCAGAGTGCATTTGAAATCGCCACGCGAATGTGATGCCCCTTGGGAAATACCCATGAAGTCAAATGCATCTCGATGTCGAGCGGATAAAGTTTGCCGGGTTCAAGGTCGTGTGGTTCGCTCATCGAGTCTCGCTGCGCGCCGTTGATTCCCGCGCCGGTGATTTGCGTGACGGTTCCGTCCGGCGCCACATCGGACAAACGCGCAAACCAATCGGCTAACGGCGCAGTGGAGGATGCTTGTAGCAGAGCGTGTGGGCGTCCCAGGATTGCGAGGTCGTCTTGCAATGGAGCTGAATCGTAAACCAAACTGAAAGCGTCCACCGGCCGCACATCGCTCAACAACTCGCCCCACCAGAAGCCAGCTTCTACGCCGATGGAGGGCACATACTTCAGTTGATGCGTATCGGCTTGCGTAGCCTTTTCACTGAGTGAATGATTCGATTGCAGGAATAAAGTTGACGGATGGACGTCTTTTGGCGGCCACGCATCTTCTCGTCTCCACTCACCGGGGACATTTTCGAGGCTTGGATCGGGCGGATGCCAGTGCTGCATATAAATGACGAGCCGGGGATCGTGCTCCACGCCTGTGTCGCGGCCTTTCAGCCAATGATCGAACCAGCGCACCGCTTCATTTCGCCACTCGATCTGCGGGCCGGGTGCAGCATCATTCGGGAAGGTGTGATTCCAGGAGCCGACAATGGCCTTCACCGGACCGCTCGCCTGCATCAGCATGTCTGGCACGTTGTCGCGATAGCCATCGAGCAATCCTCCGATGAGAAAACTTGGAATGTTAATTTCTTTCAAGGGACGCACGCGACCGCGCCAGAACGGGCCGTCATGCTGATGCTTTAGATAGAGCAGCGACCATGGCGGAGCTTCGAATCGCGGTCCCAGAATTTTTTCGTCGAGCGTATAGTCGGGCGCGCCGGTCCACCCTTCTGCCATATCCATGTTCAATTCGAATTCATCGACGTGGGCGATGCCGTCCACATAGTGAACATCGTCATGAAATAGTTCCGCAGTGGCATCGACCGCTAGAATAGCTTTCAGTCCGGGCGCATGGCGCATGGCCATTTGCAAAGCGGTGAACCCTCCCCAGGAAATTCCGAACATGCCTACGTTCCCGTTGGACCATGGCTGATGCGCGAGCCATGCAATCACTTGCTCTCCATCTGCCTGTTCTTGCTCGGAATACTCGCGCTCCGGCGGTGCGCCTTCGCTTGCTCCAAACCCACGAATATCGACGCGTACTCCCACATAGCCACGGTGCGCGAAATATGCATGCTTGCCGTAATCTTCCGCTGCTGTGCCATCGTCTTTGCGATATGGCAAGTATTCGAGTAAGGCAGGGAATTTCTCGCCGGGCTTCGCTCCATCTGGCATGTACAGCGTCGCTGCCAGATGAATGCCGTCTTTCATAGGAATCCGCGCCTGCTCCATGCGAACGCCATAAGCTGGAGGAGACGGCGGGTCGCTGGCGAGTGCAGCGGAAGCGGCAAAAAATAAAATCAGGAAGCTGAATAAGAAAGGATGGGATGCCGGCGGGGCGAGTTTGGTCAATGTATCTTCCCAGGAGACTGCGTTACGATTTGACTTACCGCCGCATTGTAATCTGAGTGCTGACGGAATTCTCACGTCATCTCGATCTCTGTGTCATCGCAATCGACAATCAGATCAGGCGTTTCGCGATTGTGCAGTATAAATCGATGGCCTCGGCAAGTTGGTGCTTCTCGATGAACTCGCCTTCTGTATGGGCCACGTGAATTGATCCCGGTCCGATAAGCAGCGGTTCGCCCCAGTTGGTCAGCTTGGGAATATCGGTGGTGAAGGCGGCAATCATCGTGGGCAGGCCGTCGACGGTACGCAAGCGAAGAAAGGGAAGTTCTAACGGAAACTCGATTTTCACTTGATCGCCGGCGGTTACCAGAATCTGCTGACGCAAATCTTTAGACGCACCTACGAGACGATAGAGTAAATCGGCGTGAGCATAATCGGGTATTACATTGGGAGCGCGGCCGCCCTCGATCAATCCAATATTTAAGGTACACGGACCAACTTGTGGATCGGAAGGCAGCGGCATCGCGCGCAACCGGGTGAGAGCAGCAAGAAGTTTGTCGATGGCCGAGTCGCCAAGCTCCGGATAAGCGGAATGCGCCATGCGTCCGGAGGCCGTCACTTCCACGCGCAGTGTTCCCTTGGAGGCGAGCGCGATGTGGTTCTCGGTGGGTTCGCCGTTCACCAGATACCTACAACTATGCGCCGGCTGGCGTGCCGCATATTCATTGGCGATCTTTGCGCCCAGGCTGTCACGCTCTTCGCCCACGACGAATAGTAAGCCGACATGAATCCCCTCGCGGCGCAGGCGCTCGGAAGCTGCGATTTGCGCGGCGATGATTCCTTTTGCGTCGCATGAGCCGCGGCCGTAGATCCGTGAGGTATCTTCGGAGGAGGGAATGAAGGGAGGGACTGTATCCATGTGCGTGGAAAAAACTACTTCAGGGATCGGCTGCTCGGGCGAGGTTGCGTAGACGTTGAAACGGTCGCCTTCCACCGGCATTTTCAGCGTGCGATAACCGATGCGGTTGAGTTCTCCATAGAGATAGTTGCCGACAGAGGCTTCATTGCCGGATATGGATTCGATGTCGACGAGTTGGCGAGTTAGCGTGATTGCGTCCATGACAGAAGAATAAACTACAGGATTTGGCGCAATCCCGCGAGCTGACGCATCATGTAATCTGAATGACGTGATAGCGCAGAATTCCACCATTCGATCGCTGTTTCTCGACGGGCCAGCCGGGAGGCTGGAGGCGTTGTTGAATGCGGGAGCAGAAAATGCAACCCATGCAGCCTTGATTTGCCATCCGCATCCGCTGTTCGGCGGAACGCTGCACAATAAAGTTGTGTTTCATACCATGAAGGCGCTGAACAGTTTTGGTTTTCCAGCGCTGCGCTTTAACTTCCGTGGAACGGGATTGAGCCACGGCGAGCACGATTATGGTGCGGGAGAAGTGGAAGATGTTCGCACCGCGCTCGACTGGCTCAATACGGAGTTTCATTTGCCGATAGTGTTTGCGGGATTTTCTTTTGGCGCTGCGGTCGGTTTGCGGGCTGCAGCACCTGACGAGCGAGTGAAGGCTTTGATTGGAGTGGGAACGCCGGTGGCTCCCGTGGCTGCGGATACGGAAGAGCCGCGCGTGTATACATTCGAGTTTCTGCGCAATTGCGCGAAACCAAAATTGTTTGTGAGTGGTGCGCGGGATCAATTTGGTCCGCGGGCGAGGTTGGAGGAGTTGGTGGCTTCTGTGCCCGAGCCGAAAAAACTTGTAGTGATTGAAGGCGCAGATCATTTTTTCGAGGGACGGTTGCACGAAATGCGCCAGGCAATTGAGGGATGGGTGAAGCAAACGATTTAGCCGCTGGAACTCGCGCGAATCTCCATATATGGATACTGAACTGTTTCGCCAAATGCGCGATACCGCACGCGGGATTTTTCGTTACGCACTCGCAGAGTCATCGATTGCAAAAGCTTTCGCGCGCCATGTGCACTGTGAACGCGGGGTGTTGCGTATTTGCGAAGACCTTTACGATCTTCAGGCTTATTCGCGAGTTCTCGTCATCTCCATCGGCAAGGCCGGACACACTATGGTCGAAGCTTTGGTGGAACAGGCGGGATCGTCCGCACTCGAAGGCATTGTGGCTAGCCCGGTTGAGCCGCATGCGCAGGTGCGAGGCTTCCGTTATTTTCATGGCGGACATCCCATGCCGAACGCCGAATCGGTTCACGCTGCAGATGCGATTCTGAATGTGCTCAAAGCGCAAACCGCAGCTTCGCTGGTGATTTTTATGTTGAGCGGCGGCGGTTCGTCGATCGTCGAAAAACCAATTGATGATGAGATTCCGCTCGACGATTTAATTGCTACGTATCGTACTCTGGTGCACTCGGGCGCGCCCATCGCTGAAATTAACGCGATTCGCAAACATCTTTCCGCCGTGAAGGGCGGACGGCTGGCGCAGGCGGCTTTTCCAGCGCAGCAGGTTTCATTGCTCGTCTCCGATGTTCCAGATAACATGCTCGACGCTTTGGCATCGGGGCCGACGATGCCCGATTCAACCAGCGTGGAAGATTGCTATCGCATTGCCGAGAAACATGGATTGTTGCCGCAGTTCCCACATTCCACTCGTGAACTGTTTGAGAGGCACGCACTCGACGAGACGCCGAAATCGGACGATCCAGCGTTTCATCGCTCGCGCTGGTGGCCCGTGCTTTCGAACCAGACGGCGGTCGAGCAGGCGAGCGCGGCCGCTCAGCGCGCTGGTTTCACAGTGCACGTGGATAACTCTTGTGATGATTGGGACTATGAACGCGCGGCAGAGTATTTGCTGAAAAGATTACGCGAATTAAGAAGTGAAAACGAACGCGTGTGCCTGATCTCCGGCGGGGAAGTGACGGTGAAAGTTATTAACGGCGGGATTGGCGGACGTAATCAGCAGTTTGCGCTGGCGTGTGCGGCGAAGATTGCCGGAGAGAACATCACTATGCTGAGCGCAGGAACCGATGGCGTGGACGGGAACAGTCCAGCGGCAGGCGCGGTCGCGGATGGAAGCACCCTTGAGCGGTCGCGGTCGCAAGGGCTTGATGGTGGCACAGCGCTGGAAAAGTTCGATGCGTATCCGTTCTTCAGCGCGCTGGGCGATGGGATCGAGACCGGGCCGACGGGGAACAACCTGCGCGACTTGCGGATTCTCCTGGCGTACTCACATTCCCTCCCGAGCTAAGAATGCGATTTCTCTCTTACTGCTTAACCAGCTCGATTCGGCCCAATACTGCCTCGGCGTTGGCTTCGGGAGTTCCTGAAGGCACAACCGTAACTGAAGTTCGGCCGGCGAGCAGGTTGTGGGCCTGGAGCGATTTGGCGATTTCAGTTACATCAAAGCTAAAGAAAAATCCAGGATTGCCCGCCGAGACTCCGACTGAGTTGTAGAAGTTAAGCGTGCCAACCATATGCGCGTCTTCTGGTTTGGGGTGAGCGCCACGCGGCAGATCCAGATAGAGGTCGTAGAAGACGCCCGGAGGCTCAGAAGCTTTGAGATCCCTAATCATCAGGTAGATTCGTTCTTCTGGCTTCAGGTTCTTAAGAGCCGCAGTAAGTGTCAATTCCTCCGCGGCGGAAGCTGGCGCTAGGGTCAAGGTAATTGGGCGGGAGCCTAACTTTACCGGGAGCGAAGCGGACGCCAGCGTCTGCATTTTGGAGTCGGGCACAGAAGACACGGATTCCACCCCACCATGTGCGTCCTGGCCCAAGAGAAACACACCGTGCGAAGCCACGGTGAACAATAGAGATGCGGCAACCAGGCCAGTGCGTGTGATGCTCATGGGCTACCTCCCCGTCCGACGGCTTCCAGTCACTCCTTAATCTATTTTGACTCGGAAGCTTCCGGAAAGTTACCAGCCTGAAGCCATTGTACTTCCAACCCTAGCCGGATGTGAGAGGATGAGCGATTGTTCTTGGCAAATCGGAAGGGGCCTGCAAAAGCCCCTTCCAGTTCGTGGGAGTGATTGAGTTACTGCTCCACTAGTGACACTTGACCGATTACCGGTTTGGCCTCGCCCGCAGCTTCTCCGGCAGGAGCTATCGTGACGGTGGGTTTCTCGGGCACGCCGCCTTTCGATTGCAGCTTTCTCGCCAGATCCGTGATGTCGAAACTGTAGAACTTCTGGCTGGTGGCACCGGCGTGAGCATGTTCGGCGCCAAAGAAATTGATCGTGCCCACGTAGTTGTCGTTCACTGCGTCGGTTGCGGCGCCTTCCGGAAGATCGAGGTAAACGTCGTACAAGACTCCGGGTTGCGCGTTGGTTTGGAGATCCTTGAGGACCAAGTAGAGTGATCGTTCGGTGCCGAGCGCGTTTAGCTCATCCACAAGCAATCTGTTTTTGTTGGTTGGGCTGTGCTCAAGCTCGATGCGAACGGGTCCGTGACCGAGCGCCAAGGCGTGGGAAGGCGCTTCGGCAAAATTTTCGAAACGAGCGGCGCGCAATGCATTGTGAGCCGCCGGCTGGAAGTTGGGAGGAGCGGGCTCCAACCGGTCATAGCTATAACCCAATTTCGCGACTTCGTCTACCTCCCTATTTTTTTTCTTGGCCGGTTTTCCGTCGGCAGCAGCGAAGGTAAATTCCTTGTCGAGCCAGGTTGCGCTTTGAGGATTCTTGCCGCCATTGCGGTTCCAACTGGCCCACAGCCGGTCGATATTGCAGTGGTGCATCCAGAACACCGGGTCGCCCCCAGCCCAGGGAACGCTGCCCATATTTGTCGTATTTCCAACTGCCCCGTGAACGTTACCATGCACACCAGCGTCGAGAGCCAAATTGAATCCCTGTTGTACTCCTTGGGGACTGTAGGTCGGCATCTTCAGGGCAGGCTTAGGGTCCAGCCTAAAATCGGGCGCGATGGGATTCCCCGAATTGACTCCAGGGTTGCGGTTAGGTTTGGAGAGCACTCCGGAACGAAATTCGTCGGGAATCTTCGCGCTGTCCTGGCCTTCGGAGTAATTCCAATAAGGAAGCGTGAAGGAGTCGTTCTTGGCGGCGTAACGGATGATCTCCTCGAAATAGTAGACAAACATGCGATGCCAGGGGAGAAAATAATCTTCAACGTCGCCGGCCCGATGCGCCTGGCAGGTATTCCACATCGCCGTGGCCAGATCTTTATAGGGGCTGGGGCTGGGATAAGTCGAACTTATTTTGTCAGCTTTGTTCTGTGCGCTGCCTTGAGGAGGCACAGCGTGGGTGTACCACTGGAAAATCCAATTTCTGGGGTCACCTTCTTTAATGCTGTTCATCATGTTGCTAACGGCATCCGCGTAGATTTTCAACATCTTCTTGCCTTCCGGCGTGCGTGCTCCATAGCGAACGCGAGCTGTTGGTGAAGCGAATCCGTACTGTTTGAAACAAAGGCCGGCAGATACCGTAGCTATGCCTGCCATAAATGAGCGGCGCGATACTCTTGACATAGTGGTTCATCTCCTTGCGCGAAACAAAATCAGGCACATTCTATGCGCTAAGGGATGGTTGTCAATGTCAAAGTACAATCCTGGCAGGAACCACACTATAGGTTAGTTACTAACTAAGCGTAATGGATTAAGCTATAAGTTGGAGCCACGGTAAGCGGAGACCGACTTAGTTAGTAGCGCGGCGTGAAAAAATGGTCTCGATTTGCCTGACTTTCTCAAGCGGCTTCGCTCTTCACCTGCACACCGGCCCATTTTTCCAGAAGAGTTAAGGTCGCGGCATAGTCGAGGTCGCTATGGCCGTCTTCAGTTGCCATTGCGTAAATCTCTTCCACGGTTTCGATCCCTGGCAGCTTCACTCGCGCTTCTTTGGCGGCATCCAGCGCCAGCAGAATATCTTTGTGCATCAGGCGCAGCGGAAAGTTCGGTGTGAAGTCGCGTTGCAGAATGAATGGCGCTTTGTATTCCACCACGCCGGAACGGACCATGGTTGCTTCGATCAAGGAAACAAGTTGTTTCGCATCTACGCCGAGCTTTGTGGCGAGGGTTAATGCTTCCGCGAAGCCTTCGAAGATCATGGCGATCTGGAGGTTCATGGCAAGCTTGGTTGCCTGACCCTTACTGATTTCGCCCATGCGGAAAATCTTCTTGCCCATGGCGGCGAAAAGCGGACTGAGGCGATCGATCACGCCGGGGTCGCCTCCGACCATGAAAATCAGAGTTCCGTTCGCGGCGCCGATTTTCGATCCGGTCATGGGAGCGTCCACGTAGGCAGCGCCTTTGGCTTGGACGCGGTCGGCAAATTTTACGGTCGCAGAGGGCGAGATGGTGCTGGAATCGGCGATGATCATACCTTCGGTGAGCGACTGCTCAACGCCATCGGGGCCGAACAATACTTTTTCCACGGCGGCAGTATCGGAGACGCACAGCCAAACGACCTCCGCGCCATTCGCGGCTGCGGCAGGAGTGGGTGCTACACCCGCGCCCTCGACCAGTTTGCCGGGCGTGCGATTCCAAACTGTGATTTCATGACCCGCTTTGGCCAAATTGGCGGCCATGGCGTGCCCCATGATTCCGAGACCTAAAAAAGCAACTCGCATTCTCCACCTTTCCCGTTCGAACGTGATTTCGATTAAATATGACGGGCGCAACCAAGGTCAAGCCGAGGGTTAAAATTGGTTTGCTCTTTATTTTCACCGAGGAGCAAGCAGATACGCACGCAGGACTCACTTGCTGGATATGCAGAAACCTTCACATCGACACTGTTGAAACTATCACGTATAGTTCCGGTGACGATCTCCGTTGCATCGTGCGAAGTTTGCTGCGCTTCCCCTGCAAAACTTGAAACCCAGGATCAGAAAAAACAAAGGAAAAAAATTCCAAATGAAAAAAATAGCGATCCCAGTTAGCCGTGGTAATAAAAAATATCTTTTTGCAATTCTTCCGATCATTGCGCTGGCACTCTCTTTGCAAAGTGAGGCGCAACTGGAGAGGCTCAGCGTCGATAACCTGACGAATAGCGATAGCGTACATAAGACGGAGGTGGAGCCGGACTCGTTCGCGTGGGGTAATACGATTGTCAGTGCGTTTCATGTGGCGCGGCGGCCGGGATCGATTGGATGGGGCAGCGGCGACGTGGGTTTTGCAACTTCTACGAACGGCGGCGTGACGTGGCAACACGGAGATTTGCCCGGCCTGACCGTGAACTATAAAGATGGAACTTATGGCGCGGCAGCCGATCCTTCGGTTGCCTATGATGCGAAACACGCGACATGGATGATCTCGACACTCCCGCTGGTCGGGCTTAAGGACGGCGGAGAGTTTATCGGCGACGTGGCCGTGAGCCTTTCGTCGGATGGATTGCACTGGGGAAATCCCATCAACATCGATAAGACGCATCTTGACGATAAAAATTGGAGCGTGTGCGACAACACGCCGTCGAGTCCTTACTACGGAAATTGCTATACGGAGTGGGATCAGGCATTTGGTACGGGCGACGTTTTGTTAAGCGTATCAAGCGATGGCGGAAAGACCTGGGGACCGGGGTTGCCTTCTTCGGATCACGCGGGCGGTCTTGGCGGCGAGCCTCTGGTGCAGCCGAATGGGACCGTGATTGTGCCGTTTGAAGGCGGCGGAATTGATGTGTTCAGTTCCACCAACGGAGGCACTAGCTGGGGCAAAAGCCAGCAGATCGCCACCATCGACAGCCATCTCGATGGCGGGGGGATACGAAATCCGAATCTTCCCGGGGCAGCGATTGATGGAGCGGGAAAGGTGTTCGTAGTGTGGTCGGACTGCCGCTTCCGCAAGTCATGCGCGTCCAATGATATCGTCATGAGTTCTTCGACCAATGGCACGACCTGGAGCGCTGTGACTCGTATTCCAATCGATGCGACGACCACTACGGTCGATCACTTTCTGCCGGGAATCGGCATCGATCCGGCAACCTCGGGAAGTACCGCCCACATGACGATTGTTTACTACTACTATCCGGTGTCCAACTGCAGCGCGAGTACGTGCCAGTTGGAAGTAGGATTTGTTACCTCTTCCAATGGCGGCGCAACCTGGACCGCAGGAACCAAACTGGCTGGCCCCATGAAGCTGGCGTGGTTGCCGGTTTCCGACGATGGCCCGATGGTCGCGGATTACATTGGCGTTTCGTATGTGAACGGCAATCCCTTTGGAGTGTTTGCCGTGGCACAAGCGCCGAGTGGAAGCACGCTGGCAGAGTCGATGTATACGACGAAGTCACCACTTCCGGCGGCGGGTAGCGCTGAGCAGTTTAGCGGCGCCGCAGATCAGCCGGTGCCAAACGCGAAGTCTGACCATGCGATGCACTTCTATTACGACGACGAAGGAAAGCGGGAAATTCCACGTTCGCGGTGGATTACCAATACTTCCGTGCAATAAGGAAAAGGAAGCGAGCTAGCGCGTTATTGCGTCGCAAAGAACGCGATGCATGGTGCAGCTCACCCAGATCCTTCCCTTCGCAAAATGCGCTCGGTCAGGATGACAAGCGAAATCGAGCCGTCAGCTTAGTAAGCTGGCGGCTTTAATTTATATTTTTTAATTTTTCACACCCATCCGCTGACAAATCGAAAGCGGGAACCGCAGAAATTACGGTCTTTCCCTTAATGGCTGGACTACAATGATCTAAGCATCTGAAATTGTCATCCAATAAGTAGGCCAATGCAGGGATGATCAAGGCAACGCTTCGCAATCCAGCTCTTCGCAGGCGCGCATCGCAATTCGGTCGATTGGTGCGCCATTCCGCTGTAACCCCGCTTCGCGGTGAGACCCATAAGCCGCGTCTGGTTTCCAACGGCGAGATGGGAGTGACTTTCATCGGGCACTCCAGCTTTTTCCTGCAAATTGGCGGTAAGAGTGTGATGATCGATCCCAACTTCGCGCGCTGGCTATTTGTGCTGAAGCGTTTGCGGCGGCCGGGGCTGAAAGTGCGCGATTTGCCGGCCATCGATCTGGTTTTGGTCACACACGCGCACTTCGACCATCTTCACCGGCCATCGTTGCGCGCCATCGTGCAGAATAACTTGCGCACTCGTGGAGTCGCGCCGACGATTATCATCCCCAACCATGTTACGGATTTGATTTCCGACCTGGGATTTTCCGAGATCATCGAGCTGGATTGGTGGAAGAGTTCGCGCCACGGCGGTTTGTCGGTGACCCACGTTCCTTCACGACACGGGGGGGCACGCATTCTGAAGGATTCGCACCGCGGCTATGGCGGCTACGTGTTGCAAGCTGGAAAGCGTTCGATTTATCACGCGGGCGATACCGCATATTTCCCGGGATTCCGTGAAATCGGACGGCGCTTGTCGCCAGAGCTGGCATTGCTTCCTATCGGCGCTTACGATCCACCGACTTTTCGCAATGTTCATGCCGATCCGGCGGATGCAACCCGGGCTTTTCTTGACCTGAATTCCCGCTGGATGGTGCCCATGCATTACGGTACTTTCCGCTTAACTCATGAACCTGTAGACGAGCCGTTGCAACTGCTCGAACGGGAAGCCCGGGAGAATGGGATTGAGGATCGCGTAGTGGTGCTCAAAGAGGGCGTTACCAGATTCTTCTAATTCCCGCGCAGTTGTAACACTTCGTTGACATACTCTCCGCGCATTTTGATGTAAGCTTTTTTGCGGTAAATTCCAGCCATGGGAGGGCAATATGTCCGTTCAAGCTATTCCGCAGGGATATCACACACTCACACCGTATATGACTTGCAAGGATGCCGCTCGGGCGATCGAGTTCTACAAGCAGGCATTTGGCGCCGTAGAAAAAGGCGTCATGAAAGGGCCGGATGGCAAGGTGATGCACGCCGAATTGTCCATTGGCGATTCGATCTTCATGCTGGCGGACGAGTTTCCGGAATTTGGATCGCTGTCGCCGCAATCGACCGGCGGTACTGGCATGGGGCTGCACATCTATATTGAGGATGTAGATTCGGCCTTTGACCGCGCGGTAAAGGCCGGGGCAAAGGTAGAGATGCCGGTGGCTGACATGTTCTGGGGCGACCGCTACGGAAAGCTGGCGGATCCGTTTGGCCACAAGTGGTCAATTGGAACGCACAAGCGCGATGTGTCGATGCAAGAGATGGAAGATACGATGAAGCAGATGCCGAAAAGCGCATAGGCAAAGATTGCGATTAACTTTTGCAACGAAAGGGCGTGGCTGTGGCCGCGCCCTTGGTGTTCTAGTACCTTCGTAATGCCGCGAATACCGCTATTACACAAGTATTACAGTGTCTTGCCTTTGCTCTTGATAACGTAGACGTAGTAGGAAAGTGCAACCAGCCAATGGGGACTGCTCTAGATATGGAACTGGAAAGCCTGGAAAAACGGCAAGCCGCAAGAAATGAAGTGAATTGGGTCACGGCGATTTTCATGATGTTATTTCACGTAGGCGCCATCGCGGCGCTCTTTTTCTTTACGTGGAAGGCGCTTTTTGTCGCTATGTTCCTGTGGTGGGTTTCCGGGAGCCTGGGCATCGGCATGAGCTATCACCGGCTGCTCACGCACCGCGGCTACAAGACTCCGAAGTGGGTCGAGTATTTCCTTACCGTCTGCGCCACGCTGGCCCTTGAAGGCGGCCCGATTTTCTGGGTCGCGACGCACCGCATTCACCATCAATACTCCGATGAGGATGGGGATCCGCATTCGCCGATCGACGGCAAATGGTGGGCGCACATGGGCTGGATTCTCATGGGAAAGTCGATGCACCATGACACCACAACTTTGGCCCGTTATGTTCCCGACCTCGCCAAGGATAAGTTTCACGTCTGGATCACGAAATATCACTACGTACCCATGATTGTGCTGGGCGTGATTCTGTTTGCGATTGGCGGACTTCCTTTTCTGATGTGGGGCATCTTTATGCGGACTGTAGTTGGCCTGCACGCCACTTGGCTGGTCAACTCAGCCACGCATTCCTGGGGCACACGCCGTTTTACCACGCGCGATCTTTCCACCAACAGTTGGTGGGTGGCTTTGCTGACGTTCGGAGAAGGCTGGCACAACAATCACCACGCGCATCCGACGGCGGCGCAGCACGGCTTTACCTGGTATGAGGTCGACGTGAACTGGTACGGCATTTGGACGTTAAAACAGCTTGGCCTGGCTTGGGACATTAAGCGGGTAAAGCTAGCTGATTTGGAAAAAGGGTTGGTAGCTGCGCCGAATGGACAGTTGATTACGGCTGCTTTGGCTGAGGGTGCCGCGGCAGGCGACTAACTCAAGGCTCTTGTTCGAGAATAAAAAGCCCCGGACATTTCGGTCGGGGTTTTTCGTGCCTGCACTTGCCCTCACTTTTTGCCATTCCGCTGGGAAATTAGCCCTGAACTGATATGGGAGCAAATGATCGGTATCCCATCGTCGATTCCAATAGCCCTGAAATCCCGTTGGCGAAACTAACCGAACATATGCGAACCAACTTCCTCCACGTTGAACGCGGTAAAATCACCCTGAAGCCATGCGCATCACGAGCCGCCGCGGAACCATCGTCTTCTTCCTTTGCCTGGGCATAGGCCTGGTTGCGCTGACGGTTGCGCTTAATGTTGGCTGGATCATCCTCAACTGGCGCGAAGGCGTACTGCTGTTCTTCGGCATCATCTTTTTTGCCCTGATCATCGCAGGAATGATCGTGAACACCAGCTTTCTGGTGCGCGAGCTTCGCCGCAGCGAGCAGCACGACAGCTTTATCAATGCCGTTACCCACGAACTAAAGACGCCAGTGGCTTCGATCCGATTGCATCTGGAAACTTTGCAGCGCAGGGAATTGCCGGAAACGCAGAAGCAGGAGTTCTACCGGCTCATGCTCAGCGATACGGATCGCCTGATGGAAACGGTGGAGCAGGTATTGCGTGCCGGCCGAGCCGGAGATAAGAAGGCGGGACGGGAAAAAACGACAGTCGATTTCCGCCAACTGGTGCGCGAGTGCATGGACGCTGCGCGAACGCGGCATCATCTGCCGGCGGAGGCTTTGCGATACGAAGAAACGTCCGGTAATGGCGCCGGAATGAGCGTTCGCGGTAGCGCGGAGGACCTGCGTACTGCTGTTTTTAACGTTCTTGATAACGCGATCAAGTATTCAGGCGAACAAATCGATGTGCGCGTCCATCTCGATATACCCGATGAAAAACGCATCGTTCTCAGCGTGCAGGACCACGGTGTGGGCATTCCTACAGATGATCTAAAGAGCATCTTCAAGCGCTTTTATCGAGTGAGCCATCGCTCGCTGGCGCATGTGAAGGGCACTGGGTTGGGGTTGTTTATTGTGAAGTCGATTGCCCAGAAGCATGGCGGGAAAGTGTTTGCCACGAGCAATGGCGAAGGGGAAGGCGCGACCATCACCATGGAACTCCCGAGGTCGTCTGCATGAGCCGGGTTCTGGTGGTGGAAGATGAAGCGCACCTGGCGCAGGGGTTGCAGTTCAATCTGCAGGCCGAGGGATATTCCGCGGAAGTTGTGGGAGATGGCGAAGCGGCTACGGACCGGTTGCTGGATAAGAAAGAGAGCTTCGATGTTGTTGTGCTCGATATCATGCTGCCGGGAAAAGATGGCTTCAGCGTAGTATCAGAATTGCGTGCGGCGCGGAATTATGTGCCCGTGCTTATGCTGACTGCGCGCAGCCGCCCGGAAGATGTGCTTAAGGGCTTTGCCGCTGGTGCGGACGATTATCTTCCCAAGCCATTTGATTTGTCGATTTTGTTAGCCCGCCTTCAAGGACTATTGCGGCGCAGTCAATGGATGCGTGGCGCACACGCCGATAATCCCGATAGTTCGCTGGCCGCCGATCCCGCCGCTGTTGGTGATTTCGGAACCTTCTCTTTTAACGGCAAAACCATCGACTTCGGAACTCTCGAACTCCGCACCGCCGGCAACGTCATTCACCTGACCCTGATGGAATCCGAGCTTCTACGGCACCTGGTGCAGAACGATGGCCGCGTAGTTTCACGCAAACAAATTCTCGAAGAAGTTTGGGGGCTGCACGAAGATACCGACACCCGCGCCATCGACAACTTCATGGTGCGCCTGCGGCGCTATATTGAAGACGATCCGGCGGAGCCGCGGCATTTGCTGACGGTGCGCGGCGTGGGATACCGTTTTTTAGCGAAACCGGAAAAGAAATAATTCCAGTCTGCGGCTACGCCCGGCACAACTCCGCCATCAAGGTTTCCCGCCGATCCAACATCAGGGCGTCTACGCGTTTAAGAGCCAGTCCATAAATCAAGAACGAGATTCCGGCCAGCGCCAGGAGAGTGACTGCGGCGATCCAGAAATTGCCGAAGTAGCGGGCCAACAGAAAAACGCTGACACCTATGCCTACGATCAAAAATTGCAACACGAGACTAAATAAAACCGTCATTTGAGAAGCGCGCTGGCGGCCAAATTTCGAGTAATCCACTCGCTTCGGAGAATAGATTGAGAGCAGATTTCCCAGGGCAAAATTCAGCGGAGCGGCAAACAGCAACCCGGCAACAGTTGCGATCGTGATATCGAGCACGGGCCTTCCGTAAAGGAACGTGACCGCAATCCAGGCCACGACGGTTTCAGTGACCAGGATAAAAGAATGTGTGAGGTTTTTGGCCAGCACAATTTCACGGAAGCGCACCGGACAAGCGTAGAAGAACTGAATGCCGTTCGCGTCTCCGCCAAAGATGTTGTAGACCAAATTTGTGAGCGTGAGCAGCGTATACGCGGCTGCAATGGGAAATGCCAGGTTGGGCGTGCGCGCGAGGAATCCGCTGGAATGCCGGGCGGCGTTGGCGGGACCGAAGCGAAAAATAAACAATATAAAAATCGGCATGACCAGCGTGATCAGCATGGGGCCGCTGCGGAGCAGATAACGGACCTCTTTTTCGAAGACCGCAGCGATGGGGGGCGCGAGTCCGCGCAGGTTCCAGCCGAGGCGGAGACGATGATCGCGGGGCAGGGAAGAAACGGCGACTACCTCGCTCAAATTTTCGCCACGATACTGCGCCAACAATCTCACGTGCAGGCTGTAAGCAACCACCACGCAAAAACCGCACAGCAGCGCCAGCGAACTGAAAGCTGTGGGCCACTGTGGATAAATTCCTTGCACAATGGCGTCGGCGGCGAGGCCGGGCGGCAGGATGCGCTGTGCGGGGGCCAGAGCTTCGACGAATCGTTGCATCCGGGGCTGCGGACGCCGGCCAAAGTGTCCCGTCAAAGGCCCGATCAACTGGAAACTCAGCATGAGCAGGACAAACAGAACACCCATAATCTCACGAGTGCGGCGTTGCGCCAGCCAGCGCTCGACCCAGGCGAAGATCATCTGCATGAATAAAAGATTGAACGCGATAAATACCAGAAGAATGAGAAGCGCCCACGGAAAGAGCGTGGGTTTTGCGACAGTGAGACCAACCAGAATTCCAATTGACCAGAGACAGCCCAGGAAGGTTGCCGGATCGAACGCGCCATAGGCCATTCGCACCAGAAAATACGAGCCATAGCTGAGCGGGAAGCGCAGCAGATCGGAGGAATCTGGATTGTTGGTGAAGGCGGTCGCCATGATGGGGAAGGCTTGCCAGAAGAAGGAGATTCCCCATAACGGAAGCGCAAGCATCCCAGGCTTGCCTGCCGAAAGGAGAAAATACGCCAATACGCCCATCAAAGAAGCGCCGCCAATTCCGCCGCCAATAAATGCGATGGATACAAGGATGCGCGAAAGCAATTCCAACTGTCCGCGCGCAGAACGCAGGGAGTTGATGAAGAGCCGCCAGCGTAACCATGCAATGGCTGGAAGTTGGTAGTTACTTTGCATGAAATAACCTTCATTCATGTGCGGTTACCCCAGCCAGGAAAGCTCCTGATCATTGCGCCGCTCGCCGCCGACGATGCGCAGAAAGATTTGCTCGAGTGTCATCTTTTCGGTGGATGGCAATTCTGGATCGGTTGAGTTGTTATCCGAAACTTCTCCTGAGACTCTTGACGTAATGCCTTCCACGCCGGCGCGCAATTCTTCCAGTGAACCCTGAGCAACCAGCCGTCCTCGATTGATGATGGCGACGTGGCTGCACAACCGCTCCACGATTTCGAGCACGTGCGAGGTGAGAAAAATCGTCGCTCCGCGCGCGATCATGCCTTGCAACATAGTCTTCAAAGTTCCAGCGGCGATCGCATCCACTCCTTCAAAAGGTTCGTCGAGAAAAAGAACTTTCGGCCCGTGAATTACGGCTGCGGCGAGGGCCAGCTTTTTCTGCATGCCGTGCGAGTAATCGGTGACCAGCTTTTTCGGCTGATCGGCGAGTTGCATAAAATCGAGCAGTTCGGCGGAACGCTTGGCCGCGGTTTCGCGGTCAAGGCCGTACATGCGCCCGGCGAAGTTCAAGAATTCTGAACCGGTGAGCCGTCCAAAGAGCGCCATGCCTTCGGGGACGACCCCGATCTGCCGTTTCACATCGACCGGATGCGCGGCGAGATCGATCCCGAGGATTTCAATTCGTCCGGAACTGGGCGCGAGCAGACCGGTGAGCATCTTGATCGTGGTTGATTTTCCCGCTCCATTGGGCCCGAGAAAGCCGAAGAATTGCCCGGGCGCAACACTTAGGTTGACGCCATCGACCGCGACAAGATCGCCAAAGCGGCGCGTGAGGTTTTGGGTTGAAATGGTGGGAGCGGAATGCATGAAGCTTATGAATCTAGCACAGCTTGGAGTTATTCGGTCGTGCAGATTGCTGTGAATCTGTATAAGAAAAAATGCCCCAGCGGCCAGCCGGGGCACTTCAATACGGCAGAACTGCAGCGATTTAGAACAGATTCCACAGGAATTGGTTGTAGACGTCGTGGTGATATTGCACCTCGGGCGCCTTCACGAACGTTCCCAGCAATCGCGGGCAGCGGTCGGCAGCGGCCTGCTTTAGATCGGCGTAGCGGCCTTTCACGTCTTCGCCGAGCAGTTCGGTAGTCCAGTCCGCTTTGCGGAAGTCGTTGAGAGCCGTGTAAATGTTGTCCGGCAGATAACGTTCCGCCTGGCGCAGATTCTTGATCTTCGAGGTGTCACCGTCAATGCCGCTCTTGAAGATCGAGAGCATCACCATGTAAGGGTTCGCATCCGGCGCAACCGAGCGAACTTCCACGCGCATGCTCTTCTCGTTGCCGATGGGAATGCGGACCATTGAGCCGCGATCCGTGGCCGAAGCTTTGATCTGATTCGGTGCTTCAAAATGCGGATCAAGGCGACGGTATGCATTCACGCTGGGGTTGAGCAGCAGGCAGATATCGTTCCCATGAGTAAGGATACGGTCGGTAAAGGCCCAGCCCAGTTTGCTCAGCTTTTCTTCGCCTTTTGCATCCCAGAACAGGTTTTTGCCATTTTCGCTGATCGAAACATTCGTGTGCATGCCGCTGCCGTTGACGCCGACCACGGGTTTGGGCAGGAACGAAGCAGTCAATCCCATGTTCGTCGCGACTTGGCGGCAAATCAGCTTGTAGAGTTGAATCCGATCGGCGGCGGCGACCACTTCGCCGTAGCCATAATTGATTTCGAACTGCGAAGGCGCGACTTCGGGATGATCCTTCTCATTCTGGAAGCCCATGGAGCGCTGGACTTCCGCCGTTGTATCGATGAACGTGCGCAGCGCATCACCGGGCAGCGAGTGATAATATCCGCCAGTGTTTACGTATTCGAATTTCCCCGTCTCGTGATAGCTGCGCTCGGCATCCGCGCCCTTGAACAGGAAGCCTTCGATCTCGTTGGCTGCATTCAACGTGTAACCCTTTTTCTTGTGCAGCGCTTCGGCGTAACTTTTCAGTACGCCGCGAATATCGGCTGTATAAGGAGTTCCGCCCTTGTCGATGACTTCACCAAATACCAGCACTTTGCCTGAGCCAAACACATCGGATGGCGCCCAATAAAAGGCTGACCAGTCAATGCCCAGCCGCAGATCGCTCTCACGCTGTGCAGTAAAGCCGCGAATCGACGAGCCGTCAAAGGTGAGGTTGTCAAAGCTCTTAATGAGAAATTTCTTGTCATAATCCAGCATGTGCAAGCGACCTTCAAGATCGCTGAAGAGCACGGTCACAGCCTTGATTCGCTTCTCGTCCGTCAGATATCTCAGCCGCTCTTCCTGGATCTTATGGCTGGCGACACGCTTACTGCGCTGCTCCTTTGCCTTGAGATTCAACTCTTCCAGTTCGTCGTAGGTGAGGGCCAGAAAATTGCGCAGTTCGGTGGACATGGATGTTCGTCATTCTCCTGTTCGCAGTTAGCGAGTAAATGATTTTAGCGAGCAACAGCAATAGGACATGAAGTTAAATCGGCCGGAGCGTACCGGAAAGAATAGCGCGAGTATTCCTTTATCGACAATCGAAAAAGCTGATGGGAAGAATCGACGCGGTTTCTCAGCAACGACTAAAGGTTACCCCGTGTAACCCCGTGGCGTCCGTGGTTAAAATGCACGATTTTTATCGCAAGCCCAAGCCTTGTCCCGGCAAGAATTTGAGAAGCACGCCTAGAGCGGCTAGCACTGCGAAATAGTAAATCGTTGTGGCGCGGCTTGGATGAGGCGGCAAATCTCTCGAGAAGAAGGCTTGGTACGCGGCACCGAGCGCCACCAGGATAAACATTTTTTGGTCGAAAGCCAGCCATAGAGCCAGGCAAGCGGTAAGCAGGAAAACGCGCTCACCTTTGCTCAATGCCAATACGGCCTGGCCACCGTCGAGAAGCCAGATGGGAATGAGGTTCAGCAGATTCAGCGCGGCTCCGATGCGGGCTAATGCCGCCCAGAAGGGATTGCCGGTGTGCACCCATAATGCAGCGCAAACCAGGGCGGTGAGAAATCCTGCCAGTGGACCGGCAAGGCTGATCGCAGAGCGCGTTTCGATCGGTACGCCAAGCGCCTGCCAGCGCACATAAGCTCCGAGCCCCGGCAAGAATACCGGCATTTCTGCGGGCAGACCACGGCGCTTGATGTCGATGAAATGGCCCATCTCATGGAGAAGAACCAAAACCGCGAAGCCGATACCCAGTTTCATTCCCCATGCTGCCCAATAGATTCCGATGAAGGCGGCGAAACTAAGCAGAAATTTCAATTTGAATAGCGCGAGGAATATCGTCTTGCCTTTGGCCAGCAATATGGCAACCGGACCCAACGGCCCGAGGCGTTTAGCCCACTGATTGTCGCTTTTGGGCGCAGGCTGAGACTGCTTGGCTGAAGCATCCAACTGCTGTACATGCTGTTGAATCCAGCTTGCCTGGCGGGAGTTTGGTGGTAATAGTTGCAGTCCAGCCAGCCAGCGTTCTCGCGCCTGGCGCAAATCACCTTTGGCCTCAAGCGCTTTTGCCTCGGCGGCAAGTTGGTCCAGTTGCTCCGAGTGCACGAGCGCGTGGCATCGTTCGCAGACCAGCGCTCCGGGAGCGAGTTCGCTGGAGCAGCGCTTGCAATTGCGAATGAGTTCAGGAGTGATTGTCGACACAGATTCGGGAAACGACTCTTCCAATTCTATCCATTTTCCGTTTGGAGAAGTTCCTTGGATCAAGAGCCGCTGTGGTACGGCCCGGAGATGGCGAGAGGCAAGCCTTCGGTAATTCTCCATGCAAACCGCATGCCGACAAACAAAATCACCAGCCCGATAAGCCAACTCAGTGAAGGCCCTCGACCCCAAAACTCGAGGAACGGAGACGCAAGCCCGAGCAAGACCAGGCGCACGAGCCAACTGCCAAAGGCAATGTGCGGCCGCGCCGGTTGCGGCTCTGGCTGTGGAGTATGCGGCCGTCCTGACTCCGCTTCCAATTGCCGCTGCTCTTCTTCCAGCGTTTGCCGTTCGCTTTGCTGTTGCTTGTGTTGCCCGGCGAAATGGATCCAAACGGGAATTGCCGCCATGGATACGGCGGCATATGTCAGCAGTACTGCTGCAATCTGGTAGCGCCTCCCACCCACTCCGCCCGAACCTTTCATCATTGCCTTGCCGACCATCCACCCCACGGCCAGCGAGATGTAGCCGATCATGATTCCAGTCACGATGGCAAACGTGGCGTAGAGAATGAGTCCGGCGATCGCCGCGCCAGCGCCGTAGGCCAGCGCTCGCACGTAGGCCGCGCGCGTATCTTTCGCTAATTCGGAGTGAATTTTTTCGGCACAAGCGGCGCACGCCATGGCGTTATTGACGCGGTAATAGTCTGCTGATATCGGCTGATGGCAAAGTTGGCAGAGATCGTTTCCGGGCGTCCCGATGTACTCCGCCGTGCCAAATTGAGGAGTTGGGTTGCTGAAGCCGGCCATGGCGGAAAAACGATATCACAGCATACGGGTCAAAAAAGAGAATTAAAGCGCGTTTCGCGGCTGCGTTTACGGTTGGGCGTAGTAGCCGGTCCGCGTACGTGCGATAGCCCCGGGCTTGTCCACTTTGACATCGATGGAGTGATATTCATCCGGATGGTCCGGTTTGGGCTGTTGGAAGGAAACGATGTAATACACCTCGGCATCTGCGGCACAGCTTGCAATTGCCTTGGTCAGGTCGTTCGTCGTGTTTAACACGTGCCCACCACTTTGAACAGCAAGTACCTGCAATCCGAGATCACCGGGCACGGCGCGCTTCGCAAAGGGCACGCCTTTCAGGAATTCCTCATAATAGCTGGTGCGCACTCCGAAATCTGCCAGTCCAAGCGGATCAATGTTGTAAAGAGTTACGTTTGCTTCCCTGAGTTCAGTGGACGTGGCGACGATGGAGTTGAATATTTGTTTTTCTTCCTTACTCGTAAGCTCGACTCTCGGCCCGGAGAGCAAGGGCCATCCCGGGCTGATCCACAGCATCAATTTTCGGCCGGGCGCCGCAGCTTCGTGCGCCGCGAGCGCATGAACCAGCTTTAACGACAGATCAAAGCGCTCAGTGGCGCCGTAAAAGCCTTGCGACCGGTTCACTACGCGCAGACCGGTTTGGTATTGATCGTATAACGCAGCCAGCATGTTGCCGTCGCGCGAGGAGCCGTTCTGGATTTTGGTATCGGTATCCGTAAAAATGACCAGCGACACCGGTTGCGCGAGCTTTCCGTCGTTTTGCAAAAGGAACTTGCGCAATTCATTTCGTTCATAGGTAACGGCTTGAAAGCCGGCGTTGACGGCATCGACCACCAAAATAATTTCTACTGGAGAGTCGCTGGAGGCGGGTGCGCTATGATCAACAGCGTGAAAAGCGGTGATGTTCAACGGCTGTTTGTCGTCGAGGAGGGTGAAATCCTGCTGTTGTAGACCACGAATGGGTGCGCCCGATTTATCGGTGACTTGTACCGTGATCGTGATTTGCTTTTCGGCCCCGGGCGCCGCGGGCGTTCGAGTTTGCAGTTGGGGTGATTGAGTGGTTTGAGCTGCGACTAAAGCGACTGACAGAAGCTTTACAGAGAGTAATCGTGAGAACCAGTACATAGGAGCTTCACCGAATCCTGAAATGTCCAATCATCATAACGCGAGAGAAGGGAAGATTGCCTACTGGCGTGGGGTCGAAGCTCCAGCGGCGATCTCACGCAAGGCACTGACAAACTCCGCAGCCAGACCCGGATCGGCCAAAGCTTCGAGCCTGACGGTGGCGGAGAACTGAGGCGATTCGGGGCGGAAGTGGACCTGAAGAATATCCTGACGCCGCGCCGACATCAACGCATTCAATTCGGCTATGGGATCCTGCTTCCAATGGGTCCGGGTGGTAAGAATCACCGGGCCAGGCTCGTAAAGATCCCACTCCCGATTATCGCGTTTTCGCGCTGACATTCCGCGGTTATGAGCACACCAGCGATGCCGCACCACTTCCAGATGAAAGTTCGGAGAACCGTCAAGATCAGCCTCAAAAGTCAGCGTCTCTTTTTGCCGATGCCAGCAGCTCACCAGCCACTGAACTGGAAGCGGCCGAGGGCGGAATTTTACGGTCACGCGGGCATTTTCGAACCAGCGCGAGGGAAAGTGCAGACGCGCCTGAAGGTGAGAAGTTCCCATCCAGCGCGATTCGAGGATGCGTCCTTTGCCTGCGCAGGCGGTTTGAATCCAGCGCAAGGCGGTAGCGCCTTTTTTCCGGTTGTAGGTGGAAAACACGAGGTACCACAGTCCCAGGACGGCGACGGAGCCAGCCACGTCGATGAGGAGAAGGCGTCCCACTACGGCCTCTGATGCTCATCCTACGTCTCAGGTTGCGATATAAGCAAGTGGACAATCGTCTCCAATTGGCATTTACCGAGGTTGCGGCAGTTCGGAACTGTGGAAAAGCAGGATGGAATGCGGTCATTGGCACACCCCGCCGTTGCGTAGCTTCAACTCCCGCTACAATGGCCGCGTGTCTGTTACTATCCGCGATTTTCAACCTGCCGATTTCGATACTCTCTGGCGCATCGATCAAACTTGTTTTCCTGCCGGGATCTCGTATTCCCGGACGGAATTGAGAATTTATATGCGCCGGCGCGGAGCGTTTACGTTGGTGGCGATGAACACAGTATCGAAGCCCAAATCTGGTTCGGTTTCGGGAAAGGACAAAATAAATTCATTGCCATTGGATGGCGAAATTTGCGGTTTTCTGGTCGGCGAGGCAGGAGCCCGAGCTCGTGGTCACATTATTACTATCGATGTGATCTCGCCAGTACGTGGCCAGGGTGTGGGATCGCTGCTCTTGCGAGCCGCAGAGGATCGCTTGATTTCCGATGGATGCCGCATCGTGGAACTGGAAACTGCCGTCGATAATATTTCGGCACTGTCATTTTACAAACGCCACAATTACAGCGTGATGAAGACCTTCCCACGCTATTACTCCAATGGCGTGGATGCGCTGGTGCTGGAAAAAACTCTGATTTAACGGGTTTCTTGCATGATCGCGCCCGTTCCGCTAACTTTCCAACCATGAAAACTGCCATTACAGTAGCCATTCAGGGCGAGTTCGGCTCTTTCAGCCACGAAGCGGCGGAAGCCATGCTGCCACACTGTACGGTTGTTCCCTGCGCCCGTTCTGCTGAAGTTTTTGACCGCGTTGAGAATGGCTCCGTTGGCGCTGCCGTCATTCCTATCGAAAATTCGCTGGCCGGAACCGTCGCGGAACATGCCGATTTGCTGGTGGTTCGCGAGGTATTTATCCAGGCCGAATTCCTGCTGCGAATCGTTCACAATGTTATTGCTGCGCCCGGCGTGAAACTCGGGGCCGTTCGTAAAGCGTTCTCGCATCCCGTGGCGCTTGATCAATGCCGTGACTTTTTCCAGCATCACCCGAATGTCGAGCCGGTTCCGTTCTACGACACCGCGGGCAGCGTGAAGCATGTTGTTGCCGAGTATCTCTCTGACTCGGCCGCTATCGCCGGACGCCATGCGGCTCGCGAGTACTCCGGCAAGATTCTGCAAGCTGGCATTGAAGACGACAAGAAAAACTTTACCCGCTTCCTACTGATTCGCAAAGCGACGCGGAGTGCGAGCAGCACCCGGCAAAAGAAGAAATCTTCAAACTCCGCGAGCCTGCACCAGGGCCTGATTCCCGCGGGAGCGAATAAGACATCCATCGCGTTCAAGGTAAAAAATGTGCCGGGGGCTTTGTTCAAATCGCTCAGTGTTTTCGCGCTGCGCGACATCAGCCTGAGCAAGATCGAATCGAGGCCTATGCGCGGACGACCGTGGGAATATGTCTTTTATGTCGACTTCCTCCGCGGCGATGACGAAGCGGCACGCAATGCCTTGCGGCATTTAGGCGAAGTGGCAGAGTTCGTGAAGGTTTTAGGGATTTATCCCGCCGTCTGATCAGAATTAATCCGGTATTCCGGGAAAGATTGGTCACTCACTGGGTGCGAATCTCCGCTATACTGCGGGGCGCATGAGGTGAAACGTGATGAAATCTTTTCTGTTTTCTGTTCTCGTCAGCGTTTGCCTAATCCAGAATTCTGCCGCGCAAAACGCGGCTCCGCCGCAGAATCCCGGCGCGACTCCACCTTCTTCAAGTTCAAAACCACAAGTGCTGCAGATGCAGTTCACCTCGGGAACCCTGATTCGCGTGGAACTCGAAAAGCCAATCGACGCCAAAAAAGCCAAAGTTGGCGACGAAGTCATTGGCAAAACAACAGACGACCTCAATTCGACCCCACCCGGTCTGGCGACCAAAGGTTGCAAGGTTGTGGGCCACATCATGGAGGCTTCGCCCCGCCAGGGAGACTCGGTCTCCACTCTCAGGGTCGCGTTCGATAAATTGATTTTGAAAAATGGTTCCGATATGGCGTTTCCGGCGGCCATCAAGGCGATTGGTTTTGCCGAGGCTTTTGATCCAGCTACGAATTCGGAAGCAATTGGCCAAATGGGCAGTGGCCCGGGAATCCGCACGGCTCCGGCTCCCGGAGGCGTCATCGGCTCCGGTAGCGGCGATCCAACTCAATATGCCGGACAGCGCATGCCGAGTGGGGCCTCGAACTCGGCAAACGCGAAGCTTCCTTTCAACGCGAAAGGCCCTGTCGGGATGTCCGGGGTAGAGTTGAGCAGCGCCGGAGGCACACAGGGTTCGACCCTAAGCTCCAAAAAGCATAATGTGAAACTGGAAAGCGGTATGCAGATGATTTTGCGGGTGGATTGATGGGAGGTTCCCAATAAATGCCGGGGAAACCGTCAACGTCGCAGCTCCAGACTGGAACTACAAAGTTGCCTTTCAGAAAGCGTAGTAACCCCGTCCGCAATAGCCCCGGTACCTTGGGCATCATGTCCTTCACTGAAAAATGCCGATAGAATACGGCAGTCTCTTTGGCGACAGGGAAGGGATGAAACCTTTCCGGAAGCGTATCATCTAAGCTTGAGTGAGTTACACTCAAGGAGAGCTTATGAGCCAAGTACCGCTTTCCGAGCCACTTCCTAAGCATCGGGAAATAAATGACGTACGGGCTTTGCCTGTGCTTCCTGTGCGGGATACTGTTCTGTTCCCGCACGCCGTCCTGCCCTTAACTGTCGGCAGGGAGAGTTCCGTTCAGCTTATCAATTCGCTCGGAGAGGATAAAACCATTGTTGTTGTTGCGCAGCGCGAAGCGCGCGTCGACAGCCCTCAACCCAGCGACCTTTATACAGTCGGCACCTCGGCCGTGGTGCATAAAGTCGTCAAGATGCCCAACCAGAGCCTGTTCGTCTTTGCCGAAGGCCTGGAGCGGGTGCGCCTTGGCGAGTTCACCCAACTGGCGCCGTTCATGCGCGCCCGCGTGTCGCCGATTCCCGAGGCCGCTCCGCCGGATAGTTCGGAGATCGAGGCATTGCAGCGCAATGTGCTGACGCTGTTCCAGCAAATCGTTGCCGGTTCGCCCACGCTGTCAGACGAGCTTTCGACCGTGGCCATGAATATCGATGAGCCAGGCCGGCTGGTTGATTTCATCGCATCGTCTTTGCCGTCGCTTTCCACGCCCGATAAACAGGACACGCTGGAAACGCTCGACATCCGTGTGCGGTTGGAAAAGATTAATCAACATCTTGCCAAGGAGCTGGAAGTCCAGCAACTACGCAACAAGATTCAAAGCGAAGTGCAGGATCGCGTGCAGCAAACCCAGCGCGAGTACTACCTGCGCGAGCAGATGAAGGCCATCCAAAAAGAACTGGGCGAGCAGGATGAAGGCCAGCGCGACGTCGAGGACTTAAAAAAGAAGATCGACGAAGCGGGCATGCCCGAAGAAGTAAAGAAAGAAGCGCTCAAGGAATTGGGTCGCTTATCGCGCATGTCGCCAATGGCCGCCGACTATTCGCTTACGCGCAATTACGTCGAATGGCTGGCTGTGTTGCCGTGGGCTAAGACTTCCGGTCAGGAAATCGAGATTCCGAAGGCAAAAGAAATTTTGGATGCCGACCACTACGATCTGGAAAAAGTAAAAGATCGCATTCTTGACTATCTTTCGGTTCGCCGCTTAAAACCGAACATGAAAGGGCCGATTCTTTGCTTCGTCGGACCTCCGGGCGTAGGCAAAACTTCGCTCGGCAAGTCAATCGCCCGATCGCTCGGCCGGAAGTTCGTTCGCCTTTCGCTCGGCGGCGTACACGATGAAGCGGAAATCCGCGGCCATCGCCGGACATACATCGGCGCGTTGCCCGGACAGATTATCCAGGGTATTCGCCGTGCGGAAACCAAAGATCCAGTCTTCATGCTCGACGAAATCGATAAGGTCGGACGCGACTTCCGCGGCGACCCCGGTTCCGCCCTGCTCGAAGCTCTCGATCCCGAACAGAACTCGACGTTCCGCGATAACTATCTCGACGTGACGTTCGATCTCTCGAAGGTGCTCTTCATCACGACCGCCAACATGCTCGACCCAATCGCCGAGCCGTTGCGCGACCGCATGGAGATCATCGAGCTTCAGGGTTATAGCGAAGAAGAAAAACTGCACATCGCGAATCGCTATCTGGTGCCGCGGCAGATCGAAGAAAACGGAATCACCGCCGAACAGATTGAATTTCCGGAAGCCGCGATCCGTTATGTGATTCGCCACTACACGCGTGAAGCCGGTGTTCGCAGTCTCGAGCGCACCATCGGTACTATCTGCCGCAAGCAGGCGCGGCGGCTGGCCGAAGGCAAGACCGAGAAGCTTGTTGTTACGCAGGAAATCGTGCAGGAATTTCTCGGCGGCATCAAAATTCGCGTGGAAGGCGAGATCGAAGAGCGCACCGAGCGTCCGGGAGTGGCCGTGGGATTGGCCTGGACTCCATCGGGCGGTGACGTGCTCTTTGTCGAAGCCAACGCCATGAAGGGCAAAGGCGGATTCACCATGACCGGCCAAATCGGCCAGGTGATGCAGGAATCTATGCAGGCTGCCCTGACGTGGGTGCGGTCGAATGCCGCGCAACTGGGAATTGCCGAGAGCTTTTTCTCCGATCACGACATTCACATGCACGTGCCGGCGGGAGCGATTCCGAAAGATGGTCCTTCGGCGGGCGTAACCATGGCAACCACCCTGGTTTCGCTGCTGACGGGGCATCGCATCCGGCCGCTGACCGCGATGACGGGCGAGATCACGCTGAGCGGCAACGTGCTTCCTGTGGGCGGCATTAAAGAAAAGGTGCTGGCCGCGAAGCGCGCCGGAGTAACGGACGTGATTCTTCCCGCGGAAAACAAAATGAACGTGGACGAAGACCTCACGCCCGAACAACTCGGTGGCCTAACGGTGCATTACGTGAAGACGATCGACGAGGCGCTGCACGTCTCGTTGCCCGCAGTGGTAGAGTCGGCCGCAGCGAAACTGCTGACAACGACCACACCCGCGGCGGCTCACGATAAAGCCTTCGCGCAAGCGTAAGAGTTTCATAGAACGGGCGCCCCACCCTAGTTTCGCGTATTTTGGCGAGACTAGGGTGGGGCTTTTGATTTTCTGTTCTTTCCGAACCTTGAGTTCTATTATTCCGAGCAAACGCGCCTGCTCAGAATGACAGAGACGCTTAATTCTAATTCGTCAATTTTGATCGATGTCATCCCGAGTGCGGCGATAGCCGCGGGAAGGACCTTACGACCGCGAACGCGGCTACATCCATGGAAGAGATTCACCTAAGTGCCTGCATTCGAGACGCACTCACATGCGGCAGTGAATCACGTACGCGCATCGTAAGGTTCCTCCGAGAGCTAGCGCTCTCGTCGGAATGACACGCTTTTAAAACTCCACGATAAGAGCGGGGAGCAACTAGTCCATTATTCCGGCAAGCCGATCCGGCGCATCAAGTCCGCATAGCGCGGATCCGAGCGCAGGGAATCGAAAATCGGATAACGAATCTCGAGTATCAGTTCGGAGTTGTGCTCGGCGTAGGCTTTCTCGAGGTTCTCGAACGCCTTTTCCTTGTTTCCCGTCACCGCATAAGCGCCCGCCAGGTATGGGCGCCATTCTTCCTGGGATTCCAACGGCGTTAGCAGCTTAAGATAGCCATGTACATCGCGTGTGGGCACGCCGTTGGTGTTGATGAGCGGCCACTTCATCAAATGATCGACCGAGCAGCCGAAATCTCCTTGAGCGGCGCAAAGTGCGGAAAACTTCAGGTTCGCCGGGATAAAATTCGGATCCCTGGCAAGTGTCTTTTCGAATTGCTCTTTCGATTCTGGATAGCGGTGCATGTTCATCAACAGCATGGCAAGATTCGTATTCACAATTGGCGACAGCGGATCGAGCGACAACGCAATCCGAAAATGTTGCAGCGCCTCGTCCATGCGTTTTTGCTCGATTAAATAAGTCATCGCGTAAAAATACTGCGCCGTCGCATTATTCGGGCTCAGTTCCAAACTGCGATGGAACTCCTGTTCCGCCTCTTTCCACCTCCACGCCATGGTCAGCGCACTGGCCCGCGAGGTGCGCACTTCGGCCAGGCTGTCATCCAGCGCTACGGCTTTTTGCGAAGCTTCCAGGCCCATCGTCATCCCTTGCATCGACGAGATCCCGATTCCATAGCTGGGTGCAACACCATACGTATCCGCCAGGCCGGCGTAGGCCAGGGCGTAATTCGGATCGGCGGCAATCGCCTGCTGAAACAGGTCGATGCTTTTCTTCAGTCCCTCGGGCGTGCGCCCATACCACGCCTGACGGCCTTCGAGATAAAGCCGGTACGCCTCCGGATTCGTCGTTGCCTGATGCGTAAGGCGCTGTTGTTCGCCGCCGGTCAGCTTGATGCTCAGGCGATTGGAAACATCCCGCGTAATATCGCCCTGCACCTGGGTGATGTCGGCCATCTTGCGCGTGTACTGCTCGCCCCACAGCTCCGCGCCGTCGCGCGAATCCACCAGATCGGTCTGGATGCTTAATTCGTCGCCATGCTGCGTGATGCGTCCGGTGAGAACGGCGCCCACCTGCAAGGTTTTGCCAATTTGTCCGGGATCCTCTTCTTTATTCTTGAAACGGAACACCGTGCCGCGCCCCATCACCTTTATGTTGGGCAGTTGAGAGAGTGTGTTAATCAGGCTTTCCGTCAGGCCGTCGGAGAGATATTCGTTATTGGCGTCGCCGGTGGCGTTCACAAAGGGCAACACCGCGATGGAATTGATTTTTTGCCCGGAAAGATTTCCGCGCAGCAGGTACGTGGCTCCCGCAGCAATTATCAGTATTAAAGCTGCGATCCCTCCAATGATTGCCCAACGGCGAGTCGGCGATGCCTTCATCGTCGCGATGGAACCTGAAGCCACTGATGCTGAGTTTCCCGCTGCTACCACGCTGCCGCTCGATGCGGTCTGAGAGCGTCCGGAATCCAGATCGCGCTTTAGCCGCTTTAAGTCGGCTCCCAGTTCGGCAGCGCTTTGGCTGCGTACCTGACGATCTTTTTCCAGAGCCTTGTCAATAATTTCTTCCAGCTTGGGTGGGATTTGCGGATTCAGCCGCACTGCCGATTGCTGCGCACGATTCAGAATCGAATCGAACGTCACTCCGGAAGTGTCTCCCAGAAAAGGCAACGCTCCTGTCGCCATCTCGTAAAGAACCACACCGAATGAAAACAGGTCCGTGCGTTTGTCGAGTTCCTTGCCGCGCACCTGCTCCGGCGACATGTAAGCGATGGTGCCGACCGCGCTGCCGGGGCTGGTGAGGTGCTGAGCGTCGTCCATGGTTGCCAGCGAATGCACCTGACTCGACGATCCAGTCTCTGGCAAAACCTTGGCCAGCCCGAAATCGAGAATCTTGGCGTGGCCGCGCTTAGTGACAAAAATATTGGCCGGCTTAATGTCGCGATGAACGATGCCTTCCCCGTGGGCGGCGTCGAGAGCATCCGCCACTTGGATACTCAAATTGAGCGCGGCCGGGATATCCAGAGGCTTACCGCCGATGTACTCCCGCAGCGTCTTGCCCTTGAGCAGTTCCATGACAAGAAATGGATGGCCTGCCGCTTCCCCGACGTCGTAAACCACGCAGATATTTGG
>DATHMV010000058.1:0-107568 GCA_035486715.1 Candidatus Aquilonibacter sp.
CTGGCGTTGGTCTCCACATCGAAACTATCTTCGTCACCCGGCCGGTCATGACGATGCGCACGCAATGCCACCCGAGCTTCATCGACAGCCTGGTCCAGCGCGACTCCAGCCGCGGCCGCCTTGGCCGAGATGCGAATGCTGTCGTTGTGCGCGCCATATTGTTTCAGATAGACGGTGAGCGGAATCATCACGAAGTTATCGAGGCTCTGTCCCAGCGACGTGCCTTTCTTTTTCCCGACACCGATCACCTGATAAGTCCAGCCATCCAGGCGAATCTCTTTCCCCAGAGGATCGACTCCCGGCATCAGATGTTCGACGATGTCCGAACCGACCACCACAACCGGCGACTTGTTATTCAAGTCCGTCTCGTTCAACATGCGGCCGGCGCTCAGATCCGTGTCATAAATCGGCGCCATCGAGGGCGTGATTCCCTGCACCGTCGTGTCGTTGATGCCCTGCTCCGCATACTTCACATGCCCACTGCCATTGCGCAGGACTGCACCCACATACGCGCAGTGCGGACACGCCGCCAGCACCGCCTGATAATCCTCCATCGTCAGATCTTTGCGCTTTTCCCCAGCCAGAAAATGATCGACGTTGGTCACCGCGGGCGAGACTTTAAAAACAATGAAGACGTCGGCGCCAAGATTGAAAACCTTGGTCGAGACATAGCCATTGATGCCGTTGACGAAGGTCACCACGGCGATCACAGCAGCCACGCCGATCACCACTCCCAGCAGCGTGAGCACCGAACGCAGCTTGTTCGCCCACAGCGATTGCAGCGCAACGCGAATGGCTTCGGTGATATTCATGAGGCGGGCGTTCGAGTTCGAAACTCGCTTGCAGGCGTCAAACCTTAGGCCTCGGGCGTGGCGTATAGGATCAAGGCCAAACTCGCTATAAGTCTACCAGCCTATCGCCTGTTATCACACGGTTTGCCATGGAGTCTAAGTTCCTGATCTGAAGTCTCAAGTCCGACGCCTAACGCCCGATTTGAAGTCCCCCATTCGCATATAATCAATTCCGTAGACAGCCGGACCGGACGGTCGCTCTCGACGCGCAAGCGCTGAGGGAGGAAAGTCCGAACTCCGCATAGCAGTGTGCCGGATAACGTCCGGGAGGGCGGATTCAAGTCCGTTCGACGGAAAGTGCCACAGAAAACATACCGCCTAAATCTTCACGGATGAGGGTAAGGGTGAAAAGGTGCGGTAAGAGCGCACCGCCGAGGCAGCAATGCAGCGGGCAGGGCAAGCCCCACACGGAGCAAGACCAAATAGGGAGGAAGTTGCGGCTTCGGCTGCGGCACGTGCCGGCTCGGTGCGTCAAACCTTCGGGTAGGTCGCTAGAGCCGCGTAGCGATGCGCGGCCCAGAGGAATGGCCGTCCAACCGGAGCAAATCCGGCGGACAGAATTCGGCTTACAGGTCCGGCTGCCACAAACTTATATCTCTATAGGGTTCTCACAGAGCCCTTACAAACTTGATGACTCTTTCCAAATATCTATCCCGCCTTCTGTCGCATAGCGGTCGATCTCTTTAAGTTCGTCAGCGCTGAATCGGAGGTTTTCGAGACTCTTGAGCGAATCCGCCAATTGATCGACAGTACGTGCTCCGATAAGTGCGGAAGTCACACGCGAGTCACGCAACACCCATGCGATCGCCATCTGTGCCAACGTCTGTCCACGCCTTTCGGCGATGGCATTGAGTTCCCGGATGCGGCCGAGATTTTCCTCGGTAATCATGTCTTTGGTCAGAGAATCTGCTTTTACGGCACGGGCATCGGCGGGGATGCCGGACAGATACTTTTTGGTTAACATGCCTTGCGCCAACGGCGAGAAGGCGATGCAGCCGATACCCAGATCTGCAAGAGTTTGAAGAAGACTCTCTTCGATCCAGCGGTTGAGCATGGAATACGCCGGCTGGTGGATCAACAGCGGCACCTGGTACGACCTCAGTATCTCGGCAGCCTGAGCAGTGAGTTTGGGAGAATAAGAGGAAATGCCGACATAGAGCGCCTTGCCTTGGCGATGCAGCGTTGCGAGCGCGCCCATGGTTTCTTCCAATGGCGTTTCCGGATCGACACGGTGCGAGTAAAAAATATCAACGTACTCCAGTCCCATGCGCTTCAAACTCTGATCGCACGACGCGATGAGGTATTTGCGCGAGCCACCGATATCCCCATAGGGACCCGGCCACATATCCCAACCGGCCTTGGTGGAGATGACGAGCTCATCACGGTGGGATTTGAAATCCTTAGCCATAACCCGCCCAAAATTCTCTTCGGCCGACCCATACGGGGGGCCGTAATTGTTGGCGAGATCGAAATGGGTGATGCCGTGATCAAAGGCGTAATGCAGAATGGAACGCCCGGTTTCAAAGACATCGTCGCCGCCGAAATTCTGCCACAACCCGAGCGAGATGGCCGGCAGTTTCAGACCGGAACGGCCGCAGCGGCGATACCGCATGGAATCGTAGCGCGAAGACGCCGCAGTATAGGGAATAGCAAATGTCATGTCTTTAACTCCGATTATCGCGAGAATTCGGAATATTCTGCCGCTGACCAGTCTGCGGCATGATCCGCACAACGATTTTAACTGGAAGCCAGGGAACCTCTTTGCTGGCCTGTCACATCCAACACGGTCCAGTTCTTCAAGTTAAGACTTTTGGTTGGTTCGATATACTTCCTTAGGTTTTCAATCCAACAAAGGACAGGAATGCGCAACTCATACAATACTCAATTCCGGTTGATGGTTGTTTTTTTTGCTGTCGTCGTTCTTGTGAATACAGGAGCAGCGCAGGACACGCAATTCGTGCCCGGCGGGCCTTGGGAGCAGATGATGATCACCCCTCCCGAGTGCCTGTCGCCAAAAGATGAGTGGGGACCGAACGATGGCGAGCGATCCTGTGTCGCCCACGAAGACTGGCTGAACGACATCACGCACTGGCGCGCGGAACGAAGGATTCGGATTGGATACAACGGCTCACGCTACGAGATTCCTTCGCTGCAGTGGACGCAAAGCAGTTTTATTCAGCCACAGATGATGGTCCAGGATCGCTATTTTTATGATCCGGTGGCGGGAAAATATACGGTTGATCGCTATCTCGACGATCTGCAATCGCGATACGGAGGAATCGATGCGGTACTGATTTGGCCGACCTATCCGAACATGGGCGTGGACGACCGGAATCAACTCGACATGATTCGCTCCATGCCGGGAGGCCTCGCCAGCGTGAAACAGATGATTGCGGATTTCCATAAACGCGGGGTTCGTGTGCTTTTCCCCATGATGATGTGGGACCAGGGAACGCGCGATCCCGGGGAATCGTGGCCCGACGCGATTGCGCATCTGATGGCGGAGATTGACGCGGACGGGATCAACGGAGACACGCAAGATGGCATTCCAGCGGCATTTTTTCAGGAGGCGGAAAAAGCTAGTCACCCGCTGGCGTACCAACCCGAGGGTCCGCCCCACGACGAAGCGGTTGCCTGGAACCTGATGACGTGGGGGCAATACAAATTTCAATTCGCGCCCTACGTCGACCGCTTCAAGTGGCTCGAGCAGCGGCACATGGTGAATATTTCCGATCGTTGGGCTCGCGACAAAACCGACGATTTGCAATTTGCTTTCTTCAACGGGGTGGGATGGGAGAGTTGGGAGAATATCTGGGGAATTTGGAATGGGATCACGCCTCGCGATGCGGAAGCCACAAGACGGGTGGCGACGATCGAGCGAGCATTCGCGCCCTTCCTCACCAGCGCAGGATGGGAGCCATATTATCCAACCATTGCTTATGGAGTTTTCGCCAGCAAGTGGCCTGCGAACAAAGCCACGGTGTGGACCATCGTCAACCGGAATGAATACGACGTCAATGGCATGCAGCTATCGATCCCGGCTCTGGATGGAGCACATTATTTTGATCTTTATCACGGCGTAGACCTCACCCCCAACATGGCGCGCGGAGGAAATTGGGCGCGTCTTTCATTTCCAATCGAGGCTCACGGTTTCGGCGCTGTACTTCAGGTTGTCGGCGAACCGGATTCGTCGCTCGCCCCGTTGATTACGAATACGATGGCGAAGATGAAGAGCATGACGGTCAAGCCATTGGCCAGCTATTCGAAAGATCGTATGATTCTGCCTCAGAAAATTGTCGATATCCAGCCGACGAAACCGCAGTCTTCCACTGGTTCAGCTTTCGGTTCATCGGAGATGGTTCACATTCCCGGCGGTGAATTTTACTTTGTTGTGCGAGGAATTGAAATCGAAGGCTCGGACGATAACGGCGTGGACGTGCAATATCCCTGGGAAGATTCGCCGCGGCGCTTCCACGAACACCTGATGCAGATCGATGCGTTCGACATCGACAAGTATCCCGTCACCAACAAAGAATTCAAAGTCTTCCTCGACGCCAGTCATTACCATCCGAAAGACGATCTCAATTTTCTGAAAGACTGGCAGGGAGAAAACTATTTGCCGGGATGGGAAAACAAGCCCGTCACGTGGGTTTCACTCGAGGATGCTCGGGCTTACGCTGCCTGGGCTGGAAAGCGGCTTCCCCATGAGTGGGAGTGGCAGTATGCCTTGCAAGGTCCCGAGCATGACAGACGATATCCCTGGGGAAATGCGTGGAGACCCGACGCCGTGCCGCTGCCGGATGAGGACCGAGTACTGCGTGGTCCTGACGATGTACATGCTCACGCCGCGGGTATCAGCGCGTATGGCGTGATGGACATGGTCGGAAATGTCTGGCAATGGACGGATGAATATGTTGACGAGCATACCCGGAGCGCGATTGTGCGCGGCGGCAGTTATTACCGACCTGCGGGCTCGAAGTGGTATTTCCCGCAAGCGTATCAGAGCGATCAGCACGGCAAACTTTTGTTAATGGCCCCGAGCATGGATCGCTCGGGAACAATCGGCTTCCGTTGCGTGAGTGATAGCCCTAAGACCCAGACCTAACATGACTAGTTCCATGGAAGAAACTCCTGCCCTCAGTGGTCAACATATCCGTCTTGAACCGCTTGACTTACGCCATATTGACGGCCTTGCCGCCGCCGCGGCCAGCGACCCATTGCTGTATCAATGGAGTCCCGTGCCGCAAGACAGAGAGCAAGCTGCCACCTACGTTGGAACAGCGCTCGCCTGGCGCGATGCCGGGACAGCGGTCCCTTTCGCTGTGATCCGGCTTACGGATAATGCGGTCATTGGTTCGACGCGTTTCTGGAATCTGGAGCGCTGGGCATGGCCAGCGACTCACTCGAGTTATGGCCGCCAATCGCCTGATGCTTGCGAGATTGGCTACACGTGGTTTACCCATTCTGCCATCCGCACAGCCGCCAATACTGAGGCCAAGTTTCTCATGCTTGGTCATGCCTTCGAAACATGGCAGGTACTGCGGGTTTGCCTTCATACCGACGCCCGCAATCAGCGCTCCCGTGCCGCCATCGAACGCATTGGTGGAAAGTTCGAAGGCATCCTTCGTGCCCATCGCATGGCCGCTGACTTTATTCCGCGCGATTCCGCGCGTTATTCCATCATTGCCGCCGAATGGCCAGAGGTGAAGCTGCACCTAACTCAACTGCTCGACCGCCACTCCTGAAGCGATTTCTTATCTCGCGATTAGGAGCACAGGAATGCTACGCTGATGAAGTGAACAGGTCTTCTTCTCTTTTTGTCTGGCTGATTGCGGGTCTGGTATTTTTAGTTTCGTCTTCTTCGGCGATAGCCGCGAATTGGTCGATTCAGAAACAGCCCGCCAAGCTGGTGAACGGCGCTCCCGTGTTGTTTCAAGTGAAACCGCCGGTGCGTCTCAAGTCACTGCGAGGAGTCTGGCTTGGACATGAAGTTTCGTTCAGTTACGATGCGGCGAGCAAAATGTGGTTTGCGCTGGCGGGCGTTAGCCTGGAAACGGCACCGGGATCGTATTCGCTAGATCTGACCGGAGAAACCGTCGCAGCGAACAACGGAAAGATTTCATCGACACACAAGTTCAGCCTAGGCCGTGGCAAGTATCCAAAAATCCTAGTGAAGCTCAGTGTTGAAGGCAAGTTCACAGAGCCCACACCCGAACAGCAGAAAGAAATTCAAGAAGGCCAAGAGGTAAAAAAGGATTATTTGAACCGGATGACACCGGATCGAGAATGGTCCGGGACATTTACTGCGCCGGCCGAAGCCGCGATTTCCGATGTTTTCGGATCGGAGCGACTATTTAATGGAAAGACATCGAGCCCGCATCTGGGCTTGGATTTTCGTGTGCCCAGCGGAACTCCCGTGTCAGCCATGAATGATGGCACCGTGCTTTTGGCGCGTCCGCTTTACTTCGAGGGAAACTTTGTGGTGATCGATCACGGGCAAGGCCTGCTAACCCTGTACCTGCATCTCTCGGAATTCAAAGTGAAGGAAGGTGATCGAGTGAAGCGCGGTCAGGTCATCGGTTCGAGCGGGGGTACGGGGCGAGCCACGGGACCGCACCTCCACGTGGCGGTGCGGTGGCAAGGAACTTATCTTGATCCTGCGAGCCTGATTCGTTTGCAGTTGCCGTGAAGCAATCAGCGGTCAGCACTCAGCCAGCACAAAACTGTATTGGCTAAATGCTGAGTGCTGATTGCTAAGTGCTGCTTCACGCATTTCCGCTGGAAAGCCCGCTCAGTCCGCGCGGAGGGATGTCGCGCAACACATCCCTTAAAGTTTCCTTCAACTCCAGATTGCGGATCAGGCGATGCAAATAATTGGGATGAACGCCTAGAATGCGAGCTGCGTCCGCATAGCTGCCCTGCGTCTGTTCCACAGCATCGCGAATGAGTTGCTTCTTCAATTCTTTCAGGGCCGCGTGATATTTTGCTTCGGTCATCTCGGGGGAAGGTGTCCGTTCCAAGAGCGATTCCGGCAAATCTTCCGGTAAAACCATGTCAGATGATCCCAAGACAAGGGCGCGCTCGATGGCATTTTCGAGTTCGCGCACATTGCCGGGCCAATCGTAGTTGACCAGGCACGACAAGGCTTCGCGGGAGATAGGGCGCGGTTTCACCTTGCACCGCTTGGCATGTTTTTGCACGAAGTGGCGGGCGAGCATAGGGATGTCTTCACGGCGCTCGCGCAAGGTTGGCATGGTCACTTTCAACACAGCCAGGCGGTAGTAAAGATCCTTTCGGAAAGCTCCGTCGCGTACGGCCTGCTCGAGATTGCAGTTGGTCGCGGCAATCAGCCGGATATCCAATTTGATGGAGTGCGTGCCGCCAACCCGTTCGAATTCCCGCTCTTGCAGCACGCGCAGCAGTTTTACCTGAAGTGCGGGAGCCAGTTCGCCGATTTCGTCGAGAAACACAACCCCTGAATCCGCAAGTTCCAAGCGGCCTTTCTTTAAACCGATGGCGCCAGTGAACGCTCCCCGCTCATGGCCGAACAGGTCGCTTTCCAACAGCGTTTCTGGAATGGCGGCGCAATTAATGGCAACAAAAGGTTTGCTGGCACGCGGGCTATTGCGATGCAAGGCGCGAGCAGCAAGTTCCTTGCCGGTACCGCTTTCACCTTCAATTAATACGGTGGAATCGGTGCGCGCCACACGCTTCAGAAACTGATACACCTCTTTCATGTGGGTGCTTTCGCCTACCAGGCTCCGCTCCTGACTCGCCTCAACCGTCAGGCGATCATTCTCCTGCTCCAGCCACTGCAAGCGGCGAGCATTTTCCAGGGCGATGGCCGAAATGCCCGCGATGGCTGCGACCAGTTGCAGGTGGTCTTCATTCAAGCGGCTGCCAAAATTGTTACTGTCCAGGTATATGCAGCCGATGACGCGTTGAAATACAGTGAGCGGCACGCACAATAGCGAGCGCACCTGCGATGCGGCGAGGCTTTCCACCTCCCGCAAATTGTCGCTATTGGGAACGTCGGTGCCCAGCATCGCAATTCCCTGCTCCAAAACCTGGCGCGCTACGGTGCGGCTCACTTTTACGAGAGGAGCCTGCCCGGCCTGCCGCATGCGAGCGAACAACGAATTGAATTGATGACCTTCACTATCGGCCAGCAGAATTGCCCCGCGCCCGGCCGGGATCACCTCAAAAATCAGATCGAGCAATTGGCCCTGCAACTCGTCGAGGTCGCGAATGGCGTGAATCACCCGGCTGATTTTCAGCAATGCATTCAGATTGCGGGCTACCTGCGAGGTTGCCGGCAACTCGCGAAGCAAGCGGTCCGGTTGCAGATAGACCACATCTTTGGGATGAATGACGGTTGTTTCCGCAGTGCGCTGCCCATCCTCGAACTCCACCCTGCCTAGGCTGGCGATTTGCTCCTGCTCTTCCAGGAGAAATAAGAAAGCGGAATCGCCGGTGGCGATCTCGTCTCCATGATGCAGGCACTGCTCTTGAATCTCGGTGCCATTTACCAGGGTTCCATTACGGCTATCGAGATCGCGAACGAGAAATTTTCCCTCCTGCACACGTATGGTGCAGTGCTTTCGTGAAACCGATGGATCAGTGAGCGCGACACCGTTCGAAGCTTCACGCCCGATGGTGACTTCGCCTTCGGGAAGCGGGATCGTGGAATCCTTCAAAGGCCCGGAAAGCACCAGCAGTCTGGGACGCAAGGTTTCACCTCGTGCTCCTTCTTATCACAGTTTTGGCTGAAATTTACCGGCGAGGCGCGGGTGTTCCAATATCCGAACAGATAGCAAGCACTATCCTATTGGATAGTGATGTAGCGGGAAGCGGTTCGGGGCCTGGTGCGAGGATTTACGGGTGCGCCAATAACACATTTCTTTACAATCATTTAACCGGGTCATGAATTTCTTATGCGCGCCGTGGGCAAGTGGCATGATGGATGCAGTATAGGGGGGTGCGCCACTGCTTGGCAAAAAGCGATGGGGGAAGCGCTTTTTGAAACAGTTCCGCTGAGCTGCGCAAATCAAGGATCCGAGGGGCCCCCTCATCGGATCCTTGATCTTTTGCCCTGATCTTATCGTTGAATCACGAACCTTTACGTCCAAACCAAACCAGCCGATGAGATACGTAGCTGTAAATTTTCAAATGTTCTAGCCTTCTTTTCGGGGACCTTCGGCATACGAAGGTAAGATATTGAACGCATTTTGGGATGGGTTTGTCAGAATATTTCTCGTTCTTGCGCTGGTAGCTTCACTGGTTTTTGGTTTGGCTTACGCACTCCGGCCCGTTGAAGACTTCGGGCGTCACCTAAGGGAAGCGATTCTCGCCTTCATCGCGTTCTATTTCTTACTCCTCGGACTGCGCTTTATGATTGGTTCCATGAACGATGACCTGGTCCTTTTCGGAGATCTCTTCGCCTCTCTCGCACTAAACCTATTTCTGGCTAATGCGAAGAAAATAGTCCGATGGTGAAAACGCGGACTTTCAGCATGATGCGGATTCGCCGGCATGGGCGCCACACTCGGATACTCGTGGCGCTTTGAGCGTGGTCTGAGCTTGGTGTACAAATAATGCGCGCCAAAAACCATTCTACCGGGGTTTTGCCACCACGAGTAACGCTACAAGGAGCATGCATGCGACATCTGGCCTTTTCCTGCATTCTGATCGCTTTCCTCACGGGGTTAGCAGCAGCCGGCACGAAGCCGGAGGAGGTAGTTACCAAGAACCTTGACTCGATCGGCACGGCCGACGCGCGCGCTGCGGTAAAGTCACGCGCCGTGCAAGGAACGTTACAGTTCAAGATTCTACTCGGCGGAAGTGGCGAAACTGCGGGGCTTTGGCAGCTTTTTTCAGAGCCGAATAAATCGAATGTTGTGCTGAAGTTCGGCGGCGGTGACTGGTGGGGGGAGCGTTTCGTCTTCGACGGCGAAAAGACATCCTTCGCGATTGCCAATTCCTCCCATCAATATAGCGTGGTCGGAGAGTTTATGAGGAGCCACGATTTCATCGTGAAAGACGGCTTACTCGGCGGAGAACTCTCCATGAACTGGGCGCTGACGAATCTGGACCATCTTCAGGCAAAATTAGAATCTATGGGACTAAAGAAAATTGACGGCCGGGAACTTGAAGGCGTCGAATATCTTTCGAAGCGCAACGGCGAAATGGCCGTACGATTGTATTTCGACCCGGCGACCGGGCGTCATGTGATGACGGTTTATTCGGTGGAGAGGGCAGCGAACATCGCTCACAACGATATCGTCAATGCCAAACAGCAGCAGATCCACTACACGGTCGAGGAGCGTTTCAGCGATTTCCAGACCAGCAATGGAATCACCCTACCCCGGCATTACGATCTGCATTACACGCAGCAAATGCAAAACGGCTCCATGAAGGAGTATGAATGGATTATGACCGTGGACAAAGTTTTGGATAACGCGGCCATTAATCCAGTAAATTTCCAGGCAAAGTAAAAGTGTGTGGCCTTCCGGTAGCCCGATAGCGTTCAACCCGCACCCGAAAATAATCGACTTTAAAATGCTCTATGTTATTGATTTTGCATAGCCTTAGCAGATGATATTTTCTTGATGTCGATTTGATCCGGCGTGCATGGCAGTTGAATTTGATTTACGGCAGATTTGTCCCCGGAAGGAGACATTTCATGTCCAATATCAGTAGTTCGCACGGGAGCCATGTAACCACTTTTATCCCAGCCACACGTATCCAGCGCAGTCTGGTTGCGAATGTGGAAAAACGCACTCTTCGCTGGCTGGCAGAACACACCCCTCGATGGATTCATTCCGACCATCTGACTCTGCTCGGGTTTATATCGCAATGCATGGTTGGCTTTTGCTATGCCTTGTCCCGAATTTATCCCGACCTGTTGTTGGCAGGTATTATCTGCCTTGCGCTGAATTGGCTGGGAGATAGCCTGGATGGCACGCTGGCGCGCGTTCGAAATCGACAGCGTCCACGATATGGATTTTATGTGGACCACATCACCGATACCGTGGCCGCATTTTTTCTCATGAGCGGGTTAGCTGTTTCGGGATATGTTCATCCGGCGATCAGCTTCGGCATGTTGATTGCATTTCTAATGCTTTCCATCGAGGCCTACCTTGCGACCTATACCTTGGGCCAATTTCAACTTTCCTATTACAAGTTCGGCCCTACGGAAATTCGCATTCTGCTTGCCATTGGGAATATAGCGCTGCTGAAGTATTCAAGAATCACACTCTTGCATCGGAAATTCCTGTTGTTCGATGTTGGCGGCGTAATCGCGATCGCGGGAATGAGCCTGTTCCTGATCATTTCGGCGATACGGCATATCCGACAACTCTACGACGAGGAGAGAATTTCATGAGCCGGACCGGCCTGTTCCGGCTACTGAAGTTTTCCTTTGTGGGCGGAATCGGAGTGACAGTTCAACTTGGCATGCTGGCGCTATTTGGGGTGATAGGGATTCATTTTTTGCCAGCGACTGCGCTTGCGGTTGAATGTGCCGTACTCCACAACTTTCTATGGCACTGGCACTTTACGTGGTCTGATCGCAGGCAACGTGTGAATAGTTTTCTTAGTTCTTTGATTCGTTTTCACCTGAGCAATGGGTTGATCTCGATGGTCGGAAATCTTCTGCTGATGTGGATTCTGATGAAAACCCTAAAACTCGGCTTGCTGCCGGCCAACACTGTCAGCATTGCGACATGTTACGTAGCAAACTTTCTAGCTGGTGATTATTGGGTGTTCCGTTTGTCTTGATCGTTTCGTCCGCTCCAGCATCAACGCCAGCGTGCGCTGTGCGAAGGGAACATACATCAATGCCGCGGTAATACCGAGCGCCAGACCCGATCCGAGTTTGCGAATCAGTAGAAACGGAGAAAGCGCCCATAGCGCATCAAGAATCAGGATAAGAGGAAAGAGCCTGGTAAATTTGCGGCTCAAGTCTTTTATGTCAAACCATGCCGCGGAGAGCAAGAAGAGACGGACAGGAATACCGATGCTCGCCGATAGAATCGCCACAACTACGATCGCCGGATGTCCTCCGAAAATACGATCTACCACATCCTGTAAATCTATCACTCGTCCCAGAGCCACAATATAAAAGACCAGCAACATTAATTGGATCAGAATAAACAAGGTACGCAGATAACCGCTTTGCACCACTGGCAAGTCTTCGAGGCTGGTAAGCTTGAACTCGGATGCGGAAGACGACTTTTGAGGGAAGAGGTTGCGCTTGGGTTGCTCAATATTCTCATCTGGTTTGGATTGAGAAGTCGAACTCACGGGAACCATGAAGCGGTAGCCACGTTTCGCCAGCGTTTCTATAAATTTTGGGTTTGCCGCAGAGTCGCTCAGGGCTTCGCGAATCTTATTAATAATCGTGTTCAGGCTGTGATCGAAATCTACAAATGTACCGGAAGGCCAAAGTTTTTGCCGAATCTCTTCCCGTGTAATAACCTCGCCGGGACGTTCGAGGAAGAGAATTAGAACCTGAAAGGGCTGCTCTTGCAACCGCAATCGCATGCCTGCCCTGCGCAGTTCACCACTGCTCGTATCCACTTCAAATATGCCGAAGCGAAATATTTTTTTGCCGGAGGCATCCATTGCTCGACATCATAACGTAAACGAAAGAAGGCTTTGGAGAAACGACGACGCTATCGTGAGCCTGCTTATAAAAATCGGAATTAACCAGCTACTGCTTCCGTGGCTGAAGAGGCAACGATTGGAAGCGGGACTGCCACACCATCGCGATATGTAACGCTGTTGCCGGAAATCGCCGGCACGCGATCGCCGGGCACAAGAATCCCCACCAGATTGAGCGGATCGGCGGCAGAAAGCGTAATCGTTCCTTGCGAAGAATCGAGCTTGCGCATGGCTCGTACGGACTCGACTGCAACCGGCAGGGCGAATTGCTCGCCCAGGAATCCATCGACGAAACGGCCGCCGCGAATTTCTCCGCGATCTTCCAACCTGCGGAAGGCCATCAGCAATTCGCGCCACGGTGGAAGGTTCGCCTCGCGCACCAGCACATCGCGGATTACGATGCCGTAACGCCTGAGCAGCATCCAGCAGGCCGCTTCCACCGCGCGAGGCCTTTCGACAGCTTCCTCCGTATGCAGCAAAGCCCAACGCCCGGCATTGTGCCGTGGACGCATGGTGCGCCCGCTTCCCTGCCCGGCGCGGCGTTTGGGATCGATGAGCGAGCGTAAGTTGTCGAAGCCGTCGGCAGTGACCAAACCTACAGCCACCAACTCCCATAACGCGGTTTCGATCTCCGCTTTCAACTTGCCTGTGCCGCGGACGATATCGGCAAAGAACGATGCGCCACGCTGGCGCAGAAAATCGCGCACCATGCGCGCGCCATCGCTTAAGCCGCTGTTCTCGTCTGAATCTGAGGTAGGACGACGAGGGGTCATCCAATCGGCATCTTCGCGGACAAAGAATGTAATTGGAGCAACACTGGTGGGAATGACGCGCCGCTGCCGGGGAGACGCTGGCGCAGTTTCGTTTCGGCGATTGGCATTGGAATAATCGAGCGTAGCTGGATGCGGCGAGAGCCTGCCCCATCCCACGGTCCCCATCAGGCAAAGCTGGTCAAGCCATTTTGGATCGTAATCTGCCACGCGGCGTGACAGCACCTGGCGCTCCCAGGCGTTTGCCGGAATTTCAAAACCCTGCAATTGACGTAACACTTCGAGGGTTCCGCGCTCGCCAGAGACTTGCGTGCCCAGAGCCACATGTTGCCACTGCAACAACCATTGCATAAATTGTGCCGCCGTAACAGGCTCAATCTGTTTGCGCAGAGTCGCTACTGTGAGCCGGTGAATGCGGGCCAGAAGCCGCCGTTCGCACCACTCGATGTCGAAATCTTGTGTGGGGGCAGCCGCCCCCGGCTGCCCAGTCGAGCGAAGCTCGACAGCTCTACCACTGAACTTGCCACGTAAAATCGTCCCGCTCGCTTCCATACGGAGGAGCGCGTTAAAAATGTCTGATGCTGGAAGATTTAGGGCATCTCCCATGGCTCTAGCTGTGGTCGGACCGAGATGTGACATCCATCCGGTGACAATTGTGAGCAATGCGTCGTCGCGGGTAGGAATTGTGGGTTCGACTTCTCGCGGCGTCTGCTCAAATCTTGCGTCGGGGAACAATGTAGAAAATGTTTTTGCGCGCTCGGCTGCGACCCAATAGGGTTTGCCAGCTGAAATGGCTGACGCGGCGCGGGATTCGCTCAGCAGTTTATCGAAGTGAGAACGCCAGTTAGCTTCCACGATATTTATGTGGGGACGGCCACCCTCGGCCGTGCGGTTGTCAGGAATTATTCCGAGGTGCAGAGAGTTTGGGTTCTGTTGCAGCGCCTGCTCGGCTTCGCCTCGCTGGACAGCCGAGGGCGGCTGTCCCCACATGTTGGGCCCTCCCGGTTCCATAAGGTGTGCTTCATACGAATACGACCATGCGGGCAGGGCTACCAGCGTGTGCAGTACATCATGCAGCTCATCGGCGTCGCGCACATCGGGCCAGGCCTCTTCGCGCACTTGCGCAATCGCCGCGGGATCAAGGCCGCCCACTTCTTCCAATACCGATTCCGGCAACATGCGCCGCATCTGCACGGCGCGCGCCCGGCGTTCCTCCAGCGGCGCGTCGTCAAGGTATGCATAGGGATTCGCATTCAAAATCTCGTGCGAGAACTGCGATGGCACTGGCGTATCTACGGCAACGCAGTGAATTCTGCCATCCGCCAGCCCGCTCAACACAGACTTCAAGCCTTCAATGTCCATCGCTTCGGTGAGTACGTCTTTCATCACTTCGCCGACGAGCGGATGATCGGGAATTTTGCGCTCGCCTTCGATGTTCTCGAAGCATGCGGCCGCGTCAGGAAAAACCGAAGCCAGTAAGTCATCGGAGCGCATGCGCTGAATCTGCGGTGGAACCTTCTTGCCGTTCTGAAAGCGCAGTAGCGCTAGGGCACGGTTCGCATCCCAACGCCAACGCGTGGCAAAGATCGGAGAATCGAGCGCGGCCTGTTCGAGAATCGGCTGCACGGTTGCGGCTTGCAGAAAATTGAAAACGTCGGCGAGAGGAAAGCTATGTTGCTCGGCAAGAGCAATGTTCAAACCGTTGTCGGTAGCCGCAGCCTGTAGCTCGAAGTTGAAGCCCACGCAGAAGCGCTTGCGCAAAGCCAGCCCCCAGGCTTTATTGATGCGCCCGCCAAAGGGAGCATGGATCACCAACTGCATGCCTCCCCCCTCATCAAAGAAGCGCTCCGCAATTACCGTGCGTTGCGTGGGCACAGCGCCCAGGACCGCGCGGCCTTGCAGGACGTACTCGATCGCTTGCTCCGCTGCGGAATCATCCAGTCCACATTCTTCTTTCAGCCAATTCACGGCCGTCGCGACCTCCGGCTGAGTCGCGGAAAATCCGACTGGCGAAGTGTGGAGCAGCATCTCGCTGATTTTTTCGCGCAGAGATCCAATGTGCTCGGAAAGTTCTTCCGTCCGCGCCGGAGCTTCGCCGCGCCAGAAAGGCACAGTCGGAGGAGCGCCATGCGCATCCTGCACCAGCACGCGGCCACTGTTGGTTTCCACACGGCGAATCATCCATGATGTATTCCCCAGCAGCATGATGTCGCCACGATTGCTTTCAACCGCGAAATCTTCATCCACGGTGCCGACGACAAGGCCATCGGGTTCGGCAACCACAGCATAAAGTGAGTTATCCGGAATCGCGCCGCCGCTGGTGATCGCGGCCAACCGCGCTCCCCGGCGCGCGCGGAGCTTGCCATTCACCCGATCGCGATGTACATACGCGCCGTAACGCCCGCGGCGCGCCGCGATGCCCTCGGAGAGCATTTCCAGGATCGATTCGAAAGATTCGCGAGTGAGATTGCGATAGGGATATGCGCGCCGCGCCAAGGCGAACATCTCATCTTCGCTCCACTCTTCGGCGGAACATGCGGCTACAATCTGCTGCGCCAAAACATCCAGCGGCGATTCCGGAATCATGAGGCGATCCAAATCACCCTGGCGGATCGCGCGCACCAAGGCTGCGCACTCGAGCAAATCGTCCCGAGTCGTCGCCAACAGACGCCCCTTGGGTATTGCGCCGCGCCAGTGGCCGGAGCGTCCCACACGTTGCAACGTAACTGCGATTGAGCGTGGCGAATTGACCTGCACGACCAAATCCACTGTGCCTACGTCGATTCCGAGCTCCAGAGACGCGGTCGCCACCAGTACGCGCACCTGGCCTTCTTTCAATTTTTTTTCCGCGGCCAGGCGCAGCTTGCGCGACAAACTGCCGTGGTGCGCAGCTACATTCTCTTCGCCCATGCGTTCGCCGAGATGATGCGCGATGCGCTCGGCCATGCGCCGGGTGTTCACGAATACGAGCGTGGAGCGATGCTGTTCCACCAGCGTTACGAGCCGGTTGTAAATCTCGTCCCACATCTCATTCGAAGCAATGGGGCCGAGCGGCATGGGCGGAACTTCAACAGCCAAATCCAGCTTGCGCTTATGGCCAACATTCACAATCACAGGGTCGGGACGGCTGCTTCCGGTTAGAAAATGCGCCACCTGCTCAATCGGCTTTTGGGTTGCCGAAAGCCCGATGCGTACCGGGCGCTTGTGAGCCAATGCATCCAGCCGTTCCAGAGACAACGTCAAATGCGCTCCACGTTTGTCATCTGCCACGGCGTGAATTTCGTCGACGATCACGGTTTCAACGTCGCGGAGAATCGCGCGGCTTTTATCGGCAGTAAGCAGGATGTAGAGCGACTCCGGCGTGGTCACCAGAATGTGTGGCGGCCGCTTCAGCATGGCTCGGCGCTCGGGCATAAGTGTATCGCCAGTACGGACAGCGGTGCGAATCGCCGGCATCAGCAGCCCGCGCTCGCCGGCCAGCGCCAGGATTTCGCCCAGCGGGACTTCTAGATTTTTCTGAATGTCGTTGCCCAAGGCCTTCAATGGCGAGACGTAGAGGACTTCGGTGCGGTCCGCCAGATCTCCAGCCAACGCCTTGCGCACCAGCCTGTCGATGCAGGCGAGAAATGCTGCGAGGGTTTTGCCTGAACCAGTAGGGGCTGAGATCAACGTGGTGCGGCCAGCGAGAATGTGCGCCCAGCCTTGCTCCTGTGGCTCGGTAGGCGTGCCAAAGCGCTGCACAAACCACTCCGCCACCAGAGGGTGAGCCCAGGCGAGCGAGGCAGGAAAAGACATTTTTTTATTGTATTCCAGGGAATAAATTTTCGCCATTCATTCGCTTTAACATAGGGATTGTTCATTGTTTTGTTGGTTCGCCCGCTAACCATGTGCGCATTTGTGCCGCTCTCTTCTGATGTTAGAATCCTGGTCGCTTCAAATCTCAGGAGAACTCTTTGAACACGTTTCGCTCGCTGACCTGCTACATCCTGCTTTTCGCCTTTACACAATTTGCTGTAGCGCAGGCTCCTCCGGAGCAAAATTCCGGATCGCCTGCTTCGGCCTCGGGACAACTCCTCGGCTATACCGCTAAAACGTCACTCACCGAGCGCGATTGGGAAAAGAAATTTCAAGATGGCATCGTGGCCGCGAATATCCGCGAGAGTGTGCGGCGACTGAGCGCACGCCCACATCATGTGGGCTCTCCTTATGACAAAGACAATGCAGAGTGGATGCTGGCGCGATTCAAAGAATGGGGGTTCGACGCGCACATCGAAACTTTCGAGGTGCTTTTCCCCACCCCGAAGCAACGTTTGTTGGAGCTGGTTGCGCCTACAAAATTCCGTGCCAAGTTGCAGGAACCTGTGCTGGCCATCGATCCCACTTCCAACCAGACCTCCGAGCAACTGCCCACCTACAACGCTTACTCCGCTGATGGCGACGTTAATGCACCTCTGGTTTATGTGAACTACGGCGATCGCGAGGATTACGAGCAGCTTGATCGCATGGGCGTTTCCGTTAAGGGAGCGATCGTGATCGCGCGCTACGGGGCGGGATGGCGTGGTGTGAAACCAAAAGTTGCGGGTGAACACGGAGCTATGGGATGCATCATTTACTCCGATCCTAAGGGAGACGGCTACTTTCGCGGTGAAGACTATCCCGCGGGTGGTTGGCGGCCACGCGAAGGCGTGCAACGCGGCAGCGTGATGGATACCGACTATCCCGGCGATCCTCTGACTCCGGGAGTTGGAGCAGTTCCCGGCGCGAGGCGCCTCGACATCAAAGACGCAAAGACAATTACAAAAATTCCCGTTCTCCCCATTTCCTATGCAGACGCCCAGCCGCTTCTGTCCGCGCTTCAAGGTCAAGTTGCTCCAGAGGCGTGGCGCGGCGCTCTTCCCATTACCTATCACATTGGGCCCGGTCCGGCGCGCGTGCATCTCGTTATGACTTCCGACTGGGCAATCAAGCCAATCTATGACGTCATCGCGACCCTGGCAGGTTCATCGCCGGATCAATGGGTGATTCGCGGCAACCATCATGATGCGTGGGTGAATGGTACCGATGATCCCATCGCCGGCCTGGGCCCTGAGCTCGAAGAGGCCCGCATGTTGGGCGAAATGCACAAACAAGGCTGGACGCCGAAGCGCACCATTATTTATTGCGCGTGGGATGGTGAAGAACCGGGATTGCTGGGCTCAGTGGAATGGGTGGAGACGCATCGCGATGATTTGCAGAAGCATGCGGTCCTGTATCTCAACTCCGACGGTAATGAGCGCGGGTTTTTCGAGGCCAGCGGCACGCAGGACTTGCAGGCTATGGCCAGCGGGGTCGCGCGCGATATTAAAGATCCAGAGAAAAGTATGTCCGTGTTCGAACGCGCCCATCTTCGGGCCATTTCTCGCGCCAAAGATGCGGACGAGCGGAGCCAGCTTCGAAAGAATACCGACCTTCGAGTGGAAGCGCTCGGCGATGGATCCGACTATACCGCGTTCCAGGATTATGCCGGAATTCCGACCGTAGATTTCAGCTTTGGCGGCGAAGACGAAGGCGATCAATATCACTCCATCTACGATGATTTTTACTGGTACACACATTTCGACGATACCGATTTTTCCTATGGACGCGCGCTCGCTCAGACCGCCGGAACTGCCATGATGCGTATGGCGGATGCCGATTTGCTTCCCTATGATTTCGCCGCGCAATCCGAGGCGATCGGCAAGTATGAAAGCGAACTGGAAAAACTTCTGAAGGACAAGCAGGACGAATTCACCGAGCGCAATCTCGAGCTTCAAGAAGGCGTCTTCACTGCCATCGCTGATCCGCACAAAACCTCTGTGCCGCCCCCGGTGGAAACCGTGCCGCCTTTCATGAACTTTGCTCCAATGAAGAACTCACTCGAACTGCTGAAGAAAAGCGCGGATCGCTATTCCAAAGTATTGGCACATTTCAAAGAGAAAGGCTCGGCAGTACCCCAACCGTCTCTTGACACTGTAAATGCCGATCTTCTCGCCATCTCACGCCTGTTCCTCAACGAAAAGGGATTACCGGAACGTCCGTGGTTTAAGAATCAGATTTACGCTCCAGGCGCATACACGGGCTATGGCGCCAAGCCCATCGCGGCCGTACGCGAATATATGGACGAGAAAAAATGGCAGCAGGCTGATGCGCAAATTCCGATGGTCGCGCAAGTGATTGCGAATGTGGCGGCGGGAATTAATAAGGCCGCAGACGATCTGGAAGCTGCTTTGAAATCGAAGTAGAATATTTTCAAATCAGCTAGCGACGAATGCCATTCGTATCGAATACTCGTTGCTCGTTGCGAAATCGAGCTCGTTGCAAAAGAAAAAACCCACCGGATGCTTGCTTGGGGCGTGCTCGGGTCAGCATCCGATGGGCTACCGTTTCTCCTTACTCACCCTGTTGTTTTCAGGAGTATTTGTATTGATTAAACCTCAGAACTCAACGAAGTTACGTCTAATTTTGTAAAACTTTGTAATTTTCAAGAGACATTTTGCAAGCTTCTGTCTGCACTCATTGAAGATTATTCAAGCTCATTCTCGCGGATCGTTCGAAATCACCGGCATACTCAAAGCCATGAGTTCCGTGAAGCGCGGACTTTTTCGCAGCTGCGCGAATTCCACGTCGGTATAGACCTTGTTCAATTCCTTATAGCCATCTTCCATGGCTTTCCGCAAATACTCCAGCGATTGATCGGAGAGCCCCATCTTCGCGTACAGCTTCGCCACTGTGTAATCGTAACGGGCACGATCCTCCGGGCTGGGCAATTGGGCTTGCACTCCTCCGCGCGAGCTGCGTTCGAAGACGCTGGGATCCAATTCCAGAGCGTGCTGATACGCGACGACAGCCGGCTCAAATTCACGTTTGGAAAAATACGCGGCTCCCAGATTATTGAAAAATGATGCCGAGCTGCTGTCGACAGCGATGGCTTTTTCGTATTGCTTTACAGCGGCCCTGTATTTTTTGCTCTCGTAGTAAATCACTCCGAGGTTGTTGTAAGCATCGGCGAACTGCCGGTCATAACGAATCGCCTGCTCGAACGATTTTCGCGCGTCGCGGTACTTTTGCATCATAAGTTCGGTAATGCCGATCTTATTCAGCAAACGCGCATCGTTGCTTCTCTTGGCGAGCGCAGCGTGATAGTAATCGAGGGCATCAAGGTACAGCTTATCGGCACGAAGTTGATCGGCTTGCCGTTCGAGATCGGCTGCGGTCGCATCCGGCGCGGGCGGATCAATTGCCCGGATGATCGGTGGTGCGATCTGCACTTGTTCGGAGTGAGAAATCTGAGCAAAAGCGACGGTGGAAGAAATCAGTAAAACAGCCAGACAGGCCTTCCGGTAGGACATACAAACCCCCAAGCGACCAGTTCCAACGACGCCATTTTGCCACAGTTTTAGAAGGATGGCGGGAAAAATTTTAGGGATGGCGCCCAAAACCGTTTACGGCGGCAATCACCGGTAATCAGTAGCTATTTATGAATTATGGAAGATATAGACTTTACAACCTCGTTAATGGCGATCTTCGTTCTCGAAGCTATTGATTCTGCGATTCTTCCTTGGCCAGACGCACTTTGGCCGCATCGAGTTTCTTTTGTGTAGCCGCAAGTAGATCGGTATCGATTTCTGCGGGAACGGTTTTATTCCATTCTTCGACAGCCCGCTCCCAATGCGCAGCCGCCAATTTCAAACGTCCGGTCTTTTGGAAAAGATCGCCCAAGTGATCCTGAACCGTGGGGTCAGAACTCATGCGCAAGGAAGCTTTATTCAGATTTTCCTCTGCAAGATCGTACTTGCCAACCTTGAAGTAGGCCCATCCCAGGGAATCCAGATAAGCGCCGTTTGTGGGATCGAGGCTGACGGCTTGCTTGATCTGATTGAGCGCATCCTCAAGCTGCACGCCGCGATCGACATTCATGTACCCGAGATAGTTGAGGGTAATCGCGCTTTGTGGATTGCCGGCGAGAACCTTTTTAAACTCGACCTCAGCTTCGTCAAACTTCTTTTCGCGCTCGTACGTGGAACCGCGCAAAAAGTGAACATATTCCCTGTCGTCGTCTTTTGTAGAAAGCTGCTCCGCTTTGTTCAGAGCCTCTTCGGCATCGCTAAAACGCTTGAGGCGCGTGTACATGATGGCCAGGCGCACGTAAACATCGCGATCGTCCGGATTGCCCTTCAGCAGCGAGCGCACATCGGCAAGAGATTTTTCGGGATCGCCGGTGTCGGCGAGTTGCGCGTCGAGCACCATGCGGAGTTCGCGATCATCCGGCAGCTTCTGCACCGCTTCTTTCGCGGCAGCTGTAGCCTGCGGCCATTCTTTTGCCTCACGATAGGTGTCGATGATGTCCTGATATGCGGTCTTGGTATTGTCGTCTCCGCCCAAAGCCAGCATTTGACGGAAAGCTTCCACCGAAGCGGAGTAATTCTCTTGATCGCGATAAATCATCCCGAGACGTTCGATGAAAATTCCGCGATTGTTGCGGTCCGATTGGGAGTAGCTGTTGTCGGGCTTCTCGGTTTTCTTGAGCAGTTCCTGCAAAGTCTTGATGGCTTCGTCGTACCGGCCCTGCGCCTCGTAAACTACAGCCATGTTGTAAGGCGCATCCAGCAAATCCGGAACCATGGCTTGCGCCTTTTTCAAATTATCGAGAGCTTCGTCGTATTTCCCCTGGCGGCGATAAATCTCGGACATGCGCAGGTAAGTTTGCGCGTCTTCCGGGTTTGCATCAGCGATTACTTTGTATTGATCGAGTGCGGCGTCGATCTGACCATCGTTCAAATAGTTTTCCGCCAGGCCGCGGATGGCATCGAGATTATCGCGATCCAATTGGATGGCGTGTTTGTAGGCATCGATTGCGCTTTTATATTCCTTACGCTGCTCGTAGGTTGCACCAAGAGCGGCATACAGCTTGGCGGAGCGGCCAGTATCCGGTACTGCGCTGAGAACTTTTAATGCACGGGCGGTGTCACCTTCGTCGGTATAGAGCAGCGCGAGTGTAGTGACGGCTTCCTCGGAATCCGGGTCAAGCTTTACTGCAATCTTCAGCTCACTCTCGGCCTTCTGAGAATCATTGTCCAGACGGTAGAGCCGGCCGAGCAAAAGGTGATCGTCAACGTTGTTAGGCTCGATCTTTACGATTTCCTGATACTGTTCAATCGCCAGTTTGAGCACGTTTTCCGAACCGTTGCCATTGCCCGGCATGTCGCCGAGTGAGCGCAAATAAATACGGCCCAGCAGCTTGTGGGCTTCCAGATTGTTGGGATCGTGCTTGATGATGTCTTGCGCCTGAAGCACGGCGTCGCGAATGCGGCCAGTCTTCACATAAAGTTCAGCAAGACCCGAAGTGAGGAATTCGCTCGACGGATCAGCCTCGATGGCGAGCCGGTATTCTTCCATCGCTTTGTTGGCCAGTTCGCTACGGCCGTAGGCTGTGACCTGCTCCTCATACAAGTGCGCCAATGCATAGTGGTAATAAGCGGCGGCATGGTCCACTTTATGCGGCGTGGCTTGGGTGTTTTTAGTGTCTGCCGACTTGGAGTCAGGTGCAGCCGAAGGAGCGTCCTGCGCGACCGCGACCGCTATGAAGAATGCGAAAATTAAAACTGGACTAAAAATTTTCATGCTTGACCTGACAATGCTCGACTCGACTCCGCCGTAGTTAATTTTATTAAAGCTGAACTCACTTCGGAAAACCATAGCCATTGGATGCAAAACCGCCGCGGCTGGTGTGCTCTAATTCTATCCTGTTCGACGCGCGATTGGGAAAAACAGTGGGAACCTTTCCATTGCAACTGGGCTCGAAAGTACAGGGACGGTGGGGACTTGCAATGAAGATTGTCAAGTTTGGTAAAGGTCTTCTGTTCGAGATATCCGTGTCTATAAGAATCCGCCCTTCTCGCGCCGAGCAGTTGCTACAATGCTTTCGCGTATTTTTGGCGAGAAGTGGATAGCAACAATTTATGAAGAAAGTCTGCGCTTTTGTTTGTCTTCTGTTCTTATTAACATCCTCACTGGCCGCTCAAAAGACCGTCTTCGAACCTGTCAAGATTCGTCGCCATCGCAGCTCGGAAAAACGCGTATTGGTCGACAAACTCGGCACACTGACATTCGACGACTCCGCGCGGAAACTGAAGTTTGTAAGCGACGCGGGTGACCTCATCGACGTCGGCTACGATGACATTGAAAAAGTGGTTTTCGATGAGACGACACACATGCGCGGTGGCGCACTCGCCCAGATCGTCCAGTTTGCACCTTTGGCAGGGCCGGTGGCAGGCACCGCTATTGCCGGCTCCCATGTCGAAGATTGCTGGTTCTATGTGGAATACAAAACAGACGATCAGAATAATTCCAGGCTGCTGGTTGTACCGAAGAACTTAACGGAGCGAGTCATAAGCAAAGCTACAAGCGTTTTTGGATCGCGCGTGACCGTCACAAATTTCCCTGAAAAAGGCTTCACCGTCCAGAAGGACGATCTGAAGGCAGGTAAATCTAAACAGACACTCAAAGTCGACAAGGAAAACCACCCTCTACCTCAAGTGAAGCCAGACCAAGCAACCGTCGTCGTTGTCTGCCCAGCGCTGGCGGCACGAAATGCGGGCAGAGGAAATCAGTTTAAACTGCACTAATGACCGGGTTGTCGCCGTAAACAGGATGGGCACTTACAATTTCGCTTACCTCGATCCGGGCGAGTACCGCCTTGTGTCTCAGGCCGAGGGCACTAATGGCTTCGAGATGGAACTCGAGGCTGGTCACGAATACTTTTTTTTGCAGAACACCTTCCAAGGCGTCTTCAGGGGAGAAACATCCTTATCGCGAAACAGCAAAGAAGTTGTGATGTACCTAGCCGAAGGTGCTTATTTTTCCGATTGGAAACCCAAACAAAAGTAGACTTAATTGTTCGATCTTGTGCGGGGAAATGAAACCAATATCTAAATGTTCTCTAATGGCGGAAGTGCCGCACGCCGGTAAAAAGCATGGCAAGACCGAGCCGGTCTGCGGCGGCGATGACTTCGGGGTCCCGCTGCGAACCTCCGGGCTGAATAATGGCGGTCGCCCCGGCCCTGGCGATTTCTTCGACACCGTCGGGGAATGGGAAAAATGCGTCAGAAGCAGCGACTGTTCCACTCAGCGGTAGTTGCGCCTTCATTGCGCCGATCTTAGCCGAATCGACACGGCTCATCTGCCCCGCACCGACACCCACAGTCTGTCCTTCGCGGGCATAAACAATGGCATTCGATTTGACATGTTTGCAGACTTTCCATGCAAACAAGAGGGCTCGAGTTTCTTCGGGAGTGGGTGCGCGTTGCGTAACGACTTTAAGATCGGCGTCTTGCAGCGGCCGGAAGTCGGCGTCCTGCAAGAGAATTCCGCCGGAGATGTTTTTCAATGTCCATTTCTGCAGTGCAGATTTTATTTCGACTAAACGAAGATTTTTCTTAGTGGCAAATTTGGCTTTTGCCGCCTCATCGAATGCGGGGGCAGCGATCACCTCAAGAAAAAGCTTGTGCATTTCTTCAGCAGCTTCGGCGTCGATAGGACGGTTTACGCCGATCACTCCGCCGAAGGCTGAGACGGGATCGCACTCCAATGCGCGTTTGTAAGCTTCGGCAAGAGTTTTGCCGGTTGCCGTGCCGCAGGGATTAGTGTGCTTGATAATGGCGCAGACGGGCTCGTCGAATTCCTGGGCGAGATCCCATGCGGCTTGCAGATCAACAATGTTGTTGTAGGAAAGTTCCTTGCCCTGAATCTGCCGCGCGTTGGCCACACCAACGCTGGAGCCGTCGGAATACATGGCGGCTTTCTGGTGCGGATTTTCGCCATAGCGGAGATCGAGCGTTTTCTGAAATGACAGGCGCAGGTTTTGCGGAAAAACCTCATTGGCAGGCTTTTCAATATTTCCTGCGGATGGAATTTGTTCGAGCGTGGAAGCGATCGCGGAGTCGTATGCCGCCGTGATGGCGAAGGCCTTCTGAGCCAGCCGCCATTTCGTATCCAGCGATAGCGAGCCGCCAGAATTCTTCAATTCTGCGGCAATGGCTTCATAGTCGGCAGGTGCTGTAACTACCGCCACGTCGTGAAAATTCTTGGCGGCGGAGCGAATCATGGAAGGCCCGCCGATGTCGATGTTCTCGATTAACTCTTCGAGAGCAACTCCAGGTTTGGCGGCAGTTTTTTCAAAGGCATAGAGATTCACCACGACCATGTCGATCGGCTGGATGCCGTGCTCGGCTACGGCGGCGACGTGTTTGGGATCTTCACGGCGATGCAGAATGCCGCCGTGAACTTTGGGATGCAGCGTCTTGACACGCCCGTCGAGCATCTCGGGAAAGCCGGTGAGATCGGAAATGTCTTTGACAGTTATCCCGGAGGCGCGCAGCAGCTTGGCGGTGCCTCCGGTGGAGATGAGTTCGATACCGTGGCCGGAGAGCTGGCGGGCGAAGTCTAAGAGGCCGGTTTTATCGGTAACGCTGAGGATGGCGCGCTGGATGCGGGAAGTGCTGCGGGACATGATCGGCCTCGGATATGAAATGAGTTATGAAATGAGTGCGGAGCGACCCAAGATTCTATCAGCAATCCAGAGCTGACCGTTTGCTCCTGTGTGCTTCCTTAAGAGTTTGAGAACTCTACCTAGCCATCTTCCAGATGTACTCTTGCAGGATCAGGAGGGCGACACCAACGAGCGCCACGATGGTAGTGAGCGTGGTTAATCGCCTTAGCAATGCTGGATTTTTAATATTGCGGTAAAGGATAGGAAGATTGATCAAAGCACTTGCCACCGAAGCCAGAACCACTCCCTCGGAAGCCAGAGCCGGTTGCATCTGGCGATGTCCGACCATGTTCGCTGCGGCGGCCGACGTACTTGCGCTGCTGACTAATCCACCCAATGCGCTCACGCCGAGGAACCCAACCTTCCCCAGATAACGTTGGCCCAACGTGCACAGGATCTGGATCAATAAGAACAACGTGGCAAAGCTCAGGACACGTTTTAGAGAAACCGGCAACTCGAGATGAAGATCGGTTGGACCCGCAGCATCGTGTTCGCTGGCCCGGCGGACAAAGACCAGCGCCAGGGCCGACATAGCTAGCAGCGGCCCAGCCGCAGTCGCAACTGCGATTGGTGATAGGAGCGCGAGAATGATCAGATTGCGTACGAACATGGCCACAATCGTTAGCAACATGGCCGCAAGGGTGACGCCAGATGCCGCATCCCCCGCGCTAAGCGGCCTAGCCAACTCCAGCGCGGCGGCGCTGCTGTTGACAAAGCCTCCAAGAAAACCGCTGAGGTAGACGCCTCGTGTACCGTACACCTTAAGCAACACATAATTCACGAATCCAATGCCTGCAATTATGATGACGGTGATCCAAGCTTCGCGTGGGTTGATCAACTCCCATCGATCGATGAAGCGGTTGGGCAATATGGGATAAACCACCAGTCCGATCAATCCCAACAAAACTGCGCTCTGAATTTCCTTTGGTTGCAAGCCACCGGCGAATCGGCGCAACTCTCCCTTCCACGCCAGCAGCATGGTCATTAGGATTGCAGCCGCCACTGGTGTAAATAAGTGACCTTGCCCCGCGAGCGCTCCCAAAACAAAAATTACGAGCAACGCGGTGGATGTGGTTGCCTCCAACGACCGGTCAACCAACACACTGCGCGCGTTCGCGGCAAACACGATCAGTAAAACGCCTCCCAGCGATGCAATGGTCATCGCTGGCCCAAACAGAGCGCCTGCAGTCCCTAGTAGAGCGGTCAACGCGAAGGTTCGTGCGCCTAAATCCTTGTTGGACCACTCTCTTTCAATTCCTACGAGCAGGCCGATGCCTAGAGATACGGCAATCTTTGCCGCTACTTCTGCCGGTGGAAACCGGCTGACTAGCGTTGCCGTTTGCGTCGCAAGAACCTTCATCAACAAAACAATAACGCAGTTTGCAAGCTGGGATGATCAAAATTTGGATGTTCATTGAGGGAGTGTGCGAGGCCTCATCCGGGAAGAGAACCAGGTTGGTCGTCGAGGAAAATACTTTGAAATACCGAGCTAGCCGGGCCGATTACGCCTTCGCTTTGGCCTTCAGTTTGACTTGGCCATCCGTCAAATCCACGGAGAACTCGACGCCGTCACATCCGTACTGCTTGCGGATTTGCTCAGTCTTTTTCTGAACGAAGGTGGAGAAGGAGTCAAGATTGCCGGAGACATTTTCTCCCGCTTTTTTCTTAGCCGCAACCAGAGTGTTGTACAGGCGTTCCACCTGTTCGCGTTCGCCCTCATCCACGTTGTGCAAGGTGAAGGGCTGCGGTCCTTCGGTTTCTGCGCCAGCAGCAGCGGCGCGGCTTAATCCATAGACGGGGTTGTGCTGAGGTTTGTGATCGCCTGCGTCGCGCACGCCTTGTACGGCGAGCAACGCGTCCTGAGGCCGGCGGTAGCCCTCTTCACGTATGCGTGACTTCTTGCGCCAAAGATCGCTATAGACGGCGTAGCGTTGAGCCATTTCGTTGTAGCGATAGCGCTGGGAAAAGCTCATACGCCCGCCATCGGAAAATTTGCGCAACAGGGAGAGCACTTTCCACTCCACGTCAGTGGGAGGCCGCTTGGTCGGATTGCTGAAGTACATCTCATACTCGATCTTCAGCCGCCGCAGCTGGGTTTCGAGCACGCCTAGTTCTTCGTCGGTGGTCACGCGCAGATCTCCAAATAAACAGTGTAGTGACTAGGCAGCGCCGCGGCGAGGTACCCGGTGGTCACCGAAGTGATGGTACGAAGGTAAGCTGTCGTCTATCAGCCGTCAGCTTTTAAACGCACCAACTCCGGGCTTGCTGGCGTAGGATTCCTCGTCGCTCCGCTCCTCGGAATGACAATCTTCATGATGGGTCAAGCGGAATGGCAACCTAAATGACGATGACGGATTGGATTTGAACTGAAAACTGACAGCTTACTTCGAGTTTGCCGCCATCTTCTTTACCATGGCCAGCACAAGCTTCCGGTCGCTCTCATTGAGATTGGTGGCGTAGCGGCGCACCTGGCTGAGGAAGCGGACTTCGTCATCGGAAAGTTGCGGCAACCCTTTGGAGCCGTTGTTGTGGCCGGCCTCGGAAAAAAATTGCGAGAGCGCAATTTCCATCGCTCCGGCAATTTTCGAAAGCGTGTCGAGCGATGGGATAGTGTGGCCGTTTTCTACGCGGGAAAGATAGCAACGGAGCAAGCCGGTGCGCTTCTCAATGTCTCCTTGAGACATTCCTTTTTGGAGCCGGTAGTTTCGAATGGTTTCGCCGATGTTGATCTGAGGGAGCATTGCAGGATGCGACATAGTAACCAGATCGGCATATTCTGGCAAGTGGAAATTCGTGCCATAGGGAGACCACTCATGGGCGAGCGATTGCGGGACGCGAGAAACAATTTCTTTAGACAACGTGTAAGAAATGATTTACCGGCTCGTGCTGGATTGCGGATTTGATTTCTTCGAAACTACTTCTTCAAAGTATCCGCGAGAAAGCTGACTGTTGCGATTCCAGGCATCTGCGACGCGACCAACGACACGAAGCAAAGCGCATCGAAACGACTTAGTCATTGACTCTTTCCCTCATCCATCAGAAAACGAACCCCGAAAAATAACAGCAAAATTATTAAAAGGACGAGCAGAATTCCGCCTGCACCAAAACCATGACGCGGGCCGAAAAACCAGTGAGGCCGGTTAAACATCGTCCTGCAAACCGCAGACGACAAATTCAGAAACAAGCCCAGCAGATATGCCGTTGTCATAATTCAAGCTCCATATACATTGCTCCTGCAACCGGGTTGGTGCAATAGGGCGGGATCTCTTCGAATCCCAGTTTCTGATACATGGCAACCGCATCTTTCATCACGGGCGCAACTGTGTCAAGCCGCATGCGGAGGTAGCCAATTTGGCGGGCTTCCGCAATGATGCGTTCAGCCAGGATTCGCCCTAATCGTTTTCCGCGAAACTGCGGACGCAGGTACAAGCGTTTCATCTCGCAAATAGTAGGCGCAAGCGCGTGCAGCGCGACGCATCCTGCAAGGTTGCCTTCGTATTCCGCAAGCAGCAGGCGGCCCTTCGGCGGAAGGTAGTCGCCGGGAAGTCCAGCGAGTTCTTTGTCGAAGTTTTGAAAGCAGAGACTGAAGCCGAGGGACTGCGCGTATTCCAGAAATAATTCGCGAACTTGCGCAATCTGGGAGGATGACTCGGCTTGAGCAACCACAAAATCTTTCAACGCAGAGTTCGCGGAGGATGCAGCTGAATTCATGGGGATCGTATTTTCAGATTTCATTTCCGCGTACTCCGCGACTCCGCGTTCAATCTTGCTATCAGCCCATCAGCATTCCGCCGTTTACATTCAACACGTGTCCGGTGATGTAAGAAGCTTCGTCGGACGCGAGAAATGCCACGGCGTTGGCTACATCGTCAACCGAACCCACACGACCAAGCGGAATTTGTTTCGCGGCGTTTTGCTTGAATTCGTCGCCGAGAACCTCGGTCATGGCGGTTTCGATGAAGCCAGGCGCGACCGCGTTGCACGTAATGTTGCGCGACCCGAGTTCGCGGGCGATGGCCATGGTCAAGCCGATGAGTCCAGCCTTTGATGCGGAGTAGTTTGCCTGGCCAGCCTGCCCCATCTGGCCGAAGACGCTGGTGATGTTGATGATGCGTCCCCAGCGCTGCTTGAGCATGGTGCTGGTGACTTGCTGAATGCAAAGGTAGGCAGAGGTGAGATTGGTTTGCAGAACGGCATCCCAGTCGGCGCGCTTCATGCGCATGACGAGTTGATCGCGAGTGATGCCGGCGTTGTTTATCAGGATATCGATTTTGCCGAAGTGAGCGATCGCCGCTTTGATGGCTGATTTAACCTGCTCTTCATCGGCGACATCGAGGGTAAAGGCGACCGCTTGGCCGCCGCTGGCAGCAATTTCATTTACCAGTTCATTCAATTTTTCTTGACTGCGGGCGGCAACTGCAACAGTTGCTTCCGCTTTGGCGAGCTTCAACGCGCAAGCTCGGCCGATGCCTTGCGATGCGCCGGTGACGAACGCCACGCGACCTGAAAGGGACATGCGATTTTCTCCATCCTTGACTGGTATGTGTTGTATGTAGAACGAAAAATTATACGCGCAGGCGAGTTGTCATTTATCTAACGATTGCGCGGTGGTCGTTTCGCAAAGTAACATGCGAACACTCCTATGCCACAGCCTTTGACCAATGAAGTGACCGCCATGCCCGAACCATCCGACAAAAAATCCGCCGATGTCATCTCTATTGCGGCATCCGGCCATCGCTCGCCACAACGGGCTACGATGGCGGAAAATTCGGCGGCCGAAAAGCCATCAGTCATCGAACAGCCCGCGGAGAAGCCGCTGGCGGACGCGCCGTCCACAGAGGTTTTCGCTGTATACGGCGTGGAGCCGGAGATTCAGGCCTACGCCATGGCGAAGTATTCGCGCTCCGCGCTGTCGATGAAGGAGTCGCTGCGGGAGATCAACTCGCAGAAAGCGGAGAAGTTTCTCAATACATTTTATTTTCAGTACGGCCATCGTTCGATCGCCGATCTGGCGCACATCGCTTTGGCTATTGAACGATTATCGATTCTCGCCGCTATTGAATTAGCGGACGAGCCACGCTGGGATGGACAGGAGCGTTCGACACGCTATCAGGATTTCAAAAAGAGCGGCTACTACACTCCGGATTTCGGCGCCGACGATCAATCCCGCAAGCTCTATCGCGAGACACTGGATTTTCTTTTTTCTGAGTATGAAGCGCTCTCGGCGCACATGACGCGATATTTGATCAGTATCACGCCCAAGCCCGAAGAGATGAAGCAGGAAGCGTACGAACGCACGCTGAAGGCACGTGCGTTCGACATCACGCGCTATCTGCTGCCGCTGGCTACGAACACTTCGCTGGGTGAAATTGTCAACGCGCGCACGCTGGAGATGCAGGTGGCGCATTTGCTCTCGCACGCACACAAGGAAGTACGCGTTCTCGGTGAATCGCTGAAAAAGGCGGCGACTTCGTCGGCGTACAACGTGAATGTCGAATCGCTACGCGATTTGGTGGAACAGATTCGGACGGTAAATCCTGAGTTAGGCGCGCGGGCGGAGGCGGAATTATTGCATGAGGTACGGGTCGCGCCGACGCTGGTGAAATATGCCGACCCGAATCCTTATGAGATGGAAACGCGCCGCGAATTGCGGCAGGCCGCGCGCGAGTTGATGGCGCACGAACAGCTTGCGCCGTCGAAGGCGATTGTCGATCTGCTGGATGAAGAGCCGCTGGAGGTGGAGATTGCGACCACGTTGCTTTACGAACATTGTCATTTTTCTTACAGGCAGATTCGGCAGGCGGTGCAGGTGGCAGGCGAACGGCGGCGGCGGGAGATCATCGACCTTGGGCTGCGGCATCGCGGCAAGTACGACGAAATGCTGCGCGGCTTCCGCGCGGGACAGCAGTTCCGCTTCGACATCCTGATGGACACCGGCGGCTTCCGTGACATGCACCGCCACCGGCGGTGCATCCAGGTAATGCAAGGATTTACCACGCAGCATGGTTACGAGATGCTGCTTGATCTGGAGGACGCAGGGATGCGCGGACGATTTGAGGCCGCGATGCGGCGGGCGCAGAGTGCAGTGGAGACGATTGCGAAGAATGCTTCTCCCGAAGCTGAGGAGAATTCGCAATACGCAATTCCGCTGGCGTTTAAGAAGCGGACGCTGTTCAAGATGGACTTCGCCGAGGTGGTTTATATCTCCGAGTTGCGTACTACTCCGGCAGGGCACGTTTCCTACCGCAACGTGGCCTATGCGATGTATGAGGCAGTGGCTCGGAAGTTTCCAGCGCTGGCTAAATATTTCCGGGTGCATGATGTTACGGCGCCGGTGGATTTGCTGCAGAGATAGCCGCGTATAAGGGAAATAACTGCGTTTACTTCGAGGGTCTCCTCGGTCTCCAATCGGGCTGGGGCAACTCGGCAAAGATGGCGGACGCAATCTGGCCACCTTCTAAGGAATTGGCATGCAGATTATTACCTCTACGAAACGGCGATCCCCAAGCGATCGCTTCCGCCATCGAACAGAATATCGGCCCACTGACTGCTTTCCGTGACAGGACTATCGATACGCTGTGTGCTGCGGATGAGCCAGTAATAAGGACATTATTTTGGGCATTCGCCAAGGCAACTGGCCGAACAAATAGCAAGGGGTTTCAGGCGAGCTCCGTAGGCGCAGCCAAAGCTCTGCACTTGCTCTGCCCCGGAATTCTTCCTCTGTGGGACAACGCAATTTCGGATCGCCTTACGGGCGATGTAGCAATCTCTAGATTTATCTTGATCCGCCAGTCCGGCGTTTTGAATCTGACCAGAGGACTTATGCCGCGTTCCGTTAAGATCGCTCCAGAAATTGATGCCCAGCTTTATCGGGAACTCGTCTCCGTGGCCAAGGAGAACGGGCAGTCGCAGCGGTTTGTGCTGGAGCGGGCGCTGGAGCATTACCTGCACAATGTGGTCCCTTCGCAGCGCATGGTGAGACCCGAAGTGATGGCTGCCTATCGCCGCTCCAATGAAAAGTATCGTGAGCTATACAAGAAATTGGCCAAGTAAATGGCCGAGCGTATCTACTGACCGTGCCCGAAGTCATCGCAATTCACCATCACCAGATCGAGGAATACGGCGGCGCTCACGGCGTGCGGGATCAGGGCGCTTTGGAAGCCGCAGTTTTCCGTCCCCAGACAGATTACTACAACGACATCAGCGAAGAAGCGGCAGCGCTGCTGGAATCCCTGGTTAACAATGACGCCTTTGTGGACGGCAATAAGCGTGTGGGATTTGCCGCCGTTCATACGTTTCTTCTGGGAACGGATTCGATTTAGAGGTGAGCAGTAAGGCCGCTTATGAATTCATGATGAAAACGATGTCCGAAGGCAAGTTCCGCTTCGGTCTGATACATGAGTGGCTGGCAGCGTATCTTGTGCCACTTGCAAGCTGATTAAGCTTCCCGTCTGTCATCCTGAGGCAGCGCAGTTTGCGATGAAGCCGAGGACTCCCAACGAAGGATCTGCGCACCTAGCTGGCACTCCCTGCGGCTCCCGACGAGTCCATAGGTCCTTCGGCACGCGAAGAACGCGGTCCTCAGGCTCTAGGTGATTTGCCCATTTCGGAACATTTCCACCGAAAATGTCAGCATTCCCACAAATTCGCCTTTTCTTCGCTTCAATCTGTATGTATAATCCGGCCAGATTGATTCCAACAATAATTTTGCAATCGAAGGAGCCACACTCCCATGGCGGATGAGCGCGTTAAAGCGATTGATCTTGCGGTTTCACAAATTGAAAAACAGTTCGGCAAGGGTTCGATCATGCGGTTGGGTTCGAAGGAGATCGTCCCCATCTCGATCATCTCGACGGGCGCCATCTCATTTGACGCAGCCCTGGGAGTGGGAGGGTTCCCGCGCGGGCGCGTGGTGGAGGTGTTCGGTCCAGAGTCCTCCGGCAAGACCACCATTACTTTGCAGGTGATCGCCGAGGCGCAAAAGTCGGGCGGCATGGCCGCATTCGTCGACGCCGAACATGCGCTGGATCCCGCCTACGCTAAAAAACTGGGAGTCGATGTCGACAATTTGCTGGTTTCGCAGCCCGACTATGGCGAGCAGGCGCTGGAGATTACCGAAGCGCTGGTGCGCTCGAATGCCATCGATGTGCTGGTGGTGGATTCAGTTGCCGCGCTGGTGCCCAAGGCTGAACTGGACGGCGAAATGGGCGACAGCCACATGGGCTTGCAGGCACGGTTGATGTCGCAGGCACTGCGAAAATTGACCGGGACCGTTTCCAAATCACGTACCTGTCTGATCTTCATCAACCAGATCCGCGAGAAGATCGGTGTGATGTTCGGCAACCCGGAAACCACCACCGGTGGCCGCGCGCTCAAGTTCTATTCTTCCGTGCGTGTCGATATCCGTCGCATCGCTGCCATTAAAGAGGGTGACGTACTGATCGGTTCCCGCACCAAGGTAAAAGTCGTCAAGAACAAAGTGGCCGCGCCCTTCCGCGAAGCTGAATTCGACATCCTTTACGGCGAGGGCATCTCCCGCGAAGGCGACTTGCTCGACATTGCCGTCAATAACAATCTCGTGGAGAAGTCGGGCTCCTGGTACAGCTACAAGGGCGAACGCATTGGCCAGGGCCGTGAGAATGCACGCCAGTTCCTCAAAGAAAACAAAGACACCATGACCAAACTCGATGGCGAAGTGCGCAAGGCGCTGGGACTAATTGCCGCTCCCGCGCAGCCTGCGGCAACATCGGGGCAAACTCCCCCGGCGCAAGGCGCCCGTGTCACGACCATGCCAACTGCAACAGAATCGGTAAAAGCTCCGATTGTCGCTGCGCGGCGATAAGACTCATTCTCGAAAGAGTGTCACCCATCGCGAAGCGAGGGACCTTGGTTTCCGCCCGCGCCGAGCATTGATTTGACTCAAGCAAAAACCATGGTCCCTCGCTTCCCTCGGGATGACACTCATCAAGAATCATTCTGAATTGCCATTCCCACTCCCGCCCGCATAGAATCTACTATTCAGCCTGCTAGTTTCTGCGAGGACAATTGCACAAGGGCATCGCTATCTATCCCGGATCATTTGATCCGACCACCAACGGCCACCTCGATCTGATCGAGCGGGGCGCCAAGATTTTTGAGGAATTGGTGGTCGCAATCCTGCGCAATTCGGAAAAGAGTCCAATGTTCAGCGTGGCCGAGCGGTTGGAGATGTTGCGGGAGCTTACGGCAGCCCTGAAAAACGTTCGCATCGATACGTTTGACGGATTGATGGTCGAGTATGCGAAGTCCCTGGAAGCAACTTGCATCTTGCGCGGCATCCGGGCCATCAGCGATTACGAATACGAATTGCAGATGGCGCTGATGAACCGCAAGCTCGAACCCACGCTGGAAACAGTTTTCATGATGCCGGCCAACAAATATTCTTACGTTAGTTCGCGCCTGGTTCGAGAAGTGGCGCAGGCCGGCGGCCCAGTGAAGGGCCTGGTTCCGGAAGTAGTCGAACAGAAGCTCTGTGAAAAGTTGGAACTCACCTACAAGTTCCGCGAAGAACCGAACGAAGAGACGACTCGCCCCATGGGCGTTAGAGAAAAGAAGAAGAGGAAGAAAGCATGACCACCGCAACCACGGAAGCCCTGAAACTTTCCGCTCGAATCAACCGCATCGAACCCTCCGCAACCATGGCGGTAGTGGCCGAGGCCGACAAGCTTCGCGCGCAAGGAATTGACGTGGTCGACTTCGGCGCCGGCGAGCCGCACTTCTCCACGCCGCAGCACATCAAAGATGCGGCCATCGCCGCGATTCAGGGCAACTTCACCAAATACACGGCTGTGCCCGGCACGCCGGAGTTGCGTGATGCCATCGTGCACCGCCATGCTGCGGATTTTAATTCCAACTACCGCCGTGAAGAAGTGATTGCTTCGACCGGCGGAAAAAATGCGCTGTTCAATGCGATCCAGGTTCTTGTCGATCATGGCGACGAGGTAATTTTGCCAGTTCCCTACTGGGTCTCTTTCAAAGACATCGTGCGCTATGCCGGCGGCGAGAATGTGCTGCTCGAAACAGACGAGTCGCAAGGCTTTCGCGTTACCGCGGAAATGGTTGCCGCTCTTATGACCCCGCGGACGAAGGTAATCATTCTGAATTCGCCTTCGAATCCCTCCGGCGCAGTGATGAGCTCTGGGGATCTGACGGAAATTGTGCGCCTCGCACATGATCGCGGGATCTGGGTGCTCTCCGATGAGTGTTACGTCTATTTGAATTACACAGGCAAGAATTTTTCTGTGGGATCGTTGCGCGAATACAAAGATCACATCGTGGTACTCGGGTCACTCTCAAAAACTTATGCGATGACCGGCTGGCGGCTGGGCTATGCGCTGGGCCCGAGCGCGGTAATCAGCGCGATGTCGAAGTTGCAGAGCCAGTCCACGTCGAACCCAACCTCGATCGTGCAGAAAGCGGCCGTGGCTGCGTTGAACGGGCCGCAAGAATGTGTTGAGCAAATGCGGCGCGAGTACATCGAACTGCGCGATTACGTGGTAAATGGTTTGCGCTCAATTCCGGGCGTAACCTGCACATTACCTGAGGGTGCGTTTTATGCTTATCCCAACATATCCTCATTCCTTGGACGCGGTGGAATTAAGTCGGCGTCGGATGTGGCGGGACGACTGCTCAGGGAAGCCCACGTCGCGACCGTGCCGGGAGAAGGCTTTGGCACCGGCGAACATATTCGGGTTTCTTATGCCACGTCGAAAACGGAATTGGATCGCGGGCTTGAACGGATGAGAAAGTTCTTCGCTGAACTTTAAATCTGGGATTTATGTAACGCTGATTACAACTTTCATTGTCTGAGGCCGTTGGTTCACAAACGGCCTTTTTTTCGAAAGTATTCATGAGCGATTTATACCCATTGTTGATGGTCCCATCGTTCGATCCGCGTCCATGGGGCACGCATGATTTGACGCCGATTTATCCCAATCACAAGTTTGAGGAAAAGATTGGGGAAGCATGGCTCACGGGAGATCAGTGCAAAATACAAAATGGGCCGCTCGCGGGTCAGACCTTGGCACAACTCAGCGAACAATATCAGCAAAAGCTTGTGGGTGATGCTGCGCGTGATGCCCGGCGCTTCCCGCTGTTGCTCAAATTTCTCTTTCCTCACGAAAAACTTTCTGTGCAGGTTCATCCCGACGACGAACAAGCGCACCGGGTTTCGCAGCCGTGGGGCAAAACCGAGTGCTGGTATGTGGCGCACGCGAAACCGGGGTCACAAATCGGCTTGGGATTGAAAACAGGAGTGACTGTCGCGCAACTTGAAGAGGCGATTTATGAGAAGCACGCCGAGGATTTGCTGAACTGGCTCAATGTATACACAGGAGACATGATTTACGTTTCTGGAGGAACTGTACACACGCTGGGTCCGGGATCGGTGATTGTGGAGACGCAGCAGCAATCGGATACAACGTACCGTTTGTATGATTACGGACGGCCACGTGAGTTGCATTTGAAAGACGGCATGGCTGCGGTGAAGTTGAAGGTCGCGTCAGGGAAAGTCCGGCGCCCGGCTCCGATGCAAATTGAGGGCAGCAACAACCGGCAGGCCTCGCTGATAGCCGCTCCATATTTTGTGGTGGATATGTTTGAGATGAAAAGCGCGGTTGAACTCCATACGCAAGACGATTCCGGGAAAACGTCAGCGCAAATACTCGTCGCCGTTGAAGGGTGTGGAGTTGTGGAAACCGCGGGCGCCGAGGCGGTCACTTTGGCAAAAGGCGATGCGGTAGTTGTTCCGGCGTCGTTGGAGAAATTTACGGTACGCCCGCAGTGGACCATCGAATTACTCAGGGCGCGCGTGCCGGGTGCGGCGCTGCCTGAACCCGAAACGAGAATGTAGCAGGTGAAATTAAAAAGAGTGACTGGAAAATCCAATTTCTATCCTGTAATTCTTGCGGGCGGGCGTGGCACGCGCTTCTGGCCCCTAAGCCGGAAGAAACGCGCTAAACAATTGCTGGCGCTCGACGGCAAGCAAACCATGCTTCAGCAAACCGTAGCGCGATTGTTGCCGCTGGCTTCGGTAAAAAAATTCTGGATCATTGCCAACGAAGATCTCCGTCCGGCTATTTTGAAGCAAATTCCGAAACTCACAAAGTCACAAGTCCTCGCTGAACCTATGGGACGCAACACAGCGCCTGCCATCGGCCTCGCTGCATTTTTGCTCTTACGCGAAGATCCGGATGCGGTGATTGGAATGTTCCCTTCCGATCATGTGATAGCCGACGAAAAAACCTACCGCGCTGCGATTCAACGCGGAATCGATATAGCGGCTGCGGGGGAAAATATTGTGGTGCTCGGCATCCGGCCGAATCGGGCTGAAACAGGATATGGATACATTGAGGCGGGCGGCATTTTCACGGGTGAAGTTCTTCGTGTGCGCCGCTTCACGGAGAAACCGGATGCTGCGAAAGCTGAGGCGTTTGTGGCCGCAGAGAATTATTTCTGGAACAGCGGCATGTTTTTATGGAGTGCCCGCACTCTGGCGAATGCGCTACGTGAACATCTGCCCCGAACCGCGCCACTGCTGGAAGAAATTGCCGCCACGTTCGGCACTCGTAAATTTGCCGCCACGTTTCGTAAACTTTATCCCAAATGCGAAAACATCAGCATCGATTACGCCGTATTAGAACCACGCTCAGCTAAAGGAGAATCGGCCGGCGATATCTTTTGCCTTCCCGCCGATTTCGGCTGGAACGATCTTGGTTCCTGGACGGCACTGCACGAGCATCATACGGCAAAACACAGTCCGCCCGAAGGCAACATTATTCGTGCCACCGGCGTCTTCGTTTTGAATGCGCATGGCAACTATGTGCATGCTCCGGAAAAATTTGTTGCGACCGTTGGAGTCAGCGATCTTGTAGTAGTGGTAACCGAAGACGCCCTATTAATTACAACCCGGCAGCAGGCGCAGGACGTTGGCAAGGTCGTGAAGCATCTGGACGAAAAGAAACTGCACAAGCTAGTGTAGAGAGTGGTACTCGCTGACCAGCGAAACCAACCTCGCTACTGGTCACTGGCCACTAACCAATAGATACCGAATTTATGCCTCAGGAAATCAAGTTTGGAACCGATGGCTGGCGCGGCATCATTGCTGACGACTTCACATTCGACAATGTGCGCCGGGTCGCCGGGGCGATCGCTTCTTATATTTTGAAATACGAGGATTCACAGGGCGGAGTTTTTGTCGGATATGATACTCGTTTCGCCTCGCAGAGCGCGGCACGCGTTGCGACCGAAGCAATCGCTGCCGCTGGTATTCCAGTAAAGCTGGCAAACGATTACACGCCTACGCCGGCTGTCTCCTACGCGGTGAAAACCTACTCCGCTGCCGGTGGAGTCATGGTCACATCCAGCCACAATCCATGGAATTGGAACGGGATTAAGTTTAAAGGCAAGTTTGGCGGCTCTGCCACACCTGCAATCATGAAACGCGTCGAAGAAGAATTGCGGGCCGGTGCGATGCCGCGAGGGGCGAATGCATCCGTCGAGGAAGTTGATCTGAAGACGCCTTACATTGCCGCAGTTTGCGACTTTGCGGATATGGGTCTCATCAGTAAGGCGAAGTTCAAAGTGGCGATCGATTCTATGTACGGCTCCGGCCGTGGAATTCTTGCCGGAATCTTCCGCGATCGCGGAGTGCAATACGTCGCCATCCGTCAGGAAGTGAACCCGCTGTTTCCGGGGATTAATCCCGAACCCATCGAACCGCATATTTCACTTCTGCAAAAAACGGTTGTAAACGAAAAATGTGATGCCGGATTGGCCACAGACGGCGATGCCGACCGCATTGGCGCTGTAGCGGAAGATGGCAGCTTTGTTGATTCGCACAAAATATTTTGCGTGCTGCTGCATTGGCTGCTGGAGCACAAGAAATGGCCGGGAGCGGTGGTGCGGGCTTTTAATACCACGCGCATGCTCGATCGCATTGCCGCCAAATACGGCCGCAAGCTCTACGAAACACCGATCGGCTTCAAATACACCGCCGATTTGATGATGGAGCACGACATCCTGATCGGCGGCGAAGAATCCGGCGGCATTGGCTACTCGCGCTTTCTGCCGGAACGTGACGGAGTGCTGAATTGCCTGCTACTTGCCAATGCAATGGCAGAGGAAGGCAAACCATTGGGCCGGCTTGTTGCCGATCTGCAGCATGAGTTCGGACCTCACTATTACGGACGTCGCGATTTGCACATTGCCGAAGAAATCAAACAAAACGCCATTCAGCGTGCGCGCGCTGAAAGTACTCAGCACCTGGGGCGCTATCGCGTGTTGAAGAAAGAAAATATCGATGGCATCAAGTTTTTCCTGGATGCCCCAACGAATGGAAATGGCGCGGAAGCCTGGGTGCTTTTCCGCGCGTCAGGCACGGAGCCGCTCCTGCGTGCTTACTCCGAGGCCGCGTCGCCGGAACTGGTCACAGAAATCCTGACGGATGCCGAAAGTTTTGTTAAGAACGGCATTTAGCCATTTTTGATTCGAAATCTTTCTCAGTTCTCGCGCGTAAATGCGATACTTTTAGCAGAGTATGTCTTTCGCCGGAAGCCCATCCCCGACTTCAGACGACGCACCCGAGGCGCGCCGTTACAACCGTATCCGCCGCTGGCTGGGCGTGGTCGATTTTGTCATTGGCTCCGCTTTCTTGGTTGTTCTGCTAATTACCGGCTGGTCGGGCTGGTTGCGCGATCTCGCTTTGCGCCGCGGATTTCAAAACTACACGCTCGCTGTTTTTCTGTACTTATTCTTTCTTCTTCTGATCAGCAAAATTCTCGGCCTGGGCTTCGACTATTACGGCTTCCGAGTGGAGCGCCAGTTCCAGCTTTCCACCCAAAAAATTCGATCATGGCTGTGGGATGAAGCGAAAAGATTTCTGGTGGGATTGGTGATGGCGGCGATCGTGGTTGAGTTGCTGTATTTCATGATCCGCCAATGGCCACAGCATTGGTGGGTCATTACATGGGCCTTATTCATGGGCCTGTTTATCTTGTTGGCCCAACTGGCGCCGGTCGTACTGTTTCCAATTTTTTATAAGTTCGAGCCGCTGGATGATGAGGACTTGCGGCGGCGCTTGGTTCAGTTGGGTGAGCGCGCGGGCACGCGGGTACGCGGTGTATACCGCTGGAAGCTCTCGGAAAAAAGCAAAAAAGCAAATGCGGCACTCACTGGACTCGGCGCAACACGGCGCATCATTCTGGCCGATACCCTGCTCGACAATTATGCTCCTGAAGAGATTGAAGCGGTTTTAGCCCATGAACTCGGCCATCACGTACATAAGCATATTTTGAAGAGCATTGCGGTGCAGGCGGGAATTACTCTGCTTGGCTTCTGGCTGGCTAACTTCGTATTGCATTTCGCCGTCGACCATCACATGTTCGAAGAGCTTTCCGATTTTGCCAATCTTCCCTTGCTGGCGATTACAGTAACAGTTCTTTCCCTTTTATTGATGCCTGTGTTGAATGCTTACTCGCGCTATAACGAGCGGCAAGCTGATCGCTATGCTTTTGAATCGATTTCTAACGTTGAACCATTTATTTCGTCGATGAACAAGCTGGCGCAGCAAAATTTGGCCGAGCGCAAGCCTGCGAAGTGGATCGAGGTTCTGTTTCATTCGCACCCGGCAATCTCGAGTAGAGTAGCCGCGGCGGAAGAATGGGGCCGCATGCAGGGCGCGGAGCCGCATCTGTAAGTTCGTAGTTCTCCGAAAACTACCGCTTGTTCAGCATTGCTGCTACCCGTTGCAAATCCTCTTCAGTGTCCACGCCGATGGAATCGTGGATCGTTTCGCCAACATAAATCGGGATTCCATTCTCCAGAAAGCGAAGCTGCTCCAGGCGCTCACTCTTTTCGAGAAAGGATTCGGGCTGGGCGACAAAAAAATCCAGTGCAGTTTTTCGATAGGCATAGAGGCCAAGATGTTTAAAGTAAGACGGCTGGCTGCCGTCACGATCAAAAGGAATAGTCGAGCGGGAGAAATAGAGAGCGCGCCCATCGGCGGCGGTGACAACTTTAACCGCATTGGGATTGTTGATCTCTTGCTGGGCACAAGGAGTCTTCACCGTTCCCACCTGCACGGAAGAATTTTTCATCATATCCAATAGTGTGGCAATCTGTTCCGTCCGCACCAGCGGCTCGTCACCTTGGACATTGATGTAAACATCAGCGGTCACGGAATTCGAAACTTCCTGAATGCGTTCGGTACCGCTGCGATGATTGGGCGAGGTCATTTGCGCCTTCCAGCCGTTATTTTGGCAAACGTCAAAGATTTCTTGCGCATCAGTCGCAACGATCACATCCGCCAGTAGCGGCGATTGTCTCACTGCCTCATATACCCACCCGACGAGCAGTTTTCCTGCAATCTCCCGCAGCATTTTGCGTGGCAGGCGGACAGATGCCAGCCGCGCAGGAATTACGGCAACACTTTTCATGAGAAAACTAGTTTCAGGTTTCTTTCACAGGCTGGCAAGTGGTGAGTTGACCTACATCAGAATCAAGCCTGGTTTGACACGCTTTTGCATACACTCTTAGAATCTAAGTCTTGGGCACCGGTCTTTGGTGTCTACTGTTTCCTTATTGCTTCCCCAAATGGCGGCGTAGCTCAGGTGGCTAGAGCGACGGTCTCATAATGCGACGAAACCCGCTGCCAGCCTTCCTTTTCAACGATTTAGCTTTTGGTCACTTGGTTGCGTCAATGCGGAAAATCGGTCTCTTGCCTACATCTGTCATGCATTGTGCAGTGAACTGTGCAGTAAATTCCGGTTGTGCAGTAATCGTGCAGTAGCTAAGAACGACGGGCCAGATTCCCGTCGCTCCAGTCCCGAATGACCGAGCTTCTCAGTGCCGGAGATGTCACCTTCTGGAAGCGGAAGCCCCATCTAATCGAGTCGATTGATAGGTGCGGATATGCCCACCTCGTAGATTGCGACGGTGAAACCGCGATGGTTCACCGTTCGGCTTTCGACAATGAGAGAGGCTTTGTGCGCGACTGTGCGAAAGTCATATGGGACGAATTGTGTAAGTGATATGACTCTCGCAGATTACGCGGACGTTCTCCGAACTATCAATGACACCGACCCTCCGTTCTTCGAGGGCGATTACAAGAATGATTTTGGCGTGGCGGGATACCGTGCTTATTATCACGTCGGCAATAATTGGTTCTGGTACTCAGTCTCGGACACCACTGCCATCGTTCTTCCCTCCAAAGTCGTGGAAGCTATCGAAAAAGGACGTGTAGACCGCGCCGGGATTTTCAAAGAGAACGGATTCGAGGCCACGATTCGATTTGAAAACCAGTCTTACATGCTAAACATGGGGAGCAAGCGCCCTCAATTTCGTACTACGCACGCCAGATGACCTTGCACTTAAAACCTGGAGCGAATCCATAGGAATTTTGCCGAGGCGAGAACACACCGTCGGGGTCGTAACCGAATCGGCGAAACGATTCATATCTAAGAAGCCAAGCAAAGAACGGATACTCATCACAAAGCGCGTCTGCGACCGGATGAGCGGCTACAACTCCGGCACTCTGTGTGAAGTGTTTGCAGAGCTTGACGGCATGGGTAGTTCCCGTACGCTCGAAGTACGGAAACTTACCTGAATAAACGTGATGCATTGTCACTGCGTTTGTACTTCCAAACCGCTCCGGCCTGATACCCCCTGCGAACATGAATGCCGCTCTGGACGGCCCATTGGCTCGGGAATCCAGCCGAATCCCTTGCGCCCTAGCCAATTTCGAGATGGCCTCGGGATAGCGGTGATACTTTTGTCTTCCCGTCGGGCTTGCAGCGGTCACAGCCATCCCACATCAAGACGGCCCGAGTAGGCCACTGCACAAAATCGGAGAGATGGTCGGCGACATGTTGCACTACATGACGTACTGATTTTGGTTTGACCTCAAGAAGCTCACTTCGGAACCAACGCGGAACATTCTTTGTCTCAATCGGTTCTAGCAGGCTCTTCGGAGATTCGAGATTGTAAGGCAATTTGTCCTCAGTTCAAGCAGACAGGTTTCCTTGTGCGCCACAGGTTACCAAAGATTTTTGTGCAACATTACGCCGTGGATTTCTTCCATTTTCAACGCAAGGTTCCACGTCTCAAGGACTTCGCCATGCAACATTATAATTTGGCGACCGCGTAATGTTGCACGCGCAAACGCGCACCTTTTTTCTGCTTGACCATTGTCCTGAGTTGACTGAGTCTGGTATTAGGCGGAACGATGCCGATGCTCTCTAGGCGGCCAGCACCTAGGCCGTCTGTCCATGAGTCGAACCCAAGTCCTCGCACAATACTGACGGGGCATGTCGTGATGCCACGCAGGAGACCTGCTGGCTGGCACGGCACGGGGCGCTGGAATGCGCTCCTCTGGAGGGCCAATGCATGCCTCTTCCACAACCCGCAACACCGACCACCAGTAGTCCTGCTGTCGCGACACTAGACGAGATATTAACCGTCCACGAAGTCGCACAGATTATCCGCTGTAAACCATCGAGCGTGTACAATCTGACGCGGAAGCGCGGGGCGGCGCGATACTCGCATCCAATTCCGGTCATCAAGCTCCCGTGCGGCCTGAGATTCAGGAAGTCGTCGGTCATCGAGTGGCTCTATCGCCAAGAGACGTGCGGAGCGTCATGAGGAGATGTGATATACGCGCTCTTAAGCCTTTAGTTGGGGGAGGTATAATTTGGTGCGATGAACAAGCACTGGCTTGCCCACTGGCATCCATTCATCATACCGCTGGTACTTGCCTTAACAAGAATTGGGGTGAAGGCAAAGCTCGTTGAGTACCAGTGGTCGGTCTTCGCTTCCGATGTATGCTACTTCGGCGTCTCGTTTTACGTTTGGGCACTATCTGCCCGACTCGCTGATATCGCTGTCTGTCCGCCGAATAGAGCCTTGGCTGGGGAGCCTGAACGCAGCTACATCACCATTTTTCTGATTCTCAATATTGTCGGTTCGGTCTTGCTTTATCCAATGACGAAGTGCCAATCTCCTTTAACTATGTTCGTTTGGATTTCGTTGGCATTTATGTCCGCTGTCGGAAGTGCAATCTATCTTCGGGCGAGATGTTTTTCATGATTTCCCGTGAAATACGGTTGGTTCTGTCTATCGCCGCGATTTGCCTGCTTGCTGCCGCCGCCGCTGTCAGAAGTTTTGCGGATAACAGCGGCGCACATATAGACTCGCTTTGGATTCTCGTTGCGCTCATTGTGGCATTAGTCGCGAATGCCGAGTTCTCAGCCAATCCCAAGGTGGATGTTCCGAGCGTAGACACGCCTCGGTTCGCTTATGCCGAAGTCCTTGGCCAACTCTCTGTTTGTGTTCTCCTACTTATTTACGGTTCTTGGTTGAATACGACTCTGCCTGTGGGAATTCGCGAAGAAGTTTCTCGCATCATCATCTGGAACAATCGATGAATAAAACATTGAGAGCCGCGATTGCACGATTTGTTGCCGGGGGCTTCGGTGCATTTTGTCTGGTTATGTTTCGAGGCCTACCAATAACTCCATGGAGCGGAGACCACTACTGGTGGACTGGGGTTATCTTCGTGGGCGCGGGTGGACTTGCGTCGGCAATTTGGAACGATGATAACCTCATTAGAACATTTTACTTTGGACTCACGTTCCCCATGGTGCTCTCTGCACTGACCCGATAGTTGTTCTCCATTCCACAGCTACGCCCTGTGCCTCTCAATAGACGAGGCAGGTCACGACGCCAATTCGACATCCGCAGCCTGGTGCGTGAAGAGCGACGGTCTCTGTATCCGTGCTGGCTGCTAACGTGTTGACGCCAAAGGGCAAAAATTGGCTACTGCACGGCTTACTGCACGGTCGCGTCGGTTCTGAGGTCTGCTTTATCCGGCTCTTAGCTGGCGCAGAATGTCTGCTCAGACGGCGAAAAGGGGTACGCAAAAGGGGTACACAAGGGGCGTGCAAGGGGTGGACAGGGGGTCAGTACTTTCCCGAACTGGCCGGGGCCGGAGAGTCCGCCGGACGACCACCCTCCCGGTCGGTTGGCCTAGCCAAAACGACGACAAGGATGTTACCTCGCTCTCGGCGGCGCACATCTGCCATAGATTTTGGGAGATTTGTATACGTCGTATACGGAGTGACGCGCAAATTTTCAAACGGCGGCGATTTGACGGGCGACCGTGGGCGGACGGCCCTGACGCTCAATCCGCTCGTCCGTCGCGTCCTGGAGTCCCGGCGGCGTCAGGGCGCATGTCTCTGGTGACTCCCGGCGGCGTTCTCACCAGCCGGATATTATTTTGGAAACTTTTTCTACCATGTATACGCTCGACGAGCGAGTCTCGACCTCACGCGCGTGGAACCCGCTGTTTATGCGGGTGAAACGCACTTTTTTCTTGACGCGATGTGTTGCCTTTGATAAGATTGAACTGTGGAGGAACATCGTTTCCTCCGGCTGACCTCGTTAGAAGCACCGAGCGAAGATTTACGGTGCAGCTAGTTCGAGTGAGTCCCAGACCAGCCCCTCAGTGAAAGGCCCGTAGCACCAATCGACAATCGAAGACTTGTGACGACGTAGTCGTGTGCTCGGCTACTCCAGCACCAACCCAGACAACTGAGACTCATGCGGACGGCGTCGTCCGGCGCACGCTTGCGTCTCGCGCAGCACCATAGGAGATGAATGAAATGACTACTGCTACAACAATCAACCCGAAGATTCCGCTCGGGACTATATGGATTCACTTACAGTCCAGAGCCGGAAAGCTCCACGAGATGGGACTCGATGAGAACGCCATCTTCACCGCGCTCAAAGAGTTCGTCGCCGCCAACTGTGTAGACCCGAATTATCCCGATGCGAAACTCAAGGCCCTTGCTCACGCTGCCGTTAATCCTGACCCGACGCTGGAGGGCCTCGAACCCGTGGTGTTCTTCCCAAATGATGACCCGCCGCGTCCACCTGTTACCGACCCTGAGGTGTTGAAGTTCTTCATCGGTCGCGCCTTGAATAAACATGGGGCGCTAACGAAACGACAATTGCAAGACGCATGTCACGGTGCGTCTTCGGCCTTCGATGATTTGTTGGCCACGATGCTGCGCTCTGGTGAGCTCGAAAGTGCTGGTCGCACTCGCCACAACACCGAAAAATTCCAACTGGCCGACAAGATGGAATTGACCCCGCGCCAGCAAGTCGTCGTCGAGAAGATTCGTGCGTTGCAGAAACACACGCGGTTGACTGGATTCAGAACGACACGAAGCGTAAACGACCTCAAGGCTTCTCTCAACGCGGAAGACTTAGCTGCAGTTTGTCGGGTTCTCAACACCGACGAGCAGTAACGATTGAATGATTGAAAGGTACGACATGGCAACGAAGATTACGAAGTATGTTCGCAACACGAAGGCTTTGACGTTCTCGGAGCTTGGCCTGCTCGACTACATGTTATCCAACGCAGATAGCGAAGGTCACATTCAACGAGACCTCAACACGATGGCTCGTGACGGCGACAGCACACCCTCCAGCGTTCATCGGTGGCAGCAAGAACTGATTCGCAAAGGTGCGGTCGAGGTCGTCACGAAATCACGCACTGGTCGGCACGGTCACCGGACTCCTCCGGTGCTCAAACCCCTGAAACCTCGCGCAGCGATGGGATTGGCTTTTGGACGCAACGTGGAATTGGCTCAAGTCATTGATTCAGCACAACCAAGCCTATCCCACGACATCGCAGAAAAACCCACGATGGGAAAGGCCGAGCCTATCCCACGTGGAATGTTAACCAGTAATGCTGTAAGTGGTGGGTCGCTATGTTCTGTAGATGGTAGGTGTGATGTCGTAGGTGACCTATCGCAGAAGACCGCAGTGCCGGATGTGGAGCATCCGCCAACCCGAATCAACGGTGAAACCTTCGTCTGGAATGGCGATGCATACGTGCCTGAAGTGGAGGTCGCATGAACCAGCCAATCAAAGTCAAAGGCGTGGTCATCGGCCATCTCGTGGATGGAGACTTCGTTCCACTCCAGCCCACGGCTCCGACCGTCCCGCCAGCACCAGAAGGCGAAGCTCTCGACAAGCTCATCGACGATTGCTGCCATTGGATAGAACAGTCGGTCGGAACATTCAAGAAACGCCTCGCGCCGGAGCTTCAGCCGGACAACGACGGCAGGAGTTCGTTGACGCTGGCCGAGGGCAAGAATCGTTGGGGTGGTTCTGCTGGTCACGGTGGAGTCAAGTCGTGGATTGTTGATGGCAACATTCGCAGCCCCGAACAGATTCGGAAACCCATCAATGATTTTCTTGATGCGATGGCACAGCGAGTACGTGTCAAACGGCACATAGACCCGAACTGGAAACTCGACAACGACGCGATGGCCGTCCTCAGTTCGCGATTCGGTATCAAGGATGCGCCGAAGACGTTCGACGAATTGTACGCATTGAAAGAAGGACGCCGACTCGGCGCAGAGCGCCAGCAAGCCGAGCGTGATGCGGAGTTCAAACGACGCAACGCAGAGTGGCAAGCATCCCCGGAGGGTCTAGCCTTCGCAGAGAAGATGCGAGTCGATGAGTTCAAGCGTGAGCAAGTCAAGATTGTCATGGATGCGTTGTTCCCACTGGAGCGTATCCCACTTCGGAAACCGGACGACTCCGAATCGTTTCTTACGGTATGTCTGGCCCAATTCGAGAAGAAACGCATGGTCGTGCTTGTATCCTGCGTGCGCTTCTGCATTCTGAATATTTGCTTCCATCATGAAGTCGATTTCAGAGAGGCGTTCAAAGGTTGCTGTTTGGATTGAGGCTCGTGTACGAGCCAGGATGTCCAACATGCGAGGAGTGACAGAGCGGTCGAGCGCGATTAGTGCGTGCCAGATGTCGCACTTGTCTTCAATGAGCCGTTGTTTGTCTGAACGTTGGCTGTCATCCATCGGACTAGAGTTGCTTGCGGTGCTCTAACTGAAGTCTCCTTTTGTGTGCCAATCGGTCCCTGTGTCATCGACAGGACATCCGACGGCCTTGAGTTTGACAACAAACTGCTGGCGGGTACTCATTGCATTCGTGAGCCGGACAGTGTGCCGCCCCACGATGTCGCTGATGGGCCGGAGCGTACCGACCTCGACGAGTATCGTCTTGTCTGGCTGTTTGCCGAAGGCCATCCCCGCCTCAAATAGCACGTTCTGTCGTGGCTGGCCTGTTAGATTCCGCTCATCATCTTTGTCCGTTGGCTTGAGAAACTTCTTTTTCAATCTCGCCTCGTCATCCGGCGTGAATAGGACCACAGTTGCGACCGCGTCGTCGAATCCAGTCTCAATCACCTCGGAGACGTGTGGACTGCCTTTCTTCGTTGCTGCGAGTGCGCTGGTCCATTCAATCGGATGAAGTCCGAGGGCACGCAAGAATGTGAAAACCGCGTCACGTCGCGCTTCGTCTCGTCCGTAGACCACCCAGACTTTGTTGCCTTTCTTTTTCGGTTCTCGTTTTTCTCGACTGATGCGGCGACCTGGGCGAGGTGTCGCGGGAGCCGGAGCCAGAGGAGCCGCAGCCGCAGGAGTTGCGGCAGAGGAATGGACCCCACGAATTAGAATCCAATCCTCTGGGGTCGCGAACCTCGTAATGGCGATACCTTCATCACGGGCTACAACCAAAGCCGCAACGTCTGCGGGAAGACTATGTCGCCGTGCAGCCTCGTTGATGACTACATAGACCCGAGAAGTTGAAACCCCAAGTCGCTTCTTGATTTTGTCCAACAACTTCTGATTTATCTGCGCCACTCAGTCTCGTCATCCTTTCTTTTTCTGCTTCTTCTTTTTCGCCTGCGAGAGTTGGACGCTGATGTTGTTCTCGGTCTTATCCAGAAGGGCAGCGATTTCCGAGGTCGAGAAACCGACGGCATTCAGTCGTGTCACTTTCTTCCCCTCATCATCGACATCTTTGAGCATGTAAAGCGCGAAGAGTTTCGCGATGCGACCGACTTCAACAGCGAGTGGGTCGTGGGTGGTGCTACCGGGATTTCTTTCGGCGTTTGCCACGGTCCCCTCCTTTTGGCTTCTTCGCCTGTCGAGCAAGTTCTTTAAGTGATGCCTCGCTCGTCCCTAGCATTTGTGCAGCGTCTGCGTACTTCAACCCCAGCCCACCGAGGAAGTCCGCTTTCTGAAGAAGCGTGCCTTCCTTGACTGATGTGGACTGAAGGCAGAGGAACGCGAGTGAACGACCGATGATAACTGCGACCCGCTCCCATTCGGAGCCGGGTTGTGGCGCATTTCCTAATGCCATCCTTATCTCCTCGATTAAATTGTTTGGGGCCGACGCGACGGACTTCTAAGTGGCTGGGGGGCCGAAGTCCTCGTGGTACTTTGGCTGGGAAGTACCTGCGTATTGTACTAGAACGGTTCTTCTGGTTCGTCTTCATCTGCTTGGGTTGAGCCGAGCGGCAATGCCATGTTGACGGCTTGCTTCTCCCGCGTCTTCGGTGCCTTCTTGTAAGTGACATCGAGCAGGCGTGGATACGCAATCTGGTTGCCTTCGAGCAGTTGTTTGACCGTCAATATCTGAATCCGTGGGAATCTCTGTTCAGTGAAGGGCGATTTATACGAGCCTGCGTCAGCCGCTTCCTTCACCATCGGCTTACTTGGCTTCTCCATCGAGATGAGGACTCCGATGTCAGCCTTCTCGCGGTCGAGCACACCACGAAGGTCGCGGATGTGTGCGACGTTGACGTTCTCCCCTGCCTTAACAGACAGGATGACTTGCTTACTCTTCCCGCCCTTTTCGTCGTGAAAGTAAAGCCGACCGTCAATGCCCTTGTCAGCACCTTTCTTCGCGGACGTTGCTACTCTCGCACCGACGAGGCCGAGCGCCCACGATTGAAACTGGAACGGGTCTTGTTTCGCTAACGCAGCAGCATCGGTCACAGAGACAGGTTCGCCAATGATTTCATACGATTTGCCGACCTCTTCACCGAAGTGGTCGCGGAGTCGATTCTTAATGAGATTGACGGCGAGATGCGTGATGTCGATTCCAATCCAGCGGCGTTTTAATTTCTGCGCGACAGCAATGGCGGTGCCACATCCACAGAATGGGTCAAGGACAACATCGCCTTCATTACTGCTTGCTGTCACTATCCGTTCTAGCAGGGCCTCCGGCTTCTGCGTCGGATAGCCTAGACGCTCTGCCGTGCCTGCAACAATCGGAGTGAGGTCAGTCCAGATGTCCTGTAGCGGGACACCGGGCATCTCATCGAGGTAGCGTTTGTATTCTGGCGTTCCGTCGAACGTGTGACGCAATCGTCCTTCGGCGGCAAACTCACGCATGTTCGCTTTTGAATACGCCCAGTAACGACCGCTGTACGGAAGGACTCCAAGGTATTCCCACCCCTCCTTTGGTTTCAGGTGCTCATCATCCAGGTCCGCGACCCAGCGTTCTCGGACCTCGGCATGTTTCTTAACTCGCCACTCCTACTCTGTATCACCGCCCGGTCTGGCAGCGGTGAGGTCACCTCGACGAAAGTGGCGACCAGACTCGTCCCGAAGACGATAGTCACGTTCAACGTATGACTCATCGTAAGCAGTGAACTGCGTATTCCAGATTGCCTTCTCTCCCTTCGTGTAGAAGAGTAGTGCGTCGTGAATGTGGCCAAAATTCTTCAATCCCTGCTTCGCGTCACTGTGGGCGCTGCTTCGCTTCCAGATAATTTCAGAACGAAAACGTTGCGGCCCGAAGACAGCGTCCATCAACATCTTGAGATAGTGGCTGGCGGTGGGGTCGCAGTGGAGGTAGATAGAACCTGTTTCTTTGAGCACGCGGTGCAGTTCTGTCAACCGTGGAGCCATCATCGCGAGATAAGCCATCATGTCGCTTCCACCGAGGAAGGTGTGAAAAGCAATCATTGCCTCAGCGACTCGACCACCACTTTCGACAATTTGTTCGTAGGCTCGGGCCGATTCCTGATTCCACTCCCACGTATCCTCGAATGCGACAATCTGGGAAGCAGACCGGGTGCCATCCTTTTCCGCAAAGAGGACGTTGTAGTCTTGACGGCTGTTGAATGGCGGGTCGAGATAGACGAGGTCTACCGATTCGTCACGGACGTACCGACGCAGCACGTCGAGGTTGTCGCCGTAATAAAGCTTGTTGTCCGGCACGACCGGATTCTATCGCAGTCGTAGGGTTGGACGGAGTGCCTCGGAAAGTTCAGCGGACTATTGGACGCTGTTTGATGCAGAAGGTGTATCGAGCAGAGTCCTGCGCCGGAACTGCGCCGGAAAAGTCGCTTCGACATCGACCGGGATGAACGCGTCCGGCTCGACTTCACCGACAAAATTGGTCAGGACGTATTCATCGCGGGTCATCTCCGCGTCGTAGTACTCCATCACATCGGTCAGCGGTGAGGATTCCTTCCTAATCTGGCTCATCTTCCCTCTCTTCGCGTAGCGTCCAATCGCAACGTATCGCGACGTTGACCGCTGATGTACTCGACCTCAGGCACGCCGTCCACTGCTTCCTTCGCAGCGACCAGAGCGCCAATGACTGCTGCTTCGACGGTTGCGTCCGGCGTTTCATGGTCGAGCCGGATGAGCCGGGACAGGGCGTAAGCCTGAGATTCGGAGCAACCGTAACGCACGAGCCGCTGCGCGGTGACATTGAAAACCTCGCCCGTCATCCCGCTGAGACGTTTCATTGGAGCACCAGCCCGTCATCCTTCATGCCCTGCGCCAGTCCCCAAGCGTAGCGGTGCTCCACGACCAGGGCGTTCCCGAACCACTGAGCATCAGGTTGGACGTGCTCGGCAATCCATTCCTTGGCTCGTGCCGTCAGTGGGCAGAACGTGAACAGAGTGCCAGCGTTGTTGACGAGAACGTCGGGCGTCACTTTCGGTGATTTCACTGAGTCTCCTTTGGGCTTCCGCCCCGCATCTGGCTAGTGCCGACCACCGTGGAGATTCACGTCGAACCCCTCGGTTGGTGGAGTCATCGCTCGGATGACTCGCTCCTGATGCTGGTTAAATTGTACGTACCTTGCTCTATTCAACGAATAGCACTGTCGTCCTACTTAATCTTTCCGTTCGCAGCGGCTTCAAGCATCTTGACGCCGTTGCGAAGGGTCTCAGGCGTGACAGCCTTCTTGTAAAACATCGCCGTCGTGATTTGTGACTTGTGCCGGAGCAACGCTTGACCGATTGCCAGATTGCCGTTGTTCGCTTCTATGACCGCAGTTGCAGCGCAGCGTCGGCCAGCGTAGAGCGTCTTCCACCTCCGGCCCGATGACTTCGGAACCTTATTGCAGCGGACGCACTCCTGAGCCTTCCCGTGGAGTTTGTAGTGCGAACCTTCGATGTGTGGGCGGATGACCCGAGCGGTCAGATTATGGAGGTCAATCGGCGTTCCGTTGCGAGTCTCGAAGACGTATCCGCTGCGTTGCTCCTCGATGCCCTCGTTTCGCGCAGCGTCCGCCTTCCGTTCGGCCTCCTCACGTTCCACCGCCTGCCGCCAGAGTTCGAGTGGGATTCTGACCTGTGCAGGCAGTGGAAGCGCAGCGAGGCTTTCAGGAGTTTTGGGAGTACCGACGATACCACGGACAACAGAACGGCGGATGTGAACGAGGTCATTCTCGGTGTCAAAGTCCTCCCACTTGAGAGCGGCAATCTCTCCAGGCCGCAGTCCGAGGAAGCAGGCCAACGCGAGAACAAGCTGACAGTCCACATGGTCAACGAGTGCAGAGACAATATCCTCAGCTTCCTCCAGCGTGTAGTGCGGAGTCGCCTCGGACTCGACCGCATCTTCAGGCATTTCGACATCGTGCCACGGGTTGACTTTGATACGGCGCTCGATGACTGCGCGTTTGAAGAGAGAACCACCGAGGGCCTTGATGTGTTTGAGCGTTGCCTTGCCCTGCTTCGCGGTGAGCGATTGTAGGAAGTCAGACCCCATCCACGGCTCATAATCCTGCAACGATGTCTCACCGAAGTGAGCCTTGAGATGTTGCTTCCAGATTTGTTTGTACCCGCGAACGGTGCTCGGCTTCTTGCGAGGCTCTCCGGTCAACTCGACAATCTCCTCGCAGTAAGGGAGGTACTTCGTCTCCCAGAAGTCGGCGACCGTCATGTCCTGTCCGGGGCGGCGGTGAACTTCCTGCACGTTGACTGTCTGCATCTTGTCATTGAGCTTGAGCTTCAACGCGGAGGAGAGGACAGTTCGCTTCTTGCCAGTCTTTCTGTCGGTCGGCCTGCTGATGTAGCACTTGTCGTCAACGTCGCACAAACGCTCGGAACGTTGCACCCGCTGCGGCTTTCCATCTACAATCTCGGAAGTCCAGTACCGGACGTAGAGTGCTCCAGATGCTTCGTAAACGTAGCCTGATTGAACTCGACCCATGCTGCCCTCCTCGCGCCCAACGCGATGAAGACAGATTAGCATTTGTGCAGTCAGTGTGCAGCAACTCTTTGGTAACGCACGGTAAGCTGTTGATTCTAAATGTGGCGGCGTAGCTCAGGTGGCTAGAGCGACGGTCTCATAATCCGTAGGTCCGTGGTTCGAGTCCACGCGCCGCCACCAAACTAATGTCACTTTTCGCCCGCAAGTAACAGAAATCTCATGCTTATCGCATTACTGAAGTTTCCACTCTCCCGGTAAAACATTACTTCTAACTCCATTGGCTGGCTATTCTTAAGAGTCGGGCAAATCCTCGCTCTGCATTGAGCGCGGGCCGATTCGCATTCGATGTCTGCCAGCACAAATTCGTGGAGAGGCCTGCCTGTCGGTGCCCAGGCCTTTGTCGCGTCGGTCATTGCTGGAGGCATGGCTTGTCTTCTGCAGGCCGCTATTCACCAGAGCAGCAAGAACATAGCGGAATTTATCTGCTACATGGGGATTGCGATCCTGGCATCCCGCCTGCGCGTCACCCTGCCGGGCATAACGGGAACGCTCTCGGTCAACTTCCTATTCATTCTGGTCGGTATTGCGGAACTGAGCTATTCAGAGGCGTTAACCCTGGGCGCAGCCGCCATGCTGGCGCAGAGTTTGTTCCCAGGCCGTCCAACCGCCATCCAGTTGGCGTTCAATGTGTGCGCTGGATCGTTATCCACTGCCGCCGCTTATTTTGTTTATCACAGCCTTGCTTTCAACGAATTAATCAGTAACCGGCCGTTGCTCTTGTGCCTGACTGCTTCGGTTTATTTCATCGTCAACGCAGGGTGCATTGCCGCTGTCATTTCATTCAGCGAAGGCAAGCCACTGCAAACCATTCTGGTGGATTGTTATTTCTGGTCTTTTCCCTACTATCTGGTGGGAGCTGGTATTGCCGGTGCGATTTCGTGGTTCAATCACACGTTCAACTGGGAAACGTCACTGCTTTTCGTCCCCGCAATTTATCTCATCTACCGCTCCTACCGACTTTATTTAGGCAAGCTGGAAGACGAGAAGCGCCATGTAGAGGAGATGGCGAACCTGCACTTGCGAACCATCGAAGCGCTGGCACTCGCCATTGAAGCCAAGGATCAGACGACTCACGAGCACCTACAGCGGGTGCGCGTCTACGCCATCGAAGTCGCGAAAGAGCTTGGCGTAAAAGGGGCTGAATTAGAGGCTCTTCACGCCGCGGCGCTGCTCCACGACATCGGTAAATTGGCCGTGCCGGAGCACATTATCTCGAAGCCCGGCCGATTGACGCCGGAAGAGTTCGAGAAGATGAAGATTCACACCGTGGTCGGAGCGGAAATTCTGGAGCGGGTTCGCTTTCCCTATCCTGTTGTACCAATTGTTCGAGCCCATCACGAAAAGTGGGATGGATCAGGTTATCCCTACGGACTGAAAGGTACGGAGATTCCTATTGGGGCACGCATTCTTTCGGCAGTCGACTACCTGGATGCCCTTGCATCTGACCGGCAGTATCGGCGCGCGATGCCTTTGGATGATGTGATGTTGCGGCTTTCGGGCGAGTCGGGAAAGTCTTTTGATCCGAAGGTAGTGGATGTTCTGAAAAGACGTTATAAGTCGCTGGAGAACCTGGCACGGGCGAAATCGACGGACGACAGCAATTCGACGCTATCTTCAGAAATTCGGATCACACGAGGTCCAGCACCTGCCGCGGGATTTGAAAATGCAGGAGTTCAGGATGGGGCAGGACGAGATGCAAATTTTCTTTCATCGATTGCGGCCGCGCGGCAGGAAGCACAATCGCTGTTTGAGTTGAGTCAGGATTTGGGCGCATCGTTGAGCCTGGGAGAAACCCTCTCAGTCTTTTCGGTAAAGCTCAAACCAATGGTGCCCTACGATGCGATCGCCATTTATATCCGCCGCGACGATGAGTTGGTCCCAGAATATGTGAACGGCGACAATTACCGGCTCTTTGCCTCTTTGCGAATCCCTCTGGGAGATGGGCTTTCCGGCTGGGTAGCGCAGAATAAAAAACCGATTGTGAATGGGAATCCTTCGGTGGAACCGGGGTATTTGAACGATCCCGCAAAATTCAGCACATTGCGTTCGGCACTGGCAGTGCCTTTGGAGGGCGTCGCTGGGGGAATCGGCGTTCTTGCTCTTTACCGGGCCGAGCGCGATGCATTCACTTCCGATCACTTACGTATCTTGTTGGCGGTAAGCGGCAAGATGGCTTTGGCCATCGAAAACGCGCTCAAATATCAACAGGCGGAAAATTCGGCCACTACAGACTATCTCACCGGCCTGCCCAACGCGCGGTCGCTGTTCCTGCAACTCGATCGCGAACTCGCGCGGTGCAAGCGGGACAGCGTGCCGCTGACATTGATGGTCTGCGATATGAACGGCTTTAAGAAGATTAACGACCGCTTCGGGCATTTGGAAGGAAATCGTGTTTTGAGGTTATTTGCGCAGGCTCTGAAAGACAGTTGCCGCGACTATGACTATGTAGCCCGCATGGGAGGAGACGAATTTGTAGTCATCGCGCCGGGATTGTCTACGGATGCTGCGGCGAAAAAGGTCGAGCAGATTCGTCCACTCGCCCCGCAGGCGGGCTTTGACGTTTGCGGAGAAGACATGCTCTCGCTGAGCGTGGGCATAGCCGTGTCTCCAGACGATGGCAGCGATGCGGAGCAGCTTCTGACTGAAGCGGACCGGCGCATGTATCTGGAGAAGCAAAAGCAGCCAACCAAAAAAGATCAGCGCCTGCACACGCGAATAAAGTGCAGGCTAACCATCGAATTGCATCCTCACGGAGCCGCCGGACCAGTATTCGGTAACCTGATCGACATCAGCTTGGGTGGCTGCTACGTGGAAACCAGCGCAATTTTGCCGCCCGGCTCGAATGTAAATGTGGTTTTCTCTGAAGAGAATGGCGATTTGAAGGCGGAAGGCAGCATCGCCAGAATTCATCCTGGATCAGGTGTAGCCGTGCAATTCAAAGAAATGAGCCGCGAGTCGAGGGACAAGATGTACCGCATTCTGGAGTTCGTCCAGAACACGACCACGCTGTACAACGACCGCTACATGCAAAAACTCTTCAACCGTTGAGCCTTTCGGTATTTGCAACAGCTTGAAGCAAGACCCGGCGGCTCGTACACTTGAAGATGTGCATGTCCACGTTCATGGCGGAAGTAGCCCGAAGCGAGTTCTCAAAATTTCGCTGGGCGTAACTTGTGTCTACATCGTGTTGCTCGTGGTAGCCGGCATTCGTGCTCATTCTCTCGCGCTGCTCTCTGAGGCTGGGCATAATCTCTCGGATTTTTTGGCTCTTCTGCTGTCACTGGTCGCGGTGTACCTGCAGTCTCGACCGGCCAGCGCCACAAAGACTTACGGATACCATCGTGCCGGAGTTTTGGCGGCACTGGTGAATGCCCTATCGCTCGTAGTTGTTTCGTTCTTCATTTTCTACGAAGCATTCCGGCGTTTGCAGCATCCGGAGCATGTTCAAGCCTCCACGATGATGTGGGTGGCGGGCGCTGGCGTGGTGATGAACGGAGTGATTGCGTTGCTTCTCTACCGTTCGGGTGGGGACGTCAACATCCGCAGCGCGCTGCTGCATGAAGTCGGCGATACGCTTTCGACGGCCGTGGTGATTGCCGGGGGCTGGGTGATTCTGGCTACTGGGGATTACTGGATCGACTCCGCGCTTTCGTTTGGAATTGGCGCGCTTATTCTGTGGTCCGGTTTCGGCATTGTTCGCGAAACTTTGAATATTTTGCTTGAGGGGACCCCGCGTGGGGTCAAGCTGGACTTAGTTGAGACGACCATCCGTTCCGTGAATGGCGTAAATGATGTGCATGATCTGCACGTCTGGTGCATTGGTTCGGAAACGCGCGCACTCTCCTGCCATATTTCGATTGCGGATATTCCACCGTCGGTGAGCGAACGGATTCTGCGTGACGTGAAAGAGGCGCTGCATCATGAGTTTCAAATCGACCATACGACCATTCAATTTGAGCACGAGGTATGTGAGGTGGCGCATGGATGCGTGATGCCGGTGGCGGAGAGCGAAGCGCACCACCACCATCACAGCCATTGAGCGTATTGAATCAAAGATTCTGTTGCTCAAAGATCTCTCGAACTCTCTCCATCGTATCCGCATCTTCCGCCGACTTGTCGGGGCGCAGCCGCACGATCCTCGGGAAGCGCAACGCATAGCCGCTTTCGTGTCGATCGGACTGCATCATATTGTTGAAAGCCACTTCCAGCACGATTTTCGGCTCGACAGTGCGCCGAAAACCTTGATCTTCGAGCGTGTGGTCGAGAAACCACTGCGTCATCTTTGCGATCTCGGCATTGGTCAGACCTGAGTATGCCTTGCCGATGTTTACCAGCCTGTCGCCTTCCCACACCGCGAAAGTGTAGTCGCTCAACACTCCGATTCTCTTACCGTGTCCAAATTCGACCGCTGTTACGACTACGTCAAGCGTTGCCAATTCACGCTTCATTTTCAGCCAGGATTTGCCGCGCTTGCCCGGCGTATAAGGCGAGTCGAGGCCTTTGATCATCAATCCTTCATTTCCGCGAACCCGCGCGGCGACGAACAGTTCCTCCAGACTTTCGCTCGAACTCACCCGAAACACAGGCGCGCGAATCACCCTGGCCGAAGCGTCATCTAATGAATCAGTATCGAATTTCAGGCGCGTTTGCGAGTGCAGCAAATTAGAATGGAGATTTTTCCGAAGGTTATCCGGGAGATTTTCTTTTTCCGTCAGCAAGTCATCCAAAATTCGCACCCGGTCTCGCAGCGGCCTATCGATTAACAATTCGCCATCTGCATACAGAACATCAAATGCGAGATACGCTACCGGAACTTCCCGCAACATTTTTTCGCTCACTTTTTTTCGCCCGAGCCGTTGTTGAAGAAACGAGAACGGACGCGCCTTACCCAGTTGATCGGCTGCGGCTTCTTCGGCGGCGGAAGGTTGGCCATCCAGAACTTCTGGTGCTTTTGCCATATTTACCGGATACTCCCAAGCAACAATCTCGCCATCGAGAATGGCTTCTGCCGGCAACGCTGCCAGCGCAGGCGGGAGTTCGGGAAACGATTCGGTAATTTCATCACGCGTGCGCGAAAAGAGCTTCACCTCCCCGTTCGAAACGTGCGCTTGCGCTCGAATGCCGTCGTACTTGTCTTCCACGGCCGCCTCGGCGAAATAACTCAACCCTTCTTCGGCTGACTCGACAGGGCTTGCCAGCATGAATCCGATGGGATGGAACATGCGCATCTTCGCTTCGGCTAATTTCCCTTCGGCCGCCAGTCGTAGTGTCTGTCCGATATCTCCAAGAAGCATATTGGCGCGTTGCGTCTCCGCGAGAGTATTGGCGTAAGCTTTGGCAATGGCTTCCTCGACCAAACTTTCCTTGAGGCCAATTCGCAAATCACCGGTCACAATTTTGACAATGTATTTCGCTTCCAGGGGCGTTGCGCGGGCAAGCAAGTCCCGGACCAGCGCCGTTTTTGCTGCCGGTCCGCGGGCAGCGGCAATTTGCCGAAAAGCATCGGCAGTTTCGAGAACTCCAGCGCCCTGCCCGGCGCGCTCGGGCAAAACTGCAGCCGCAACGGCGCCCACGTCTCCCTGCTCGCGATAAGCCGCCGTAAGCGCGGCATCATTTTGCCCAGAAAGCTCCGCAACAATCCGCCAGAGTAGAGTGCCACCGACCTGTAATGTTGTTTCCTCCCATGCGGGAAATGCCCTTCCGGAGAGAAACACGGATGAATTTGTGGCCTCATCAAGCGGGCAGGATTTCAAATATTCCGCCACGATTGCAATCTTCTGAAGCTTTTTTGTCGTGGCCGCAATGGCTTCGCAGGTTTGGGCAAATCCCGGCATGTTATTAAGAGAATAGACGAAATATCCCACGGGACATGGCCGCTGAGGAATGCTTCCCTGCTGTGGTAACCTAGTGATGGCGCTTTTTCAGGCTCAAAGCATCTAATTATCGTGCGTTCACTGCGAAATTTCGTGCGCTTCCTGATGGCCGTGCAGCTCTTGCCTGCGCTCGAAAGCGGCGAGGAAACGCTTGTCGGCGGCCAAGCTGTGCTCGAGGGCGTGATGATGCGCTCTCCGCATGCATGGGCAATCGCCTGCCGCAAGCCTTCGGGCGAAGTAGTAACCATGAGCCAACCGCTGGAGCGGCCTTCCGAAAAGCATAAGTGGATGGCCTGGCCCATTCTTCGCGGCGTAATGACGCTGGGCTATGCAATGTCTCTTGGCTATCGCGCCCTGCGTTTTTCGGCGAATGTGGCGCTTGAAGATGCAATGCAGGATGAGCAAACGAATAGCGAAAAAACGGGCTCATCTGTCGAAGCAAAACAAAGCAGGGTAGAAACTTCTAAATCTGAAGCGCGCGAAAAAGCTGCTGCGATAAGTGGATGGCTGGCTACGGGGAATGTCATCTTATCGCTGGCATTTTTCATTTTCATGTACAAGTACCTGCCGTTGCTTGCGGCGACAGAACTTAAGAAGTTCAATCCCGCCTTCGGCGGTCAAATCGCCTTTAACCTTGTGGATGGCGCGGTGCGATTGGTTCTGTTCCTGCTGTTTATTTGGGGAGTTTCGCTGTTTCCGGACATCAAGCGCGTCTACGAATATCACGGCGCCGAACACAAAACAGTTTTTGCGTTTGAAGATGGCAAGTCGCTTGAAACAGCTGAAGTGCAGCAATATTCCACCTATCATCCGCGCTGCGGCACCAGTTTTCTGATGACTGTGATGCTGATCTCGATCGGCTTCTACATGCTGATTCCCTACACCACTTTTTGGGCGCGCTTTGCGTCACGCATTGCGCTGTTGCCGGTGATTGCCGGGGTGTCTTACGAGATCATCCGTTTCGCCGCCAAGCACCGCGGATCGCTGTTCGCTTTTATGACCGCTCCCGGCTTGTGGCTCCAGCGCATTACTACTCAGCCGCCATCGGACGAGCAAGCGCAATGCGCCATCGTTGCGCTCGATCACGCCATGGCTCTTGAAAAAGAGAATGGTGGCGAATTGGTTATCGCCTAGCGGCAGCGCCGCGAAAACTTTTCCCTGCCCATTCCCGATCCCAAACCTAAAAGACCTTTAGCTTGTACTGCGTGGACAAAAGTCCGACACTATTCGGGTTGAATACCCTTTGAGAGCTCATAATGTTTGAACGCCTGGACCAAATCGAAGCCCGTTATGAAGAGCTGACACAGGCTCTTGCCTCGCCGGATATCGTGAACGATTCGGCGAAGTACCAGAAAACTGCAAAAGCGCACAGTGAGATCGCTCCGATGGTCGAAAAATATCGTGAGTATAAAGATCTGACGCAGGGCATCGCCGAAAGCAAAGTCATGCTGGCGGAAGAAAAAGACCCCGAGATGCGAGCTTATGCGCAGGAAGAGCTAACCAAGCTTGAACCGCGCGTGGGAACAATCGAGGAAGAACTCAAAGTTTTGTTATTGCCCAAAGATCCCAACGACGAGAAAAACATCATTCTCGAAATTCGTGCAGGCACTGGCGGTGATGAGGCGACACTTTTCGCTGCCGAAATCTTCCGCATGTATACACGCTTTGCCGAGACGCAGCGCTGGAAGGTCGAGGTACTGTCTTCGTCCGAATCTTCGGCTGGCGGATTGAAGGAAGTCATCGCCATCATCGAAGGCAACCGCGTTTTCTCTCAGCTCAAGTACGAAAGTGGGGTGCATCGTGTGCAGCGCGTTCCCGCCACCGAGCAACAGGGGCGAGTTCACACTTCGGCTGTAACGGTTGCGGTTCTGCCGGAAGCGGAAGATGTGGATATCAAAATTGAGGCCAAAGATTTGCGCATCGATACTTTCTGCTCGTCGGGCCCAGGTGGGCAATCGGTGAATACAACTTACTCTGCCGTACGTATCACGCATCTGCCAACCAATACTGTTGTCAGCTGCCAGGACGAGAAATCACAGATCAAGAATCGCGAAAAGGGCATGCGCGTCCTGCGCTCACGTTTGTACGAGATCGAAATGGATAAGCAACAGCAGGCTTTGGCGAAAGAGCGCAAAGCGATGGTTGGTTCCGGCGACCGAAGCGAGAAGATCCGCACGTATAACTTTCCGCAAAACCGGGTCACCGACCACCGCATCGGATTCACACTGCACCAGCTAGAAGCTGTGATGGATGGAAAGCTTCAACCGCTCATCGAAGCGCTGGTCACCCACTATCAGGCCGAAAAACTGAAGCAAGAAACCGCGAATGCCGTGTAGGCGAGATGGCGGTTGCACAAATGCACGCCCGAAGGAATGATATGCCGGATATATCGTCAGCGCTTTCTACCGTTTTAATTGGTCGCTACGAGGCCAACGCCGCGCGCATTCATGAATTGGCCGAGCCGCTAACGAACACCCAGTTTTGGCATAAGCCGTTTTCCTACGGCAACAGCTTTGGGCATCTTGTCCTACATCTCACCGGGAACCTGAATTACTACATCGGTACGCAGATCGCCAAAACCGGCTACGTCCGCAACCGTCCGCGAGAGTTCAATGAACCGAGCCCTCCGTTGAAAGAGGAAGCGTTTAAACTCTTCGATGAAGCCGTAAAGATGGTTATAAAAAACATCCGTACACAATCGCCCGAGGATTGGTCGATGGATTATTCAGGCGCCGGAACCGATGCGAAGACTCACCTTGAAATGATCGTGCAATGCGCCGCTCACATGCAACACCACATCGGACAGATGATCTACTTGGGCTACGAGCTTAATAAATAGCCGGAACTGGACGAAATTGGCGAATACGGACGCGGTTTCATGAACACAACATTCGCCGGCGAACAACCTTACGAATAATTACCGCACCCAACGTCCACTATGTCGAATCGGCAATCGCGCTCTCTGCTTGCGCTGGCTGGGTTTGGATTGGCGACGGCTGGCGTGGCCTGGTACGGTTCCCGCTACAGCCGGCGAGCAAGCCGAGAGGCTTGGTACCGCGATCTCACCAAGCCCAGTTTTACACCTCCGGCAAAAGTATTTCCGGTTGTGTGGACTTCTCTTTATGCAATGATCGCCTGGTCGGGATGGAGAATCTGGAGCGCCGCTCCCTCGCGCGATCGCAACCGGGCGTTGCGTTTATGGATTTCACAGCTTAGCGCCAATGCAAAATGGTCAGAGCTTTTCTTCGGTCAGCATCGGCCAAGGCTGGCCCTTGCCGACGTCATTGCGCTGGAGGGTATGATTTTTTCTTATATGAAAGCAGCCAGAAAGGTTGACCGCGCCGCAGCCAATGCTTTTATTCCCTACGCGGCGTGGGTCGCTTTTGCCACGGTTTTGAATGCCGAAATCGCCCGGCTGAATCCGCGCCAGACCTAGCGTTCGCAGGGGACTGCGCGGTGGGCACAATTTCTTGCCGTACTTATCTTTCATGCCATCTGCTCAGTGTGATGAAATGGTTTCGTGCAACTGAAACCGGTTCTTGCCTTCGCCATCGCACAGTTGAAAGAAGCCGAAGCTCCCTCGCCCCGCATGAATGCCGAGCTTCTAATGATGTTTATATTAGGCTGCGATCGCGCTTACCTTTACGCACATCCTGAACGTCAGCTCACTTCCGACGAAATGATCCGATACGAAGCAGCCATTGCCCAGCGAGCCCGCGGTGTTCCTGCGCAATACATTACCGGGCATCAGGAATTTTGGGGAATGGATCTTATCGTAACTCCGGCGGTTCTGATTCCGCGTCCAGAGACTGAGCACGTAATCGAAGCAGCGCTCGAGAATATTGGCGGCGGGCGCTTTCAAAAAGTTCGAACCAAATCATTGCTCGCCAACCTCCGCATCGTCGATGTTGGGACAGGTTCGGGGGCCATAGCGCTCGCGCTGGCGAAAGAACTGCCGCGCGCCGAAATCCATGCTACCGATATTTCTGTGCCTGCGCTGGAGATGGCGCGCTCCAATGCGGTGCGCCATCAAATGGAATCTCGAATTCACTTTCACGAGGCCGACTTGCTTGCCGGATTCGAAGATAATTTTTTTGATTACGTCGTTTCCAACCCGCCGTATGTCGGCGAATCGGAAGAAGATCAAGTCCAGTTGGAAGTCCGGAAGTTTGAGCCGCGCAACGCGGTCTTTGCCGGCCCCACGGGAACAGAAGTGATCGCCCGGTTGATTCAGCAGGCCCGGGCATCTCTCAAGCCCGGTGGATGGTTGGTCATGGAAATCAGCGGAACGATTGCAGAGGAGGTAGAGCGGCTACTAACCGGCTGGAAGAAAGTAGAGGTCAGACCTGATTTGCAATCGATACCGCGCATCGCGCAAGCGCAAAAATAGCTTTGTGCTTTGACTAACTGCCGGCGTTCGCAGATTGGATTTCTTCCACGTCCACAATGTTGGTGGGATATTTGCCGGTATAGCAAGCCGAACAGTATGAGATCTTATCCCCTTCCCCGCAGGCCTTCTTGAGCCCTTCAAGTGAGAGGTAGGCAAGCGAATCCACGCGAATGTAATCGCGAATTTGATCCACCGTTTTATTTGCGCCGATCAACTGATCCTTCGAAGGAGTATCCACGCCGTAGTAGCAGGGCGAAATCGTAGGGGGACAGGAAATCCGCATGTGAACCTCTTTCGCTCCTGCGTTGCGAATCATGCGCACGATCTTGCGGCTGGTGGTGCCGCGCACGATCGAATCGTCGATGAGCACGATGCGCTTGCCTTCCAACAGAGAGCGCACCGGATTCAACTTTAGCCTCACGCCAAAGTCGCGCACGCTTTGGCTCGGCTCGATAAAAGTGCGACCAACGTAATGATTGCGGATCAGCCCGAAGCGAAATGGAATTCCGCTTTCCGCTGCGTAACCAACGGCCGCAGTCACACCAGAATCCGGCACTGGAACCACCAGATCGGCTTCCACGGGTGCTTCACGCGCTAATTGCCGCCCCATCTCTTCACGGCTGGTCTGCACAGCGCGGCCGAAAACTGTGCTATCGGGGCGAGAGAAATATACGTGCTCAAAAATGCAGCTCGACTGTGGCGCAGCGGTGGAATAAAAGCGTGAAGTGATTCCTTCCGGCCCTACTACGATCAGCTCACCCGGTTTCACGTCGCGCTCGTAAGTGGCGCCGATCAGATCGAAAGCGCAAGTTTCGGAGGCGAAAACGATGGTGTCGCGCTTCTGGCCTTCGAGAGCGGGAATGCGCCCCATGGCCAGCGGACGGAACCCTCGCGGATCGCGCGCGGCGATGATTCGATCCGGACTCATCACCACCAGGGAAAACGCACCGTCCACGCGGCGCAATGCATCCGCGATAGCTTCCGGCAAAGTATGTTCTCGCGAAAGCGCAATCAGGTGCACGATTACTTCCGTATCGCTGTTGGTCTGAAAAATCGAGCCCTGGTGCTCCAAACGGCTGCGCACTTCCACCGCATTCGTCAGGTTGCCGTTATGCGCGACCGCAATCGATCCCTTACTTGACTGCACCAGGATCGGCTGCGCATTCAATAGCGCCGAATCTCCTGCGGTCGAATAACGGGTATGTCCAATGGCCAGCGTGCCGCGTATTTTCGAGAGAACGTCTTCCGTAAAAATGTCGGCGACCAGACCCATCGCTTTGTGGACACGGGAAGTCAGACCATCGGAGGTGACGATTCCCGCCGATTCCTGTCCGCGATGCTGCAAAGCGTGGAGGCCAAGGTAGGCGAGCTTCTCGGCCTCGGGATGCGCGAAGATCGCAACCACTCCGCACTCATCGTGAAATTTATCGGAAGTCAGCATTTTGGCAATTGGCCTTTAGCACCTAACTCAATCCTGCGATTTAATTCGCCGCTACTAATTGCGGATCGGTCCGCAAACTCGACTCCAAGCCAGATTCGTAAGCTTCATTCAACTCAGCGACCGCTACGGACACAACGACTCGTCCATCGAGTGAGATTTCTACTTGCTCAGGAATGGTTTCCCCAACCACGCCGGCAACGATTCCGTGCTTCTCCGCAATTCGTTGGATTCGCGCCACGTGCATTGGGTCGCAAGAGCAAACAATGCGGCTCGCATCTTCACCGAATAGAACAAACTCAGCCGGCAATTCATTCGATGGCAGGCTCACACGCGCGCCCACGCCACCGGCAAACGCTTTTTCAGCCAAGGCGACCGCCAATCCGCCATCCGCGCAGTCATGCACAGATTCCAGCAGTCCCTGCTGAATCAATTCGACGACCGCTTTCTGCAGTGCAGCTTCCTTCTCCAGATCGATTTCCGGCGGATATCCCCACACCTCACCGAAAATTTCTTTGGCGTACTCCGACGATCCGAATTCGCTCTGCACATCGGTGATATCGGCCGCCTCACCCGCACGCAATAACACGATCGCGCGCCCTGCGGAGGCGAAATGCATTTTCGCAGCCTTATGTACGTCATCGAGAATGCCGACCACTCCAAGCACCGGCGTTGGATAGATCCCCTCGCCCAGCGTTTCGTTATAAAAGCTGACGTTGCCGCCGGTAATTGGAATCTCCAGCTCTTCGCAGGCCTTCGTAATTCCGTCAATTGTCTGAGAGAACTGCCACATGATGTACGGCTTCTCGGGATTGCCGAAATTAAGGCAATTGGTGGCACCCACCGGAGTTGCCCCCGAACACGCAACTTTCCGCGCGGACTCTGCAACCGCATGCATCGCGCCCAATCGCGGATCGAGATAACACCAGCGTCCATTGCCGTCGAGCGCCATCGCCAGACCGCGATTCGAACCTTTGATGCGAATCACACCGGCATCGCCTGCACCCGGTGCGTCGACGGTATTGGTCTGCACCATGTGATCGTATTGCTGCCATACCCAACGCTTGCCGCAGATATTGGGGCTGGCAAGAAGGCGTTTAAGATTTTCCGTAAGCTGACTGGGAGCATTGAGCCGAACGTGCTCCGGCATTTCACGTGGCACAGGAGGCTCCCAGCGCGCCAGTGGACGCTTGTATATGGGAGCATCGTCGGTGAGCGCTGGATTAGGAATCTCCGCGACAATTTCCCCGTGTTGACGAACGCGCAGTTTGTTGTCGCCAGTGACGACTCCCACTTCGACGGCATCAAGCCCCCATTTTTCAAATACGCGGAAAACCTGCTGCTCGCGGCCTTTTTGCGCCACCAGCAACATGCGCTCCTGCGATTCACTCAGCATGATTTCGTAAGCGCTCATGCCGGTCTCGCGCTGGGGTACGCGGTCCAGCTCGATCTCGATGCCAACACCGCCACGTCCGCCCATTTCGCAGGTCGAACAGGTGAGCCCCGCCGCGCCCATGTCTTGAATGCCGACAATCGCGCCGGTCTGCATGGCTTCGAGACACGCTTCCAGCAATAATTTCTCCAGGAACGGATCGCCGACTTGCACATTTGGACGTTTCGCTTCCGAAGCTTCGCTGAACTCTTCGCTGGCCATGGTTGCGCCGTGGATGCCGTCACGCCCAGTCTTGGCTCCGACGTAGATCACGGGATTACCTTCGCCAGCGGCTTTGGCGTAAAAGATATCGTCTTTGCGCACCAGGCCGAGCGCAAATGCGTTTACCAACGGATTGCCGGAGTAGCACGGCTCGAACTTGGTTTCGCCACCGAGGTTCGGAACGCCGAAGCAGTTCCCGTACGAGGCCACACCGCTGACCACGCCTTCGAGGATGGAGTGATTCTTATGAATGTCCGCTTGCGTGGGCGAGGCGACTGCTTCCGCACGAATCGGTCCAAACCTTAATGAATCCATCACCGCAACCGGCCTTGCGCCCATGGTGAAGATGTCACGCAAGATTCCGCCCACACCTGTGGTCGCACCCTGAAAGGGCTCTATGAAACTAGGATGGTTATGCGATTCAATTTTGAAGGCGCATGCCCAGCCGTCGCCTATGTCAATGATGCCGGCATTTTCTCCCGGCCCTTGCACCACCAACTTGCTGCGCGTGGGCAAGCGCTTTAAGTGCACACGGGAAGATTTATACGAACAGTGCTCGCTCCACATCACGCTGAAGATGCCAAGTTCGGTTAGCGTAGGCTCGCGGCCCCCGAGAAGCTGCTTGATCTTTTCGTATTCGTCGGGCGTAAGGCCGTGCTGCCGGAGCGACTCCGGCGAAAAGGCAGAGGTCATGGCAATGGTCATGGGGAAACTCTATTGTCGCATTTTGCCGGCGGTTGGCGGAAGCATGTTTTGCATACGGTTCTGCACAATTTTTGCGGCGAGTTTTCGTTGAAATTCGCGGAAAACCCGACTTCCGGTAAGATTCACCGAGATGAAGTCCATCATTGTAGGCACAGCCGGGCACATTGATCATGGCAAGACGGCCCTGGTAAAGGCACTTACCGGGATCGATGCGGACCGTCTGGAAGAAGAGAAACGGCGCGGGATCACCATTGACCTCGGTTTTGCGCATATGGATCTGCCCATACCGAATGGCGAGACGCTGCGCGTGGGGTTCGTCGATGTTCCGGGTCATGAGCGTTTTGTGCGCAATATGCTGGCGGGCGTGGGCGGCATCGATCTGGTGTTGCTGGTAATTGCGGCGGATGAGGCTATCAAGCCGCAAACGCGCGAGCATTTTGACATTCTTCAACTGCTCGGCGTGAACCGCGGTATTACTGTGCTCACAAAATCCGACGCGGTGGATGCCGATACGCTCGAGGTCGTGCGACTGGAAGTGGAAGAATTTCTGCGCGGAACATTCTTAGAAACCCCAGCAGCTCCTATGCTCGCAGTAAGTTCCCTGACTGGCGCAGGACTGGACGAACTGAAGCAAGCGATAGTTGAGGTAGCGGCGAAAACCCAATCGCGAGATTCGTACGCAATCGCTCGTTTGCCCATCGATCGCGTGTTCACGATGAAAGGTTTTGGGACCGTGGTGACGGGTACGCTGGTGGCCGGGACGATTCGCCGTGAAGACGAATTGGAAGTATTGCCGGGAGGGCAGCACGTACGCGTGCGTGGGATACAAGTGCATGGGCAAACCGCGGTAGCTGCCGTCGCCGGGCAGCGTACGGCGCTGAACCTGGCAGGAGTCAGCACTGAGGATTTGTCCCGGGGCATGACGCTACTGCCGTTGGGCATGCTTGAAACCGCTCGACACGCAGACATGTCGTTGCGCCTGCTCAAGTCCGCGCCGCGGCCGCTGAAAAATCGGGCGCGGGTTCACTTTCACTCGTACACCATGGAAGCCATCGCCGAAGTCACATTGTATGGAGTGAAGCAGATTCTTCCCGGCGAGCAGGCATTCGTACGCTTGAAGTTTCCAGAAACCGTATTCCTCTTGCCCGGAGACCGGTTCATCATTCGGCAGTTTTCGCCGGTGCTAACGACTGGCGGTGGAGTTGTATTGGACAGGGCACCGATTGCTCGCACGAAGGAGTCTTATGATTTTTTTAAAATACAGTTAGGCGGCGATCCAAAAGCGGGGATCATTTCAAGAGTCACGCGCCGGAATCATAAAGGAATTTCGATGGCCCGACTGGTCGCCGAAACTGGCTGGACAAAAAGTGTGATCGAATCTCAACTCGCCGAAGCATTCAAGGCAGGAAATGTATTCCGTGCTGGCGAGTTGTTACTCGATTCCATTGCAATAGAAGCACTGAAGCTGCGCATCCTGAAAATGGCCGAGGGTTTTCACAAGAAGAATCCCCTTGTCGGCGGCATCAGCAAAGAGGAATTACGCGCGCAGGTAGATGCATCGCAGGAAGTTTTTGAAATGTTAACAGCCGCTCTGGTTCGGGAAAGAAAAATGGAAAGCCTGGAAGATCTTGTGCGCTTACCCGGTCACGGCGTGGTGATGAAGGACGAAGAAGCAGAATCGAAGAAGATAATCGAAAACGCTTTTGCCACGGCTGGCCTGAAAGTTCCAGCTCTACGTGAAGTGATTGCCGGACTTAGAATCGACAAGTTACGCGCACAAAAGCTCGTGACTTTGCTTTTACGCGATAAAACATTGGTGAAGGTTTCGGATGAGCTGGTTTTTCACAGCGGCGCGCTGGTTGCGTTGCGCCGGCAAATATCAGAATACAAAGCGAAGTCGCCGATCATTGATGTTGCCCACTTCAAAGACCTGACCGGGGTAAGCCGCAAATATGCGATCCCTCTCCTGGAGTACCTGGATCGCGAGCGTGTTACCCGACGCAAAGGGGATACAAGAGAGATTTTGTAATTGTGTAATTTGGTAGTCTGTAAATTTGAAGAAACATCGAAAAACAAACTCAATTCCGCGATTGCTTAGATCTTCTCCTCCGGGAACTCCAACTCCAGTCCAAGCGGATCGGTCACGCGATTAGTCAAGTTTGCGAGACCCGCCAGCATGTGCAGGTCGACGATCTCGGGCTCCGAAAAATTCTTTTTGAGTTCGTCGAAATCTGTTTGGTTGATTTCGTGAGGCGCGCGCGTCAACTTCTCAATGTAGTTGAGGGCCGCGCGCTCTTTTTCGCTATAGCGCGAATAATTCCCCGCCTTCAGTGCCGTCCAGTCTTCCGCGTTAAGCCCGGCACGCTTCGACGATGCAACATGGTGCTGCGCGCAGTACCGGCATCCGTTAATGAGGGAAACCCGCAGGTAGATAAGCTCGTACAGCTTGCGATCAAGCGATCGACCGACGCTGCCATAAAAGCTCAGGAAATTCTTAAGCATCTCGGGGCGGTGAGCGAGCGCCTTCTGAACATTACCTGGCTTGCCGCGCAGGGCTGTCTCATAGATCTCCAGCACTTCAGGTGTCGCGGTTTCAGGTGCAATCAGAGAAATTCGCGCCATAACAACCTCGTGGATGAAGTTACGAAATTCCATCATACAAGGCTCTCAGGAAAGACTGGCTGAATAAAGCTGACTGGAGAAAATCGAATCCGCTGCCGATGTCTAACTGTAGAGAACTTGTCGAATGGGAAAGCGGGTCATCGGATGGGGGATTTTGTATTTCCTGACCCTACTGGCCGGGGCGCAGGAGGATGTCCGGCAGAACGCCGGATCGAAGATTCTGGCGGTGGAGAGCGTGTGGAACCAGGCGGAAGCGAGAGGGGATATCAAGGCTTTAAGTCTGATCTTCGACGAATCATTAGTGTACGTGGATGAAGACGGAACACTGCTGACGAAGGCGCAGTTTTTAGCGCGAGTAAAGTCTGCGGGTTCTCGTCCACAATCGCTCGTCACGCCGGATATGAACGTGCAGGTCTACGGCGAGACAGCGGTCGTTTCGGGAACTTATCACGTAATAGAAGTTGAGAAGGGAAAGCCGCTTCAGCGGAATGGTCGCTTCACCGACATCTGGATATACCGCTTTGGCGTATGGCTGTGCGTGGCTGCGCAGGCTACACCCATATCACGCTGAACTGAGCATGAAATCGATAAAAATTGCGCTGTATTTCTTTCCGCTGCTATTTGCTGGCCGGGTGCCAGCGCAAGCGAATACATCCGCGCAAGCCGCGGAATCAACAGTTTTGATGCTGGAAAATGCCTGGAATCAGGCTCTTCGGCTGGGGGAAAGTAAAGCTCTGCAAGAGCTCTTCGTCGACGGATTGGTTTATATCGACTACGACGGGAAAATTATGAACAAGGGCCAATATCTGGCTCATGTGCAGACACCTCTGCTTCATCCAGAGTTTGTTGTGAGCGAATCGATGCGGGCTCACGCTTATGGCGACAGTGTAGTAGTAACGGGAGTTTATCGGGAAAAAGGCACGAAGAACGGCCAGCCATATGCTCTCCGAGAGCGCTTCGTAGATACGTGGATCCAGCAGAAGGGCACGTGGCTTTGCGTCTCTAGTCAGTCGACGTTGATCTCGCATTAGCGACCGGCCTGATGCACTCAACTAGCTGTGCCGCTGATGTATTCTGCTTGTAATGCTTTTCATTCGCCCTGCCACCATTGCTGACGCCGGTTTATTGCGCACTCTGATCCGCGAATTAGCGGAATTTGAGCGTGAACTCGACTCGGTCACAATTAAAGAATCGGATCTTGCCGAAGATGGCTTCGGGCCCAATCCAAAATTTCGCGCGCTGATCGCCGAATGGAGCGCTCAACCTGCCGGTTATGCCATTTTCTTCGGCTACTATTCGACCTGGGCAGGCCCGGGATTGTATTTGGAGGACGTGTTCGTGCGGTCTCAATTTCGCGGAAAAGGGATTGGCATGGCATTGCTGGCTTCGGTTGCCGCTATAGCGGTACGGGAGAATTGCCGCGCCCTGCGATGGGAGGTTCTGAACTGGAACGAAAAAGCGATTGGTCTTTACACGGCACTGGGAGCGGAGTTTCGCGATCAATGGCGGTCTGTTTTATTGCGGGAGGAAGCTGTCCAGCAACTGGCAAATAGAAGCTTGCAATGAAAAATCTCGAAAAAATCCAAGTCAAAATTATCGGAGCGGGATTAGCCGGGTCGGAAGCAGCGTGGCAATGCGCGCGGCGCGGCGTAGACGTGGAACTGTTTGAGATGCGGCCAGTGAAATTGACTCCGGCTCATCAGACGGAAAATTTCGCGGAGCTCGTGTGTTCTAATTCCTTGAAATCGGACTCTGAGAATACCGCACCATGGCTCCTGAAAGAAGAAATGAGGCGGGCCGATTCGTTGCTGCTGGAAATTGCACGCGAGTGCGCAGTTCCGGCGGGACATGCGCTGGCAGTGGATCGGGCAGCATTTGCGACAAAAGTGACCGAAGCGATCTCGCACGAACCTCGGATTACGGTAAAGCGCGAAGAAGTCAAACAGATTGAAGAAAGCGGCAAAGACATAACTGTCATCGCAACCGGCCCTCTGACTTCCGACGCGCTGGCGTCTGAGGTTGGGCGTTTGAGTTCTTGCGGCGATGAAAATGCTGAGCGGGCGAGTCGCCCGCTCCCACCTGACCCTCATTTGTATTTTTACGATTCGATCAGCCCGATCGTGGAAGCGGACTCCATCGATATGTCGCGCGTGTATATGGCGGCGCGCTATGACAAAGGCTCGGCCGACTATATCAACTGCCCCATGACGCGCGAGGAATACGACATTTTCTACGATGCGCTTCTCGCAGCGCAGTCGGTGGAAGAGCGCGATTGGGAGAAACTGAATTATTTTGAGAGCTGTTTGCCGATTGAAGAGATCGCGCGACGCGGCCGTGACACCTTGCGTTTTGGACCTATGAAACCAGTCGGACTAAAAGATCCACGCACTGGCAGAATGCCTTATGCGGTGGTGCAATTGCGCCAGGAAAATCTACGGGCGGATTCTTACAATCTGGTGGGCTTTCAAAATCATTTGAAATTCGGGGAACAGGCTCGCGTGCTCCGCCTGATTCCGGGGCTGGAGAATGCACGCTTTTTGCGTTATGGGCAAATACATCGCAATACCTACATCAATGCGCCGGCACTCTTGCGAGAAACGCTGCAGATGAAGATACATCCTCGAGTTTTGTTCGCGGGGCAGATTTGTGGCGTCGAAGGTTATGTAGAGTCGATTGCTACCGGGTTGATGGCAGGCCTTTATGCCGCTACTCTTGCCAACGGCGACGGCCTCCTGCCTCCTCCGCGCGCTTCCGCTTTCGGTTCATTGACGCACTACGTTACACATGCCGGCGCAAAGAATTTCCAGCCGGCCAATATAACTTTCGACCTATTGCCTGCTCTCGACAAGAAGGTCCGCGACCGCAAGGAGCGCCATCGATTGCAATGCGAACTGGCTTTGCGCGAGTTTGATTTGTGGCTGGAGCGGGTCGCGCTGACGGCAAAAATATAATCTCGCAAAGCTACGAGAAATTATTCGGAGCGCCGAAATTTCCTGCAACTAAATCCTCCTTGAGTACGTATCCATAGCGAGAGGAAAACCTCGCGGCCAGCTTACTTTCGCGGCTTGCCTGCGTCCAACCAAGAAGCTGCATGACGCTACGAGACCTTATTACCGACGTGGTTCGGACGCTGTGGGCGCACAAATTGCGGGCATTTCTTACCATGTTCGGTATCGCCTGGGGAATCGTGTCGATCGTGTTGATGGTGGCCGCCGGCGAAGGTCTGCGCAAAGGACAGGAAGATCAAGCCAAGAATCTCGGCAAAGACGTAATGATCGTATTCCACGGCCGCACCAGCCTGCAAGCGGGCGGAACTCATGCGGGGCGATTGGTTCATTGGGAGGACGAGGATGTGCCGGTGGTGCAATCGGGGGCCATGGATTGCCAGTATGCAATCCCTGAACTCGAACAAAACACCGTCCTGACGCACAGCAACTACAATAACGCGTCCTTTACGGTAACCGGCTCGTATCCGCAGTTCGCCGACATTCGCAGCCTTAGCGTAGGGCAGGGACGATTCTACGATTGGGATGACATGCGGGAAGCGAGGCGGGTTGCATTTCTTGGATCGGATGCGGCGAAGCAATTATTTCCCGGCCGCAATCCGGTGGGGGAGAACGTTTATTTGAACGATTTTCCCTTTGTCGTAATCGGCGTAATGGCCACGAAGAAACAGGATTCCAGCTACGACGGCTGGGACGTAAATAAGGTTTTTGTTCCCTTTACCGCCATGCGCCGCGACTTCCCCGATAAACCTCCGGGAACTCCCACAACATTCGATCAGTTACTGGTGACGCCAAAATCTGTGGAGCAACACGAGGCCTGCAAACATGAAGTGCGCGTGGCGCTAGCGCGCATGCATCGCTACGATCCGAACGACAAAGAAGCGTGTCCCATTTGGGACACAGTACAGGAAGCACAGGCTTTCAAGGCGATGACTGACGGGATGAAATATTTTCTGGGCGCAGTGGGAATCGTAACCTTGCTGCTGGGTGGACTCGGGGTCATGAATGTGATGCTGGTGGCAGTGCGGGAGCGAACGCGCGAGATTGGCGTGCGCAAGGCGATTGGCGCACCTGCGGGAACGATTCTGCGGCAGTTTTTTGTCGAAGCCCTGATTATTGCCTTTCTCAGCGGCGGAATTGGTTTGGGCGTGGCCTTCGGATTTTGTGCGTTAGTGAATTTGCTGCCTATGCCCGATTTCTTTGCCGGGCTCATTGCGGATTGGACTTCAGGCTTGCTTGCCGCAGGCTTGCTAGGCGCGATAGCGGTTGGTGCGGCGCTGTATCCCGCACGCAGAGCGGCATCCATCGACCCGATTGAAGCGCTGCGATACGAGGCGGGCGGGTAGCCGGCGAATCTCTTATGCTATTCGAAATCATTCTCGAAGCGTGGATCGCGTTGAAGCGCAACCTAACGCGCAGTTTCCTCACCATGCTGGGAATCGTGTGGGGTATCGCAACGGTTACGCTCCTGATTGCGTATGGCAGTAGCTTTCGCGGCGTTCTGGTCCACGGTTTCGACGCTTTCGGGAAGAGTGTAGTCATTTGCTGGCCGCAGCAAACCAGCGAACAGCCGGGCGGGCAGCGTGCGGGCAAGAAAGTCGTCATCGAACAGGCCGATGTCGACCTGGTGAAAGCTACCGCGCCACTGGTGAAACACATCTGCCGCGAAACCGTAAATCGTCCCGGAATTTCTTATGGCGATCGCATGGTGGGAACGGCTGCGGTTCGCGGCGTCTGTCCAGAATATGGCGAGATGCGGAACGAAGTACCTTCGGAGGGTCGCTGGATCGACGCCGCGGACGAATTGGAACGAAGGCGCGTGATCTTCTTAGGCGGACGAACGAAGGAACAGCTTTTCAGCGGGAGACCGGCCGTGGGAGAAACGGTTGAAGTCGGCGGCGTGCGTTTTACCGTGATCGGGGTGATGGCGCGCAAGATTCAGCTCAGCAATTATTTCAGCAGCGACGACGAATCGGCATGGATTCCCTACTCAGCCGCCAGCGAGCTGTGGAACACACGCTACGCTGCGGTAATGGTATTCGAGCCGATTGCGCCGCAGTTCGAAAAAAAAGCCATGGCGCAGGTGCTGGCGGCCGTCGCAACGCGGCAGAATTTTTCGCCAACCGATCCCAAGGCCTTTCAGATGTTCGGGCGCGACGAATTCCGCCCAGTGATCGACGCGCTGACGATTGGCTTGCAGGTCCTGCTTACTTTCATCGGTGCTTTGACTTTAGGGATCGGTGGCGTTGGCGTAATGAACATCATGCTGGTCTCGGTGGATGAACGAATTCGCGAAATCGGCCTCCGGCGGGCTTTAGGAGCGCGTAAACGGCATATCAAGCTACAGTTCTTAGCCGAGACTTTACTGATCATGATTCTCGGCGGAGCCATTGGCGTACTGCTTTCCTATTTCATCGCCTGGGCCGTGGGCACGCTGCCGATGATGGGACCACTGTTCGAAGACGACTCCGGGCAGGGCGACATTCATTTAAAGATTTCAATGATGACCGTGATGCTTTCCAGTGCGGTGTTGCTGGTGGTGGGTGTAATCAGCGGTTTGGTTCCGGCCATGCGTGCCTCGAAACTCGATCCTGTGGAAGCCTTGCGATATGAATAATACAAATCTGAAATTCCGTTCGAATTCGTTTGATCCGCGTCACGATTCTTAGTACCTTGCTCCTGAGCAAATCACAGCCCGAGGTGCGCTTTGCCTATCTCCGCCGTCGATTCAATCAGCCTTGCCGTCGAGCACACCAAACAACAATTGTTCAAACCCTTTCGCCTTGGTCAATGGACCAGACTTGCGCTGGTCGGATTGCTGGCCGGGGAGTTCGGCTCTGGCGGTGGTTGTAACGGCTCTAATTTCCGGCTTCCTGCGCATTCTGGCGCCGCGCCACACTCCGCGTTTCCACACCTATCCGGGATTGATCCCGCTCTCCTAGGTGCACTGCTCGCGGTAATTGTCATAGCAGCGTTCGCCATCGGGTTGATTTTCATGTACATCAGCAGTGTGATGCGATTCGTTCTGTTCGATAGCATCCTTGCGAAAGAGTGCCATATACGCGCGGGCTGGGGCAGCAGACAAGGTCAAGGATGGCGATACTTTCTGTGGAAACTGGCGTATCTGTTCATAACCTTTGCATGCATTGCAGTGCTGGTTGGACTGCCGCTGGCCTTTGCCTTCGCGCTTGGCTGGCTTGAACAGCCGAAGGCTCACCTGCTTCCGTTAATATTGGGCGGGATCATTCTTTTCTTCGTCTTTTTTATTTTCTTTATAACCCTGGCAGTCATTTTTGTTCTGACTAAAGATTTTGTCGTGCCCCAAATGGCATTGGAAAATATCGGCGCCTTCGAAGGATGGCGGCGGTTATGGCCGATGATTAAGGCTGAGATGGGCGGCTATGCCGCATATATTGGAATGAAGATCGCGTTAGCCATTGCCGCGGGTATCGTGGTTGGAATCGCAACCGTCATCTTGAGTTTGATCATCGCCATACCAACCGTGGGACTCAGCATTCTCGCCGTTGTTACCGGCAAATCAGCCGGGCTTACATGGAACGCCGAGACCATCACTTTAGCGATAGTAGTAGGCAGTGTTTTGCTGGCAGCTTTTCTATATTTGATTTCGCTGATTTCAGTTCCGGTGATTGTCTTCTTCCCCGCATATTCCATTTACTTTTTTGCTGGCCGCTATCGTCCGCTCAACGCGGTGGTTTATCCGCTGCTTCCATCACCTGCGGTGGTTTCATCACCAAGTCCGCTCGAACCACCGCCATTACCGCCCTATCCTGAGCCGACCGGATAATTTGAGCGCTATTCCTTTGGGAACTCTATTGCCCCATTAGGTGTCTGATGTTGCAGACACGCGTGCTAAAGAGGAGCATTCTATGGCGTTCTCAATGGCAGGCGGAGGTCCGTCCGGTCCACAGATCAACATCACACCGCTCATCGACGTGTTGCTTACGCTGATCATCGTCTTTATGGTCGTCGTATCGATGGATAAAGAACAGGGCGAAACTGCGCAGATTCCGCAACCCGATCAGAAGCAGACAGCGAACATTTCGCAACCGCGCACCATCGTCATTCAGGTGGTATGGACGAAAGACAATCAGCCACCGATAGTGAAAATTAATCAGGAGGATGTGCGCTGGGAAGACCTGGAGACGCGGCTCGCGAAGATTTATCTGACGCGCGCCGAAAAAGTAGTTTTCGTACGCGGGGACGCCGATGTCGACTTCCAATATGTTGCCGATGTAATCGACCTGGCTCACCAAGCGGGCGTGGATCGCGTGGGACTCTTGACGATGGATCGAGAAATCGCAGGGGAATAGCGGTTCTAGTTCCGCGCGCGATTCTTGATCCAAATCGGCGAGCCGATAAAGCCAAAGGCTGCGCGAATCTGGTTTTCCAGAAAGCGCTGGTATGCGAAATGCAGTTTCACAGCGCGGTTCGTAAAGAGCACAAACGTAGGCGGCGCCACCGACGCCTGCGTCATATAAAGAATTTTTACCCGGGAGCGCATTGGAACCGAAGCGCGTTCAAAATCCACGGTTTCGATGAACCGGTTCATCGCCGAGGTGGAGATACGCTTGCGACGTTCGATCGCGACTTTTTCGAGCAGTGGGAAAATCTTCTCAACACCTTTACCTGTATGCGCCGAAATAAAAACTACGGGCGCGTAGCTGAGGAACTTGAGATCGTAGCGCAGCCGTTCTTCATAGGCCTCGCGATCCTCCGGGCGTTTGCTCTCTCGCATGCGCATGGCCTTGGACGGTCTGCCGCTTTTCTGCGCGCCGCTCGTCACTAAATCCCACTTGTTGACCACGATGATCATGGAACGCCCACTTTCATGGGCATAACCCGCGATAGCCGCATCAAGTTGGCTGACACCTTCGGTTGCGTCGATGACCAGCAGCGCGATATCCGCGCCCTCGAGATGCTTGCGCGCCATGACCACCGAAAGCTTTTCCGCCATCAGATGAGTTTTCCCTTTACGCCGAATTCCAGCCGTATCGATAAAACGGAAATGCTTCCCGTTGCGTTCAACAATTTCGTCGACAGCATCGCGCGTGGTGCCGGGAATAGGCGAAACGATGGCGCGATCGGAATTGGTCAGGCGATTCAACAATGTCGATTTGCCGACGTTGGGATGGCCAATGATGGCGACTTTGACCTCATGCTCGTTTTCGGCTTCGGTTGCTCCTTCTACGGGTAAATGCTCTTGGTCGCCGTTTGCATCCTCCGCGTTTTCCGCGCCCTCTGTAGCGACTTTTTTGCTCTCGGGCAAGGCTTCCAATACGGCATCCAGCAGATCGTCGATCCCTCGCCCGTGCTCAGCGGAAATGGCGAATATCTGCTCAATGCCCAGACGATGAAAATCATCGATCATGGATATTTGCTTCTCTGAGTCGGCTTTGTTCACGGCGAGAAACAGTGGCCTGCCTGTCTTTCGAAGCAGCCGGACCAGTTCCATGTCCGGCGCGGCAAGTTCAGATCTTCCATCAACTACCATCACGATCGCGGCCGCTTCTTCAAAGGCGACCCGCGCCTGTCGAAAAATCTCCGAAGGAATGAAATCTTTCTCCTCCGGAAGAATGCCCCCAGTATCGATGACGCGGAACCGCCGCCCAAGCCATTCGGCATTCCCATAGAGCCGGTCTCGCGTGATGCCGGGTTCGTCTCCCACGATCGCGCGCCGTGCACCCACAATGCGATTGAACAACGTGGACTTGCCCACGTTCGGCCGGCCTACGATGGCAACCGTCGGAATGCCGGCTTGCGCTTCGGCGGTAGTGTTGGTCGAGTTGTAGGTGGGTCTGGACAAAATGGATGACGAATCGGTGTTGATGGTAAGGAATGTTTATTATAGAGACTCCTGTGGCTTTAAGCTCTCAGCCCGTTTCTCCTTCGCTTCCGGGCCGTCCCTCAGACGGTGGGAAGGATGCCTCTCTTTACCAATTCTTCGCCCCCGGTGGAGTGCTCTCCCGCTCACATCCCGCCTACGAATTTCGTCGCGGTCAGTTGCAAATGGCGCAGGCGGTTGAACAAGCGCTGGAAGAAAAACGCCATCTGATCGTCGAAGCGGGCACAGGCACGGGCAAAACGCTGGCCTATTTACTACCGGTGATTCGATCAGGGAAACGGGTCATCATCTCGACGGGCACAAAAAACCTGCAGGAGCAGCTTTTTTACAAAGACGTACCCTTTCTGGAGCAGGCCCTATTCGGGGATTCGGCCTCCGGCTGTCGCCTTTCGGTTTGCTATATGAAGGGCCGAAATAATTATCTCTGCCGCAAAAAGCTCTACGACCTCACCGGGCAACCAGTGTTGAGCGGCCTGGAAGAAATTGAACAATATCGCGCCATCGCAGCGTGGGAGAAGACTACCGCGACAGGTGACCGCGCGGAACTTGCGGAACTTCCTGAGACCAGCGCACTGTGGCACAAACTCGATGCGCGAGCGGACACGTGCATCGGGCAAAAGTGCAGCGAATTCGAACGCTGTTTCATCACCGAAATGCGGCGCCGCGGGATGGAAAGTGACATCATCATCGTCAACCACCATCTCTTTTTCGCCGATCTCGCCATCAAACTACAAGCCGAAGGCGCCCCCGACGCGGGAATTCTGCCGGATGCAGCCGCTGTAATTTTCGATGAGGCGCACGAATTGGAAGATGTTGCCGGGAATTATTTCGGAATTTCCGTCAGCAATCTGCGCGTCGAAGATTTGGCGCGGGATGTCGAAGGTTTTCTGCAGCACAACCACATCATGTCGGCTTCGCTCTCCGGCGCGTTGGGTAGTATGCGAGAAAAATCCCAATTCTTCTTTTCACTGCTGCCACCCGGAGAAGGACGCTTTGCCTTTGAAACGCGAGGTGATTTCCTGGAGGAAAATGGTGATGCGTTTCTAGCACTCAATCAGGCATTCGCGCGGCTCACCGGCGATCTGGAAAATCTACCGCAAAAGCCTGAGGAAATCTTCGGATTGGTACGGCGCACGCAGGAAATTCAAATGCAGTTGGATTACGCGATGCAATCAGACGATCACAACACAGTGTTTTGGATCGAGCGTCGCGGCGGCCGTGGAAGATCGAATTTGCCACAGAGGCGCAGAAGCCCAGATAAAAATCTTGCCGGCATCTCTGAAACTGGACGGCATAATGTTTTTCTGCAAGCTACACCGATCGACGTGGGCCCCATTTTGCGCGAATGCCTGTGGTCGAAATTGGAATGCGCCGTGCTGACTTCGGCTACGCTCGCCGTGGGCGGCGGATTCGAGTACATTCGTCAACGACTCGGCTTGGAGCACGCCCGAGAATCGGTGCTGCCTTCGCACTTCGATTATCCGAATCAGGCATTGTTTTACGTACCTCCTGACCTTCCCGATGCGCGCGCACCGCAGTTCACAACGAAAGCTGCCGCACATATTCGCAAACTGCTGGAGATCACGCGCGGCCGTGCTTTCGTTCTTTTTACCAGCTATGCCCAAATGAACGACATTTACGAGCGATTGCTCGGGGAACTAGAGTTCCCGATGCTGCGCCAAGGGGACGCACCGAAAAGCGCGCTACTCGAAGAATTTCGTCTCACGCCGAATGCCGTGCTGTTTGCCACGTCTTCCTTCTGGCAAGGTGTGGACGTGCAGGGTGAACAGTTGAGTTGCGTAATCATTGACCGCCTGCCGTTTGCCGTTCCCAGCGATCCGGTCGTCGCCGCACGTGTGAAAGCGATCGATGCCAGCGGTAGCAATGCTTTTTTCCAGTATCAGGTGCCGTCAGCGGTGATCACATTGAAACAGGGCTTTGGACGCCTTATTCGCTCGCTTCACGACCGCGGTCTGCTAGTCCTGCTCGACAACCGCATACTCAAAAAACAGTATGGCCGCGTTTTTATTGAGAGCCTGCCAACTTACAAAAGGACTACCGAAATTCACGTGGTGGAGGAATTTTTTACAGGAGCACCGTGAAAGCGTGGCTTTCACTGGAGGAGTCGCATACCTGCTGCGCTTGCCGCTTTTTGATCAAATGTGAGCGTGAATTGACATTGTGCAGCATGAGCGCAGCGTTCGATCAAGTAATCGGAGAAGTCGGCACGACCGGCGTTAAATGCCCGCAATGCCTGCGAAACGATTTCCCCTCTCTCCACCACCAATTCCCGGCTACGCAATAAGGTCTCTACAACCTGCGCAATCTTGTCTTTCGGGAACCGGTAAGAGATCGCCAAGACCCAAACTAACTCTGCGATTACGATCAGGGAGAGAAATCCGGGCGCATCGAACGATAGGGAGTTCATCACTCTCATCGCCGCAGCCGTTTGCGTGGGATCGTCGTGAGTGAGGTAGCGGACTAAAACATTCGTATCAAGACCGATCATTTTTCTTTCGTTGACTATCGGGATCGGGATGCGCCCTTCGCGATGGCGGCATTCATCTCTTCAATCGACACCGGCCTTCTTCCCTTGCGGTGCAACACTCCGTTCAGTTCTCGCACGGAGCGAGTAGCGGCGACGATATTGAATTCGCCTTTCCCAACTTCGACGAATTCAATGCGATCTCCGGCATCCAGCCCTAGCGCAGCTCGCACTCGCGCTGGAACGGTGATCTGCCCTTTGGAAGTTAAAGTTGCGGTTGCGATTAGATTCCTTTCTCTTATTACATTTCCTTACATTATAGTAAGGAACGTAATAACGGTCAATTCGCCTACGATAGTGATGGAATCGCCCTCGTGAACCCTAGCAGAAGGGGCTACTAACGGTTGGTTGTGCACTGCTCGCGATATGACTTTCCTTGGGCCCGGAGCGGTTCCTGTAGCCCAAGCATGCGCCGGATTGATAATTATGCTGTTGGGAATGCTCACCACTACCGATAAGGCGCGCTCGTATTCCTAGACGGACTGATCAAAGGCTCACCTTGGAGTCTTGACCACTTGGGAAGCCAGGTCACAAAGACTTTCACATCTCACACATATTCCCGTTCCGCTTTTCGAATTGCGCGGTAGCGCTCGAAAACTTTCTTTTCACTTTGCAGGCCAAGCGCTGAACGAAGTGTGCTCCCGCGGAACGTGTGCAAAAACATCTTCCATCCTTGCAGCAAAACCCATCCCGGATCATGCCGTAGCGCAACTGGTATATGGTGAACTTTCATCCAGCGCTCCGCCTTCCAGCGCATAAATTCCACTTCTTCGGCTGGCAGATGTTCGGTGCGCACAATAGCGGTGGTGCCGTCGTATTCCTCCAGCCGCTCGTTCATGATTAGCCCCTGATCGCGGAAATCTTTCGTCATGGGCGTGCGTGGATAAGGCGTGGGGTGCTGGATGTACGGCCAATCCACATAGTGGCGTGCGAATTCCAGATTCGCTTCGATGGACTCGCGCGTATCGCCGGGGCTGCCTACGATCAAACCACCGACAACATACATCTGATTGCGGTGCAGATAGTCGATCGCCCGGAGCGTGGCATTCCCAGTATTGTGTCCATCGGTACGCTCGGTATTTTTGGCCGAGGCCTTTAGAAATTCCAGGTCGTTCTCAAGAATATTTTCGATGCCCAGAAAAACGTAGCGAAAGCCGGCTCGGTGCATCAGCGGAGCGAGCGTCTCGCCGTGATTCGCAATGGCGGAGGTCATGGCCTGCACAAAATAATCGAGCGTATGCAAACCTGCCTTGATGATCGCCTCGCATAAAGCTTCAAAACGCCGAACGTTCAAAGTTATGTTGTCGTCCACCAGGAAAATCGTGCGCGCTCCATGATCGCGCGCATCGCGAATATCGGCCAGCACGCGATCGAAAGAATACGTATGAAAATTGCGCCCGCGCATCTCGATGATGGAACAGAAACTGCAATCGAACGTGCAGCCGCGCGAAGTTTCAATCACATCGATCTGCCGGCCCATCATCGTGTATCCCTTGAGCACACGTGCATCGCGTTTCGGTAGCCGAATCTCGCTGTCCTCCAGCCGGTGCGGCGCCCGCGCCGGATTGTGTATCCATTTCCCGCCCTCGTTGTAGGAAAGCCCGCCGATCCCTTCGAATCCGGAACCCTTCTCGATGGCGCGCAGCAATTCGCGAAACGTAACTTCCCCCTCGCTGCGTACCAGATAATCCACGCCCATATCTTCATAGGCTTCAGGGGCAAGACTGGGATCGTACCCACCAACCACAACCTTCACACCCGGTAGCAATTTCCGCACCAGTTCGATGATGCGTCCCGCGGTGCGCCGCTGGAAAGTCATGATCGACAAGCCGACAACTTCCGGCTTTGACTCGCGTACAAGCCGGATCACGGTTTCGCGAACCTTGCGATGCACCAGGATTAAATCCGCGACGGCCACGTGATGGTGCGGATCGACATTTCCCGCCAGCGATGTGAGCGCGCCATTTGGCATGCGAATCGCGGCGGGGGGCATATGCTCGAAAGAATCAGGCATGGAGAGCAACAGGACGTTCATAGGGACAAGTCCTTACTGCCTACTGTGCGCCCCGCTGGCGCGGGAAGATACAGTAGACGATGAAATTTTGAGGTAATTGTAACCCAGCCAAGCACCCAGCAGCCGCGCGCATAGCTACTTCTGCTCCTCCGCGTTTGCCGAATTGGGCAACACATCCACCACAATTCCCGAAAGCTGCCCTTTGTCGTGATAGATGCGCTCCGTAGCCTTCACAAAATCCGAAGGCTTGGCGTCTGGGATATTGACGAAAGTCTGCGGATTGCGATCGGTAAGCGGGAACCACGAACTTTGCACCTGCACCATGATGCGGTGTCCGCGGCGGAAAGTATGATTCACATCCTGCATGGTGAAATCAATCTGCTCCACTTTGTCGGGCGTAAACGCTTCCGGCTTTTCGAAGCTATGGCGAAACTTTCCGCGGAAAGGCTCGCCGCGCACCAGTTGCTGATATCCCGCCATAGTGAACGAGGGCTGTGGCACATCGAGGCGTGGTTTACCTTTTTCGTCAGGTTTGGCCTGGTCTAATTTGCTTTCAGGATAATCTGCTGGGTAGACGTCGATCAGTTTCACATCCCAGTCTGAATCTGTTCCGCTGGTTGAGACGAAGAGGCGCGGGGAGATGGGCCCGACAATCGTCACATCTTCCTGCAATACCGGCGTTTCATAGACAAGCACGTCAGTCCGGCTGGCGGCGAAGCGTTGATCTGAATCCATGTATTCCTGCGGCACGTCCATTGCAACGTAGCTGACGAACGGGACAGGCTTGGCCGGATCGCTGATGTATTCATCGAACGCAGGTACATCAGCAGCCGGGGGATCGAATGAAAGGCCGCCGCCCGCGTGGAAATACATCGTCTTAGCTTCCGCTTGTTTGGGAGGCCATTCTGAATAGCGCCGCCACACATTGGTTCCTGTTTCGAAAACGTAAGCTTTGGGAAGCTTGGCATCGCCGCTTCCCTTGAGATATAGCTCGAAGAAAGGGAACAAAATATTTTTGCGATAGTAATCGCCTGTGTTGGCATCGAATTCGACGCGTCCCAAATGCTCGCCATCATACCGCGCCCAACCGCCGTGCACCCATGGGCCAACTACCAGCGCATTGAAAATTCCTGAGTTGTACTTATCGATTGCGTGGAATGTGCTGAATGGCCCCTGCAAATCTTCGGCGTCAAACCATCCGCCGACGGTCAGCACGGCACAATGAATGTTCTTCATGTGCGGCGCCAGATTCCGGGCCTTCCAATAATCGTCGTAGGTATCGTGGCGCATTTGATCGTCGAACAGTGCGCTCTTCCCTTCCAAGAGCTTTGAAAGATTGCTGATGGGGCCGGCATGCAGATAAAATTCATACCCGTCTTTGGTCCCAAAATCGAAGGAACCGCCATTCTTCGACGGCGATTGAGGATTTTCCTGCGGCTTGAAAAACGCGTAGAAGCCGAAGTTTGCATCGAGCATGAAGGCGCCGCCATGATAAGCATCGTCGCCCATAAAAAGATTTGTCATGGGAGCCTGCGGCGAAGCCGCTTTTAACGCTGGATGCGAATCGATAATGCTGGCCGAGGTGTAAAAGCCCGGATACGAAATACCCCAAATGCCGGCGTTGCCATTATTGTTCGGCACGTTTTTCAGCAACCAGTCAATTGTGTCGTAGAGATCGCTGCTATCGTCGACATCCTTGGTCGATTTCTTATTGTCGATGTGCGGCCGCATCTCGACAAAGGTTCCTTCCGACATATACCGCCCGCGCACATCCTGAAAAACAAAAATGTATCCCGCCTTGTCGAAATCTGGCGACGGCCCAAGCTGCTTGCGGAACTGATCCACTCCATATGGCGACACGCTGTAGGGAGTGCGATCGATCAGAAAGGGATAGGCGTGAGCACTGTCCTTAGGCACGTACACCGAGGTGAACAGATGCACGCCGTCGCGCATTGCAATCCTGTATTCGTACTTTGTGTAATGCGCTTTGACGTCAAACTCAGGCTCATCCGCCTTGTTTTGCGCAACCACATGGACCATCGCAGCCGTTATGAACACAATCAGACACAGGATTTTGCGGGTTTGCATAATCGTTCCTCAACAGAAAAAAAGCCGAATAGGCAAGCTACATTCGCTACAAGGCCAGAGTCAAGCGGGAGTGTATTGGCGGGCGGTACAATAGATGTTTCGCGATGATGCTGTCGCGGGCGGATCAACGCCCGGACGCTGAGGGATGCATGTTCGAAGTTACCGTTGACGACACGTTCGCCGCAGGACACTACCTGCGCAATTACAAAGGCAAATGCGAAAATCCGCACGGCCACAACTATAAGATTCGCGTAACTCTCGCAGGCGCCGAACTCGATAAAGCCGGCCTGCTTCTCGATTTCAAAGACCTGCGCGAAGTCATGCGACACGTCATCGACCGGCTTGACCATCAGATGATCAACGAAATCGAGCCGTTCACAGTCATTAATCCGTCGGCGGAAAATCTGGCCAAGTATTTTTATGACGAATCGAATTCGCGTTTACAGCGCGTGACCAACGGCCGCGTCCATGTGAAGGATGTGACGGTGTTCGAAACCGACACGACGACCGCAAAGTACAGCGAATAATCGGATGCCACCTCTTTCAAATGCAGATTACCGAAATCTATAAATCATTGCAGGGAGAATCCACCTACGCCGGGTTGCCCTGCGTTTTCGTACGCCTGACTGGATGCAATCTGCGCTGCTCCTGGTGCGACAGTGAATACACATTCCAAGGCGGGAGCAAGATGACGCAAGCGGAAATACATGCCGAAGTGGCAAGGCTTAGCCCCAACGGTGGCTTGGTCGAGATCACGGGCGGCGAACCGATGTTGCAGGAGCGAGAGCTGGTACCGCTGATGCGGCAACTGTTAGAAAACGGATATGAGGTACTGTTGGAAACCAGCGGAGAGCGGCCACTGGAGCGGGTTCCCGCGGAAGTCATCAAGATTGCGGATGTAAAGTGTCCCGGATCGAGCGAAGGTGATACGTTCCTCTCTGAAAACCTGGCCACTCTTACTCCCCACGATGAAGTGAAATTCGTGCTCAGCGGCCGTGCCGATTATGAGTTTGCGCGAAACTTCACGCGGCAGCACAATCTGGCCGAGCGCGTAAATGCAGTGCTATTCTCGCCCGCCTTTCGCAAGGACGCGACCGGCGCACGCGATAGTTCGCACTGCCTGCTCGATCCTCAGGAATTAGCCGAGTGGATGCTGGCCGACGATGTGCCCGCCCGTCTGGGGTTGCAATTGCACAAGTTTATTTGGGACCCGGCCGTAAAAGGGGTCTAGCGATAATCAATGATGCAATCAGCCAAACGCGCCATCGTTCTTCTCAGCGGGGGCATGGACTCTTGCGTCTGCGCAGCGCTCGCAACCCGCGAATGCGAAACAGCCGCTCTGCATGTCAGTTACGGCCAGCGGACCCAAGAACGAGAGCGCAATTCCTTCCTGGCAATCTGCGAGCGACTCAATATTCACGACAAACTGATTGTTCGTAATGAGGCGCTTCGCGCCATCGGCGGCTCCGCGCTCACGGACGAAAATATTGCCGTACCCGTCGCGCCTGCGGTCGCGCACGATATCCCAGTCACATACGTTCCTTTTCGTAACGCGCATTTTCTCTCTGTAGCAGTAAGCTGGGCTGAAGTTCTGGGGGCGGAAAAAATCTACATCGGGGCAGTCGAGCCGGACAGCTCCGGCTATCCCGATTGCCGTCCAGCGTACTACGAAGCATTCAATCGCGTCATCAAAGCTGGAACAAAAGAAGGAAACATCGAAATTGTTACCCCACTCATTGCCCTGCACAAGGCAGAAATTATCCGCCTCGGCCTTGAACTGAACGCGCCATTCGATTTAACTTGGTCATGCTACAGCAGCGAGGATCAAGCTTGTGGAGTGTGCGATAGCTGCGCATTGCGGCTGCGGGCATTCGCCGCAGCGGGAGTGCAGGACCCGATTCCCTACCGCTCGGTGGTCAAGGTATAATCGCTGCCGATTTTTCGATTATCGATTGAAAAAGCGCGCACGAAGCAGGCGCGGGTTTGCAATCCATAATCGGAAATCAAATTTATTGATTTCTTAGGCCGGGAGGCCACTATGAAGAAGCATTTCGCAGTATTTGCCGCTGTCTTAGTCATGCTGGGATTTTGTGCCGCTCCGGCTTTCCCGCAAGGTGCTTCAGGCACGGTCAAAGGCGTATGTAAAGACGCACAAGGAAACCCAATTGTTGACGGAATTGTAGTTTGGGCCAACCAGGATAACGGGCAGAAGTATACGCTCAAGACAAATAAGAAGGGCGAGTATTTCTCGCTTGGAGTCGGCGGCGGCACTTACACGGTTACTCTCTATAAGAACGCTGACGATGTCAAAGCTAATAAAGAACTCTTTCACTTCGGAAAAGTTCCGGTCACACTTGACGAGAACACGCTCGATTTTGACCTGAAGAAGCAGAGCGAGGAGTCGGCAAAGGGTCAGGGCCTAACCCCTGAGCAGATCAAGGCGCAGCAGGAAGCGCAGGAAAAGCAGAAAAAAGAAGTCAACACCGTCAAATCTTTGAATGAGAAATTAGCCGCAGCCAAAGTTGCGTCCGACGCCGGCGACTTCGATACCGCAATCACCAATCTGACCGCGGCCAATGAGATCGATCCTGCTCGCGACCTCATCTGGTTCAAGCTGGGCGACGCCTATCGCATGTCCGCGCCCAAGCAGACCGATCCCGCAGAAAAGCAGAAGCGTTTGAATTCAGCCGTGGACGCTTACCAGAAAGCTCTGCAACTTAAGCTCGCCATCGCCAACGACAAAGACCCGAACAAAACAAAAACCCTGGCGGCTTACTACAACAATCTCGCCGAAGCCTACAGCAGAGACGGCAAGATTGACGATTCCATCAAGACTTATGAACAAGCGGCCCAGGCGGATCCCACCTCAGCCGCGCAATATTACTTCAATGAAGGAGCGGTTCTCACGAACTCCGGCAAAGCCGACCAGGCCGTTACCGCATTCGATAAATGCATCGCGGCCGATCCCACTCGTGCCGAGGCTTATTACCAGAAAGGCGTGAATCTTTTGGGCAAGGCTACTCTCCAGGGTGACAAAATGGTAGCGGTGCCGGGCACGGCTGAAGCTTTCCAGAAATATCTGGAACTGCAACCCACCGGCGGCCATTCTGAAGAGGCTAAGGCGATGCTGGCCAGCATAGGCGCTCCTGTGGAAACCGGCTTCGGGACCAAGAAAAAGACACCACCCAAAAAATCGAATTAGCTTTTTCAACCATTGCAAAAACGTAAAGGGCGCATAATCAGCGCCCTTTTTTATTTCTCGTCGGTCACTGCATTACCAAGGACTATGTACTTCGAGTCCCTAGGTTTTCTCCCTACAAACGATAGATTGTAAGTGCGGTCAATTTGTATCGAACCGATCGTTTCCACACGGTTGTAATTCTCTAATTCTTTGAGGATGGAATGGCAGCACTTGGCGTTTCGCCAATATCGGTTTCTCTGGAAGGTTATTCCGGCAGCGGCAAGGTAGCGACGCCGGCTTTGCTGGCGGCCATGCTGCACGCTGCGGAAAAAATCAGCGATCTGATTTTTTCTCCCGGCCGTCCGCCACAGGTACAGGTTTACGGCCAGCTCATTCCCGTGCAAGTGCCGGGTCTGGCGAGCCTCACGCCTGATGACACGCGTCACATTGCCGCGGATATTATCGGGGACAACCAGCAAGCCATTACAACCCTGCGCGAACACGGGTCGTGCGACATTTCTTACGGACTATCCGGCGTCGCGCGTTTCCGCGTTAATGTATTCATCCAGCGCGGCAGTTGCGCCATAGTTATGCGCGTGATTTCAACTTCTATTCCGGATTTAGAATCGCTTGGCTTGCCCGCGCATTTGGCCGACGTCGCCAAACTGCGAGATGGCATTGTGCTGGTAACTGGGCCGGCGGGATCGGGAAAATCATCCACGCTCGCCGTGCTGCTCGATTGCATTAACCGCGAGAAGTACTATCACATCATCACCATCGAAGATCCCATTGAGTTTTTGCACAACCATAAATGCTCTACCATCCATCAGCGCGAACTGCACAGTGACACTCCCAGTTTTGCGCACGCTCTGCGTTCCGCGTTACGCCAAGCGCCCAAGGTGATTCTCGTCGGCGAAATGCGCGACCGCGAAACCATCGAGATGGTTCTTGAGGCGGCGGAGACGGGGCATTTGGTCCTTTCCAGCCTTAATACCATGGACGCTCCGAAAACCATCGAGCGCATCGTCAGTTGTTTCCCGCCCGAAGAGCAGCAGAAAGTGCGCGAACGTTTTGCCAAGACCTTCCGCTATATCGTCTGCCAACGCCTCCTGCCGAAGGCTGACCGTGGCGGGCGCATTCCGATTACCGAGATTTTGAAAGCCAATGCGCGTACCCGGGAGTGCATCGAAAAAGGCGAGCGTGACGGCAAGACACTGCTCGACGCCATGAAGGCCTGCTCTACCGAAGGCATGCAGCACTTCGATGGGGAAATTGCCCAGCTTGTTCGCAGCCGCGTGATCGAACTGGAAACAGGGCTTTCCTTCGCCAGCAATCCGGCTGTTCTTGGACAGGAACTGGTCAGATAATTAGTTTTGAAAGGGCATGGCTTCTGCCGCGCCTGTAAGCACGCGTCTTCCGCTATTATTTCCGGGTGCCCGTTCCGCCGATCCAATCTCTCGTCTTAACTTTTGAAGACGCCCGCCGCGCCGTTGAAAGCCATGCTTCGCGATTATCTCCGGGCGGCTACGAAACTGTCGATCTGGTGCATTCGGCCGGTCGAGTGCTGGCTGAATCGATTACTGCCGACCGCGATATTCCTCCATTTACACGCTCCACCCGCGACGGTTATGCCGTCCGTTCGGCAGATGTGGGCCTGCTTCCAACGGAGTTGAAAACCATTGGCGAGATCAAAGCCGGACCGCTGCCCGGCCAAGCCGCTTCCTCACTGAATCGGGGTGAAACATTTTCCATCATGACCGGCGCTCCCGTACCGCAAGGGGCGGACGCTGTTGTAATGGTTGAGTACACTTCCCTGCACGGCGAATATGTCGAAATCGCAAAAGGTGTGGCTCCCGGAGAGAATATCGTCGCACGAGGCGCCGAAGCTCCCCGTGGAAGCCTTCTGCTGGACCGCGGAGCAAGGCTCAACGAAACAGCCATCGCTCTTGCCGCTTCGGTGGGAAAGTCGCGGCTGAAAGTATTTAAACGCCCGTGTATAGCCGTACTTACTACCGGCGACGAGATCGTGGAAGTCGATGTCCAGCCCGGTCCTGTGCAGATTCGAAACTCGAACAGCTACTCGCTTGCGGCCCAAATTCAGCAGTCTGGAGCAGAACCGGTGCTTCTTCCCATTGCTCCCGACGAACCGCGCCGCCTTCGGAAACTGATCGAACGAGGCCTGCAATCCGATCTGTTGCTGATGACAGGCGGCGTTTCCATGGGGAGGTATGATCTGGTCGAGCAAGTCCTTGTCGAATTGCAAGCCGAATTCTTTTTTACTGGAGCAAAAATACAACCTGGACGCCCGGTGGTATTCGGCTGCGCCCCAAGTGGCACGGGTACTCTTGCCCATGAAAACCCGGAGTTGAAATACTTCTTCGGTCTTCCCGGCAACCCAATCTCGACCATGGTCACCTTCGAACTCTTTGTACGCCCCATGCTGGAGGCGTTCGCCGGAACGTCTCCGCATCCGCTCACATTCCTGCACACACGCTTGAAATCCGAAATCCGAGTCAAGCCCGGTCTCCAGCGCTTTCTTCCCGCCATTCTTTCCGGAGAATATGAAGCTTCAAAAGTCGAACTCGTACCCTGGCACGGATCGGGCGACATTGCAGCGCGTTCCCGATCGAACTGTCTGATCGTCATTCCTCCCGATCGAGAACACATTCCCGCAGGCGATTGGGTCGCAGTTATGATGCAGTGGAGTTGAGATCGTACGAGATTTCGTGCGCTCTCTAAATTCCTCGCAGTCCCATGTAGACTAGAGTTACCGCATGGCGAAAAGGCTTTCCCACTACGATGATTCCGGCCGCGCCCGCATGGTCGATATTTCCGACAAAGTCCCTGCCAAGCGCGAGGCGGAAGCCAGCGCGTTCGTGGTAATCAAGCCCAGCGTTCTCAAGGCGCTGCCACAGAATCCCAAAGGTGACCCCTTGGAAGTAGCACGCATCGCGGGAATCATGGCTGCCAAGCGCACGTCCGAATTGATCCCCATGTGCCACCCACTGCCGCTCTCCCACGTTGATGTCGAGATGCGGCTATGCGAGAATGGCGTCGCAATCACTGCAAAAGCCGCCACGACTGCGGAAACCGGCGTCGAAATGGAAGCCATGGTCGCCGCCAGCATCTCCGCCCTCACGGTGTATGACATGCTGAAAGGAATTGATAAGGGGATTGAGATTCGCGAGGTTGTGTTGCAGCGGAAATCAGGCGGCAATAGTGGCGAGTATCGCCGGGTGAAGTAGGTCGCGATGGAGAACAATATCAAGCTCTTGTTGGTGGATGATAATCCCATGGTGCTGGGGATGCTTCAACATGCGCTAACTCCGTTTGCACGCGTGGTCGCGGCAACGGATTCGGCCGATGCGCTGCTGAAAGCCGTGGACGATCCTCCCGACCTCGTCGTATGCGACTACCGCATGCCGGGGATGGACGGGCGACAATTAGTCGAAAAACTGAAAAGCCGTCCCGCTACGGCCAACTTTTCCGCGATCTTGATGGCAAGCCGTGCGGACATTGATGAGCGCCTATCTCCTCAGGACGCCGCCGACGATTATTTAGCCAAGCCGTTTTTCCTGAAAGAAGCGACGAAGCGCATCAAACGCACCGTGGATCGTATCGCGCTCGAAAAGATGGCGAAGACTGCGCCCTCGGATGGCGTGGTTCGCGGAAATCTTGCGCAGATGAATGTGATCGACTTGATGCAGTCGCTGGAGATGGGCCGCAAGAGTTGCCAGATTAAACTCAGCAATGAAGGCGACAAGTGCGAAGTATTTTTTGTCGAAGGACAAGTCAAGCACGCGACTTATGTATCGTCTTCGGGCAATCTGGTCGGAGATCAGGCAGTCTTCAAAGTTCTGCGCTGGACGGGCGGGAACTTCGAACTCAACTTTGAGGGCAAGACCGATCAAGAAACCGCGCAGCTCAATACACAAGGCTTATTGATGGAAGGGTTACGTCTGCTCGACGAATCGCAGCGCGACGGAGGAGGAGAGCCAACGGAAGAGAGTACCGCGGGAGCAGGCGCGGCTCCTGCTCCCGGCGGTGAAACGGGAGCTGCGACGAGCGGCAGTGGCCAAAAGGAAGAGGAGGAAGATGTCCTCCTCGACAGCTGAGGCAAGAACGACTGGCTTTACTGCTGCGGTGATTACAGTGAGCGATTCCTGCGCTCGCGGTACGCGTGTCGATATTTCCGGGCCGGCGGTGGCCGAGGTGTTGGCGAAGTTCGGTTTTCACGTGGTGGCGAAGCAAGTGGTACAGGACGATTCCATGCAGATTCAGAATGCGCTCGTCCACCTGGCGCTGGAAGTGCAATTGATTGTGACCACGGGCGGGACGGGAATCGCCGAGCGCGATGTTACTGCGGAAGCAACAGAAGCGATTTGCGAACGTGTGATCGATGGCGTAGCCGAACGGATGCGGAGCGAGGGTTATAAGAAAACTCCATTTGCGGCTTTGAGCCGGGGCGTATGCGGCGTGCGTGGTAAAACTTTGATTCTGAATTTGCCGGGTAGTCCTAGCGGCGCAGTGGAATCGCTGGAGGCGGTGGTGGAGTTGGTGCCGCACGCGCTGAATTTACTAGATGGAAAGACGGAACATTCGTAGCTCTACCCGCTAGCCATTTTTCTTGGACACGTTTGTCCTGTCTCGTGTTTTAGCAAATTTCGTTTTGAAAACAATCGGGCATATTTTGGCGCGGTACACAGCTTGGATTTGGATGCTCCTGCAGCATCTGGGAATCTGGGGCGTCTTTGTAATTGCCTTCGCCGATTCGGCGCTGCTGGGCATGCCGGTGGACGCGATTGTGGCCGCCTATGTTTATCAGGATCGAAAGCGCCTGCTCTTCTACGTGATCATGGCTTCGCTGGGTTCGGCCCTCGGCAGCATTCCGCTTTACATTATCGGCTATGTCGGCGGCGAAACCATCCTTCGTAAGCGGATTTCGGAAGAACGCTTTTTGCGCATCCATCGCTCGTTTGAGAAGCATGAATTTTGGGCGCTGATGTTTCCCGGAATGCTACCTCCGCCCATGCCGTTCAAAATCTTTGTATTGGGCGCGGCAGTATTTGAAATGAAGTTCCGCGATTTTCTGGCGGCGATTTTCGCGGGAAGGTTTGTGCGTTTTTTTACGTTGGCTTTGCTGACGTTATGGTTTGGTCCACGGATCGTGGAATTGATGGGAACGATCTTCCGGCGTCACGGCTTGTGGATTTTGGCAGGATTCGCGGTTTTGGCGGCGCTGGGCTGGACGCTATCACGGGCACGGAAACGCGCGAGGGGATAATTATCGATTTTCTTTACGATCTCCGGCAGTTCAGTTTGCTCGATTGTTTTTAAAATCGCCCACCATCGCGGGGAAGATCCGCGGAGAAATTAAGGCGAGTACGTGAAGGGATGAACATGTCACGAATCTGTTCGAAATTTGCTACGGTTCCGGCACAGTCGCGCGATTGTCGCCCGAGCCGTAGACATCTCCGATCACGTGCAGATTTGCATCAAGCCGCACGCCTGCCCCTAGAGCCTTGGCTCCGTTCTCTCGACCGCCGCGCAAACGGCTGAACAAGCTGGGCAGTTGCACGAAGCGGAGATCCTGAAAATTTACGATGTAGCCTGGTGCACCGGAGTCGAGGATTTCGGTTTGCGTTATGGGATATTTGGCCCAGTCCAGATAAACGCGCCCCAGGTAAGACCGCTTCGCGGCCAGCGTTACCGGTGTTTCCTCGGGCTTGTAGCGAATCTGCATTTTATCTTCAGGATCAACTTCAGGCACGCGAGAATCGACTGGCGCGAGGACAAAAAAGTTCGAGGTTTCCACCACGCCATACCAGCGGAACGGATTCGACAAATCAGGATAGGCAGAAGCTTTTGCAGGTTCAGCACCGTTATACGTACGAGTCGCGAGCGCGGCGACTGCGCGGCGGTGCTCATAATCGCGGATGGCCCACAAACACACGACCGCAACTAGCGCAAGCGTAGCGGCGAGGCGTCCGCGCGGTCCACGCCTTCGCGCGCCAATTTCTGTGTCGATCAACGAAAATAGTGCCGGCACGATCAATCCGAGCAACAGGCATGTGAACATGACCGGCTCAAAGATGAAAACGATGTCCCACGAATACCATTTTTCGGAAAACGGCCAGAATGGCCGCACGCCGTAATTATTGGTGAAATCGAGCAAGATATGGCTGAGGCCCGCAAGGCAGGCATAGAAAAACAATAAACTCCATCGCGGCGGCAGATTTGGATCTTTTACCTTCTTCCCTCGCAGCCGCCAGATCAGATAAACAAACCCGACCACTGCGGCGGCATCGATCAGCACTCCAAGGAACGAGTGTGTAAAACCGCGGTGATGGGCGAAACCGAAGGCGGGGCCGTGGATGCGGCTCAAGACATCGAGATCCGGAGCTTCAGCGGCGAGGGTCAGGGTCAGCGTGGCAAGCGCAGTTTTGCGGTTGAGTCCGGCGCGTCCCAGACAAGCGCCGGTCAGGAAGTGGGTGATTGGTTCCAAGTGGTAGGAAGATTTTATGTGGACCGTCGCAGAAATGCCAACTGCGGAAAATTAACGCGTTGGCGACAAGATGGTGAGCGCGTCTGGAACAACGCTGATTTCTGCCGGGAGCGTGCCGAGGAGTTCGCCATCGGCCTCAACGTAGATTTTCGATTGAGGATGCGAATCGTTGGCGGCTTCCGGGTACTTGCAGAGGGCCCGGCTAGCATGGGCTAACTCGATGCCAGGTATGTTCCAATGGCCGGAAAAGAGCGCTCGCGTCACGTAAGAAAGATAGGCGACACGGCTCGAAGTTCGGCAAAGAATAAGGCGCAGGTCGTCGCGATTGAGCGATGCGCCGGGAGCTAGTTCGTTCAAAACACCGCCGAAGTTTTGGATGCGAACGCCAAGCAGTTCTGTAAGGTCAGCTTGTTGAGCGGTTTCCGAGTCGCTTTCGGTATATTCGACCTGAAAACGCGTCATAGCATAGGTAAACCATAGATGCCACGCTCTCGCGTAGTAAGCGGCCATGCCCAATCGCCGCTTGGTTGCGGGCGCAAGTTTGTAGAACAGATGAGCATCGACTCCGACGCCTACGGCGATTACGAAATACCGACAAACCGAATTGCCGTCGAAACCCTGACACTGAATGCGTCCGAGGGCCACGCGGCGCGGCGCGGCGCGGAGGAGCGCGGCTGCCGCCTTCACCACATTCATAGACAGACCGAGGTCGTGCGCTAGAGCATTGGCTGTGCCCATGGGCAACACAGCTAACGCGACAGGAGTATCGGCCAGAACCTGAATTATGTTGTGAATAGTGCCGTCACCGCCGCAGGCAAAGATGGTGTCGCATCCAGCGCGCACAGCCTGACGCGCGCTTTCTTCGGCATGGGCTCTCGAATCGGTGAGAACCAGTTGCGCCTCTACCCCGGCGCTTCGCAGCAGCATGAGAACAGATTCCAATTCGGATTGGCGACGATTGCGCCTTCCGCCGGAATCAGGGTTATAAAGCAAGGCTGCCTTTTGCATGGCTGAGATTGAAGGTGGATTGTACTTGGAAGTTCGTTTCCTTTGTATGAATTGACGAGCTTTCCTGTTGCTGAAAAATGCTCTCATGCGGGTTGCAGGTCGCTGTCGGGCAATCGCCGCTCCGACTATAATTTGCGCGATGGCATCCCAGGGCAAAGACATCCAAAAGAGGATCGCGGCGCTTCGCGAGAAGATTCGCCACCACGAATATGTGTACTACGTTCTCGATAGGCCGGAGATCGAGGATGCCGATTTCGACAAGCTTATGCGGCAGTTGAAGGACCTCGAGCAGGAGCATCCAGAGCTGCTTACGGCTGATTCTCCAACGCAGAGGGTGGGCGGCAAGCCGCGCGAAGGCTTTGTCAAAGTGCCGCATTCTTCGCCCATGCTCTCGCTCGACAACACTTATAACGAAGACGAACTGCGCAATTGGGAGCGGCGCGTACATGAACTCAGCGGGCGCAGCGATGTCGACTATGTTTGTGAACTGAAACTGGACGGCATGTCGCTGGCGCTGATTTATGAAGACGGCAAGCTGGTGCGCGGAATTACGCGGGGCGACGGCAGTGTGGGCGAAGATGTGACGCTGAATGTACGCACCGTGCGATCGATCCCGCTTTCGATTTCACACGAAAAATTGAAGAAGGCAGGTATTCCCGTGAACTTTGAGGTGCGGGGCGAACTACTGATGCCGACGGCCGCCTTCAAGAAGTTGAACGAAGAACGCGAGCGTAATGGCCTCGCTACCTTCGCCAATCCACGTAATTTTACGGCCGGCACGGTGCGGCAGCTTGATTCCAACGTCACGGCGCAGCGGCGACTCGACTTCTTTCCATACATTCTCCGGGCAAATGGAAGGACTTACTTCGAACGGCATTGGAAAACGCTGGATGCACTCGAAAACGCCGGCTTTAAGGTGAACGCAAATCGCAAGCTAGTTCACTCGATGGACGAAGTGTGGGCGTTTATTCAGGAGTGGGAGAGCAAGCGTGATTCGCTGGCCTATGAAATTGACGGCATCGTGGTGAAGGTGGATCGAACCGCCTTGCAGGACGAACTCGGCTTTACCGGCAAGGCTCCGCGCTGGGCGATCGCTTATAAATATGCGGCGCGGGCAGGGATTACGAAGTTGGAAAACGTGCGCTGGCAGGTTGGACGCACTGGCAAGCTCACACCTGTGGCTGAACTTGCGCCGGTGGCGATCGGAGGAACGACCGTCCGCAACGCGACGCTGCACAATATGGACGAGATCGAGCGCCTGGGCGTGAAGATTGGCGATTGGGTGCGAGTGGAACGTGGCGGTGACGTGATTCCCAAAGTCGCGGAAGTCGACGGGGAGCATCCGCGTGGCGAAAAAGAGATCGACGAGCCGGAGAAGTGCCCGGTCTGCGGCATGAAGGTTGTCCGCACTGAAGGCGAGGTCGATTATCGCTGCGTGAATGCGAATTGCCCGGCGAAGTTACAGGGGACGATTCTGCATTTCGCTTCGCGCGGAGTGATGAACATCGATGGCATGGGCGACGCGCTTGTAACTCAGCTTTCCGAGCGCGGGCTGGTGAAAGATGTGGCGGATATTTATAAGCTGACGAAGAAAGATTTGATCAGCCTGGAACGATTTGCCGACAAGTCCGCGCAAAATATTATCGATGAGATTGAACGCTCGAAGAAACTGCCGCTGGAGCGGGTAATTTACGGGCTGGGCATTCGCATGGTGGGCGAACGCACCGCGCAGTTTCTGGCTGAGCATTTTGGATCAATGGAAGCGTTGGAGAGTGCCAGCGTCGAAGAATTACAGGATGTGAATGAAGTTGGTCCACGGATCGCCGAGAGTATCGTAGAGTTCTTCAGCATTGCGGCGAATCGCAAGCTAGTAAACCGATTGCGCGAAGCCGGACTTACCTTGACCGGCCAGAAAAAGCAACGTGGCACGAAACTTGCGGGGAAAACCTTTGTGCTCACAGGCACGCTGGCGCACTTCACCCGCGATGAAGCTAAAAAAATAATTGAAGATGCCGGAGGGAAAGTAACTGGGTCGGTTAGCAAGAAGACGGATTATGTTGTAGCGGGAGCGGATGCGGGATCGAAGCTGGATAAGGCGAAAGAATTGAGCGTCGCGGTCATCGATGAAAAACAAATGAAGAACCTGTTGGAGTAAGCGTCTATGAACCGAATGCGCGCTTCATTCTCTTCCACGTCACCTCCAGCGTCTCCGGCAGAATCCGTGTCTCGCCCACCACTGAGAGAAAATTGGCATCTGCAACCCACCGCGGCAAAACGTGCATATGAATATGTCCGGCGATACCTGCTCCGGCGGCCTTGCCAATGTTCATGCCGAGATTGACACCGTCGGGAGAGTAGAGTTCACGCAGGACGGACTCCATGCGCTGGGAAAGCACCATCATTTCACTGGCGGCTTCTGGCGGGAGTTTTCGCAGTTCGTCCAGATGCGCGTAGGGGACGATCATCACGTGGCCGGGCGTGTAAGGGTAGGCGTTGAGAATTACAAAGCAATGCTCGCCGCGATGCACAATGAAAGTCTTCGCATCGTCGTTTCCCTTCGCAGCCTCGCAAAAAACGCAAGCCGCGGTCTTTTCCGCAGTCGTGACATAGGCATAACGCCAGGGTGTCCAGAGATAATCCATAGCAATCGGCAGGGTAGCAGATGAATCGTATGTTACGAAATCCGAAACGTTTTAATGCTGCTGTAATCATGCAAGATTTGTGTTTGACACTGTTTGCGAGCCGTTGCTATAGTCGAGGAGTTCCCTTTGGACGCGGGTTTCTGTAAAACGTCCGGCAGCTGGGATTGTCCAAGCTCACTCGCCAGGGTGAGCCCACCACAACCAAACGACTCACTCCAGCAGTCCGCTAAGCAGGCCCCGTATCCTCCCCGCACTGAGTGCGAGGTACAGTAGAGAGGCATAACCTTGTTCGACGATACCACCGCCCACAACTCCGATTCCAACAGCGCCGTCGCAACCGAAGAACTGACGGCAGCCGAGCCAACCCACAACGAACATATGATTGAGACCGCCGGAACGGCGGCGCAGCATTCAGCTTCCGTTTCAGCAGAATCGGCGCAAGCCGCTTCCGACGAGAAGCCTGCCAGCGACGATTTCGCGTCCGCACTCGAAAACTTCACCACCGAAACTGAAGAGGCCGTGGGTGAAGACCGCGTGATTAAGGGCACGGTGCTGAAGTTAACGTCCACGCACGTTGTCATAGATGTGGGCGCGAAGTCGGAAGGCATGTTGCCCTTGTCGGAGGTTTTGGATCATGAGGGCAAGCCAAAGTTCAAGCCGGGCGACGAAATCGATGTAATGCGCGAGAAGGGGCATAACGAGGAAGGCTACATCAACCTTTCGCACCAGAAGGCCGCGCGCATTCATGCCTGGGATGAAGTGGAGAAGGCGCACAACGAGAAGCGCCCAATTCAGGCAACCGTAATTGAGCGGACCAAAGGCGGTTTGACAGTCGATATTTTGGGAGCACGCGCGTTTCTCCCCGGTTCGCAAGTGGATCTACGGCCCATTCGCAATCTCGATGGCATGAAGGGCCAGACGCTTGAAGTGACGGTGATCAAGCTCAACAAGAAGCGCGGCAATATTGTAGTTTCGCGCAAGGAGTTGCTGGAAGGCGAGCAGAGCGAAAAACGCAATAAAACTCTGGAGCATCTGGAAGAAGGTTCGGTGCTGACCGGAGTGGTGAAAAACCTTACCGAGTATGGAGCTTTCGTAGATCTCGGCGGACTGGACGGCCTACTACACATTACCGACATGTCATGGGGCCGTCTGACTCATCCGCGCGATTTGGTGAATGTGGGCGACCAGATTCAGGTAAAGGTGCTCAAGTACGACAAAGACAAGCAAAGGGTTTCGCTGGGGTTCAAGCAGTTGACGCCTGATCCGTGGCTGGACGCGGAACATCGCTATCCCGTGGGAGCGCACGTCTCAGGGCGCGTAATCAGCGTAACCGACTATGGCGCATTCGTTGAACTGGAACAAGGGATTGAAGGGCTGGTCCATGTCAGCGAGATGACTTGGTCGAAGCGGATGAAGCATCCGTCCAAACTTGTGAATGTGGGCGATCAGGTCGAGTGTGTGGTGCTGAACGTAAATCCCACGGAACGCCGGATTTCTTTGGGCATGCGGCAACTCGCGACTAATCCATGGGACGCGCTGCACGACAAGTATCCCGTCGGCCTGACGGTGGAAGGCCGGGTACGCAATCTGACCGATTTCGGTGCGTTCATCGAAATCGAAGACGGTATCGATGGCCTGGTTCACGTCAGCAATTTGAGCTGGACCAAGCGGGTTAAGCATCCTTCCGAAGTTCTCAAGAAGGGTGACCGGGTAAAGGCAGTCGTTTTGGCGATTGAGCCTGACAAACGGCGACTGTCGCTTGGAGTAAAGCAGCTTCAGCCCGACGTCTGGGAGACTTTCTTCGAGACGCATCACGTCGGCGATGTGGTGCATGGCAAAGTGCTGCGTGTAGCGGCATTCGGTGCCTTCGTAGAAATCGCGGAGGGTGTGGAGGGCCTCTGCCACAAGTCGGAAGCCGTTGATGGCAATGGTCAGCCGCTCCATCTTGAACCGGGTGTCGAGCATGATTTCAAGATCATCAAGATGAGCCCCGAAGACAAAAAAGTTGGACTCAGCATTCGCGCGGTAGGCGAAGAGGCTTCGCGCTCTGAAGTGGAAGCTTACAAGCAGCCGGTTTCCAGTACGAGTTCCACTATCGGGGAACTTATCAACTGGAAACGCGCCAGCAACGAAGGAAACTGAGCTAGATATCCCAGCTATCAGCACTTAGCACTTAGCATTCAGCCAAATCGAGTAACATTTTTGCCCGGCTGAATGCTGACGGCTGAGTGCTGAATGCTTTTTGTCCCGCCCTGTACTAGAATCGAACGTTTGCCCATCATCATCTGTAGTTATTAGCGCGCCCTTACGAGAAGAGGAGCACTACTTTGCCTGAAACCATTTATGACGTCGCCATTATCGGCAGCGGACCTGCCGGATACACGGCCGCGATTCGCGCCGGCCAATGGGGTCTGAAAACCGCTCTGATTGAAAAAGATGGATTTCTCGGTGGCACCTGTTTGCACGTCGGCTGCATCCCCACCAAAGCCCTGCTGTTCAATGCCGAACTTTGGGATCATCTGAAGGACGCCAAGGAATTTGGCATCGAGGGCGTCGATGCGCGCAAACTCAATTGGGCGGCGATTCAAGAGCGCAAGGGAAAGATTGTTGCCAAGCATGCCAAGGGTCTTGAGTTTCTGATGAAGAAAAATAAGGTTGAAACGGTGAAAGGTTACGGCAAGCTAACGGGCGCAGCGCAAAATGGCGTGTTCACCATCGAGGTCGTCAACGACAATAAGGCCTCGCACATCAAAGCCAAGAATGTGATTCTTGCTACCGGTTCTGAAGCGCGCATGTTGCCCGGGTTGGAAGCCAACGACCGGGTGCTGACGAATATCGAGATTCTTAGTCTGAAAGAAATTCCGAAATCATTGGTGATCGTCGGCGCTGGCGCGGTGGGCGTCGAGTTCGCTTCCATCTATCGCTCCTTCGATTGCGAAGTCACGATTGTTGAGATGCTGCCCCGTCTTGTGCCGGTCGAAGATGAAGAAGTCTCGAAAGAACTTGCCCGCGTCTACCGTAAGCGCGGCATCGCGTTTCACACCGGCGCGAAAGTCGACAAAGTGGAAAAGACTAAAACTGGAGTTGCCGTCACGATCACTGTAGATGGCAAGCAGCAGAAAATCGACGCCGAAAAAATTCTGATCGCCGTCGGACGCAAGCCCCGCACGGCGAATATTGGCCTCGAACGGACGAAGATTAAGCCGGATCGCGAGTTCATCAAAACTGATTCCTGGATGCAGACTGCCGAACCCGGCGTCTATGCGATTGGTGACATAGTCCTCGGTACGCCGCAATTGGCGCACGTCGGGGCAATGGAAGCGATTGTTGCCGTGAGCAAAATCGCGGGCAAGCCCGGCAAGCCGATCAATCCTGAGCATATCCCCGGCGCCACATATTGCCATCCCGAAATCGGCAGCGTCGGCCTCACCGAAACCAAGGCCCGCGAAGCCGGATACAACGTGAAAGTGGGCAAATTTCCCTTCACGGCAAACTCTCGCGCGAGCATCGTCGGCCAACACGAAGGCTTCATTAAAATCGTTTCCGACGCCGATTACGGCGAAATTCTCGGCGTTCATATCATCGGCCCACAAGCGACCGAACTGATCGCCGAAGCAGTAGCAGCCATGGAACTCGAAGCCACGGTCGAAGATTTAATGTGGACCATCCACGCCCATCCGACTTTGGCTGAAGCCATGCTGGACGCGGCGAATAGCGTATATGGGATTGCCATTAATGCATGAGACGATTTGGTAATTGGAATTTAGTAATTGAGTAATTTTTTGTGCTAGACAGCCGGATTGTTCAATTACCAAATTCCCCAATTTCTCAATACTTTGATTTCCGTCGTCCAACTCGGCACTGTCGACTACGCGACCGGCCTGCGCTTGCAACAACAACTCATAGCGCTGCGCAAGGAAGAAAAGATCGGCGATGTCCTTCTTCTGCTGGAACATAAGCCAGTCATCACGCTCGGCCGCAACGCCAAAGCTACGAACGTAATCGCTTCAGCCGAACTTCTTGCGCAGCGCGGAGTCGACCTCTTCGAATGCGACCGCGGCGGCGACGTAACTTTTCATGGCCCCGGACAGATCGTAGGCTACCCAATCTTCGATCTGCGTGGCTTTGCTACGCCCGACGGGATCCGCAAAACTCTGGGCGCGGTCGAATTCGTTCGAAGGCTCGAAGAGGTACTGATCCGCACCTGCGCCGATTTCGCTATCCCGGCTAAGCGCGTTTGCGGCCTCACGGGTGTGTGGACGGAAGCAGAAGCCAAACTCGCCGCCATCGGAGTCCACATCTCCCGCTTCGTCACCTCACACGGCTTCGCTCTCAACGTGAATACCGATCTCAGCTACTTCAACCTGATCATCCCCTGTGGCATCACGACGAAGCCGGTCACGTCGATGCAGCAAAAACTCGGCCACGAACTCGACCTCAACGTGGTTGCTGAATCTATTTCGCGCAACTTTGGAGTAGTTTTTCAGAGCCAGATGCTTTGGGTGGATACGCTCGATGCGTTGCTGGGACAGTCGGTCGGTGTTCCGATGCAGCCGCCCGCGGAACTCCGCCAGATGCACAAAAAAGAAGATGACAGCACCTGGGCCTGATCACAACGCACGCTTTCATAGCCTGCTAGCCCAATCGTTCGCTCTGCGATAGCATGAATGTTTAACGGGCCTGATTGGTTTTGATATGGCGATCAAGAAAAAGACCAGCAAGCACAATTCGAACGGTAACCGCCCGCGCAACGGCGCGTCTCCATCGAAATCCCCACTTCTCGCAAAAGACGCGAGACCCTTCGGCTCCGCTCAGGGCAAGAATTGGGCACCCACATTTTCGTCGAAGACTGGAGACAACAGCCTCCGCACCTATTCCATTCCTGACCACCGTCTCGAGCACCCGAACTTCACTGTTCGCCAAGCCGTCGAAAAAGACAAAGACGGCGCTGAGCACGTCCGTTACGAAGTGGAAGGCAATCTGAGCGCGCCCGTGCCGCCAATTCGCGACTCCAAGTATCTCAGCAAGCAGCAAGCCATCGAGATTTACCGCTACATGCTGCTCAACCGCAAAATGGAGGTCGCGCTCGAAAACCTCTACAAGCAGGGCAAGGTGGTAGGCGGAGTTTATTTTGGGCTCGGCCAGGAAGCCTGCTCCTGCGCTTCCGCCTATGCGCTGGATAAAGACGACTGGTTCGCGCCCATGATCCGCAACCAGGGCTCGCTGCTGGTGCGCGGCTTCGCCGCCAGCGACACCATGATGCAGTACATGGCGAAAGCCGATTCGCCCACGCGCGGCCGCGACGGCACCTCGCATTTCGGAGACATCGAAAAGCGCAACATGGTCTCGCCCATTTCCATGCTGGGCGATCTCATTCCTGTGCTCTCCGGCGTGGCGATGGGCGCGCGCCTGCAAGGGCGCAACATCGCCGTAATGACCTACATTGGGGATGGCGGCCAGTCCACCGGCGTTACTTACGAAGGCATTAACTTTGCTGCCGTGCAGAATCTCGGCCTCGTGCTTTTTGTCGAGAGCAATGAGTGGGCCTACTCTACGCCGTCGGAGATGCAGTACCGCTGCAAAGACCTCGCCGAACGCGCCATCGGATACGGCATCCCCGGCGTAATCGTCGACGGCACTGACGCCTGCCAGGTCTACGACGCCGCCCGCGACGCCGTCGAGCGCGCCCACCGCGGCGAAGGCCCCACGCTGATCGAAGCCAAAATGATGCGCATGAAAGGCCACGCCATCCACGACGCGGCGGCATACGTGCCGAAGCCGATGTTCGACTTCTGGAAAAAGCGCGACCCGATCGCCCGCTTCGAGAATTATCTGGTGAAAGAAAAGAAGTGGCTGACGGCAAAAGAAAATGCGGAACTGATTTCGGATGTCGAGCGAGTGATCGAAGCCGAACGCGAGATCGCGGTGAACTCGCCCATGCCAACGCCGGAGTCCGCTGAGGGCGGCGTTTTCTGCGAGGATGGGTGTCACGAGATCAAGCCGAAGTATGGGATGCCGAAGGTGAAGCGGGGGACAGGCGGCTTCAAGGAGACAGAAGCTGCTGTGCACTTGAAGTGATGTTCTCCGTGCCAGCGTCGGTGGGTTCGACGTCATCCGTCCCGGGCGCCGTCCATGCCACATCGCGAACGCCCTATCTTGACCGCGAACTCCGGCTGCCCAACCCAAACCCGTACTTTCGGCGAATACGACCGTGGCAGACTGTATTAATACTTGGCCTGTTCGCCCTCGGAACCCCATTTGAAATCTACCTCCTAATCCTCTTGGTGACGCTTATCCACGAAGTAGGTCATTGTTTGGGCGGACTTACGGCAGGGCTAGCATTCGACGGAATACGTGTCGGTCCCGTAGAACTGGATTCCCATAGACGATTCCATTGGCAATGGAATCGAAGCACCATTGTGGGTGGCCACGCGGTGATGCTCCCAAGAGCTAACTCGGCGCTTCCTGTTCGGGTTGCCGCATACATCGCTGGCGGACCTGTGGCTAACATTCTCTGCGCCTTCTTGGCACTTCGGCTGATCCCCGAGGGAGATTCGCACCTAGCAGGCCTAACGCGGCTTTTTGTGGGTGGCTCATTCATCCTCGGATTCGGAAACTTGATTCCGTTCCGTCGCTTCGGATTTAGTTCTGACGGAATGAGGTTAGGAATGCTGCTCCTCAGTAGAAGCAGGGATCGGTGGATTTACATACTGAGACGACAGTCAGCCATTAAGCATGGGAAGTGCGCTCCTGCAGACTTACCCGCGGCACAAGTAATTGATCAAAGTGACAGAACAGTCGACAATTTGCATACCAGATGGCTTGCATACGCTGAGGCGGACGGGAAAGGCAATTACGATTTAGCCGCCAAGTATCTGGAAGGGTGTTTGGCAATGTGTTCGATGGCGCCGACGGACTTTCGCGAAGAGCTGATCCTCGCGGCGGCACGATTTCAAGCTACGAGGTGCCGGAAAAATGATCTAGCGCGGCAATGGCTTCGCGAGGGGAACCCAGCAAAGGCTAGAGTCAACCGCGTGTGCACAGAAGCCCTCATTCTGTTTTCGGAAGACAAGATCAACGAAGCGCTTGGCAAAGTGGCTGAAGGCGGAGAACTGGTGGTCCAGATGCCGAATGGTCCATTAAAGAATGCACAGGAAAATGCTTGGAAGCAGCTAAAGGATATTTTCGAGCGGGAGTTGGATTCCAGGAAAGGAGCCTCTACCGATACACTTCCTTCCGATGTCCAACCGTGAGCACAAGCACCAGCAAGACTCCCCGATGAACTTGATAGACAACCCGATAGTCCCCGGCTCGTATCCGCCAAGCGTCCGGGACGGCTTCCATCTTCTTGCATCCCGCAGGAAAAGGATCGTCGCGGAGAGCTTCGATCTTGATCGACAATCGCCTCTGAGCTTCGCGTGGGAGTTTTTCCAATTGCCGGAGTGCAAACGGTTTGAACTGAATCGTATAGGCCACAACCGGCGCCGATCCTACAGCTTGAGGTCTTTCTTAATCTTCTCCCAGGGAATTGTGCGGGGATCTTTCAGCGCTTTGCGCGCCGCTGCAACATCGATTTCGTCTTCCAGCCTCTCCAGGAGCTCTACGTCCTCGATGGGCACGACGGCAGCGACAGCTTTCTTGCCGCGGTGTACGATAACTCTTTCGCCGCGATATTCCGCGCGGCTTAGAATGTTTGAGAAGTTCTGCCGCGCTTCGCTGGCGGTAAGTTTGTCGAGCATTTCAAGTCTCCCTGTACACATT
>DATHMV010000059.1:0-5105 GCA_035486715.1 Candidatus Aquilonibacter sp.
TTGGCGATGGCATGCACCATCAGGGTCGCTGCCGAGACCGCGAAATTCGGCCAGCCGGAAGTAAAGCTCGGAGTCATGCCCGGCTATGGAGGCACGCAGCGCATGCCTCGTCTGGTGGGAAGAGGCCGAGCTCTCAAGCTCATCCTCTCCGGCGACATCATCGATGCGGCTGAGGCCTATCGCATCGGCCTGGTGGATGAGTTAGTGCCGGCCGCCTCCTTGATCGAGCGTGCGGAGACCACGTTGAAGAAGATCATCGCGAATGCACCTCTGAGCGTGAAGTATGCGCTTGAGGCCGTAAACAAAGGACTGGAGACAAGCGTGGCCGAAGGCTTGCTCATCGAAGCATCGCTCTTTGCAGTCTGTGCATCGACCGACGACAAAAAAGAAGGTACGTCGGCGTTCCTCGAGAAACGGGCTCCGAAGTTTCAGGGAAGGTAGAACGTTGCGCGCCACTTCGAACTCCCAATGACTCGCTGCCTTAAGTAGTGATCGTGAAGAAGGAGATGAAAATGACAGAAGGCAACATATTTTCCGGATTGAAGGTTGTGGATCTTTCGAGCTTCATTGCCGGCCCGAGCGCTGCAACCATCTTGTCTGATTTCGGCGCGGACGTCGTCAAAATCGAACCGCCCGAGGGCGAGCCGTGGAGAAAGGGGCAAAAGATCCCACCCCAGCCGCATTCGGAAGAGCCTTATCCATTCCAATTGTCGAATCGAAACAAGCGTGGCGTTGCGCTCAATCTGAAAGCTGCGAGCGCACAGCAGGTTCTCGAACGGTTAGCCAAGTGGGCTGACGTGTTCATCGTCAACACACCGCACTCCGCGCGCAAAAAATTAAAGCTCGAATACGACGATATTTCGCAGTGGAATCCGCGTCTGGTCTATGCCGATCTCACCGGCTTCGGCGAAAACGGTCCCGACGCTGCCCTCCCGGGATTCGATCTCACGGCCTTCTGGGCGCGAAGTGGTTTGTTGTTCATGATGCGCGACGCCGGGGAGCCTCCGACATGGCCCGTAGCCGGAAGTGGGGACAACGCAACTGCGGTCTGCATTTATTCCGCGATTGTGACCGCGCTTTATCGTCGCGAACGCACCGGCAAAGGATCCTACGTCACGACTTCGCTGCTCGCTGCGGGTGTCTGGTCGGCCAGTGTCTTTGTCCAGGCCGCTCTGTGTGGTGCGAGTTTCTATGGGCTGCACGATCGAACGCATCCCGCAAATGCAGCCTTGAACACCTATCGCTCTTCCGATGGCACATGGTTTGTTCTTGTCGCTACTCCGGATAAGGTACCGGCGGTCCTGAAAGCGATGGGTCGTGAGGACATTCTGACCGATCCACGATTCTCGGATCCTGCCAAGCTGGCGCAGAACCGTCCGCAAATGACGGCAATACTCGATGAGATCTTCGGTTCGCAGCCAATGTTGCATTGGTATGAGGTGTTCAACGGCGTTCACGTTCCCTTCGGCGCCGTGCGAGAGCCGCAGGAAGTCGTTAACGATCCGCAATTGCGAGCGAATGACATCGTCGTTCCGCTCGAAGGAGCTGGCGGGAAACTGACCTCAACGGTCAACAGTCCTATTCAGGTGCACGGCGTGTCGAAGGTACCTGCCAAGCGCGCGCCCCGAATCGGCGAACACAATGACGAAGTCCTGAAAGAGCTTGGTTTTGGAGACAGCGAAATCGACGCCTTGCGTTCGAGCGGTGCGATCCCGGTTGCACAACCGGAAGAGGCAGTCCGAGCCAGCTAGGAGTTTCAGAGCAAACCACAGGCTGAATTGAAGCGAACTTATTTGGAGGATCAAATGGCACAGAATCGTGAAGTTAGGAACATAGCGATTGTTGGGACAGGATTGATCGGGGCAAGTTGGGCCGCTCTATATCTCGCGCGTGGCCTTAACGTTGTCGCGACAGATCCGGCACCCAACGCCGAGGCCAATCTGCGGCGATACATTGATGCAGCATGGAAGGACCTGACCTTCCTGGGCATTTCACCCAACGGCTCCCGCGATCGGTTGCGGTTTACTCTCGATCTGAAAGAAGCGGTCGCCGACGCAGATCTCGTTCAGGAAAACGGACCTGAACGTAAAGACTTCAAAATCAAATTATTTGCTGACATGGATGAGTCTGCGCGGACGGATTCCATCCTGGTTTCGAGTTCATCCGGTCTGACGATGAGCTTGATGCAATCGGCCTGCAAGCATCCGGAACGGTGTGTGATCGGCCACCCGTTTAATCCTCCACACATGGTTCCTCTGGTCGAGGTCGTCGCTGGCGCAAAAACATCACCTGAAACGATTGAGCGGGCGATCTCCTTCTACACCTCGATCGGTAAAAGGCCAATCCACGTGCGGAAGGAAGTGGTTGGCCATGTTGCGAACCGGCTTCAGGCCGCTCTCTACCGGGAAATCGTATATCTCATCGAACTAGGTGTTTTGGATGTCGCCGATTCCGACGCCGCAATCTGCTGGGGGCCAGGATTACGGTGGGGTCTGATGGGCCCGAATCTGCTGTTTCATCTCGGAGGCGGCGAAGGGGGGATTCAGCACTTCATGGAACATCTGTCGGGCCCTGTCGCCACATGGTGGAAAGATCTCGGCACGATCACCGAGTTCAGCCCCGAGGTGAAGCAAACCATTGTCAACGGCGTATTGAAGGAAGCAAATGGCCGATCGATCGCAGAACTCGGACGCGAACGTGACTCCATGCTGCTCGAATTGCTGAGGACGCGCTCGAAAGCCGAACAAACCATGCACACCGGGTCAGACGTTGCGGCCGATTAAATCGGTTCCCTCAGGCGTACCGCGGAACGCAGAAAACGAGAACAGAAGATGATCTACATTCACTCTCTCGGCCGGGCATTGCGATTTTATCCCGGCCGAACCGCGCTTGCTGCTGATGGCCGGCTTCTGACGTTTCGCGAGCTCCATACTCGCGTCGAAGGCATCGCAGCCACGCTCACCAGCCACGGCTTTGGAGTGGGAGATCGCCTTGCTCTATTGCTGCCGAACGGGTCCGATTTCATCGAACTCATTTATGCCTGCGCCAAGTTGGGCGTGATCGCCGTTCCGTTGAACACCCGCCTTTCGACCAAAGAGATCGATGGGGTGCTAGAAGATGCGCATCCGCATGGGATCGTACGCCACTCATCCCTCGCAGTTCCAGGAGTTCAGTTAAGCTGGCAGCAGCTGATCGACCAGGCCCCTCTTCCACTCAGCAGCGGCCCTACTCCGAAGATCTTTTATGAGCCCGAAGCCGTTCTGGGCCTGATCTATACAAGCGGCACGACGGGGAAGCCAAAAGGCGTCATGGTGACGCATGCCAATATCCTTGCCGACGTCCACAACTTCAACTACTGGATGCGCTACACCGGAGGCGGAATTTACCTGCACGCCGCGCCGATCTTCCACATCGCGGACTTTCCCAGTATGTTCGCGGCCCCTGCATTTGGCGCCAGCCAGATCACTATTCCGAAATTTGGCGCACAAACTTTCTGTGAGACGGTGGAACGTGAGCATGTAACTCACACCGTGCTCGTGCCCACGATGATCAATTTGCTCACACAATTCCAGGATGCTAGGACCTATGACTTGAGCAGTCTCCAAGTCCTGGCCTATGGCGGTTCACCTATGGCGCCGGAACTCATCCATCGGACGCGAGAACTCCTCCCAAAGGTCAAGTTGATTCAAGTGTATGGGCTAAGTGAAACGGGTTTTCTTACGGGCTTGCAGGACCAGGAGCACACCGAAGACAAGCTGATATCGTGCGGACGCCCTTGTCCCGGGGTCGATCTTCTGGTGGCAGACACTTCGGGGAAACAAGTCGATTCGGGACAGGCAGGCGAACTGATCGCACGAGGCGCCAACGTCATGCGGGGCTACTGGAACAATCCTGAAGAAACTACTGAAGCGTTTCGCGACGGATTCTTTCGTACTGGAGATATCGGCTATCAGGACACTGCGGGATATTTTTACATCCTCGACCGCCTAAAAGACATGATTGTTACCGGCGGGGAGAACGTTTATTCGGGAGAGGTCGAGGCAGTGGTCTACGAACACCGCGCCGTTCGTGAAGTAGCCGTGTTCGGCATCCCCGATCCGCAATGGGGCGAACTTGTGATGGCATGCGTAACCCTCAAGCCAGACGCAACTCTTACTGCTGATGAGTTGGTTGCGTTCTGCCGCCGAAGCCTAGCGAGTTATAAGGTCCCCAGGCGCGTCGAATTCTTAGAATCGGATCTGCCCAAGAGCAGTTCCGGCAAGGTGCTGAAGAAGAGCCTGCGCGAGCGTTTCTGGAAGCATCAGCAACGAGCCGTGAGTTGAGCCCGAACTCCCGTCAGCAGGATCGCGAGCAGCGCCCCGTTGTAGGCTGCTTTGCGAAGGGTAATTAGAAGAAGGTAAGGTCTGGCGATGGCGCGCAAGTCGGAAGTGAAGAACCGAAAAAAAGAAATGTTCGGGCGAAGAACGAAATCGGTCTTGTCTCGCGGCTGGCAAATCGTACTTCTCCCGTTTTGGTCTACCACCCCACTTTGTGCGGTTGGGCCAGACGGGACACCCAGTAATGGCACGAACATCTTCTCTCCCGCCTCCACCCCAGCCAAATCAATTGCGGACTTGTCAATTTTTGTGCTTGTCATCACGGGAATCATTTTTGTCGTTGTTTTTGCATTACTGTTCTATTCCGTAGTCAAGTTCCGTATGCGCGCGATCGATGCCGGCCGCGAGCCGGCTCAAGTATATGGAAGCACGCAGATTGAGCTGGCCTGGACGATCATTCCGACCCTGATTGTGGTTGTCCTCTTCTTGGCCACAGCCCGAGTCATCCATGCCGTCCAGGATGCTCCAGAACCGGTGGGTGCCATGGAGGTCACCGTCATTGGACATCAATACTGGTGGGAGTTTCGCTATCCGAAACTGGGAATCGTCACCGCCAACGAACTGCACATTCCGGTGAGCAATCCTGATCATCCGACGCCGACGTTCCTGCAATTGCTCTCGGCCGACACCGACCACAGCTTTTGGGTGCCGGAGCTCGCCGGCAAAACAGACCTCATCCCCAACCATCCCAACAGAATGTGGATGGACCCGCAGAGCACAGGCGTCTTC